>JBFLZR010000001.1 GCA_040756055.1 Candidatus Zixiibacteriota bacterium
ATTTGAAAATGACCAGCGATGAATCCGGATTACCGGCAACTGACAGAGCTTCAGCCTGATCAAAAAGACCCTCCCGATCAAACGACCAAACCTGGCCGCAAACAAGGAAAAGGGCAACGAGGAGAATTGCCCTCAGCGATTTTCTGCGCAATGTGAGTCCACCTTTCAAAATGCGGTGGCACCTTCGGTCCCGTCCGAATGCTGGCCGGGTACCGCCTTGTTACTTTATATCAAAGACATATACCTGCTCGTTCTGGCTATCAGTGGCGTTGACACTACTGATTACCAGCCGGAAAGTACCCTCCCCAAGTCTGTCTATTGGAATTACTATTCGACCCGTTTCGTACTCGTCAAAGCCGGCGAATGAATCATCCGACATAAGTATCTTTCCATCCTCGGACTCAATTACCAGCCGATATGCTTCTCCCACTTCAGCTCCGGGATACACGAACGAAATCAGCCCGTCCTGCCCCGATGACGCCTTCAATACCGCCCCCATCGAGGCCCGGGTCGGAATCAAACTTATCGATTGAATCTGACGCATCCCGGCTCCATCACCGGAACCCTTCATGCCCAGGTAAGCCGGGTAGATCAAAAGAGCCATAACAAAAAACGCCACCGCCGGCTTGAATACAAACGGCGTCTGGGGCCAAAGATACCCGAGCAGACTGCCAACCATCGACGGCCGCCGCGAAAGACTGTCTACGGCCGTCCGTACATCCTGACGAACCTCCATATCCGTCCGTATCATGTTCGCGGCTTGCTCAAACTCACGCACCTCACTGAAACAGCGCTCGCATTCCAACATGTGTATCTCAAACCGTTCAGTATCCTCCGCCGACAACGCCCCAAGCTCGTAGGCATGCTTCAACTTGCCCACCATTTCGTTAGTACACTTCACTTCACTCACTTCGCGTCTCCTCCGCTAAGACAATCACCGAGCATCCTGCGGCCCCGATTCAGCATGACATACAAATGATTTGACTTCAGCTCCATCCTCCGACAAATCTCATCGGTGTCATACCCCTGATGAGTGAAATTCAGTACCCGGGCATACCTCGGATAAGATCTGACAAGCTTCTTCAAACAGTCCCTGAGCCGACGCTTCAAAGTCGGATCCGGCTCATCCATCGATGGCCTGTCAAGATATTCCATGTGCTCCGAGTGTATCATCGTCTTCTGCCGCAAGCTATTGCTCTGCATAAAGTTACCAATTTTATTCCGGAGTATGCGGTATGCCCAGGCCTCAAACATGTCTGTTGGAGAGTCCGTTTTCAATTTCTCCAACACCGTTATACAGGCGTCCTGAGCGATATCCTCGCTATACTCCCCTCCAACCCTTCGTTTGGCCAGAAGAACAAATCTTACTCGAAGATACTCGAAAACCTCCTTTTCGGCAGTCTTATCCCCTTGTTTAGCCTTGATTACTAATGACGTAAGGTGCTCACCCATTGCTTACTTTCCTGCACACAATAACTTAAAGAGAATATAACGCCGCTGAATTCGATGTCAATAAGGCCGTCCGAGACATAGCGACACAAACGGTTAAATCACCTGTAATATTCGACTTACTTGACAAACTATAATTGTGACGACGGCTTGTTTCGGGATTTACAGGGCATGGCGCCTCGCGGGGAGGGGCGTCATTACCAGGTCGTTGACCGGCTTCTCCTCGCGAAGAAGTCAACCAGCTTCCGAAACAGCCGTTTCTTTTGCGTATAACTCCCCGATTTAATGGTCACTCCTCCCCTATGTCCACCAGCCGGGATCGCTCCCATTCCTCGCCCAGGATAGCCTGTCCCTCCCGATCGGCATCAACTACGAAATCTTCCGGAACAACCACCGAATAAGCGCCATCTATCGGGCGATAAGAACTCGGCCCCATCTGACCGGTCAATCCAAAATGCCCCGCCCCGGACAAAATCACCGCCGGTATATCTTTCTCGCGAAGCACCTCCAGAATCATAGCCGCCGACTGTTGCGATGTTAACCGCGCGAGCTGCACCCAATCTTCATAGCCCTCACCATCATCCGCATCCTCCACCGGCAATGACGCCACCAGAGGTTCATCACAATCGGGACAGACTTCCACTCCCGCTTCGTATTCATATCTGCATTTCGGACAAAACATCACCGGCTCCTCTTTTTCCAATATACTAAAAAATGCGCCGAGCATTCAATAAAATCGCGGCTCCTGCTTTTCTCACGACCTGAGTTTCCAAAGAAAACGATAAAGTGGCGCCAACATCACGAAACCATCCGCGAGATCATCGGCAATCCGACGGCTAAACAGCCGCTTGTTCACCTTCCTGTTACAAACCAGATACAGACTGCGCTTCTGATACCACAAATTGATCCTATCCGGCCTATCCGCATCGAAAAGTCTCTGATACTGCTCTCCCTCCAAAGTAAACGTCTTCTGCCCGTCATAAAAGGCTATAGCCTTAGCAAACTCTTTTGGTCTTGTATTAATGGCGTTACGAAACCTGCTCATGGTCGCCGGCGATGCACTGTAATAGCCCATACCATATCGATACCAGTCCGAAAACAACTCAAAAAAATACGCCGGCGCATCCTTCCAATCCTTACCCGGACGCTTGAACGTAACCCACACGCTTTCCTTGAAAAGAGATTTGTCCCGCGAAAATCGCGTATCCCGATATATCTTCGATATCGTCTTATTGACCGCCGGAGTGGTCTCGATATAAGGGTCAATCGATACCATCAGGTCTCCCAGCTCCACCACCAGCGCCCTCAACGGCTGCATCAGGTGCGTTTCATAATCGTCGCGGTGCCGCTCGAGCCACGGCTTTGAATTATTGGCCGCGAGATTCTTCAAAAACTCAAGCGTCTGCTTGGAAAATCCGCTGAATCTGACAATATCAGGCTTTTTCATACCGTGCTCCCTTCTACGAGTCAATTAATCCAAAGTTCTCACCCGCAAGAAAGATAAAAGCGGCACCACCGGTGTTTATCACATTTGCGCCGCATTCGCCACTTGACCGGTCACACCAAAAAACTATACCTATCTAAAAACACACTCAATTTCACGGGAGAAACCCAAATGACCCCCAAACAGGTCGCTCTCAGGTTCGCCGAGGCTATCAGCAAACGCGATGTTGACGCGCTCTATGATCTTATGACCGATGACCACACGTTCATCGATGGTATGGGCGAGCAAATCTCGGGAAAAGAACGCATGCGCGATGGATGGCGCGGTTACTACACTATGGTCCCTGACTACGCGATCGAGGTTACCGAATCTTTCGAATCCGGCAACATCGTGGCCATGCTGGGCGAAGCGTTCGGGACATTTACCACCGACGGCAATCTCAAGAAGGAGAATTTCTGGAAAGTCCCGGCCGCCTGGCGGGCGGTTATCGATGGTGACAAGATCCGCCAGTGGCAGGTCTACGCCGACAACGAGCCGATTCGCATTATCATGCGCCGCGAAGGCGTGCTGGAGTAGCATTACGTCGTCCGGAAGGTCGGGTTCGGACCTGCCCCGCACTTCGGCGGATTCCAAAAAAATATAATCGTGAGAGCAAACCCGACATCTTTCCGTCATCTCCAGCTGCCTTCGCGATCTTCGTGCAAAAAAAAGCGACCGATCCCAAAAAGACCGGCCGCTCTCCACACTATAGCATGATTTTTGTGTTAGCTCTTCGACTCCGGCAAAATCACCTGGTCGATAACGTGAATCACTCCGTTGGAGCATTCGATATCGGTGGCCACCACCGAGGCATCGTTGATCTTGACGCCATCGTCTTTCTTTTTAATCATCACTTCCTGACCGTTGAGGGTCGTGGCCTTATCCAGTCCCACCACCTGTTCGGCTTTCACTTTGCCGTTGAGGACGTGGTAAGTGAGGATCGATGTCAACTTCTCTTTATCTTTGAGAAGTGATTCCAGGGTACCTTTCGGAAGAGCCTCGAAAGCTTTGTTGGTCGGGGCGAACACCGTGAACGGACCATCGCCGTTTAAGGCCGACTCCAGCCCGGCGGCCTGAACAGCCTGAACCAGAATCGAGAAATCTTCATTGCTGGCGGCGGTTTCGACGATTGTCATTTTCTTGGTATCGTCCATTTTATCCTTGGTCATTTTATCCATGGACGCGCTGGCTTTGTCGGCTTTCATATCTGTTTTGGAGTGATCATCGCCCACACCGCACGCGCCGCAATGGGCCTGAGCCGATACTGCTGCGAAAACTATAACGGCGAGTAATACGAAAAGCTGTTTCATCTGTCTTGCCTCTCAGAATTGTGTTACGATTGTTTGCATTTGGTTTAGCGTTTATAACACAAAACTGGACTGTTCTTGTTCCCCTTTTCGGTACTAATCGGCTTGGATTCGCCCTGATCTGTTGGCGCGCTGGGGCTTACGCCCTTGATGGCCACCTCTATGATAAGCCAACTAGCTTGTCATTTCGGGCCTTGCGAGAAATCTTTCCGTCACGATTCACACTTGAGCCTCTGCGAATCTATTTGGCAATCCAGTCAATTGCGCGCACAGATCATTCAAACGTGTCCGTTGGAAAGCATCCTTCGGGATTTCTTACCTTTAGCCATAACGCTGCATCACCATAGAGGCCATCAAGGGCTTCGTTTATCTTGGATATGAGGCGGACCACTACGTCGCACAGATCCCCTATCATTGAAAAATCGGACGGACTGAGAAAGACAGACTCCCGAAGAAAAATGCTGCTCTCACCCTCAAGTTGCGGCATTGGTGTTGGATGAATCAACGAGTGACGTAACTTCTTTTCAAATTGGAGTAATTCCTTCATATCAATACAACTATTTTCGTCGAATAGCGGGTGTTCCTTGCCCATGGCAATTTTTGGATAAAGTAGGAGCTTGTCTCTGAGACTTTTGCGCACGGCACATTGTCTGTCAACATCCCATTCAGTCACGATCGTCAGATACTTCTTACTGAGTTTCTGACTCAGTGCTATGTCCCACCCTAAGCCATTGATGTATCCTTCGATGAGACAGAAAGCTGACCGAGCGGTTGCCCGCATGAGACTTAGAAGGAGTTTCGCCTCCTCGGCACTTGCCGTTTGCTCGTCGCAAGACTCATATAGCTCTGAAGTGTGGTTCCAAAGGGCAGTCATATCTTCATACAATGCGGCCTCAACTATAAAGTAATGAGCCTTCCCCTTCCTCTCAAAAGCATTGTGAATATCGACCCCGATGCGCGCATGCGGAGGAAGTCGGTCAAAAATGGGCATCGCATTGTCGTACCGCGAAAATAGCCTCTGTAAATGGGTCTTTTTCGCCCAAAGGATCAATGATTTTTTGTCTTTTGTCTCGTTAAGATACATCTCGATATCATTTGATGTGCCTTTCCACCCATAATGGTCAGAAAGATTTCTCACCAAGTCCGTTAAGCGCTCCATATGACGGCGAATCTCGTTACGCGATAGATTCGATAGAGTATCAAACTGCCGGTCAATAACATCTTGCTCAGCATTGTCGCAGGCGCCGGTGAGCAGACTTATGACCCGATATTTCTTATACAGTGCGGTAAAACGCTTTCTCAGGCCAGATTCAAGATCGATTATCATTTTTCAGAGTTACCCTTACTTTCTTGACAGTACAATTTAAGGCTGTGAAAAGAAAGACTTACTCACGTAAACCTCCTCAACTAAAGAAGTGTCTATCCAAAGGGGCAAATTTCATGCTGTATTCATCAAAATAACTGAAGACGTAGGGCAGAACCCTATTCCACAAAAGACTACAATCGCGAGCGGTTCTGCCACACAGTCATCATTGCTCGTTCAATTCATCCCGCTTGACTTCCTTGAGAGTCATCTCTGACCAGGGAAGTTCCGGTCCGCCTGATTCCTCCGTGTATGTGCCCCAGCCATCGAACTGACAATCGTGGTCGAATGCAAGCCGACACATTTCGGCACTCCAATCGATAACTACCGAGTCCGACATCAGAATGTCCGTCGTCCAGCCCGTAACCAAAAAAAGACCGCTCTGTTCATCCGCGGGACCATAAGCCCCCGCGTATCCCTTGCCCGCCAGTGCGGCCGCCAGATCGGAGGCATTTGTTTCAGTATTGGTATAGAAGAAATACTCGAGTTTGCGCTCCATCTGGTCTGTAACCCCGGCCTGCCGCAACTGCGCCAATACTTCTCGAGCGCCACTAGCCTGCTGTTGGATAGTCTCGTTCAACTGCACCTGGGGGTCCGACGCCTCATCTTGCTTTCCACATCCAAATAGTGCTGAGAAAAATCCCATTGTTAGTACCACCTGCCTTATGAACTTCACTACCTTAGAACCCTTGATATCTTGTTCCGCGCATTTTGACATCACAAACTGTGATCTCTAACTTTTACTTCCCCGAAGATAAGAAACCGATTGAACGTAAATGCTGCTGAAACCAATTCCGATCTCCCCGAACGATGAAAATTATCTAAAGCGGAGAGGTAGGGATTCGAACCCTAGGTACCCGAAGGTACAACGGTTTTCGAGACCGCCGCTTTCGACCACTCAGCCACCTCTCCGATATCGATATAAGGGGCAGATGAGGACATCTACCGCCCACAACAGGGGCAGATGAAGATTCCGCGTTTCGCGGGACCGCCCACATGTCAACCCGCCCAAAGCGGGCCGACGTAAATGTACGAAATTCCCGCCGTTTGTAAAGACTCAAACTCCAAAACCTGTCGACACCAGGCTTTCGTAGGCTCACGCCGCGGCGCGAGCCTACCAGCAATCCGGTTCCCCACCCCGCCTTTGGCGGGGCTGTGGGATCATCCCAACGTCCGCAATTTCCCTACAACTTCCCACCAAAACACCACCGCCGAAACCTTATTGAACAACACCGGGTGGGAGGCTCAAACCTGTTTGGGCCTGACGTTGACAGCCAGATTACCCCACCCTTCCGGTGGATTTTTCGGGTGGCAGGCTCAAACTCGTTTGGGCCTGACAGCCCGACAATGATATCTGCGTTCGTAGGCTCACGCCGCGGCGCGAGCCTACGATGAGCGAAAAATCGAATCGAAAAAATATGAAATCTGAGCAAACGAAGCCAAACCCGGGTAAGTAAAATGCGGATATATGATTACAGTGAATTTTCCACAGCATAACCATAGGCGTTTGATTAATCAAACGCGACAGGGTATGCCAAACATCATCGACTCTTGTTCCGTCAGATCTTGCGACCTGTTGAGGGCGTGTGACCTGACGGTTATCCGAACTCCTCTGCGTCGGGTCACAATCCCCTGGCGGGGCTCAAGACCCAACGCAACATCGAAGAATAAGGAAACGAACCCAAATAGGCGTAACAGAATGGCAGACAGAAAAATACGGCCGATTATCAACAGGCAGATGAGAATCCCGCGCTTCGCGGGACCACGCACAAAACGGGCCCTAGTCGCGGATCACAACACCCTTCTCGACCAGCTCCTTCTGGGCCTTAATCAGACTGCGCGCGAACCCGAACCGCGGCCTTACCACCTGGAAAACCACGAACGAGAAAAGCACAATCATCAGCGTTTCTTCAAACCGGGCCGTGAAATAAAAGTAAGCGAAACCCCACAAAGCGATCAGGGCGATCAGGTAAAAAATCGGTTTCGAGCGGGCCACCAGCGAATGAACCAGATCATCCTCAAATGTCTCTTTCGACCGCACCATCGGCTTTTTCATCATCTGGGTTCGCCACCACAGCGCCACCGCCGCCTGCGCCAGCGACACCGCCACGATCGCGTAGAAAAGTGTGTTGGCGCCCTCGCCGATCCGGTTAAACCAGCTCTGGTTTTTGTCCAGGAAATAGCAGACCAGCAAAATAGCCATCGGGACCAGCACATTGACCACCAGGCCAAGATACAGCGGTTTGATTATGATCCGGTTGAGATCAAATTCGTCATCCAGTATAGGGGACATTGCTTTCTATCCTTTGAATAAAACTTTCATACGTCGATTTCTTCGGCCAGTAAACGAACGTCCAGGCGATACCAATCGGGTAAAAGTAAAGCATGCTCGCTCTATCGCCCGACAGAAGATACACCACCAGCCCGAAAAGATAACTCATCTCGACAAACGCGAACTTGATAACGCTCATCGTGAAAAAGACATTGTCCGGCGTCATCTGCGACTGTTGGCTCGCCTTGAAACTGCTGATCTGGAATCGTTCGATAAATATCGCCATCGCCGGCTCGATAATGGCCACGGCCAGAAGAATATAAAACATCATCTCGATCTGCCCGCCCTGCTGGCCCGCCGCCTTTATAACATAGGTCATCCCCAGATAGATAATGGGCGCGACGACGAGCATGGCCACCGCTATCATTCGGATTTTGCCGAACCACGCCTGCTTTTTTTCGTCCCACACTATCAATTGATATTCTCCTTGTTGTTTCTGACCTGCCGGAAAAAATCTTTCATCAGCGCGGACACTTCATCTGAAAGCACGCCGCTGACTATTTCGATATTATGGTTCAGCCTTTTGTCGGACGGAAGATTAAAAATCGAGCCGCAGGCTCCGAATTTCGGGTCGTGCGCCCCGAACACGATTGTCTTGATTCGCGACAAGATGGCCGCTCCGGCGCACATGGCGCACGGCTCCAGGGTCGAGAACAAGATGCAGTTCTCCAAACGCCAGTCGCCGAAATGGTTGTATGCCGCCGACAGCGCTATTATCTCCGCGTGCGAGGTAGCATCGTGGAAACTCTCGGTCTGGTTGAAACCGCGCCCAATCACACGATCCTCGAACACCACAATCGCCCCGACCGGAACTTCCCCTTTCTCGAAAGCTTCCTGTGCCTCGCGAAGCGCGATCGCCATAAACTGCGGATATTTCTCAGGATTCATACGGGAGCAATATAGACTGTTTGGCTTTTGTAACAACGTTTTTTTGTGCGGGACCAATGACGTCTTCGTTTGCGTGTACTATTGTGGGCGGGTCTGTCCCTGTCCGCCTTCGGATGATTCGAACCCGCATCCGGCGGCCCACCCTCTTGGGTTTTCCGGGTGGCAGGCTCAAACTTGTTTGGGCCTGATTAACCGAATGCTTTGTAGGGGTTCAAAATTTTGAACCCCTACATGAAGAAAGAACATCTGGCCTTGTAGGGCGGGTCCGTCTTCGAACCCGCCATCAGGCTTGTTTGAGCCTGATATACACCTGTACCCCACCTAGAGCGTCAGCGGCAGGTGGGAAATTGTCCAAGCTGTGAACGTTTCGCTAGATAGGTAACAGAATAGACTCAGCACATAGGTAACACCTTTTTTCTGTGCGCGGCAGATGTCCTCATCTGCCCGTCATCGGACCCTACTCAATCAAGCGCCGCGTGATCTCGTCAGCCAGAAGAATCCCCTCGTCGGAGAGACGAAGTTTCCCTTTGTCGGGAATGAGATGTCCGGATTCCACCAGCATCTCGTATTGACGGCGGTTCAGCTTCGTTTCGAGCGCCACCCCGAACCGCTCCGAAAATTGCGACCGGCTGATTCCCTCGCTCGTGCGAAGACCGAGCATGATCGCCTCGACCATCCGCTGCTCGAGCCCGGATTGGTCGATCTCGCGCGGAAGCTTTCCGACGGTGAGCAGTTCGATATACTCTCCGAGGTTCGAGCGGTTCATAAACCGCGTGCCGTTAATGAATGAATGCGCCGATGGTCCCAGGCCGAGATAGTCGCCGCCCAGCCAGTACTGTAAATTGTGACGGCACTCGTGGCCCGGTTTGGCAAACGATGATACCTCGTAGCGGGTGTACCCGGCCTGTTTGAACCTTTCGCATCCGCCGCGGTACATCGCCAGCATCAGTTCCTGATCCGGCATCTGCACCGCTTCGGCATCGACCATTCCGGCCAGCGGCGTGCCCGGCTCCACCGTGAGCTGGTAAAGCGATATGTGCGGCGGGTCGAGATCGATAAGCTGATCGAGATCATCCGAAAGCATCCGGCTGGTCTGTCGCGGCAGACCGAAAATGAGGTCGACACCGAATGTCGGAAAATCCAGAGCGTTGGCAAAATAAATCGCGCGCTGGCTGTCGTGCGGATCGTGCTCGCGTCCGAGCAGCTTGAGAAGTTTGCGGTTGAACGACTGAATGCCGAAGACCGGACGGTTCACGCCGAGCCTCTTGAGCGACTCGAGCGTTTCCAGGCTGACCGATTCGGGATTGGTTTCGATCGAGAACTCGAGATCATCGGCAAGGGTGCACTCCCCTCGAACGATATCGAGCCACCGGGAGAACCGTTCGATATTTACCAGCGATGGCGTCCCGCCGCCGACAAAGATAGTGCTGATCGTTCGCTCGCGCCCGGCGATTTGATCCAGGGCCAAACGGGTTTCGATCTCGAGGGCATCGAAGAAACGCGACTCATGCGATGGTTCATAAAGCTCTTTATAGAAATCGCAATAGGAGCAACGGTTCTTGCAAAACGGAAAATGTAGATAGAGAGAAAAAGGCATCGATTATAGCGAAGTGCCGAGGCGCTCCCAGCGGATGTGCGACGGGAAATTGAAAAGCCCGAAGCCTATCCATTGGATAGCGTCGACAATGTACGGGAACTCCCAACCAGGGGCGCTTGCGTCCGGTGTCCATGACCAGTACACGAAAACCGCTTTGCCGATTATGTTCTCGCGGGGCACCGCCCCCCAGAACCGGCTGTCGCGGCTGTCATCGCGGTTGTCGCCCATCACGAAATACCCGTCGATCGGCACCTCATACGGCCCGAAATTATCCCGGAAAGAAAGATCCCCGGGGATAATCCGTTTGTCGATGTGCTTGACGTGGGGAGGTATAGGGGCGACTTCCTCATCGACATAGACGATTTTATCGGCCACCTCCACGAACTGGGTCTCCATCGCCACGATTCGCTTGATGTATTCCTTCTCCGGGTTGTTGGGATATTTGAATACAATTATATCCCCGACTTTCGGATCGCTGCCGAAATCGTAGGCCATCTTGTTGACGAAGATATAGTCGCCTTCGAAGAGGCAATCTTCCATCGAGGCCGAACTCACCCGGTAGGCGGATACCACGAATATGCGCAGAACCAGCGCGGCAACCAGCGCGATGATAGCGGTCTCGAGGTACTCTCTCCAGAGCGGCTTGCGCTCTTTCTGGTTGAGTACTTTGCTGACATGCTCGTCGCGCTCAGCTTTGGTTATATCCTGAATTAGGAAGTCCTGATCCATACGATTAAAGTTATCGGTTTAACCCCGCAATACTTTAGCACGGGGGACTACAATTTTACGGTAAATATAGGCCAAACGGCAACTTATATAAAGCCAAAAACCCGCCCTAGGTCGGCCGGCGCCGTTTTGGCAACCTGTCTGCCCGGCACTGAATCTTACGGGCACTTGGTCCGTTTCCAAGGCAAAATCGGTATTCCCTTTGTCCTTGACAGCCACCACGCGGGCCAATATAATCATTGTATACTTTGACGAGAGGCTTCCGCAGCATGTTGTCCGAAAGCCGAATATACCGCGGCCGACCCGGAAGCACAAAATTTTGCATTTTTGACTTCTCCTCACCGTCTTTAGTACAAACCGCCTGAGGGAACCTTAAAACATGGAGGGCTGCTAATATGTGGAGTACTGTCCACCGCAGTCTCAGGGAGTTTGAGACGGGCGTGGGCATCCTCGAAAAAAACTCTTAAGCCGAAAAGTACATCCTTAATTCCCCCAACTGATCGAACACCCAGGTTGGCATAATTGGGGCTGTACAGAGAAAAATGTGTGTAATACGAATCCCCGGTTCGGGCACCTCCGGCCGGGGTTTTTATTGCCAACAGACTATTGGCTCCCTCCACCAAAAACAGCCTTTCAGAGCTATGGGAAAATCGTTCCGTGCTGTTCATTAACCGCACAATTATCAGGTAAATCTGTTGCTATTAAACAACTTGCAATTACCCGTCAACATACACCCCAATAATGGCACTCGTCTTGCAATTTGTCAGAGTGAACAGTTTGAAAACACTTCAGCAGGACGGTACGTTATGAAAGTGAAGTTCGTTCTCACCATGGATGATGTAGAGATCAATGACCGCAAGATAGATCAGGTGATACTCGATTGGGAGACTGATATAAACCAGGAAGAAATCCTGGAGCTCTCTCACAAGTGGATTACCTCTAAAAACTTCCTGACGACCAGGATGGAAGGTCTAACCCGCGTCGGCGAATCCTCGCTGATGATCGAGCCGCTGGAAGAGGACCAAAATGTCGAATGGTGATCTGTTAATGCAGGCGAAAGCTCTCGCCGACGATGCTGCCCGGAGAATCGATGAGTATTCCGGCGTGGTCGGCTCGGTCCAGCGTGTTATCGTGGAACACTTCGGACAAAACGGGCTCTATGCTGCTTACGTGGTAGTCGCCGCCTTAATCCTTCTGGTAGCCGCCAAGCTGGCAAAAATCACCTTTTCCACGCTCAAGTATGTTGTCGTGCCGTCACTGGCTCTCGCCTTTCTCGGTACTTTCTTTGTGCCTTATTCGTTCACTTCGTTGCTCCCTGTGACGGTTACCTGTTGCTCTTTGGTTTTGCTGTTTAAGGGCTAATCCCACACCTGTTTGTAAAATCCCATAATTGACGATATTATCAGGGCCCGACGTCTTCCCGGCGCGGGCCCTATCGTTTTGTGTGTCAGCATGTTACGCTAAAATCGCGCGCTCGGCAACATCCTTGCAATTGTAATCTGTGAAACTAATCGAAAAGCTTTCCCTCGCTAAACATGGAATGCCGGGGAATCAACGGAGGCGGTACGTTATGCAAAGCGACAATACCTGCATTCACTGCGGACGCAGACTCGTCCTCGAAAAGGGCATCAGGCTGTGCCCGAACTGCAACAGTAAAGACCTGCAGTACACCCGACTTTTTATCGAAGAAAAAGAAGACGATGAATATGTATTCATCGAGTGCCCGGGAGCCACACTCTACGAGGATGGCACCGATGAAATCAAAGCCGGGGCGAGATTCATCGATGACAACGATCCCCAAAAGGGCTACGAGATAGTCGAGCATCCTGTCTATGCACCCAATCACACCAAACGACGCAGGATAAAAAGAGAGGCTCTGGGGAGCATCCGTCGCTGCCAGGCCTGCCAGGACTATACGGTCCGTATGCGGCGACGCGAAGGTCCCGACTTTTTCATACCCTCGGTCAAACACCCCAAGCGCAAGAAGCTGAAATCGGTCGAATACGTGACCTACGAACCATAGCCTTCCAAACTCAGGCCCGCCGGATACTCAAGCCGGCGGGCCGGTTTATCTTACGCCGTATAGCGGGCCGAATTTCCCACCAGAAATGCCCGTACGCTTCAAATCCCCGTTTATCGGGGCATTTGTTGTGGCTTGCGCAACTTTTCGTTTTAACCGACGTAATCCAAAACATACTGCTGCTTTGCAATCATTACAGAGGTGATACAAAAGGTATGACAAAGACCAAAAGAACCTTTTTTCTGCTGAGCCTGATCATCTTGCTTGCCACATCAGTTTCCGCCGACAACATCTGGAGTATTCTCCGGGGGCGTGATTGTATCGATGGATCCGGTGAGATCGTTACTCAGACCCGCGACCTCGGTGAATTCACGAGGATTGAATCCTCCGGGTCGTTTGATATTTACGTTTATGTCGGCTCCAAGCAGGAAGTGACGATCACTTTCGACGACAACTTGATAGACCTCGTAGAGACCAGAGTGCACGGCAAAACACTCGACATTTTCTGTGAAGAGACCTTCCGCACAAGACGCGATTGCCGCATTGAGATACACATTCCCGAGCTAAGGGCCGTCAAGATATCTGGCAGCGGCGATGTGGAGGTGTATGACCTCAAGGGCGATGCGTTCGAATACGAGGTTTCGGGATCGGGAGACATGAGAGCCGAAGGCGCGGTTGGCGAAGTGGAAATTAAAGTGTCGGGGTCGGGCGATGTTGATCTGCGTGATCTGATGGCCCAGGATGCTTATATCAAGGTCAGTGGCTCCGGTGATGTCAAAGTTTATGCTTCTGAAAGCCTGACGGGGCGCGTTTCAGGCAGCGGCGATATCCAGTATTACGGCGATCCGCAACATGTGTCGAGGCATGTATCCGGGTCCGGAAGCATCCGCAAGAAATGAAGACCACTCCCTCGACTTCATACTATCTCGTCTGCTGAGCACAGCAGCACTCCTGTGGCGGCGGGCTTCTTAAAGCCCGCCGTCACCCCTCATTTGACTGTTCCTCAAGTCCTCAAAAAACAGGCCAAAAACTCACCATAAGCCATTTATTTACAACAAGATAGATTGTGTTTTTTGCTTGCCAAACGATTTAAAAACGGCTATTTTTCCACAAGACAGAAAACGAGAAATGAACGAGAAGTTTAAACAGTTCAAAAGAGAAAACACCGACTCAAAACGCTGCCCCAAAGCGATATCCGGCGTGCTGGCCTCAGTTGTAAAATCACTCGGGCTGGGCAGGGACTATAATGGCTGGATGGTCGTGGCCAACTGGTCCAAAATCGTCGGCCCGTCGATCGCACGACAAGCTGTTGCGGAGAGTTACGAAGATGGATGTCTGTCGGTCGCGGTGCGCGACTCAGCGTGGCGTCAGGAACTTGCGATGAGATTGGATGAACTGTTAAAAGAAATTCACAGCTACCCGTACGGAACATCGGTCAAACAGATTCGACTGATTCAGGGCAGGAAAGGGACTGATAAGAATGGCTACTAACGTGGATAAAGCCAAGACGGATAACGATACCCTCGTCGGTCACAAGTACGATGCTACTACCATCAAAGTGCTGCAGGGACTGGAGGCCGTTCGTCGCCGTCCCTCCATGTATATCGGCGATACCGGTCAACGCGGACTGCATCACATGGTGTATGAAGTGGTCGACAATTCGGTCGATGAGGCCATGGCCGGCTACTGCACGCAGATTATTGTTGAGATAGGCAAGGATGGATCCGTCACCGTCACCGACAACGGCCGCGGTATCCCGGTGGAAATGCACCCGGAGCAGAAGAAATCCGCTCTGGAGGTGGTGATGACGACTCTGCACGCCGGCGGCAAATTCGATCACGAGAGCTACAAAGTCTCGGGTGGTCTGCACGGTGTCGGAGTCTCGGTGGTAAACGCCCTATCCGAATGGTGCTGGGTTGAAGTGTTCCGGGATGGCGACGTGTACCGCCAGGAGTATGTTCGCGGCATCCCGAAAGAAAACGTAAAGAAAACAGGCAAACACAAAAAGTCAGGCACAAAAACGTGCTTTTACCCCGACAGTGAAATCTTCAGCAAGATTGAATTCAAGTTCGATATCATCGCGTCCCGACTGAGAGAATTGGCCTTTCTCAATCAGGGACTGGCCATAGACCTCATCGACCATCGCGTGGACAAAACCGTATCGTTCGCATACAAGGGTGGGCTGTCATCTTTTGTAGAGTACATCAACGAGAACAAAATGGCCCTGTTCAAAAAGCCCATTCACTTCAAGGGCAGTCGGGAAGATGTTGAAGTGGAAGTAGCGCTTCAGTACAACGATGGTTATTCGGAATCCGTTTATTCGTACGTCAATAATATCAATACCATCGAAGGCGGCACACACCTGACCGGTTTCAGAACGGCGCTGACGCGTTCCATTAACAACTATTCGGCCAAGTACAATCTTGTCAAGAAGAACGGTATCAGTCTGGTCGGTGACGACAGCAAAGAAGGTCTGGCGGCGGTGGTGTCGATAAGAGTGCGCGACCCACAATTCGAGGGTCAGACGAAAACAAAGCTGGGCAACTCCGAAGTAAAAGGAATTGTCGAGATGATCACCAACGACCATCTCGGCTCCTACCTCGAAGAAAACCCATCGGTAGGTAAAAAGATCGTCGAAAAACTCGTGCAGGCCGCCACGGCCCGTGAAGCCGCGCGCAAGGCCAAGGAGCTGACCAGACGCAAAACCGCTCTTGACACCGCCGCTCTACCGGGAAAACTCGCCGACTGCTCATTAACCGATCCAGAGGAGTGCGAAATCTATATAGTCGAGGGTGACTCGGCGGGCGGATCCGCCAAGCAGGGTCGTGACCGTCGCTACCAGGCCATCCTGCCGCTGAGGGGCAAGATTCTCAATGTCGAAAAAGCACGTATCGACAAAATTCTATCCAACAACGAAGTCCGCGCGCTTATCACGGCGCTGGGATGCGGTGTCGGCGATGATTTCGATGCCTCCAGGGTTCGCTATCACAAAATCGTGATCATGACCGACGCTGATATCGACGGCGCGCACATACGCACCCTGATTCTAACTTTCTTCTTCAGATACATGCGCGACCTTATCGATCAGGGGTATATCTATATTGCGCAGCCGCCGCTGTATCGTCTCAAGCACGGCAAGACCGAACAGTACGCCTACAACGATGAAGAGAAAGACAAACTGCTCAAGAACATGCCATCATCGGGAGTATCCATCCAGCGATACAAGGGGTTGGGCGAAATGAACGCCGAACAGCTCTGGAAAACCACTATGGATCCAGAAACCCGGACACTGCTGCGGATTACTCTCGATGACGCCGCGGAAGCGGATCACCTGTTTACGATTTTGATGGGCAGCGAGACTGAACCGCGCTCGCAGTTCATACAGGAAAATGCCCGATACGTAAGGAATTTGGATATCTGATCAAAATAGAGTGACATTGTGCCACGAGCCGCCGCATGTAAACGGCGGCTTCTTTTTTGCAACTTTCCTAAGACAGCGGGTGTTATGCAGAGCAAACAGTGACTGATAGATAACCAGGAGCAATCTCCCTCTACTCCTATTACAAAAGAGGCGGCCCCTTTTTAGAGAGGCCGCCTTTAATTTTCACATCGACATGTATTCGCCAAAATCCCACGCGCATCCGGGGGGTTACTTGTGGTCCGGCTCCGACTCGCCGGGTTCGTCAGGGGGGTTGAGAACTTCCTCGGGTATTTTGACTTTCGGAAGGAAAATTCCCAGATATTTCTGATACCAGGTCCAGTCCTTCTTGACATCTTTCATGTAGGCCTTGATTCGCTTCTCGCGGGCGAGTGTGACGGCGTCATATTTCTCGATCTTCAAAAGTAGAATCTCGACCGATTCGCGCTTCTCCAGCGCGCTGCGAAGCGAATTGTAGTCTTTGAAGTTGAAAACCGTCTGAATGATCGGCTCAAAGAAGACCATCACCTGAGAGGCGATAAAATTCAGGGGCTTTATGGACTCCAGAAAGAGAATTGCCGGAACCGACATGCCTCGCTCCACCGCTTTGCGCGCCAGCTTATCCAGTACCGCGTCTTCTTCCTCGCCAAGCAGATTTTTATCAGGGTCGGGAAGTCCCGAGCTGCCCTTGAACAGACTCATTTGTCGCTCTCTTTCACCGGCACATCTTCTTTGCCGCTCTGGCCTATGCGCTTTTTGATGAACGCGATTACCTCGTCGCGATTATTGTCGAAGATAAGATAGATGCCGCGAAAATTCTCAAGCCGCGATGGCTGCAGGAAAGGTGACATCAAAACACCGTTCCTATCGGGATAGTAGCTGCGAAACTGCGACCAGTTCTTCCGGATAGTCTGAGTGGTGGTCTTGACTTTTATGCATTTGTCCGAGAGAAGGTATCGGGTGGGCAGGTAGAATTTTGCCAGCGAAGCGAAAAGCACCACCAGAGCCAGCGTGCCGAAGGCCTTTGATTCGGTCGACGCGTACACGAGAAAACCCACCATCAGGATGAACACCGTCACAAGAACCGCCGCGAGAGGTCTGCGACGCAAAGGATGAGTTGTCCACTGAAGCACCTCGCCTTCGTCACCCGAAGACATCCCGGCCGGTTGAGGGTTTTCGCGATCAACTTCGGACATCGCCGTCATCTGCTCACTTATCTTCGATGTGACGGTAGCGCTCCTTCTTGACCGTCTCCATCATCTCGAGCAGCTCCTTTGGCGTTATTAGCTTCTTGTCGATAAGCACCCGCACCAAAGCTTCCTGCGCCAGATTATTGGATAAAGCCAGCTCTTCGAAAGAAATATCTTTCTCTTTACCGTCGATTATCATCTTCAGCGCTACTCTTTTCTCTTCCATATTGAAATCCCGGGCTAAAGGTTTGCGGCCGTGCTCCTGTTCAGGACGAGCACAACCGGTGAAATACATCTGTCGATTACGGACCGCTGGAGGTGGCATCGTCGGAAATATCCTGACGACCTGACAGCAGAACCGCCCGCTCAGACTCGATTCGATAGAGCGGCATTTCGGTATTTTCTCTGTGCTCGCCGAATGAGACCCGGCCGGAAGCGCCTTCATACTCGCTGACCGCGGCGAGGCGGTTTAGAATCTCGTCACGACCGGTGGCGCCTGCGCCGGCAGCCATTGTCACCAGCGTGACGGCATCGTAACCGAGCGCCGACAATCTTGACGGGCGACTACCATAACGGCTGTCATATGCGACCGCCAGTTTGAGGTACTGGTCGGACTGACGTCCTTCGAGGAAAGGAGAACTGAACACAGCCCCCTTGGTGATATTATCGCCCAGCTTGTAAACGGCGTCATCACCCCAACCATCCGACCCGAGATACTGACCATTGAGGTTATAGAAATTTATCTGCGGCAAAAGTTGTCTCAACTGTCTTGAGTCGCCGGGCAAAAACAGACAGTCCACAGTGGCGGGAATAATATCCAGGTCCAGCGTGTCACCGTTGGCATTGATGTAATATGTCGAGTCATCATGTTGCCCGATGAGGATCGACTTGATATCCCTTATATAGGCGCCAAAGTCCGTATCACGCGACCGGTAATACTCTGTCGCTACCACCGTACCGCCCATCTTGCGAAAATGCTCCGCAAACGCCCGCGTCATCCGCAAGTGGTCATCTGCCGTCGATGATATGATCGCCACCGAATCGGCGCCAAGGTTACGCATGGCAAAGGTAGCCAGCGTGACGCCCTGGAGATCGATGTTGGGGGCCAGTTGAAACGATACCGACGAGAGCTTCGTAAGTCCGGCCTCGGTTGCGGCCGGGGCTATCAGCGGCAAAGACGAACAATTCAGCACCGCCGAGGCGACCATTGACTCGTCACTGGTGAGCGGACCTATGACCACATCGGTCGTTGTCGCACGCGACAGTTCTCCCACTATACGGGCAGCTTCTACCGGGTCTCCTTTGGTATCGTAAGGTGTCAGTTTCAGACGGCGTCCCGTCTCCTCGCGATAAAGCTCGGCCGCTATGACAGCGCCGTTGTAAATCTCCTGCCCGAAATTCTGCAATTCGCCGGACATCGGCAGCACCAGCGCTATCTCAAGTCGCTTATCGGGCAATTGAGCCGCACCGGGCTGCTGTGTAACATCGAGCTGCTCGCCGCAGATCGACATCAACTCCCCGGCTCGCCCCAGCTCGCCGCGCTGAACGTGTATGTCGGCAAGCGGTTTGATGAGAGCGCAGGCTCTGTCCTTTGGCAGATCCTCAAAGTCGGCCTCACTCAAATTGACGGAGTTCGCGCTGCGAAACGCCCCCGTAAGTGAAGCCAGCAAGAGATCATCGAGCTCTTTGGAGCGCGACATTTCATATGCCGTCAGATAGGACCGAATCGAACGGTTTACATCGCCGCCGAGATAAAGGGCGTCTCCGAGGAAATAATAGGCATACGGTAAAAAAGATGAATTGGTAAATCTCGTTACAAAGTGATTGAATCCGGCCGCGGCCTCGCTGTACTCGCCCAGATAAAGCCGGGCCTTCGCCCGATTGAATACGAACAGGTCCAGGTTGGGAGAGCCGGGGAAGCGTGTTTCAAGCTCACCGAAGACATTGGCGGCATCGAACCAGTTATTCTCCCGAAGCAGTCGCTTGCCTTTGGCATAAAGCGACACCGCCTCCGGAGAATCTTCGATATCCTCCGCGGCGACACTGAGCGTCAGGACAAGAGCGAGAATTAGCGATACGGCAAACCTGTAATAGCCTGTGGACATCCTAAAGTGAATACTTCCCAAAATCTTCCGGGTTAATTCTTCTGAGCCTCTCCCTCAACGATTCCGGATCGGTCGGCATCGAAGGCTTTTCAGCGGATTCGTCTTCGTTGATGCTGAAAAGCTCCTCGTTGACGTAGATCTGCGCTTTCACTTTAAGGGCCAGTGCGATAGAATCCGAGGGCCGGGCATCGATTTCAAGGTTCTCTCCATTCACCGAAAGATGGATCCGGGCGTAAAACGTCTGCTCCTTGAGCTCGGTTATTTCCACTCGTTCCACCCTGGCATGGAGGGTACCGATAACTTCCTTAAGCAAATCGTAGGTGAGGGGTCGCTTGGATTTCACCCCCGATAGTTCCATAGCAATGCCCCACGCCTCGGCGTGACCGATCCAGATCGGCAGCACCTTGTTGAGACCGTCGGGAGCCAGGATAACAACCGGGGAATTGGTGGTCATATCCAGAGCAAGACCTTCTACTTTCGCTTCAAGCATCTTCATCGTTACGACTTCTTAACAACCCAGAGCTTAAGATTAGCGGCAATATCCTTGTCTATTTTGACAGGCACGGTGTACACGCCGAGAACCTTGATCGGCGCCTCGAGCAAAATAGCCCTCTTATCTACGAGAACATTTTGCTTTTCGAGCAGTTCCGCGATATCCGACGATGTCACTGAACCGAACAACTTTTCGTCTTCGCCCACGAGTACCTCGGTCGACAGTTCCAGTTTTTCAATGCGGTCTTTGATGACCTCGGCTTCGCGACGGCGTTTGCGATCGGCCAATTCTTTCTGCTTATTTATTTCACCAACAGCCTTCAAGTTGGCTCTGGTGGCCGGGATTGCCAGATTGCGCGGAATCAGATAGTTGCGGCCGAATCCGGCCTTGACTTCAATTGTCTGTCCGGCGCGACCCAGATCCGGCACATCCTCGCGTAGAATCACTTTCATAACAATTCCTTTCAATCGACTTTATAAAATACGTTATTTCTCTTCCAAACTCAACTGCTGAACTTTTCTCCAATCGAGAAAGCTGTCAATAAATCCCAGCAAGGCAATAATCAGCAGCATGATAGCGGAAAACAGCAGCCCGATAAACTGGGATATAAAAAACGAAATATAGAACATAACCCGCAGAAAATTGGGAAGATACCTCCGCAGGTAATACTCCATCAGAGCCAGGCCCGTGATGACATAGTAAAATGCCAGGCACGCCAGAATGTTGTCGGCCACCAGAGCGATGGTACCGGAGCTCAACAGCCTCAGCAACACGGCAACAATGACCACCGGCATCACCGCAAACGGCATCTTCCAGCGCTCAAAGACGGTCAGCTTTTCGGCAGCGCCACCTTTTCGACCCTCGCGATAAGCGAATACAAGGTAGCCGATGGAATAAGGAAGTACCGCGCTTAGAATCAGCATCGCCGGTATGACGCGCACCACCGCTTTCAACATCTCTTTCGTGCTTTGCATATTCTGCCGAACCGCGTCGGCTCCGTACCCGAGGTTGATAAGCCCCCGGGTAATCTCTTCGACGAACGTTTCGGTCCATTCGGAAACAGCCGTCATCATCGGTCTGAACTGGGGAGCATAATGAACCACAGCGAACAGTACCGCTACGGCGAGGCCGGTCAGGTAGACCCGAAAGGGCCTGCTTCCGGCGGCTGTCATCCGTCCGGCAATCACACCGGCAAACAGAATCAGACTGAAAGCCGTTATGAGCGGCCAGAGTGCGCCGACGCCGGTAATGAGATACCCGGCTATGAGCGCCACTGCAGCCACGCCCCAGAGCAGGTAATTACGCCCCGCGGAGGCGAATCGAGCAATGCCATATACCGTGTAAATGGAAAGCATATACGCAAAAGTACTGGCTGCCATCGCCACAGCGCCTGGTGAACTCAGGGCCAACCCCGCCAGAACCGGGTAAAAAACGATAGAAGCCGCCATCAAATATGCCTCTCGCCCCAAATCCGGCGACGAGGCGGTCAGCCCGGTACTGTTGTCTAAAGTTTCGTTATCTGTATGATTCACTCTCAAAGGCCACGATTGCGAGAATCCGACCACGCTTGATGGCCGTAGTCACTTTCCTCTGGTGCATGGCACAGTTTCCCGAGATACGTCGGGGAATGATTTTACCCCGCTCATTGGTAAAACGCTTAAGGATTCTTTCATCCTTATAGTTTACGTAGTTGATCTTGTTCTCGCAAAAGCGACAGATCTTTTTGCCTCTTACTACCGGCATATTGTAAATCCTCAATTGTTAGTTTACATCACCATAACTACCGGGTACAACCACTGGGGCCATCCCCGGAGTCGAAACACCTTACAGCTCCTTCTCATCCTGCTGCTGGGGTTCGTCGCTTAAGCCCGCCGCGTCAGACTGCGCTTCCTGTTCGTCCTTAGAAGACGATTCCGCGACTTGTCGCTGAGTTTCCGGTCTGGAAGACTTCTGCTCACCGGAGGACTCGGTCCGCCCTTCGGAACCGGAGGCGTCATAATCCATGCGCTGCAAGAGCTTCTCAAGGTCTCCTTCGAACCGAACAGTGAGATACCGGATATAAGATTCGTTGAGTTTGAAATGCCGGTCCAGTTTCCGCATCAGCGAGGTCGGCGCGTCGAAAATGAAGCTGGCGTAATAGCCCTGATTCAAGCCCTGAATTTCATATGCGAGACGACGCGTCCCCATGTGATCTTCGAACTTGATCGCGCCACCGTTGGTGGTGATAAGGTCAGCGACTGAACGGACATGACGGTCGATCGTCGCGTCGTCAGTCTGCGGGTTGATGATAAAAGTTGTCTCGTAAAGGTTCATTCAATATCCTCCCTACGGACGTTGGTTAGAGGTTAAACGGCCCAGCCGGGGATATCGGTTCCGGCTAAGCAGGGTTTTGGTTATATTGTGACATCGCCTCGTCAAGCCCGTGCTTGATAGCCACCAGCACTGCCTCTGACGCGGTGATGATCATGTTTTCGACAATCTCAATTTCGCTCTTCTCGAAATCTCCTAAAACAAATTCGACCTGGTCGGCATGCTCCGGCAACGGACCTATTCCGAGCCGAAGACGAGGAAAGTCCTCCGTCTGCAACTCTTCAATGATCGATGCCAGGCCGTTGTGCCCGCCATCGGTCCCCGATGAACGCAGCCTGATTTTTCCCAGCGGCAGGTTGATATCGTCAACGACAACCAGCATCTGAGCGGGACCAAGGTCATTCTCTTGTAAAAGAGCGCTTGCGGCCAGGCCGGAACGATTCATATACGTTTTCGGCATAGCCAGAATAATTTTAGCCGATCCTACTTTCTTTTCGAACCAGCGAAACTCGCAGGCTTCACGGCCACAGCTGTGAACATCGGACCCAATCAGCCGCTCAACTACCCGGAATCCAAGATTGTGGCGACTGTTTCTGTAACGTTCGCCGATGTTCCCTAACCCAAGTACAAGTGACAACATTAGTTGTAGCCGTTCATCCGGCAGGCGAATATTATAATGAATGCCTGATATAAGTCAAGCACTATTATGGCCCGACCGTGAGAGACAAGTCTATACAAATCAAGCTCTTAAGCTTCTCACTCCCGCCGATCTACTCATTTCCGGCCGTTTCCGGGCTTACCCAGTGTAAAACGGTAGCCAACGCCGCGGACGGTTTCGATATATTTCGGGTCTCCCGGATCGTCTTCAAACACCTTGCGCAGCTTCAATATGAAGTTGTCTATGGTTCTGTTGGTTGGATAGATATGATATCCCCAGACAGCGTCAAGAAGCTGATCACGACTGACGACCTCGTTTGTCCGCTCCACGAGGTATTTCATCACCATGCATTCCTTCCGGGTGAGGTCGTACGAACCCGATGGGCCTTTCGCTTCGTAGATCTTGAAATCAATACTGCGCCCATCGAATTCGAAACGATCCGGAGCCGATTCGCCCGATGCCAGCCAGGCCTGGCGACGGAATATGCCCTGGATTCTCGCCATAAGTTCACCGACATCGAAGGGCTTGGTGATGTAGTCATCACCACCGGCCAACAGCCCTTCGACTTTCTGTTCGGTTTGGTCCCGCGCCGTGATAAACAGGATGGGAACCGTCGAACCCGAGTCTCGGATATTCTTGCAGATTGTCAGCCCGTCCATGCCCGGAAGCATTATATCCAGCAGAACAAGGTCGTAATTTCCTCGTTGAAATTCATCGAGGGCCTGACGACCGTGTTCAATGTGAACGACTTCATAGCCATCGGCTTCGAGATTCATCAGAAGACCATCGGCCAGATTGGGGTCATCCTCAACGAGCAGTATTCTTTTCATCGGATGTCTCCACTTTCAATTCTATATCGAACCTCGCGCCGCTGCCGGGTCCCTCCGAATGAACCGCAATTCGGCCACCATGAGCCACGACAATCTCGCGACAGAGATACAAACCCAGCCCGCTGCCGGGCACACTGTGATTTATGTCTGCTTCCGCGCGAAAGAACCGTTCAAACACGCGGGCGGCATCCTTTCGGGAAAGACCGACACCGTTATCTGAGATCTGAAGGCACGCTTTGCCGTCGTTTCGCTTCAGGCTGACATCGACCTCAATGGAGTCTTTGTCGTTGTATTTGACGGAGTTCTCCATTACGGCATCTATGGCGCGCTTGAGCGCCGACCGATCGCCATAAACCATGACCCTCTCATCGAAACTTCCCCTGCGGACAGTCACCGCCGTCTCCGACGGGTACTTGCTCAGAGTGGCAATACATTCATCGACCAGTTTACTGAAATTGAATATTTCTCTGCTGAGATGAAAGCCGCTCCGCTCGAAACGTCCCGCTTCCAGCACATTTTCCACGAGCTTCTCCAGCCGATTGGCATCCATCTTCAAACGCGGAACTATCGAGGCTTTCTTATCCTGTGGAATCTTCGTCGATTCGAGACTGTCGAGATATATCTTCATCGACGCCAGCGGGGTCTTGAGCTCGTGCGTCACAGCCATGAGGAAATTCTGTTGCTGGTACTTCAGTTCATCGGCTCTAACCAGAGCACGGTAGATCAGCCAGGCGCCGAAACCGACCAGGACCAGCATAAACAAGCCTTCCAGACCTACCATGATCTGGCGGCCGATTTCCTGCTCGTGGATATGGTCGACAAACTCCTGCGTGGCTCCCAGTTCAATCGCCATCTGGACCTTTTCATCCACCAGCCGCGCCATGAAGACTATCCACCAGACCGCCAGCGCCACGAGTGTAACAGTCATGGCAATGAACAGTACCAGCGCCCTTTTGGGGGTTATTTCAAATCTTAACATGCTGCAACTATGCTCCCGGTTGTCGTAATTTATACAATTTCGCCCTGCCGTCCAACCTATTTCGGAGCGCGGGAAAAACGGCTAATTGCGGCGGACATGTGCACGATTGAGCGCACCTGTGTCTGTCAGTACGGACGCCGATTAAGGAAATATTGCGGCTAAACCAGCCGCAGGGTACGACATCCATACGAAGAGACTGAACCCGCCCAATCACGTCCTTTGAAGAGATGGCGATTTTTGTTGCGGCTATTTGATACCGAGCATGAGCAGCAACTGCGGGCAATTGCGCATCAGCTCCTTGCGCACCTTGCTGCGGGCGCGATGCAGATACCACCGCACAGTAGCCTCGGGCATGTTCATGATGTTGGCCACATCGTCAATCTTGCACCCCTCGACATCACGCAGGATGAACGCGGAGCGCTGCTTGTCGTTAAGCGACTTCGTGGCCTCGGAGATGTAACCGCTTATCTGCTGCCGGCGGAAATGGAACTCCGGATCCGCGTTAATGTTCTCGATAGATTCCCGGAAATTCTCGAGAGGCTCATGACGGTGACGCCTGTGCTTGCGAATGTAATCGATAGCCGCATTCACCGTTATCCGGTACAACCAGGTGTAAAATTTCTTGCTCTCATCGTACCGCCAGATGTTGTTCGACATCTTGACAAAAACGATCTGAGCTATATCCGCCGCCTCGTCGTAATCGTTAACCATCTTGTAGGCGAGCGCGGCAACCTGGCTGCGATAACGGTTGACCAGTTCCGTAAAGGCGAGCTTGTTGCCTTTCTTGATTTCGGCAACGAGCCTCTTTACATCCTGTTCATCGTCATCATTGTTGGGTAGGACCGTGGATTTAATTTTGGTGTTGTGTTTTTTCACTTTCCCAACCTGAGCTTTGTTACTTTGAAAACAGAGCACCGAGCACATGTGTTCCGATTTCTTTTCACGTTTGAGTTGATTATCAAGTTGCACTGCGATAATCGACTCCGCAAGTCTTTTTTGTCCGCTTTTTGCTTAAATTTTGTTTAGGGAGTTGTTCCGTTCTGAGCGTATTTTCGGACATTGCGCAAATCGTTTGTTTGGCAATAAGATAGGTCGGGGGCCGGCCATCAGCGGGAAATCTTCGTATTGAAAAACAAAAAGGCCGCCGGAAACCGGCGGCCTTTATTATAAATCTTATGCTTCAGTTATCGATTCATGTCATTTAGTATGAACTGACTGGGGGCGAAAAATTTACCGTTACGAATGACCTCATAATGAAGGTGCGGACCGGTCGAATAACCCGTCGAACCCATCAAAGCGATCACATCCCCTCTTTTCACCTTCTGACCTTGCTTGACCTTAAATTGCGACAGATGTCCGTATCGGGTCTTGAAACCGTATCCGTGGTCTATGACAACGTATTTACCCATCATGTTGTCGGTGCTGATTGATTTGACTACACCATCGGCAGTGGCGATAATCGGCGTACCGGTTCTGCTGGCAATGTCAATACCCCGGTGCATCTGCTTGTAACCGGTGAACGGGTCAAACTTCATCCCGAAACCACGCGAAACCCATCCCTTGGTCGGCCAAATCGAGGGGGTATGATCCAGACGGTCCTTGATATTGGTAAGGGCGTCTTGAACTTCTCCGTATTTCTCCAATTCGTATCGAGACAGACGAAGCAGGCGATCGACCTCAAGTTCGGTAGACATCGCATCCTTTTCCAAATCAGATACTTCCTGGAGCTGCGCCGCCGCCGGACCACCGATACCAAGTTGTCTTTCTTCGAGGTCAATTTCGGGCAAGTCAAAGATGGAGCGGATTTTGATTTCCTTTTGGACCAGCTCACTATATCGGTCGCTCACCTCGGCCAGGTTCCATCTCAACTGCTCATATTTCTCCTGAAGACGGGTGTTTTCGGTGCGGAGCCGCTCGAGTTCAGACTGGTCAACCTTAGTGGAGAAAAAATGAGCCGAAAGGAAAAAGGTGGCGATAAGCAAAATGATAACGCCGAGGGCCCCAAAATAAATGAGAGCCACCGGGATACTGAGCTGTTTTAGAATTCCCATTGAATTGGGAATTAACATCAATGTTAATTTCTTCCTAAGCACTCTTATACTCTTCCAAAATACTTAAAAACGTAAGAAAATTGGAGACGAACAGGCGTCCTGCCCCAAATCTCAACTAGCTCGGGCAGAAGTTATGACTGATGGTGAAGACTGTCAAGCTTTAATTACCAGCCTATTTTATCAGTACGTATTCTTTCTTCAGGACCTTGTTGACTATGCGAGCCAGTTTTTCCGATTCGAGACTCTGAAGGCTGTAAAGGTGCCAGTAGGTCTTTTTGGGCCTGCTCGGTCTGATCAACTCCTGTTTCTTTTCAATGTCCGCCACTTTGGGTTCCTCCGCGTGCTGACTGTCACCCGAAGGAGCCATGGACTATTCACCATATTAATATCGGGCGGCAGCCGTACAAAATTTAGGCTAGTTTCATGTCCAATGACTCTGCAGATTATGTGCCGACAGCCATTACCGACAATAACGGCAGCAAAATATTCTAAGTTATTGTACAGCAATATCATAATATTGAGGAAAAACGGGCCATTCAGGAACGGTTTAGCTGACAGAGCAATCATTGTGTCGATTGTGTCCTATAGTCAGTCAGGTAAAGACCACACCGGCAGATATTCTCAGCGAATACGGTCATGATTGTAACGTTGAGCAAATCTTGAGCAGTAAAGTGTTTGACTGAACCAAAATCAGGGCCTAGATTCGGAAAAACTACATTGTACAAAAGGTGATTCGATATGACAGATCTGAAAAACAAAATCGTACTCGTCACCGGAGCCTCGTCGGGCATAGGCCAAGCGTGCGCCCGGCGCTTCGCGGCCAAAGGCGCGAGGGTTATCCTGGCGGCGAGGAGAAAAGAAAAACTGAACGCTCTCATTGCTGAACTCGAAACGGATTGTCAGATTCTACCACTTGATATCCGCGATCGCGAGGCGGTCGAGCGTGCCATCGCCGGACTTTCGCCGCAATGGAAAGATATCGACATCCTCGTTAACAACGCCGGCCTGAGCCGCGGACTGGATAAGTTTCACGAAGCGAAACTGCAAGACTGGGAAGAAATGATCGATACCAACATCAAGGGACTTCTATACATAAGCCGGGCAATAATCCCTCATATGATTGCCAGGGGGAGCGGCCATATTATCAATATTGGCTCCATTGCCGGACACGAGGTTTACCCGCGCGGCAACGTGTATTGCGCCACCAAACACGCCGTTGACGCTCTAACGAAGGGCATGCGACTGGATCTGGTGGACACGCCGGTCAAAGTATCGACGGTCGATCCGGGCCTGGTGCAGACGGAGTTCTCCGAAGTGCGGTTCCGCGGTGATAAAGAGCGCGCCGCCTCGGTTTACAAAGGATTCAAACCTCTTACGGGAGATGATGTTGCCGACGCCGTAGTCTGGATTGCCAGTCGGCCCGATCATGTTCAGGTGGCCGAGATAATCATATTTCCCAAAGCGCAAGCTTCGGCAATGATTACCCACAAGTCCGAATAGCAAACGCCCGCTTGAGAAGAAATTGAGTCGGTTAAACAAAAAGTCAGGTCAAAACGGCCTGACTTTTTTACATCTATCCCGGCGGGACATTCATCGGCAGTCTAATTTCACGCCATGAAATCGCGCGGCGCCTGACGGTCATAAGTGGAGCGATAATAGTCATTTCGATAACCTTCCACCGGCCGCAATTGATCCAGCCACACGGCTCGATCATCGCGATAACACACCACCAGGCGTTGCTCATCGACCACATGCTTGGCCCGATGATATTTCAAATAGATGTGGTGGTAGTCAACTCCCGCCACCTCTATCTTGCCCGATTCATGCGACATGCCGTATTTCAGTCTTTTTGCCAGACCCGAGCACTTCCTTTTCGCCTGCTCGATCTTCCGGTAGGCTTCGACGATCGGTATCGCGTACGGTTCATTTCCCCGGGTAGGTCGGCATTGAAAAACATAGTACTGGGGCACACCGATATAAGACAACTCGTTCCACAACTCAGCCATCGTATCGGCATCGTCCGATATTCCCCTGATTATGGGATTTTGGTTGACACAAATCACGCCGGCCCGCAAGAGCCGATCGATTGCCTCACGCGCTTCTTCGGTAAGCTCGCGCGGATGGTCAAAATGGCACATCATGTAGATTCGGCGATCCCGCAACGAATATCTGCGGAACACCTCCATAAGGTGATCGTCGTCAAGAAATCTGAACGGATTGAAAGCTGTCATTTTCGACCCGAGGCGGATAATGCGCACATGCTCGATATGCCGCAAACTCGCCAGTATCTTCTCGATACGATGAGTCGGAAGAATCATCGGGTCGCCGCCGGTCAAAAGTACGTTATTGACCTCCGGATGATGTCTGATATAATCGATGCCGGCCTCAATATCATAGGTTGCTTCATCGTTATCGTTCATAAACAGACGCTTACGAAAACAATACCGGCAGTACGACGCGCACACCTCATTGACCAGCAGTAGTACCGTCGAGGCATACTTGTGCTGAACCCCCTTACGAACCGTAACAGCTTTTTCTTTCGACGCATCCAGCTCCCCCCACGCTTTTAACTCGTGAAGATGCGGAATTATCAGCCGTCGGATAGGGTCATAAGGGTCGTTCCAATCAATCAAATTCAGGTAATACTCACTCGCCCTGAAAGGATACCGACCGGTTACTTCCTTTAAAGCGGCCTTTTCCTCGTCCGAAAGGTGGGGAAGCTTTTCAATGCCGAGTACGAGCCTGGGCCGTCTCTTTCGGCCGGACAGGCTTAACTGTTGTCTGGTTTCCATAACCCGCCTCCTTGCTCCTGAACAGGACTCACCGTAGAGGCAAATACCAGATTTAGAGAGCTAAAACTCGCAGTTGTGTTGAGGTTGCTTAGCGGATATAACCAAAGGCCATGCAGGCAGAATCCAAAAACGATCTTGAGGAGCTATAACAGCTTTACAGCTTCGTCCGCAACCTCTCTCCATTCAAAATACGAAAATAAAACGCCTCTGGCAAGGCATCAACCGTCAAAAAAGGCATGAAAACACCCATTCGGCACCACCTCCGCAAGTTAACCAGCTTTATTACAATTACTTAGCCTGTCTGGCGCACATCGGGCCGGGAACTATTTTGATGACACCTCAAAGCCGGATTTTCCAACCATTTCCCGGTTTTCGTGCTAAAACTCAGCCGGCCCCGGAAATGCCCGTGTCAGCTCCTGCGGATGAGTGACTGACTGAAGATGAGCGTCATTGCGAATAAAATACCGAATTGTACCAAAATATACTTGACAATACCATTGCGCGAGCCCTTATTCCCACAATATTATTTACTAAGGAACATGAAAATGGAATACAAAGAAGGTTTGATCAAGACCACTGAGTTTTTCACTACTTCTGAACTGGCCGAAAAGCTAAAAATGAATGTCCAGGTTATTACCCGGAAGGTGCAATCCGGCGAGATCGAGGCATACAAAATCGGCAAAGACTGGCGTATACCCGAAGTTTCGGTTCACGGTTGGCTCGAAAAGCACTCCAATCAAAACGGCCATACCAAGCGCGACAAGGTTGTCTCCAATTTCGTTAAGGACGAGCATATCGACACTCTGCCGGCGCAGCGGAGCAAGCGCAAATACCTATTGGAGTACATTCTGGCCCAGTTTGAACCAAACCGGGTCTATACTGAAGACGAGGTCAACCGCATAATCGGCCGCTACCACAGCGACTACTGCACCGTCCGGCGGGAGTTCATCTGTGAGAAGATGATGGACCGGGTAGAAGGCAAATACCGTCGCCGAACCGAGTACCGTCTTTCCGACTGATTTTTTGAAAACATACCGTCGACGAAGAGAAATAAATAAGGCTCCTCGCCCGCCAGAGCGAATGAGGAGCCTTTGCTTTTAGACAGAATTCAGCCAGTCATCAGTAATCGTCCGGGGTGAGCCCGGTGGGATGGGTAATCCCCAGCAATCGCTGAACCCAGGGATCTTCCAGATTTCGTTTGTACGTGGCAAATTCCTGCACCACCGTCCGAATATCCTGCGTTCTACCCTGCTGCAGCAAAACAGTGACAAGTTTACGGAAACCAAACGGATTGTTGGGGAAAAGCTCGAAAGCGTGGTACAACAGACGGATGCCTTCTTCGATCATCGCCTGATCGCCCGTCCGACGGCCGATCTCCGCTTTCGTTAACCCCAGATCCTGCATGTAGAACACGTTCTCCCGATTGCTTTCGAAAAACGCGGTGAGAGTATCGTGAAGTTCGGTAAGCAAGGACATGACTTGTGCCGTATCTCCCTGCCTTTCCAAAACTTCTATTCGAAGAACATACATCTGCCAGTATTCCGGATACACGGTGTTTATCTTCTGTGCAAGCTGCATGGCTGAATCCACCATGTTTTGACGAGCCATTTCATTGAACACCTGTGATGCGGCCATTCCCAGACCCATGAAAACGCCGGTGGCGTTTTCATCGCGATAGACAACCGAGTTTTCAAACCCATCATAATTGTAGTGATTCATAAACAGGTTCCAGGAAGATGGTATATCTACCCTCGAAGAATCCGGCTGACGATCCAAACGCATCAAGATACCGTCAATCGTCACTCTCTCACGGAGTTTCAAGTCCGAATCCCACGGCGTGGAGCTGAAGTAGATCGGCCTCTGCCACTTGTTTTCCAGAACGATTTCGTCGACCATCATATCCTGCACCCGAATGACCCGGCCCTGCAGCGGATACGGATTGAGAACCGTCCTTATCCCCCGGGGTCGATCCACGAACGACTCACGGGGTCGGTGCACCTCTATTCCGGGACGGATCTCCTCCGGATACCACAGAATCTGCTCGTCGGTCAACGATATAGGTACACCGTAGCGGTTTTTCATCTGCTCGACATACCAGTCCGTGTTCAACAGCGACAGATTAACGACCGTAACATCTTTTCGATAATCGTAAACCTCCTGAATGGCCCAAAGCGGAAAAGTGTCGTTGTCACCGGCCGTGAACAAAATCGCGTTGGGAGCACAGGTGTCGAGCATATTCGCCGCGTAGTTGTAGGGAATATTGTTTTTCGAACGGTCATTTATGCGGTAACTGTGCGCCAGTGATACCGCCGGCAACAAAACCAGAGCTGAAGAAGCGATTGTCACCAACCGTTGGCGCTTCGAGTTTTCCCCGCCTACAGCCTCCCGCAGGTACTGCATCACCGAAGCCACACCCATTCCCATAGCTATGCCGAAAAAGACAAATGCCGGCGTGAAGAAGTAGTCACGGTTACGCACCTCCAGATAGGCATCCCGGGTCTGGTAATCATACTGGGTGCCGTCAGCGAAATTCATATACAAGATCAAGCCCACCGAACATATCAAAAAGAGCGTGAGATAAGGCAGCCCTATCTCCAGACGTTTTTTGATGGCAGTGTATACCCCCATCAGACCAAGGCCGAAAAACGGCAGGATAAAGCGCCATCCGCCCGATGAATACTGCTCTTCGAAATACGACCAGAAACCCATGTGAGGATGCCGGCCGAACTGATTCTCCCACGTTCCCCGGCGTTTGAACATCCGTTCAAACATCGACATCTGACCATACTGCTTGCGGTCCAGAAAGCTTACAAAAGTGTGCCAGTCGCGTGACGGGTTGTTTTCATCGATGCGCGGGTTAAGTGAAGACCGGATAGGTACCATCAAGTGAATCGATATCCCGATAAAAGCGATTATCACCAGCGTGAGACCGGTCTTCCAATGCAAATTCCACTTCCGCTGCTTCGAGATAAGCCCGAGAATAACCAGAACAGCCAGCGCTATCGGGGTAATTACGAGGTAGTCGGAGAATGCCACCATTATCGAACTGGCCGAGGCTACGGCAACAAGAATGGCCCAGTTGATTTTCTTGTACAGCATCACCACCAGAGCTATGCCCAAAACAGCTGTAAAGACAAAGAACATGGTTGAGCCGCGACTGGTATCGGCGAAAGCATTGGCCAGAAGGAATATCAAAGCCAGCTCTACGATTATGAACAGACATACCAAAAGCCAGTCCCGTTTGGTGGCCTCCTTCTTGAGCACGAAAAATATGGCGCAAATGGGCACAACGAGAAAAACAGTCATGTGAATCCCGACTCCCAGCAATGCCAGATAGAAAGCCAGTATCATTGTCCGGGTGCCCGATGGCGTCCCGCGTCTTTCAAAATATCTCACCGTCAGCCACACGATGGCCACCGAAAGAGCCAGCGCCAGGCCGTAAACCTCGGCCTCTACAGCGTTGGCCCAGTTGGTCTGAGAAAAGGCCACAAACAGACCGCCGGCTATACCCCCGATATAGGCAATCAGCCGGTTAAGCGGATTATCGCGGTCCTCTTTTTTGAAGAAAAACCGAACCAGCTTCACCGTCAGAAGGTAGCTGAACATGGCTGTGACGGCTGAAGAAAGGACCGATATGTAGTTGACCCGGTAGGAGATATCTTCGACAAAGGGAATGATCGAAAATATGCGCCCAATCAAGATAAACAGCGGAAAGCCGGGAGGATGGGGAATGCCCAGAATATACGAGCAGGCAATAAACTCCCCGCAATCCCAGAAGGAAAATGACCGTTGGACCGTCAGGGCATAAACAACAAAGGCAATCAGAAAGACCACTCCCGCCAAAATGGCGTTGGTCTTATCAAAGGTCTCTTTATGATTGTGATTCATATAGCCAGAATACTCCTTCTAAAGCGGCTAACCATTATACCGATAAAGTCTTAATAGTACCAGTCTCTTCTGAGATTGAAAGAAAAAATATATAAATAATGGATTAATCACAACCTATTATTTCAAAGCTTATTCGCCCCCAATGTGGAGGGAGTAAACAATGTTTGTCTGGTGTAGCGTATTATTCGTGCTCGGAATACTGGCGTTCGCGGACTCGATTTTCAACATGGGTGAAATTTTCCGCCAGGTGAATTCCGTAATGTTCATGCTCATCTCCCTGGCTCTACTCGTCAGGACCACAACCAAAGCGCGCGCAAAAAAGAAAGAACAGTACGAGCAAAAGATCTTCGATCTCCAGCAGCAGGTCAAGGGTCTCGAAATGACCAAAAAGAAATTGAGTACCTTTTAAGCGGAACCCGAAATTTCCTGAAGCTCTCTCATCTTCTTTCTGACCGCGGGTATGAACGGATAATTGGCGTGCTTCTCCAGTAAAGATCGGTAAATCTCTACTGCCTGCCCGCGCAGCTCAACCGTCTCGGCGAAAATATCCGCTTTCAGTTTAAGCCCGTAAGGCCGGTAATAAGAATCTTCGAAACGGATCGACAGACTGTCAATATATCTCACCGCCGCAAGTGAGTCAGCCTGACTCAAACTCAATTCCGCCAGACCCAGCAAGGCGATATCGGCCAGTACCGCGTCAGGATCGTTCGCTATCTTAGACAGGCCGGCCATCGCTGAATCGCTCATACGACGCTCCTCGAACAACAGCGCGTTGGAATAATCATAAAGCTGCTCGGGCGAATCACCGGCCTCGTCAATGATCACCATCATCCTGACAGCGTCATTGACATACAATCCGCGGGGATGATCCACCAGGAGCTTTTTGAGAGCCACATGCGAGGAATCGTATTGTTTCTCGAAAAACAGAATCAGCGCCTTGTAATACTCCGCCCTCTCCCGAACTTCATCGGGAGGGTTCAGCTTCAAACCGGCATCGAAATCTTCCGCCGCCTTCTGAAGCTCGCCTTTCCGCAGATAGCAAATCGGTCTGGTCATCATGGCGGCCAGATAGGCGGGGTTGCGCGAATAGAAAAACTGAGCCGAGTCAAAATAGTCTATCGCCCTATCATTGTCACCGAGGGCATCAAGATGAATCAGTCCCAGCGCGTAGAGAGCCTCCACCCTGACACCATCCTCCTGGGCCGTGGCGAAAAGATCGTCCAACACCGCGATAGCCTCATCGTAACGGTGAAGCCGCACGAGGGCATCAGCATAAACAAGATAAACCTCCGAGCCCGGCCGATAAATCTCTCTGCGTCCGAAGAGATACTCCCCCATGCGCGCCGCCTGCTGATACAGCTTTCGTTCCAAGCACGTTTGCATGTATGAAAGAAGTGTCCCGCCGTCGAACCCTTCGAGAGAATCGCGGCTTACCGTAAAGTCGAACGCTTCATCAAACCGCCCGGACTTAAGGTAATAAGTCGAGAGAATTTTCAGGGCGCGGGCATTTTCAGGCAGATCGGACTGCGCGAGCAGGCCCTCCTCGGCCTGCTGTTGGGAATCGGCGAAATCCAGAAGGTCCATTATGCGCTTTTCGGCATCGTTGCCGGTGCGCGACGTATCTCTCAGCAGCGGATAGTATTCGAGCACCGCCTCCCTGTAAAGTTTTTTGCTTTCGAGCACCGAACCACGCTGGATGGCGAACAACGTGCTGTCGGAAGCAAGCGCCCGCAGACTGTCAATAAACAATATTATCCGGTCTCCGAGGTTGTGACGCACCATACTCTGGACTATCGCCTGCAGGCGGATTACGTTCGAGACCGCGATCGACTCAGCCACCTGCCGGTAGATATCTTCCGATCTGTCAAGCTCACCCTGCTTGGCAAGAACCTCGGCATACAAGAGTCGCATGTTGAAATTGTCGGGGTAATTCTTCAGGTAACGCTGGATTATCTCTGCCGCCTTCGTGTAGTACTGAAGTTGATCGTAGCACTGAATCAGCAGGCTTATAACGACGGTATTATCGGGATATTTTTCATAAAGAGTCTCAAGCAGCGCCGAAGCTCCCTCGTAGTTGCGTTCCCGCATCAGCCCGCGGCAGAAGTTTATATTGGCGTTGAGTTCCGCCTGGCCAATTTCAGTTTCGGCCGTACCCTGCTCCTGCTGTGCGGAGATATCGACTGAGGCCAAAAGCAGGATCGACAAAAGCACAACTGCCGCGGTGAACCTAATGCTCGTCATTGTCCGCCCTCAGCCGGATTGACGCCTTCCGGATTTTGCTGCATGACACCGGTTTCTTTCTGAAGCAGAGCTTTGAAATAGGCCTTGATTTGCTGCTCGTATTGCGGCGGATAATCATCTCCGAGGTAGCGGCGCAGACGATCCTCCAGATTGAGACGATCATCGAGTATCTCGCGGGACAACTCCGGCGGCACGTAGAAGGCCTGACTGGTGGCTGTTTTGGACTGGCGTTCTTCCGAAAAATCCTTCCGATAGAGCGAACGGCTCGCTTCGAGCATTCTCGAGAATATTTTGAGCTGCTGCTCGGTAACGTTGCTTCCGGGGTTCCCCGAACTCAAAGCCTCTTCGACTTCTTTCATCTCTTTCGCGATATCATCGAGACGTCCGAGTATCTGGCGCGAGCCTCCGAATTCACGGCCGAGATCTTCGAGCGACTTGCGGATAGACCCCTGCTCGCCGGCCATACGCTGCAGCGCCTCGCGAAACGCTGCCCCCTGCCCTTCAGAAGGCATCGTTCCCATTCCCCCAAGCATCTGCTGCGTCTGCTGATTGAGATTGTTCTGCTGATCGGACAAAGCCTGAAGCGCCGAGACGCCGTTGGAGCAGTTCGCGCCGCTTTGCGACTGCTGTTGCTGGTTGAGCGATTCCATCAGACGAATAGACGCCCGATTGAGATTATACATGGCCTCGCGCTGGAAGTGCATGGCGGCGCTGCCGTTCTTGCTGTCAAACTCTCGCATCGCCATATCCATAAGCTGTCCGGCCTGATCCACCAGCTCTCTCAACTCGGCGGCTATATAAGGCGACTGCTTGCCCAGTTCGTTGATTCTGGCCTGAAGACCGGCCACGGTGCCGGACAGATCCTGTTGACCGGAAGCCATCTCACGAAGCATCAGCGACTGTGAACCGATATCCGACGCCTCCATAAGAAGCTCCTCCTGGCTTCGCGAAATCTGGTTGGCGTCCTGCAGCGCCATCCGCATCTCTTTCAGGGTGGCTTCATTCTGCCCGCCCTTCATCGCCATCATCTGCTGCTGCATATTGCCCAGCATCTCCATCACCGAACTGAGCGCTTTCTGCCCCTCCGACACAGCCTGCGGCTGGTCCTGCTCGTTCAAGGCGCCGGTCATATTGTCCATATGCTCCCCGGCTTTTGTCTGCTCAAGCGCCTTCTTGAACTCGCCGAACTCCTCGGATTGCTCCATCTCGGCCATACGCGCCAGCTCATCGAGTTGATCCGCCTGCTCTCTTACATTGTCCAGAGACTCTTTGATACCCTCTTCCTCCGGGCTTAGCTTCGGCAGATTATCGGACGAACTCGACTCCGCGCGCTCATTCATGTTTTCCTGTTTCTTGGCGATATCCTCCACCTGCCGAATCATCGCCTCCAGCTTCTGCTCCAACTGCATCTTCTTCAAAAGCACCAGGGTACGCTCCAGGCGATCCAGCAACTCATCCTGAGACATCTCAAAATCGTTTATAGCCTGTTGAAGTTGCGTTGGATCCATGGTCTGAAGCGCCTCGAAAAGCTTGCGCTGTGCTTCTTTCATCTCCGGCGTGGCTACTTCTTCGAAGAGCTTCTGTACCTCCATTAACTTCTCGATAAGCTCCCGGCCCAGAAGCGCCTTGTCGTTGAGTTCTTCGACAGATTTCTCCATCTGCTCGGCCAGCTCCTCAATCTGCTCGACCACCTCGACATTCTTGTCCAAAACGGCTTCGAGTTCTTTCTGATTCTGCCAGTCGCCACTCTGAAGCTCGTTGTTTTGAGCCTGAAGTTTGCGGGCGGCGTTCTTCAAACGCTGAGCCAGGTCCTGGCCGGTTCGCAACAGACTCTCGGCGTTGTTGATTCGTCGGGCATTCTCCGCCTCGCTATCGGCGATTATTTCGTCAAGCGAAGGAAGCCGGGCTATAAACGCCCGGCTCCGGCTGACCCTCGGGCCGGAAATGCGGTCATTATCCGCCACCTCGAAATAATAGCTGACATAATCTCCCGGGAAAAGATTCATCTGGTTGAGATCCCAGTTGAAGTCAATGTCGCCTTCCGTCTTGATTCTGTCAGAGAAATGCAGCACCGCCACATTCTCAGCAGACTGCCTTCCCTGAGAGACAACCGAGTATTTCAGCACCAGCGATGAGAAGCCATAGTCGTCGAAAATTCGCACCTGCACCGGCAGCATCATTTCGTCGTTGAGATTGACGTCGAACCCCGGGCGGATGACATCGATCGAGGGATACTCGTCCGGTACGGCGGTTATATAATATTCGATTGGGTCCGGATTCTTTTCGCCAAGATGATCGAGCAGATAAATGGTGTACGGTTTCGATTTCTCGACAACCAGTGCCGCCGATGCTGTCTTGCCTTCGATTCCCATGGGCAGACGGCTTGAATCCGCGAAAACAAGTTCCGCTGTTTGCACCGGCAGGTTGGTCGTCACGTTCATGTTGACGCGGCTTCCCATCAGAGCCGAAAACGAGCCGTTGTTTTCATCTATCACGGTCGGCGGCAACGAAGTATACTCGGGATAGAAAACGGAGAGTCTGATGCCGGTCACTCTGGGGCGATCAACGACATCGATCGACTGAACCTCGGTCTTCACCCGTCCCGCCTCGACATAGTAATCAAACGACCTGTTTATCTGACGCAACGTCATGCTCACCATCAACGAATCGCCAAAGTCGAGCCGGGATCTTCTGACTTTCGCCAGATCCACTTCTGTTTCCTGCCAGGCGCCCTGCGCAAGCCGGTGGCGAATGACCGCTTTTTCGGGAAGCTTGTCGCCAACTATGGCGGCGCCTATTTCGATATCGCGCCACTTGACCCACTCGACCGAGCCCGGCACGGGGATCACCTGATAACCAAGCGGCGGCGCCACCACAACCGATGGATTGGAGTAGACTTCAAGCGAGTAACTAAACAGTCCCGGCATCAAAAGCACCAGAACAACAGCCACAACCAGCGCGGCACCGAAAAACTTGCCGGCCCTGATAGCCGGATACCAACCGACGGCGCGGTTGAAATCAACTCTCTTAGCTCTCTCGAAGGCCTGCTGTTGCGTCTGCGCGATAAGGTCCCCTGAATAACCCGGCGTACGCGTCATGCGGGCGAACTCGATAGCCGCGATGAGACGCCCCTTGAGTTCGGGGTATTTCGTCTCCAGATCGACAGCAACCGATTCCACCGAACCATGCCTCAGTTTCCTGGCAGCGAACCATACAAACACCGCCAGAGTTATCAGTCCCGATTTGATCAGAAGGCCGATCTTGACCGGCACTGACAGAACAGCTATACCGGCAATGGCCGACAAAATGACAGATACGACCAGTACTACCGCTCCGGTAAGCAGCAATCCGGCCGCAAACAGCGCCAGCCGCTTTTTGAGAAGAGTTCCCTTCAGCCTGGCGCAAAGAGTATTATTGAGTTCGGTCAATTCCATAGCGATGTAAATCAGCGATCATGTATCCTAATATAACAAGGCGTACGTAAGGATGTTAACACCCATCCGAAAAGCCTCCCGGCGTTTCTCTTCGGGGTCATTGTGAACCTGGGGATCCTCCCACCCGTCTCCTATATCGGACTCCACGAGAAAATAGACGACAGCCCTGCCGTTGACTATCAAGGCATAACCTCGCGGTGGTTTGTTATCGTGCTCGTGAATCTTCGGCGGACCATTGGGAAAATCATAAAAGCAATGGTATATCGGATGTTCAAAGGGAAGTTCCACCACCTCACGTTCCGGGAAAAGTCGCGCCAACTCTTCGCGGAAGTTCGGGTCCATGCCATAGGAATCGTTCACGAAGAGAAACCCTCCGCCTGTCAGATATTGCCTCAGCCGTTCACGTTCATCCGATGAGAAGCTGATTACCCCGTGACCGGTGGCGAACAAGAACGGAAAGCGAAACAACTCGGGATCCATGATGGTTATTTCATGTTCCGTAGTATCCACCGGGAAATCGGTGTTTTCATTGATGAAACTCAGGAAATTCGGCACAGCCGAACGTCCCCAGTACCAATCCCCGCCGCCGCCGTAATGTAACCGCGCGACCTTAACGACCGATGGATTGATTTGCTCTGACTGCGAACTGCGGCGTCCCAATAAGCTGAAGGGGGACAACGGCTGGCTCTGCTGAGCCGCCATACCGCCACAGAGAACAAGCACAATTGCGGCTACAAGCGGATATCTAACATAGACTTTTCCCATATACATAATATACAGTAAAACCGCCGTTTTTGATGAAAAAACATGAGGCGGGCGCGGAATCTAATATACCTGCAGACTGATTCGGCCACGGAAGGTTATTCCGGGCATCGGGTAACCATGAACCACCTGGTAATCGCGGTCGAACAGGTTTTCTATTCGCAAAGTAAGATCGGCAAGGCTGCTGATACTATACCGGCCATCAACGTTGACCACCATGTAATCATCAAGAATAACAGGTACCCCAGCCGAATCCGACGCCGTATTGAAGGCTGCCACCGCCTCGAGGTTCAGCCGAAAATTCCTCATGGTTAGACTGCCAGCCGCAACGAACTTGTCTTCCGGAACCGACAGGTTCAGGTCTTTCTGATTTAGATGGGTAAAAGACGGGTTGAATGCGACCGCCCCCGTGGCGTAGCGCAACGACGCCTCCCAGCCGCGGTGTCTGTAGCTGCCGGCGTTTTGATAGAGCGACAGAGGCGGCGGCGATGGATTGGTTACCACGGCGATGAGATTCTCTCCCTCTCGCCAGAAAAGAGCTCCTTCTACCGAAAGTGTAGACATAACTCGCTTGAAATATCCAATCTCGTAAAAAACTCCCTCTTCAGGCTTCAGCGACTCAGCATTCGAAATCGCAAACAACTGTGATTCGCTGACTGTAGGATTGCGATAGGCAGTACCAATCGACAACTTGATCGACCCTGCTTTCTTTGGTGATACCACGACTCCTGCCTGATAGACGATATGACTCCCATAACGCTCGTGCTCGATAAGCCTCCCGCCTACCGTAAGATCAACCAGTTGATGAATATCGTATTCGACCTGAAAATGTCCGGCATACTCGGTCTCACTGAAATCGCCGCCGTGGATAGATGAAGTACCGTTGTGCGCTGAACCGCCGAGGTAATTGAACGAAAACCCACCCGATACGGACAGTCCCTCATCACCCAGGCCCTTTACCCTGCCAAACAGGTCAATCCCATTGTTGCGGTCCACCGAATTGAAGCCATCGGAGAAAGAATGCTCGCCATAGCTGTTGTACAAGCGTGCCGACAAAGAATACCGGGCGACTCTCTTGTCAATTCCGAGGGTCAACCCCGACCGCTGAACGTCGCCCGTAAATCTAGACGGGCTATACACCGGTCCGGCATCCGTATAATCAAAAGAAGTGTACCGTCCGCTCAGAAACCACTCTAATCCGCCGTCACTCTGATGGTGCAGTCGAAATCCACCGCTGCGATTGAAATACTCGCTATTGTCGCGGTGATTATCCGACTCCACGTATTCGTACCATCCCGCCGCGATCATGTTGCCGAATCTACGGGAATGTCGAAAGGAACCGTCAAGGGTGGCGTAACTTCCACCGCTCAGCTCTATCGATGTAAACCTTTCGAGGTCCGGACGGTAAAACGACTGAAGGTCCAACACTCCGGCAATAGCATTGGAACCATAAAGAGTCGAGGCGCCACCTTTGACCAGTTCGGCCGAATACAAGCCCGCCTTCCGATAAGTATCCGGCAATGGATGTCCGAAGAGTCCCGCGATATCCGGCCGGCCGTCAATCAAAACCAGCGAGCCCCGGTTGGGACTGAAACCAAGGCCGCGTATGAGGAGTTTACCCTGACCGCGGGACCCGAGGCCGAATCCGGTGCCGGTAACGCTCGTTATCGATATCGATGAATGATTAAAGGCGAGATGGCTCAGCAGATTGTCTTCAGACGATGCGTTCATCTTCTCGGGTGATACGGATATGGCGGAATTGACCATGCGCGAGAGCCGCTCCGGCTCCCTCTTACCTACTACCACTATTGGATCAACCTGTACAGGGTTGTCCTCGTATACGGTCGTATCACCGGAGACCGTAGCGGCCAGAAACAGGAGCATTGCGGGTAACATCGAGCAGAATACCTTTTTCCAATCCCCTCCGACGCATTTCAAGGCTCCAAAGAAGATACTTCAGAAGCATCTTGTCAAGTGTTATGCGTCGATAGAAATGATCTCTTCGGGGCAGCTTGCACCCGTACAATGAGCATTAAGAAAGCCCGCCGGCAAAGGCCGGAGGGCTTTCAGTGCTCGATATTAAGCTACTTCTATTTAAAGCGTTTCGGCGAACGGGCTTCCCACTCAACCACAATCGGGCTGGCGACAAAAACGGAACTGTAGGTTCCCACTATCACCCCGAGCATCAGCGCCAGGGCAAAGTAGTGAATAACCTCACCCCCGAAGAAAAATAGCGCGGCGATCACAATCAGAGTTGTCATCGACGTGTTAAAAGTCCTCGAAAGCACTTCATTGATAGACATATTCACGCAATTGGTAAATTCCCCCTTGGTGCGGAATTTCTTCAGGTTCTCACGGATACGGTCAAAAACGACCACCGTATCGGTCAGCGAATAACCCGCCAGGGTCAAAAGCGCCGTCACCAGCAAAAGGTCGAACTCGAGATTCAAAATATAAAATATGCCGAGCACCGCCAGCACATCATGGAAGGTCGCGATTGTCGCGGCGATTCCGCTGCGGAAATCGAAACGAACCCAGATGTAAATAATGATGCCAATTAGCGACAGAAGCACCGCTTTCTGGGCGTCACCTCGAAGAGTCTCTCCCACGGCGGGACCGATAGTATGTTCGGACACGACCGTGAAAGCATTACCCTCGAACCTCTCTGAAATGATCGACTTTAAACCGGCCAGCCGCTCCTTGCTTTCCGTCTCCGATTCGGGCCGCTTGGTCTTGATAATAAAAGCGTTGCCGTATTCGAAATCATGCATGCGTGTTATCGCGGCATCCGGAAATGTCCCTGAGATCGCCGAGCGAAGATCCTCGGTGGCAACTTCATTGTCGAAATAACCGGTCAACATGACGCCGCCGGCGAAGTCGATGCCGAGATTCGCCTTGCCCGTCGCAACCATCACGAAGGCAAAAATGCCCAGGGCCACCAAGGCAGCGGAAATCACAAACGCAATCTTCCGCAGCCCGATGAAATTGATATTGGTATCTGGTATTATTCTAAACATTTCTTTGTTCCCCCTTCTCCTATATACTCAAAGTCCGATAAGCCTTGCGGATATCGAAAATCTGTTTGGTTATTATGTACGCGGTATAAAGGGAAATCGTAACACCCCAGAACAACGTCACCGCGAATCCCTTGATGGGCCCGGAGCCCAGAAGGAACAGCGCACCGGCGGTGATCATGGTAGTTACGTGCGAATCGAAGATAGCCACGAAAGCACGGCTGTAGCCGGCGTCGATTGACGCCCTCACGGTCTTGCCCGTTCGAAGCTCCTCGCGAATACGCTCAAAAATGAGAATATTCGAATCCACCGAAATACCTATTGTCAGAATGATACCGGCAATACCCGGCATCGTAAGTGTGGCTCCCAGCCCGGCCATAACCGCCAGAAGGAAAAAGAGGTTGAAGAGCAAACCGAGATCGGCAATCACACCCGAAACGCGGTAGTAGAACCCGACATACAAGAGCACCAGCGCCAGACCGATAAGCGAAGCGTAAAATCCCTTGCGAATGGAGTCCGCGCCGAGAGTGGCGCCAACCACGTTCTTCTCGATAATTTCCACGGGAGCCGGAAGAGCGCCGGCCTTCAGTACGATTTCCATATTGCGGGCGTCCTGAACGCTCGCCGAGCTACCCATGGTAATCTTACCGGAACCGCGAATCTTGGAATTCACAAACGGGGCCGACTCAACCTTGTCGTCAATCACGATCGCCAGCGGCTTGTTCACGTTGGCACCCGTCAACTGGGCAAATCGCGCCAGACCGTCACCGGACACCTTAAAATTAACCGCGTAACCGCCGTATTCTCCCTGCGACAGCGCGATACTCTCAAGAAACTTTCCTACAAACTCGACCTTTCTCTTGAGAATATACAGGTAATACATCTCGCGCTGATCGCGAATCTCCGGACGGGTCGACCAGGCGAACTGAATATCTATGGGAATAAGATTCTTCACCTGAGGAAGACTCAACCACTTGTCGATCAGCTCACGATCCTTCTTGTTAACCGCATACCCCGGCCAATTGGTATTGGTCTCACGAGAATAAAGGATCGGCTCCAGGCGTGAGGTCAAAGGACGGTCACTTACCGTGAGCTCGCTCTCATCGAAATCGAACATCGCTGCCGTATCGATAGCGGAATCGCCCATCAACTCGGCCAGCATCTCCAGATCCGTTTCTTTCGGCGTCGCGGCGCTGTCCACCGCCGGGGCGGCGGCTTCGGCGGTCTCACCGGATGCTTCCTGGAGCGACTTCTCGTAATCATAAACCACAGAATCCATCCGGCTGAGAATCCGGTTGGCGTCATCAAAGGTGGCCATCAGCTTGAATTCAAGAAGCGCCGTCTGACCGATAAGGTCTTCCGCGCGGTCGGCATCGGTGTAACCCGGAAGGTCCACCACGATGCGGTCATTACCCTGCTTGACAATCACCGGTTCAGCTACACCGAGACCATCGATACGATTTCTGATAATCTGAATAGCCCTGTCAACCGCCTCGTCGCGAGAGGCTTCGTCAAGCTCCTCGAGCTTCACCCGAAGGACAACGTGAATTCCGCCCTGAAGATCAAGACCGAGTCGAATCGCTTTTTGCTGAAGCTGCAAAAGCGCACCGGGATCTTTCTCCTGCAGCGCTGTCTTGTCAGCATCGCTCATCGTCCACAGTTTGAACGTATTCCAGAAAGCCACTATCGCCAGTACGACTAGCAGGGCTGTCAGGATAAAACGCCAGTTTTGTTTGGACATAAAACTACCTTTCTGATTCTATATTCGAATTGATTATTTTTGAGTGAAAGTGCACGGATGGCGCCAAGCGCCCGGATGTCTTTAACTGGTGCCGGAGGGTTTGGCTCCCACCAGCGTAAACTGGATACCCAGCCGCGAAGATACTTGATAAGCAGTCGATTTAATCGAGCGAGTAAGACTTCTCCCCGATTCACCGGCATCGATCGCCCGGCTAAGGTCGCAACCGTAGTTTATTCGATTTTGACTGCTGCCGAAGTCAATCGCCAGCGACGCCGTCAGATATGCCGATGGCTCACCGTTGGGCTTGCCCGATGGTTTCATATTGCCGGGAGCAGAATCATCGGGCAACGGCGGACCGGGCAGAAGCTGGGCATGCTGAGATTCCGTCTCAGCCTTTTCCAGTCCCATACCATAGGCGTTCAACAGCCTGTAACCGGCTTCCGCCCCGCTGATAGTCAACGAAAACAAGGCAACAATGACAGCCAGCCATCTGCCTGTCGTAACCGCTTTTCTGATAAGCCTTTTCATAAATTGTCCACGAATATAGCACATACTTGCTGCTTGTCAATTCAATTTTTACGAGGTTGACAACCTCCGCCCCCAGGCGTTATTTAAGTGACTGAAAGCTATACAAATATGCCATCACGGCGAAATAACCGCCAATCCCGGGAGCTAAATATGTGGCCAGTCAAGATATTACGAGTAACATTTACCGCACTAATATTCACAGTCAGCGCCATCATTGCAGCCTCAAATTGCCTCGCCAACGACACCGTCTACTGGCTCGACAACGGCATGGAGGTCATTCTAGTGGAAAACCACTCCTCCCCCATGATCGCCTCCATAATCTTTGTTAAATCTGGAAGCAAATATGAGTCCGAATTCGAAAACGATATGACCCATTTTCTGGAACATCTGCTTTTCGATGGTACTGTCAACCTCTCCCGGCAAGAATTGGATCAGTCAATCCGCGACCTTGGGGGTTATATTAATGCCTTCACCCGCAAGGAACTTACCGCCTACCTTGTACTGATGCCAAAACAATACATCAATTACGGCCTGACGGTTCAGGCGGACATGCTTTTCAACTCGATATTTCCCGAAGACGAATTAGCCAAGGAGCGCCGGGTCGTCCTCGAAGAAATAAAAAAAGACATGGATTCCCCAACCTTCGCCGCCGAAGAGTTCTTCACGGAAAAAGCGTATGCCGGTACTCCCTATAATTGCCCGGTGCTCGGCTACGAAGCCTTCATCGAAAATATCCCCCGGGATGCCATCATCGATTACTGGAAAAGATACTACACCCCCGGCAATATGACCGTCCTGATAATAGGAGATTTCGAAACCGATAGGCTGAAAAACAGCCTGCAGAGAATTTTCGGCTCCATACCGGATTCCGCCAACGTCCCACCGGCCGCAGATACCACTCTCCCGACGATGCCGACGCCAACGGGCGCAATCGAGGGGCAAAACGTGTTCGACACAATAGCCGGCGTCACCTCTACCCACATAAACTGCTCCTTCGCAGCGCCGCGTTTTTCCGATGATGACTACCTGGCTGTCGATCTGCTGAGTCAGTACCTCGGCATGGATGATATTTCTCCTCTCATGATAGATCTCAAAGGCGGCGCCGACCCGATCGCTTCCGAAGCGTATGTTTCGCTCAACACGACCGCCGAGTTCTCTCGCCTCGAAATCTCAGCCATAACGGAAAATCCGGCCAATGTTGACAGAATCATTCAGACAATCCTTGGTAACCTGAAAGCAATACCATCACACCTGGCCGATAACGAGGCTATCGATGGCATCAAAACATCGGTCAAGTGCCAGAACATATACAATGCGGAGAAACTACACTACCTGGGATTCATGATTGCCCCCATGATGGGCTCTGCGGGATGGGACTTTATCCAGTCATACCCGGAGAATCTCGCCAAGGTACAATGGAGCGACTGCCGCCAGGCCGCGGCAAAATGGCTTTTTGAGCCGAACTATATCGCCACCATCGTCCGTCCGGTTACCGACTCCGCCCAGGTCCCCTACCGTCCCGGCGGCCCATCAGCCGAACAGGTTACCGCCTACTTTGACACCACACGGTTCGCGCAGTATGACCTGAGTAAGGGATACCCTCTTGAATACGAAGTAACCGACTCGGTAACCTTCGAACTGGAAGATCACGCGCGATACGTCAGCGAAGTCCTCGATAACGGCCTGACTGTAATTATCAAATCCAACCCCGATACGCGTGTGTTCGCCATGAATATCATAGGTAAGAACAGAACGGCCAGCGAGCCCGACGGTAAAGCCGGCATCACCGACTTCGTTAATCGATGCATCGAGAAAGGCACTCTCACCCGCAATTCCGCCGAGTTGTCCAGAGATCTTGCCAGGATCGGGGCCAACGTCACTCTCTACGATAATCCGTGGATACCTTATGACGACCGATACACTCAACGACCCTATTCCTTCATGAAGTTTGAGACTATCGATGATTTCGCCGAGAAGGGGTTCAACCTTTTCACCGAGATGATCCTGTATCCGTCTTTTGACTCGACCGATGTTGAAAACGTGAGAAATTCCATGCTGGGATTGCTCGGCCGCAACGCCTCTTCGCCGCGAGAGGTCGCCCTCAACGCGTTTCACTCCACCCTGTTTGAGGGTGAGGCCTATGCCAAACCCATTATGGGCAGCCCGATGACAGTCTCGTCAATCACCGCCGAAGAGCTAAGAAATTACCATGCCATGTTTTACTCGCCTTCAAATATGATTCTTTCGATTGTCACCAACCTGCCGGCGGATCAGGTGAAGCAATGGGTCGACAATCGCTTTGGAAGGCTGAGCTATCCGCCGTTCTCCTCGCCCGAAGCGCAGCGGCCGGAACCATTCTTTAAGACAAAGATCAATCACACCGAACTTGAAAAGCAGCAGATCTATCTTTATATGGGATGTGTCCTGCCGGAAGTTGGCAGCCCCGATGCTGCCGCTATTGATGTCGCCACTACTATTCTCAATAATCGATTGTACCTCAATCTTCGCGAAAAACAGGGTCTCGCTTATACCGTCGGCGCCGCGTCGTCTTTCGACCGCAATTTCGGCTGGTTCTACACTGTGATGGGAACCGGCTCGGAGAATTATCAGACGGCGATTGACGGTATTATTCTGCAGATTGACAAGTTGTCGCTCGATGGGCCAATGACCGACGAAGTAATCGCGGCGAGAAACCAACTGTGGGGAAGTCTGATGCGGGCCAAGCTTTCGAGTATCAATCAGGCCTATTATCTTGGCGTTGACAACTTTCTCGGCCGCGGTTTACGCTATGATTCTGAGCTGATAGCGTCTCTTGCCCGAATTGACATCGCTGCGGTTCGACGGGTCGCGTCAAAATATTTCCGCACGGATATCTACGTGTTGGCCTCAGCTGGTAAGAAGCAGTAATGGCAGGGGCAGAACCTGACAATATCCTGACAAAATCCTAACAATAGGCTTGACCGGCTCTGCCGTCAGGCCTATATTCTCCGCAATTATCAGCACAGAACACTGGGTCAATAGAGATTATGGCTCAAAAAGCCGCTTATCTTCCTACTTTCGAAATCCCCGGCCCTTCCCGGGCGAGCATCGTTCTCAGAATTTTAGTCCTTTTTGGCCTGGTCTATATTTTCATTCTGTCTATTTGCCTTCTGGGTGATGCTTTTAAGCTCTTCGGAAAAGAATTCGCCCTGACCATCTTTCAGGCCACCTCCAACCCTGTGGTGGGCCTTATGATCGGCCTTTTGTCAACAGCCGTTATCCAGTCCTCTTCTACTACCACTTCTCTGATTGTCGGCTTGGTAGCGACTGGTGTTCTTTCCTTCGAGTCCTCAATCACCATGGTAATGGGAGCCAATATCGGAACATCGGTAACCAATACAATTGTCTCCATGGGACATATCTCGCGCGGCGATGAATTCAAAAGAGCTTTCGCGGGCGCCATGCTCCATGATTTTTTCAATGTTTGCTCTGTGATAGTATTGATGCCCCTTCAGCTGAAATTCAACATTATAGGTCGCTCGGCCCATGAACTGGAAAAGGTCTTTGCCGATTTCGGAGGGCTTAAGTTCAGTTCTCCACTAAAGACAATCACCAAACCGGTCGCCGAACAAATTATCAGTCTTACCGGCGACTCGGGCTGGATTACGGCAATTCTGTCGTTCATATTTCTTTTCGTCGCTTTGAGATACATTGTCAAAGTTCTTAAATCGATGGTCCTCGCGAAGGTTGAGAAATTCTTCCAGCGCTATGTCTTCCGCACCCCGGTGCTCAGTCTCCTGTTGGGCCTCAGCCTCACCGTGCTGGTTCAGTCCTCATCCATCACAACCTCTATGGTGGTGCCATTGATCGGGGCGGGCGTCATCTCCATACCGCAAATATATCCTTATCTGCTGGGAGCAAATGTGGGTACCACCATAACCGCTTTTCTGGCCTCGTTTGTCACCGGGTCCCACGAGGCTGTGGCGGTGGCTTTCGGACATCTGCTTTTTAACGTGTACGGCATGTGTATATTTTGGCCCCTCAAGAGAATCCCTATCTGGATGGCCACCACCCTCAGCACTATCACCCAGAGATCCAAGCTTTACCCGATTCTGTATGTGCTTTTCGCGTTTTTTATAATACCGGCTATCGTCATATATCTGTATAATTAGTGAGAGGTGATTGTATGTTTAATAAATTCAAAGAACTGTTCAGCTCCGAGAATCTGCTGCAGACCGCTTTTGCTACCACGCTTACAATGCTCGACTTCGATTACAAAATGTATGACGCTTCGCGAAAAGTCCTCCGTGATTCCGACACCTCGGAGCTTCCTTTCGACATCCGTCAGACCGACCGAAAGATAAACAAGTACGAACGGGAGGTCCGCCGCAAAGTCCTTACGCATCTTACTATCGCCGGTACCCAGAATCTTGTCCCCGGCCTGGCATTGGTCTCGATCGTCATCGATGTCGAACGCATCGGTGACTACACAAAAAATATCGCCGGGCTGGCCAACACGCACCCGACCAAACTCCACGGCGGCAAACAGGAGGCTCGAATCAAATCTATCGAGGATGTCATCGAGCAGCATTTCCCCACCGTAATCGAGGTTCTCAAAACACAGGACAAGGAAAAAGCGCGCAAAATCCTGAGAGCTGAAGAGGAAATCGGAAAACTGAGCGACGAAATCGTCAACGACTTGATTCTCGAGAAGGACAAAAAAATGTCCACTTCGGATTCGGTCAGTCTGGCGATGTACGCCCGCTATCTAAAACGCATCAACGCCCACCTGACCAATATCGCCAGCTCTATCGTAAATCCTTTTCCGAGAATAGGTTTCAGGGAGAAAAAATGACGCTGCCGGACAGGCGGTTGAATAAAGGTGTTCCTGTGCGGGGGACACCTTTATTTTTTTAGGTTGAGACCTATCTTAAGCGCCGGTATCAGATCCTTACGGTGCAGGATGTGAAACACGATAGCAAGTATGACATAAGCCACCGTGACCTCGATTCTTATTTGCTCCACAATCAACTGCGCCAGAAAAAGCGCGAGCAGAAGAAGTCCATCCGTACGATTCAACTTGAGATTAACCAGCACCGCCACCGCGAATAAAGACTGGGCCGCCGTGAGTATCAGTTCGTGCTGCTGGAGGTCATCGAGAATGAACGGCCTGATGGCTCCGCCGGAAATGGCATACACGAGGGGAATCGTACCCACAAGCAAAGTCCACTGATTGACCTTCGATGATATCAGCGCCTTCAGCGCCGAACCCGCCGCCCCGCGGAGAGTCCAGGTCGCCGCCACGATAAACTCGGGCGACTCGGAGGCGATAGGAGCCAGCCACTGCACCAGCAAAAACTCGTCAATCCCCAGATGCGCTCCGGTGGCCACCAGCGACTCGGCGAACGGTTCGGCCACGAAGAAAATCACCGCCCCGGAGAACAAAAACAGCAGCGCCGTCACCAGACGGCGAGGACCGTCATTAAGGTTGGCCACAATCTTGACCGGACCGACAAGCTCCGGTTCCTCGGTGGGCATCTGCGCTATGCGTCGAGTATAAAGCCCGAAAAGAGTGACCAGAATGACAGTGTCGATCAGATTAAGCTGGCCTTTGAGCGGAATGGAAAAAGAATAGATGGTGGCCATCGCCAGGTAGAAAATCTCCACCCGTTGCGTTTTATCGAGCGTGATTTCTTTTCTTTTCTTGACGAGTATGAACAAAAACAGAATCAGCGGCCATCCCAGCCCCACGAGCAAGCGGTTGGCCCCGGTCATATTGGCGATGGCATAGTGCGCCTGAGAGGGATCATGCGCGCTCTTCCACGTAAAAACAAAATCCACCGCGTATTCCGGCAGCACGGCCAGCAGCGCCAGTATCGCTACCGCCAGTGATTCGGATATGTCAATCTGCACCGCCTCGGCCGCCCACGACAAAATGAAAGCCCCGGCAAAAATCGCAATACCGAACGTAAGGCTGCCCATCAGGGGGGCCAGATGCACTCCGAGCATCCCGCACAAGGCCCCCGGAAGGGCGGCCATGAACATAAGTACGAGGATTACGTACAGGTAGGGATCGATTTCGTACTTTTTGGCGGCGTGACTCATCTGTCAGTCAGGTATCTCCAAATGCGGCTGCTAACCGCGAATTATCATATTGACAATGTCTTTGCGCAGCAGCACTCCCACGAGGTCATTCTCTTTGGTAGTGACAAATACTCTTCTGATATCCTTAAAAATCATCATCGCGGCCACTTCCACTATCCGTGTGTCCGGAGTCGTCACTTCATAGTCGGTGCGGTACAACTGTGATACCTTTATCTTATCTTCCTGCTTGAGCAGTTCCTCGAACGGTTCTACTTCCATGGAGTAATTAAGATTCGATATCAGCGATTTGTAGTCAGGCAGCGCCGCCTTGATAAGATCGCGGTCATTAATCACCCCCACCAGTTTATTATCGTGATCAACCACCGCCAGGGCGGACAGCCGGTGCCGGAACATCTGGTTCGCTACTTCTTTCAAGCTGTGATCCCGATTCACCGTCGCCACGTCATGCCGCATCACGTCCTTGACCATCAGATCCTTATCAACCGTAATATTGGCGTCGGCAATCAGCTTCACCAGATCCGCTTTATGAGTGATGGCCAGCATTCTTTCGAGATTACCGGGTATTCTTCCGAACGCCGCCAGGCCGGACAGGGTCTGAAGGTACAGTTTGGCTATGGTGGCCGGCGTCAGCAGCAGACAAACCACGTGCACCGGGATTCCATCGGGCGTCTTTTCTTCGAGCCCCTTTTTGGAAATCCCTATCAGAATATAAAGCTCGTTCACGGCGTCGGTGCGGGCATGCGGGAAAGCGAAGCCATGACCGTACGACGTATTCTCAACTTCCTCTCGCTCACGGATCGATCTGATTACCGCATCCCAATCAAGCTTTACACCCTCAGCCTTGATCATGTTAACCAGCTCCAGCATGGCGTCGTCTTTGGTCCGGGACTGAAGGTCAATGTTGATGCGACGTTCCATTATCAGATTAGCGAGTTTCACCTAATACCCCTTGATCGTTATTGTGACCGGCGCTCCTTTTCGGTTTTAACGTCTCCGGGGACGCCACCCCTCCGGAAACGATAAACTTGACTCCCTCCTCGATACTCATATCAACCGGAATCACTTCGTCGTCAGGAAACAGGACAACCATCCCCGATATTGGTGTCGGTGTCGAAGGTAAGAAGACGGCCGCGCACATTTTCGCGGTACCGTCAATATAACAGCTAACCCGGTTCGAAATAAAACCAACCGCCCAGGCTCCCTTCCGCGGGTACTCCACCAGCGCCACTTCTTTGAAGGAATTCATTGATGGCATCGTGACGGCCTCCAGAAGCTGCTTGGCTGCGGAATAAACCGGCCTGATAATCGGCATCTTGATGAGCACCTTCTCCCCCACGCCATACAGACGGGCGCCGATAAAATTGCGCGTGAGAATCCCGGCCAGTATTATCAGAAGCAGGGTCGTGATAACGCCCAGCCCATAAACATAGTACCCCAGTACCTTGAAAAGAATCGGCTGCAAAATCCCGTCGATTGCCTCGAACAGGAATTTCAGTACGATATAGGTCAGGATAATCGGAACTACGACCAGAACGCCGGAAACGAAGTGGACTCTTATCGTATGCAGTATTCTGTTTACTATAGACATAGAACCACCCGGATACAAGTCATCCGCAACCGGATTATATCCGCCCCTGAAGCTAATGTCAATACTTTTGGTGACTTAGTGGGCGATAAAGCCGAAGCCTTTGGAAATCTCGTCTGCGAATCTCAGGACCGGCTCAGGATAAAGGCCGAACAGGAAAATACCAATCAGCCCAATGGCAATGACCGTAACAGCCGGCAAAGAAAGACCGATTTTGTAAGGCGAGTCTTCCTTTGAGAAGTACATTTGCTTGATCACATTGGCATAGTAAAACAGCGAGAATACGGCGGTTAAAAGACCAACGCCGACCAGCCAGTAGAGCCAGTCGAAGGAAGTATCCGCCGAAGCCAGGCTGATGGCGGCCGCGAAGACTTTATACTTTGCCAGAAAACCAGCGAGCGGCGGGATACCGGCCAGCGACAACAAGAACAAAGCCAGCGAAAGCGCAAGAAACGGCGAACTCTTGGCCAGCCCGCGGTAGCTCTCGATCTGGCAGGAGCCGGTCTTATCCTCGAAAATCGCGACAATCGCGAATGCCCCCATGTTGGCAAACATGTATGCGAAAATATAGTATGCCACCGAAGAAAGGCCATGCTGATTCATCGACACCATACCGATCATGATATAACCGGCCTGGGCGATCGATGAATATGCCAGCATTCTTTTGATATTCGTCTGACGAATAGCAACCACATTGCCGAGTATCAACGCCAGAATTGCCAGGAAAGCCACCAGCTTGCCCCAGTCATTCGGAGCCATCTCCGGCCCATAGAACGCATAAAGGCCGTTGACAAACACTTTGGCGAATGCCACCAGTCCGGCGGCCTTGGAACCGACCGACAGAAACGCCGCAACCGGCGTGGGGGAACCCTCGTAAACATCAGGAACCCACTGGTGAAACGGCGGCAAAGCCAGCTTAAACCCGATTCCGGCCACCACCATGATGATCGCAACGATAAGAATAACGCCGATTTCCCGGAAAGCGAGATGCGTTACCGCGAGATTTATCTTCATCTGAAGCAGATCTGTCGTCCCGGACATCCCATAGAGGAAAGAGATGCCGTACAAAAGCAGCGCCGATGAGAACGCGCCGATAACGAAATATTTCATACCGGCTTCCACCGACAGCTTGTCATCCTTGAAAAACGCCGCCAGAACGAAAAGCGGAATGGTCGTCAACTCCAGGCCGATATAAAGCGACAGCAGTTCATTCGACGACGCCAGGAACATCATGCCGACCGTTGACAGAAGAATCAGTCCGTAGAACTCGCCGCGATGATTGACTATTTTCTGCCTGGTTAATCCAAAAGAGCTACCGATAGCCATAAAGGCCGCGCCGAGGAAGATGAATTTGAAGAATACGGCCATCGGATCGTTGTAGAACATGCTTCCAAATCCGCGACCATATCCCGTGAAAGCCCAGATAGCCACCGTTATCAGGATACCGATAAGCGCCAGGTACCCGACCGCGCTTTCCTTGCTGCGCTTGGTGACGAGGTCAAACGTGAAAACGACCAGGGCCCACACGAACAAAAACAGCTCGGGGAGCATCAGGCTAATGTTATATTCGGGTAGCTGGAATTCCATCTTTCTACCTTGTCATCAAAGTTACCAGGTGTTCCAGGGTCGCCGTCATCAAATCGGTGAGCGGTTTGGGATAAACACCAACGGCAATAGTAAGCACCGCCAGCGGAGCGACCGAGATGATTTCACGAAGGTTGATATCGGTCAAGCCACCCCATTTGGCCATGTTGAACTCACCGAGGAATACCTTCTGAACCATGCGAAGCATATAGGTCGCGCCCAGCACCACACCGAGCACCGAAATGCCCACCAGCACTTTATTGAGGACGCCGAACGCGCCCACAAAAATCATGAATTCGGATACGAAACCGGACATACCCGGAAGCCCCAGCGCCGCCATCGAGAACATCACCATTATACCGGTATAAACCGGAAGCTTGGCGCCAAGACCGCCGAACGCGGCTATTTCACGGGTATGCGCCCGGTCATAAATTACGCCGACCAAAATAAATAGTGCGCCCGTGATAAGACCGTGCGAAACCATCTGGAACATACATCCCGCGATGGCGCTCACCGACGAGAACGCCGCCAGGGCCACCATGCAGTAACCCATGTGCGACACCGATGAATACGCTACCAGCTTCTTGAGATCCTTCTGAGCCATCGACACCAGAGCGCCATAGATAATTGCAATCACGCCCAGAACGGCGATCCAGAACGACAACTCTCTGAGCGCCGAAGGGAACATCGGCCAGTTGATGCGAAGCATCGCGTACGTTCCCATCTTAAGCAGGACGCCCGCAAGGATGACCGACACCGCCGTCGGCGCCTCCACGTGAGCGTCGGGAAGCCACGTATGGAACGGCCACACCGGTACCTTGATGGCGAAGGCGATAAAGAAGAATATGAAACAGACCATCTGAAGCGTGTGCGTCATGGTCGGACCATGCTCGAGAAGCGTAATCATATTAAGCGAGTGCGGCTCCGACGTGAAGTACATGATAAGTATCGCCACCAGCATGAAAATCGAGCCGAACAACGTGTACAGGAAGAACTTGATAGCCGCGTACTCTTTGCGCGGTCCGCCCCAGACGCCGATCAGGAAATACATCGGAACCAGCATGATCTCCCAGAACACGTAAAAGAGGAAGAAGTCGAGCGCCACGAAAACGCCCATCATTCCCGCTTCCAAAAGCAAAAAGAACGCGAAATACTCCTTCACGCGATTATTGATCCCGAACGAAGCGATCAGCGACAGGGTCGACAGAAGACCGGTCAAAAACAGCATCGGCACCGAAATTCCGTCCACACCCAGGTAATACTGAATATTCAGCGACGGAATCCAGTCAAATGGTCCTTCCACATAAGCCATCATGGCCGTTCCGGAGAAATTGAAGAAATAGTCCCAGGTCAACCAGAAGGATGTGACCATCGGCACAAGGCTGATGATCACTGATGTCCACTTGATGACATCGAATTTATCTTTAGGAAGGAACATCACGATTATCATTCCCAGCAGGGGAACAAAAACAAGAGAGCTCAAAATCATTGTAATCTATCCTCCAATATCGAAACTATTCTTCACCTTCGGAATCCTGATCGGCCTTCACGCCAACCGACAGAATGCGCGTCAGAAGCGCCAGCAGCGAGACTCCCAGGACGAACACAATCGTTACCGTCGGCCAATCCAGAGCCAGGAATGATTTATCGAATTTATATATACCAAACAGAACCAGCACAGTCAGAATGAAGAGAGTATAGAATTGCATGGAACCGGTCTGGACGAAGCGAAGGATATTCGCACCCTGCCGGACAACCCAGCCCGAACCGTTAACCGCACCGTCGACAATCCACACATCGAACCACTGTTTGACATCGGCCCACTTGACCGTCAGCCAGCCGGTGAAATTGACCAACCCGTCAATCACGTTGGCATCGAACTTCCACATGAATCCGGCAATCGCCATCACCGGGTCGAGAATCACCTTCTGATAAATCTCGTCGAAGTAATATTTGTTATACAGAAGCTTGTACAGCGGACGGAACTTCTCGGCCAGAGCATCAGCCGATATCGACTTCTTGTAATACATCAGATAAGCCAGATAAATGCCACTCAAGCCAACCAGCGTCGCGATAAGAGCCATGATCCAACTGAAATGCGGATAGTACGGCTCGCCGTGATACACGAAACTCGCGAAACTCGGCAAATGGAACCATCCCGGAGCGCCTGCCCAACCCGCCACAACAGCGAGAATGCCCAGAAACACCAGCGGATAGGTCATGTTCTTCGGCGACTCGTGAGCATGATCATATCGGTGTTCATCGCGTGGCTTGCCAAAGAACGTCAGGAAACACAGCCGCCACATATAAAACGCCGTCATGAACGCAATACCGAGCGTGCCGACCAAGAACACCGGATGATGCGAAGCTGCCGCGACAATCTCGTCCTTCGAGAAAAACCCCGAAAACGGCGGAATGCCGGCGATTGACAGCGATGCTATCATAAATGTGACCGCCGTGATTTTCATCTTTTTGAGCAGTCCGCCCATCTCCTGAATATCGTTGGTGTGCACCGCGTGAATCACCGAACCCGCGCCAAGGAACAACAGGCCCTTGAAGAAAGCGTGCGTGTACAGATGGAATGTACCGGCATAAAATCCCGGCGAATGATGGCCGTGGGCCGTGTCGAAACCGTAAAGGCCCAGCGCCATTATCATATATCCAAGCTGACTCACCGTCGAGTAAGCCAGAATGCGCTTAATATCATTTTGAACCAGACCAATCGAGGCCGCCATAAACGATGTTATCAAGCCAATAATCGCCACCACCATCGAGGCATCAGCCGAAGTAACAAACAAAGGCATCGAGCGAGCCACCAGATATACACCGGCGGCAACCATCGTGGCAGCGTGAATCAAAGCCGAAACCGGTGTCGGCCCTTCCATAGCATCCGGCAGCCACACATGAAGCGGGAACTGAGCTGATTTACCCACCGCTCCGCAAAAGACACCCACAGCCGCCATTGTCAAAATTCCCGCGGGTATCGCACCCGATTTGGCTATGTCGAAAACTCCATGATAATTGAAAGTTCCGAAATAGACACCAATCATGAATAAACCGACCAGGAACCCGAGGTCACCCACACGAGTCGTGATAAACGCTTTCTTGCAGGCGTCGGCCGCCGACTTCTTCTCGAACCAGAAGCCGATCAAAAGGTACGATGTCAGACCAACCAATTCCCAGAAGATGAAGATCATGAAGAAGTTGTTCGCGACCACCAGTCCGAGCATCGAAAACAAAAACAGCGACAAGTACGCGAAGAACCGGCTGAAACGCGGGTCGTTGTGCATGTACCCGACCGAATAAATTTGCACACACGCGCCAACCGTTGTGACCACAACCAGCATAATCGCCGTCAGCGGATCGACCAGGATGCCGATCTCAAGGATGAAATTAGGAAGGTCCACAAACCTGTAAAAAGCCTCGAAACTGGTCTCTCCGCCGGCCGCTATTCTCTCAAACAGGATAATCACCGACATCACCCAGGCCGCCAGAATCATCGAGATCGAAAAGACAGCCGAAACCATCTCTTTCCAACGAAGGAAAAAGACAATCATCACGAACGAGAACAGAGGCAGCAGCGGAATAAGATATGCTAATTCGGTCATTTTACCAGCCTTACCACTTCATCACACTGACATTGTCAGCTTTGATACCCTGCCAGTTGCGATACAACAACAGGACGATGGCCAGTCCCACCACCGCTTCAGCGGCGGCAACGACAATAATGAAAATGGCGAACATCTGTCCCACCATGCCATCGGCCCATACGAATTTATTAAAGGCCACGAAATTAATATTCGCGGCATTGAACATCAATTCCAGAGACATCAAAATTCCAATAACATTCCTGCGGGTGAGCACCCCGAACAACCCGATGGCAAACAGTATCGATGCCAGCGTCAAATACGATAACATCAGGAACGCTCCTTTCTGGCCAGCACGATAGCGCCGATCATGGCCGCCAGAAGCAGCACGGAGACTACTTCGAAAGGCAACATATAATCCGTCATAAGATATTTACCGAGCGTTGCCACATTATCTACCGGAAGCGTCCCCTTGGTCTGTCCCCAGAGTGAAATAATCCCGCCGCCGTCGGTAGTCTGCGTAAGCTGCCTGTTGGTCAGCCAGATAAGCCACGGCACGCCGGCTCCGAGAAGCAGACAGACAAAGAACGACACCAGCACATTCTCGTTCGACTGCCGTATCTTTTTCGATGCCAGGTTGGAGGTCAACATGATGGCGAATATCATGAGGATTGCCACCGCGCCGACATATATAAGCACCTGCGCCGCCGCCAAAAATTCCGCATCGAGCAAAATGAAAATGCCGGCCACCGAAAACAGGCACAAAATCAAAAAGAGGGCGCTGTGGAAAATATTCTTCAGCGTCACCACCATAAAACCGGAGACAACGATGACTACCGAGAGAATCCAGAACACTATTGAAGTGTGCGGTTCAGTCATGACTACGCCTCTCCCTCTTTTTTATCGTCGCTTCCACCCTGCTCGGGTTTTTGTTCTGCGGCTTTTTCCGCGCCGGGATTTGCGGCAGCTGCGGCCGGTTGGTTCTCCGGCTTGGGCGCCGGCTTCTTCTTGGGCTTCGCTTCGTAGGCGACATCGCGCCCTACCTCCTGAAGCCTGTTCATATCCCACATAAGATCGTCTTTATTCTCGGTGGAAAACTCGTACTTCGGCGCCAGCTTAATGGCCGAGAAATTACACGCCTCCTCACACAGACCGCAGAAACAGCAGATACCCAGATCGACATTGAAAACCTTGAGCTGGCGCTTTTTGTCCTCACCGCGCGGAGCATCGATAAAAATCGCCGCCGTCGGACAGGCCCGCATACAGAGCATACATGCCGTACAATTGAGTTCGCCGGTCTCTTTATCGGAAAGAAGAACCACGATCCCGCGCGAGCGCTCGGGCATCGGCCACTTCTCTTCAGGGTACTGCAGCGTCACAGCATGTTTGCCGAGATGCTTGCCGGTAATTCCCAGCCCGGCAATAAGCTCTTTCAATCCTTTTAACAAACTCAGCATCCGCTATCCTGTCCTACCAATACCACCCGGCATACTTCATTACAGCCGCGAGGATCAAGTTGGCAAATGTAATCGGCACCAAAATCTTCCACGCGAATTCCATCAACTGGTCCACGCGCAAGCGCGGATAAGTCCACCTGAAAAGCATAAGAAGCAAAACAACCATCATCGTCTTGCCCAAAAACCATATCCACGACGGTATGAATCCGAATCCGTTCCAGCCGCCGAAGAAAAGCGTGACGGCAATCGCCGATACCGTGAACATATTCACGAATTCAGCCAGGAAAAACATCGCGAACTTCATACCGGAATACTCAACGTTGAATCCCGCCACCAACTCCTGCTCGGCCTCGGGAATATCAAACGGCGTGCGGTTGGCCTCCGCCGTCGCGGCGATAATATAAGTGATGAAAGCTATCGGGCCGAACGGCACCCTGAATACAAACCAGTTGTAAAACCAGCCGGACTGCGATTCGACTATATCCACCATCGACATCGAACCGACAAACAAAACCACCGCCAGAATCGATCCGACCATCGGAACTTCATAACTGACGACCTGCGCCGCCGAACGCATTCCGCCCAGCAAGGCGTACTTGTTATTGGAGCCCCATCCCGCCATCAACAGCGATATAATGGTGAAAGTCGTAATCGCGATTACATAAAGAATACCGATACTGAGGTCAGCGACAATCAGCCCCTCACCGAAAGGTATCACCACATAAGCCGCAAAGGCCGCCACGAAAGCTATGATAGGCGCCCAGAAAAAGACCGGCTTATCACGAGTTACGACGAGGACGTCTTCTTTCTGTAGCAGCTTTAAGCCATCCATCAGCGTTTGGTACCATCCGTGCCAGCCGTTGCGCATCGGGCCGAATCTCTGCTGCATGTGCCCGGCGATCTTGCGTTCCCACCACACCAGAAACAGCGCCAGCACCGCCAGCACACCGAACATCATCACGCCGAGACCCGTATACACGACCACCGTGAGCCACGCCCCTTTAAGCCCCAGCCCCCGAAGCAAATCCAGTATCCACAGGAAGACCGGCTGAAGTTCGATAGCCATGAGCGGAGTAGCCATTACCTATCCACCTCCGGCATGATCACATCGAACGATGCGAATATCGCTACCAGGTCGGCGATGAGGCCTCCGGTCGCGAAATGCGGCAGTGCCTGAAGATGATTGTACGACCCGCCGCGCGTCTTGACACGAACCGGCTTCTCGCTGCCATCGGAAAGAATATAGACACCCATCTCGCCGCGCGAGTTTTCGATTCTGCTGTAAACTTCGCCCGCCGGCGGTTTGAATTTCATCGGCACTTTGGCCGTGATGTCCCCTTCCGGAAGTCCGTCAAGAGCCTGGCTGATAATCTTTATTGACTGCTTGATTTCATCAAGACGAAGCATATACCGGTCGAACACATCACTGTTGTGGCGAACCGGGATCTCAAAATCAAATCTATCATATATCGAATATGGGTCATCCCGCCTCAAATCAAAATCTACACCCGCTGCCCGGAGAATAGGACCCGATACGGCGTAGTCTATCGCCAGTTGTTTTGGAAGATGACCGATACCTATCGTGCGCGCCTTCCAGATCGGGTTACCGTTCAACAACGCTTCATATTCCAGCACTTTTTCGCCAATAATCTTGATGGCTTCACGGCACTTCGGCACGAACTCGGCGGGAATGTCCCTTGATACGCCGCCGATACGGATATAATTGTAGGTCAACCTCTGGCCGCACGTCATCTCGAACAGATCCATGATATATTCCCGCTCGCGAAGCGCGTACAGAAACGGCGTCAGAGCGCCAATATCCATGGCCGTGGTGCCGAAGAAAATCAGGTGCGAAGCGATACGATTCAACTCGAGCATGATCACGCGGAGATATTCGGCGCGCTCCGGGACTTCAATCTGCGCCAGCTTCTCGGCCGCCAGCGCGAAAACGTAATTGCACGACATCGCCGTCACGTACTCGAATCGGTCAAGAATGGGAATACACTGATGATAGGTGCGGTTTTCGCAGATCTTCTCGATGGCGCGATGGAGATAACCGATATACGGCTCAATCGCCATCACCTTCTCACCATCCATCGTCAACAACAGGCGGCACACGCCGTGGGTCGACGGGTGGTGCGGCCCCATATTGACGACAAATTCTTCAGTGCGCAGCGCTGCCATCCTTAAAGCTCCGGAAAACGAATAAAGTCGGGGGCATCCCAGTCTTTACGCATCGGATGACCCTGGTCCCAGTCATCAGGAAGAAGGAACCGTTTCAGGTTGTTGTGATTTCTGACATTGATACCGTACAGCTCCCACATTTCACGCTCATACCATCCGGCGGCCGGCCAAACCGGCTGCACCGAGTCAACCTCGGCTTTGTCGTACGGCAGCTTGAACTTAAAATCCAGTCTGAGCTTGTTGTCAATGGAAGCTATTGAATAGACGACTTCGAAATTTTCTTTCGTATCCTGACCGTGCATGTTGCAAAGGAAATCGAACTTGAGCTTTTCATCATCGTGAAGCGCCCTGGCAACTTCGAGCAGCTTGGCCGGATTAATCTCATACAGCGGGTCGAAACGTCCCGTTTCCAGAAGCGTCATGGCCGGAAAATTACTGCTGATATAACTCTTGAGCTCGTCTTTTGTCATCTTACTTTTCCTGCCAATCGCTCAGTTTTTGCCGACGAATCTTTTCCTGGAGATGCAGGCATCCCTCCATCAGCGACTCCGGACGGGGCGGACAGCCGGGGATATAAATATCGACCGGCACGATGTGGTCGATACCTTTTTCCACGGCATAGCTGTCATAATAAAAGGGGCCACCCTTTACGGTACACCCGCCCATTGCTATAACATACCGCGGCTCGGCCATCTGGTCATACAGCCGGCGAAGTCGCGGCGCCATCTTTTTGGTAATGGTCCCGGCGGCGAGAATCAAATCGGACTGCCGGGGAGAGGCGCGGAAAATCATACCAAGACGGTCAAAATCATAACGGGAGGCGCCGGTGCACATCAGCTCTATCGCGCAACAGGCGGTGCCAAACAACAGGTACCAAAGCGACTTGGCCTGAGCGAAATGTAAAACTGTCTCCACAGATGTCGTAACAATGGCGCCACCCGGAATTTTCTCAGCATAAACCGGCAGCTTCTTGATTAAACCCATTTCAGGGCTCCCTTCCTCCAGGCATAGAAGATACCAAAGAAAAGAATGGCGATAAATATGACCATCTCAATCAGAGCATAAAGACCCAACTGCCCGAAAGCCACAGCCCACGGGAACAAGAAGATCACCTCAACATCAAAAATCACAAATATGAGAGCGAAAATATAGAAACGGTTGTTAAACCTTATCCATGAGGTACCTATCGGCTCCTCGGCGCACTCATAATTGATTGTCTTGGCGGGGTAGGGGTTGGATGGTCTAATCAGGCGGGCCAGCAGAAAGGTAAACAGAACAATCCCGATCCCTGCAAAGATGAAGATTAAAACTGCTAAATACTCTGTCATTGTCTCAATCTGCGGTCACAGACTCCGGTGCCCATGTGATGAAATTCACATTTTTTAAATATTTTCCCAAGAAACTCCGTTTTCGGGCTTTGTCAAGATTTTTTTGACTTTTCGCATTGAAGCCGCGGCGACGAGCACTACCGGATCGAAAAATACTCTATCGTAGACAATACTATCGGAGAACCATTCCCTAACGACAAGTCAGACAATGATGGTCACAAGGTGAGTTATCCACATTAATATAGTGATGCTTAGTGAAACCGGGTTTCAATTACCTCGAATACAGCCGATTGTCAACCCGCCTGATCTTGATATACAGAGCGACCACCAGAATCGTGATGAAAATCGTGGCAAGACCCAGCCCCCTCCGCCGAAAATGATATTCATCTATCAGGGCAACCGAGTTGCTCTTCACCTCATCGGCTTTCTCGATCCCCTCCTTCGCCTTCGAAGCAACAGAGTCTGCGTTAAACGAGTGCACCAGGGTCCGGGTCTGAATCAGCACCTGCCGGACATCTTTGAGCCGGAACTCCTCGTCGGTGGTCATCATGCCCTTCAGAATGGCCTCGTTAAGCAGCGAATCAGCTTCATCGTGAGCGGCTACCAGATTGCCGATGGCGCCCGAAATATTGGATGCTGCTTCGATGCCCATCGTGCCATCGTCAGCGCTGTGACAGTCCACACACACAGCCGGTGATTCAGCCCCAACCATAGCGTCAGTGGGTTTTTCGATCTTATGGTTGGAGTGGCAGGTCTCGCACATCGGGTAGTCGTTTTCTTCAAAGGCGATTTTATGCGGGGAGCCATTGAAAAGATCGGCTTCGATAGCGTGGCACATGCCGCAAACTGCGGACAGCGAAGAAACCCCCGGAGGGGCCGCCCCGTGATTGCCATGGCAGTCGTTGCAGGTGGGGGCGCTGACATCACCGCCTTCATACAGGGCTTTAGCGTGCACAGATTCCATGTAATCATCCACCTGCGAGGTCGGTATCCTGTATTCGGCCATATAATCGGCATTGGCGTGGCACTGCCCGCAGGTCAAAGCGATGTTGGTCGGATGGGTGCTCGAATGCGGCATCTTGGCGTCCCCGATTTCATGCACCGAGTGACAGGAAATACAGTTGGCCACCTTGGGGTCATTCTTTCCAAACAACCGCTGGCCGTGAATCGAAGTCTTGTATTTGTCAAGCTGGTCGGTCGCAAGAGCGGGATTGTGATTTCTCATATAAACAGCGTCGCTGTGACACTCCGCGCAGAATTCAGGAACCTCCCGATGAGTTGGTATGCCCCGGTAGCCTTTGACCTGACGCACCTGCTCCATATCGTCAAGAGTCATATCCCCGCCGTGACAGTCCACACATCCCAGCCCCTTCTGGATGTGAACATCGCGGACAATCTTGTGCGATGGACCGTCGTCGTCCTCAAAATCGAAATGGCAATCGCGACAATTGTCCTGTGCCAGGCAAGGCGAAATGCCCAGCATCAGCAGAAAAACCAAAACTGTCGAACCTGTCTTGAACATGAACTCCTCTTACTAAACCAGATAACCCATAACTGTCATGGCCAGAATAAATGCCACGACAAACCAACCAAACGCCATTAGATATTGCGCCTTCTGATCCGCCCGCTTCTTATCCAGAAAGGGCACCAGCGTCCAGACCAGGCCGCCAATACCAAACAGTATGATGCCGAACAATTCACCTTCGATAAACAAAACATGGGCCGGCAGAAGTTTCAGCGCCTGAAATGCGAACATAAAATACCATTCCGGACGAATCACTTCCGGCGGCGGGGCGAACGGATCCGCCTTGGCACCCAGCGGCCAGTGAACCACCCCGATACCATCGGGAAACAACACCGCCAGCACCGCAAGAATATTCAGCACGATGAGCCAGACCAGAAGATCCCTCAGTATAAAACTCGGGAAAAACCTCTGGTATCGCTTTGCGCCTTCCGACTTCCCTGCCCACTGAACCGGTTCGCTCATCCCCTGGCGCTGGATGAAAATCAAATGGGCCGCCAGAAGCACCGTGAATATACCCGGAAGAATCGCCACGTGAAGACCAAAGAAACGCCCGATAGTCGCCCCTGTCACTTCTTCACCGCCACGCATAATAACCATGACACTCTCACCGATCAGCGGAATGGCGCCGGCCATACCCGTACCGACCCGCGTCGCAAAAAAGGCCAGCTCGTTCCATGGAAGCAAATAACCCGAGAATCCGAACATCAGCGCCAGCCCCAAAAGGCCTATGCCGGAGAGCCAGGTCAACTCCCGCGGCTTGCGATAAGCGTGCGTGAAAAAGACCGTGAACATGTGAAGAAACACGGCCAGAATCATCAGGTTGGCCGACCACGAATGAATCGAGCGAATCAACCACCCGAACTGAACATTGGCCACAATGAACCTGACCGACTCGTACGCCGAATCGGCTCCCGGACGGTAATACATCAATAGGAGTATTCCGGTGACAACCTGAACGATAAACAGGAAAAGCGAAATCCCGCCCAGATAGTAGAATGCCGAATGGCCGTGTACGGGCACTTTCTTGTCGCCCATGTAATCGACAAGCGCATCGACCTTGAAACGCTCATTGACCCACGCATACAGGCGAGCATAAAGCCCCTCTTTGACTCCACCGCCCGCCATCAGGCCTCCTCAAGACTTACAAAAATTGTCCCCTGTGTCTCTTTCACAAGATAGCGCGCCAAGGGCCTCGGGGGCGGACCGGAAATGTTGTTGCCATTGAAATCATATTTCCCGTTGTGACAGGCACACCAGATTATCCCTTCATCGGGCTTGTTCTGTACCGTGCAGTCCAGATGCGTACAAGTCGCCGACAACGCATGCAGCTCATCCTTGTCGGTCAGGAAAATGATCCCCAGATCGCGTCCGTATTTGAAATACTTGGCCCGTTTGGGGTCGGCGGCTATATCTTCACGCGTAAAGGTAAGCTTGAGTTGCGAAAGTTTGGCCTCACCCGCCGCAGGAGGTATGATGTACTTGATGACCGGATACAGTACAGCCCCAATGGTGGCCAGGATACCCCCTCCAAGAATTATCTCGAGAAATCCGCGCCGTGTAGGTTTATCTTCGGACAAGTTGCCTCCGCAAAAGTGATACGGCAGTCACCCTTATTCTAACCCCCGGTGGACGACAAGTCAAACACAAAGACAAATTAATTACCAAAGATGACCCATTTAGATAAGGATCTTACAGAAACGCTGTGGCCTCGATCATGATTTTCACGCCCCTGGGAAGACGGCTCACCTCACAGGCCGACCGCGCCGGTGGATTACTGTCGAAAAATGTCGCGTACACCTCATTTACCGAACCGAAATCATCCATGTCCGTCAAAAATATCGTTGTCTTGACCACCTTGCTCAGATCGGCGCCGCCTGCCTTGAGCACTTGAGCTATATTATTCATCACCTGCGTGCACTGCTCGGCGGCTGTCCTGCCGACAATCTCCATCGTCGATGGATCGAGTGGAATATTCCCCGACAAAAACAACACCGTCCCACACGGAACTTTCACGGCCTGCGAATATGGCCCGATTGCCGATGGCGACTTATCGGTCTTGATAATCTCCTTCATGTCAGCTTCCTCTCATTTCTCTATTTGCCGATCACCTGTAATACCCACTGAATCTACAGCAAACGGCACGGATATGAAATGATTTTTAAGGGATGAACAAAAAACGGAATTACGATACCTGGGCCAGGCCTTCAGGGCCCATCAGCTCAACGAAAGCGCGCAGCGCGTCTTCATCATACGCCCCTTTGAGCGAAAACATGATCTTCAACGATGGATACGTATCCATCGCCTTTTGATACACGCGCTCGGTCGTCATAGCATCGAATGAATCGGCAATCGAGACAATTCGCGAGTAAAGATGCATCTCGCTCAGGCTCAATCCGCTCGGATAACCGCTGCGGTCACCGCGCTCGTGATGCTGCAAAATCGGATAATACGCCGCGGCGGGAATGTCTTCGGTGCCGGTAAGAATCTCAATTCCCCACTTGGGATGTTTCTTCATTATCTCGAACTCTATCGGATTCAAAGCCGAACGCTTGTTGAGGATACGATCCGAAATTTTCGACTTACCGATATCGTGAAGCAGCGCTCCAATACCGAGCTCGTGAAGAAACGCCCGTTCGGAATATCCCATTTGCTGCGCCAGCGCCACCGAAAATGTCGACACGTTCACCGAATGAGTATAAGTGTAATAATCGAACGAAGTTATCTTCAGCAGATTCAGAAACGCCTCGCGTCCGCTCAAGATATAATTGACTGTGTTAGCCACAAGATCTTTCGAACGGCGAATGTTCTCACCATAAGTGGGATTGGACAAGACCTCCTTGACGAGATTGGTCGAAGTCTCATAAAGAATCCCGGCCTTCTTCTCTTCTTTCACCTGCGGATCGGTAAGGATTTTCCCCAGGTTGTCTTCGATATATTTCTGATATTTGCCCCGGCTTTCGTCGGTGATATAAAGCCGGTCAACATGGTTTTCTATCAGCTTCTGCCGGGTGGCTTCGGTGAAAGGGAGATCGGCGGAGCGATAAAGGACCAGATTGCGGTTTACTTTGATAAAGAGGTCAAAATCCAGCACCGAATCTACCCGGATTGAGTCCAGATAGATGGCCATATATTTCTGCCCCTGTACGAACTTGATGGGCGAAGTAACCATAACTCTATAAACCGGCTCCTGTTTCGGCCTTCAGGGCACACCAATTTGCGGCTTTTCTGTCTGCATTATTATCGGCAAAAATGGCGCGGATATTAAAAAAACCCCCGGACGAGGCTGTCCGGGGGCCCTGTAGGAGGGAAGAAAACAACACAACATGCTCTTTTACGAGCCGTAATTCTTAACCGTATTGAGAACTGAATTCAGAGAATCAGTGATGTTCGTCAGAATCTTGGAGTAACGCCTCAGAAGCTCGGAGTATTGCCAGCGCATGTGGAAAGCGTTTTCCGGAAAATCAAACAGTTCGAGCAATGTTACCTTGTAGATCTCTTCGATGTATTTAATGACGTAGAAGGGATATTCGGGAATATTGGGGTCATCAACTTCACCCTTGCTGAGTCTCTCTTTATAGACCTCGATCTTCTCCAAAACCACCGTGCCGAAACACCACGGAGTCATGACGATACCGAAATTCCCGCCATCGCAGTAGAAGCGACGGATGGCTTTCATGAGAATATCTACTATGACAGTCTTGGCCCGGTAATAAGCCATTGTTTCTTCGTGGGTTATCGGGGTATTGGCGATCTTGAGCGTCAACTCGTCACGATGCCTTTGAGCGTTGTCGTAGGTAAGTTCCAGAAAGCGGTAGAAGTCATCAAAATACACCTTGGTATTCTCTGACAGCGACATCGTGTAATAACCGGTCTCATCCTTGCGGACCCTGGGGTCGGTGCATTCGGCCAGTCGCTCGTTTGAAAATCCTCTTTGATATCTTCCCTCTAACATAAGCTCTCCTAAGGTTGACTGAGTTCAACTACCCTAAAAGCATCGCCTATGCCATTTCCGGCAAAAACGCCCCAAGCCATCCGCTGACACCCCTAACGCATTTATTTACAAGGCATTACAAGGGAAAGCGCGATTTTCGACAGCCGCGCCGGAGCCTTTTTGAGAGCGAAAATGTCTGCACACTATTTCGCAACCGAGCCAGGGATGTAAAGAAATGCATTCGCCTGACGATAAAAAACGTAGTGAGTACTGTTCAAATGTTGAACTGCAATTAACAATTTATGGGCTAAAATCTGCGGGTCATTCATACCGACATTTATAACAAACGTATTATTAGAGTCATTAATTAATGTATTCCTCGGAGGAATCTCATGAGTAAGTCGTGGCGTGGCGTCAACAGGCCGCGCGGAAAGAAAGGAAAAAAGAACCGGCAACGTGACGGTTTCGAGCGCACCAGTTCGGACGTCAACATCCGCCAGAAAGACCACTACAAAAGACACGGTCGAAGCGATGAGATCGATCTCGAAGACGAACAGTTTGAGGTTGATGAACAAATGGAGGCGGAATTGACCGAATAAACATCGAATAAAAATACAATTAATATACATGCATTTGATCACCGGCCCCCGGGGCCGGTGTTTTTTTGTGTCGTCGCGAGACATCCGGCAGGTCACACTTCCCTCACGGGAACCAAGCCCTGCCAGAACACCAACGTCATTCCGTTGAAAAACGGAATCCAGTCTTCCCGGTCATTTCGACCGGAGGGAGAAATCTTCCCGTTCGGTCAGGTCCTGGCCCGACGAAGTCGGGGTGTGACCTGACCGTCAAAAACCCTTTCCCCCAAATTGGCTTTGTTTCGTCATTTTTAAAGGATCCTAAAACCGCGATTTTCTTCCCTAACCCATTTTTCCTGATATTGTTAACCCCTCCCCGGAAAGCCATTTGGATGCACCAAACATCACCCCTCCTGATTCTGCCCACTCTCCACCTCATACCTCACCAACCGCAAATGCATTCACCATCGATGTTGTTGGGAAAGTGCGGAGGGGGCGACAGCCTATTTTTCTGGAGGCAATCCAATCCTTGACAAGAAAAAAGCAAATCGATGGGATATTTGCTCGCGGAAGAGTTCGGCTACGCTACAGACGTAGTTCGTCTTGAGCAAACCTCTCAAGTATTCAACGGACACCGTGAAGTAATGCTTGAAGTCAATAACCGCCTCTGGCGTCAGTTCTGGCTGAGAACGAAAATCTAAGAAGTGATACCGGGGATCGTTGTTCTTCATTATATTCTTGCATGGAGTCTTGTTCCTGTTAAACGTCTGTGTAGTAATGTTCAGTTCAGATAAATGATCCCCAGATACAAAGTGCTCGAAATTGTAGACCGGAGCTACAATCACGGAGAAGAGTTTAGAGTTAATATCAGAAGGTTGTTGGACCCCAAAGAGTCTGAACTCACTTTCCAAATCGCAATCTTGTGTTAATACTATCACTAGGGGGAATTCAATTTTCTCGATTGTGATAATTCCTTCTTTATCATCTGCCGACTCAATGACATTGACGTTTCTAAATATGTCGCCTTGTCTAATTCGCGTCGCTCGTTCCGTTGTCGTCTTCGTCACGACTTATCTTTCCCTTGATTGTTATCCTCTTCGGTTTGGCCGATCCCCAACTAGTGGTATTTATCTCTGTCTCCATCCTAGCTTCAGCCTCCACCGTCAATTCGCCCACACCGGTTTCTGGGGTTGTGGAAGTGTCAGGCGTACCAGATCGGTCGGCAGGCAGATCTGCTATAGTCCACGTTTCGTCAGGTGCGTCAGTGCCTTTTAACCTCGTCTTCTCTTTTGGCTTACACTCCTCGCCCGGGGGCCTGCTGACATCGTTGCACTCCATTTTCATGTGTCCCCTTAGACAGAAATAACCTTTCGGAGCTCTTCCGTAATAGAATCCTCGAATAGTTCTTGGATTTTCTGATGAAAGACATCTAGTTTCTCTTTAATGTCATCGAGCTCCAGTGCACCCTGAACATATGCATCTAGATCCAGAACAAATATTTTGCGCCGAAGCGTGGCAGGAAAGTCTGGATTATGAAGCCCGAAGTTGCAGTTCATGTTGTAGTCGTCATAGGCCCAAGACACATTCTGAATAGCTTTTGTTAGGAATAACTTTGTGTCATCTGGAATGGCACTCATGAACCCAAGACACGACGGCTTGATGTAACTGTTCCAGTCCGTCACGTCCCCCTCTCCTTCCATATCAAACTGATTAACGTATCTCAAACCAAACCGTCTCACCATTAATTCCGGACATGACGCAAACAGCGGACCGAGAATACCCAGGAAATCTGATTTAAGTGTCTCATAAGAGTCGTACTTCTTGTACTCAAGAAACGCATGCTGCGGCGACAGTATAAACCTCTTTTGCTTGTTCTTACTGAAATACCTGTATTCGCGGACTCTGACCCAAGACGCACCTGGGTCTGTGGTCAATGGTTCTTCCTCGAGTGGCTCCAAAATGGGAAATCTACCGTAGAGAGCCTTCTGAAGGTCTTTACTCAGACCTGTTGCGATCTGCTTGATTGGGTGTGTATAATCAATTCTCGCTACGACATCTGTGAGCTTCGGGTTAGCGTAGTGTATGTCGGACATAGATCCTCCAATTTACTTTCAACGGGTCGAATGCCTCTTTTTTACAGCGGACGTATCCAATCATCAACCCTTCTTTATCGAAATTGACGATCCTTCCTTGCGGAACAACTTTGCGTATTGGCGAACGCGCGCTCGAATCTGCCAGTCACTAACGGCAGACCCATCTCTTTTTTGGTAGTTTTTTCTTCGGTTCACAGCGTCCGCTATGGCGTGGGAATCCATGGGAGCCCCATTTTCTTTGAGAATAGCTATGATCTCGTCGTGTAACGTGACTTTTTCCATCATTACTTCCACCCCTGACTGTATGAATAGTGCATCCTTTAATTTACTTCTCACGCTGATCTCTTGCGAGGTTAATCAATCCCTTCACATAATTCAAGTCGTGAGGCACAAACTCTCCAGTTACCTGATCGATAGTCGACACGTATAGCTTCTGCTCGGTATCATGTTTATCCATCAGTGCCTCTCTATCACCTTTTGGAAGAATCACTTCACATTTGAGCGCTTTCTGTTGACCGTCAATCACTGAAAAAATCGAGAAGTAGTTCTTTGCATTAGAGCGGGCTCTCTTTTCCTGCGGCAATCCAAAAACGATAAGACTTTTTGGTTTCCCTTCCCAATCCTGCAATACCGCGAAATTGTCCAACTGCCAGCAATAGTCAGCCAGTGTTTGAGCAAATTCTCTAATTTCGGGGGCTGCATTCGAAAACGCCGTGTCCCGAAAATTCTCAAATTCGCTTTGACTGATACTGTCTTTTTCTCTAACCATTTCTGTAAACCCTTCCTCTCCCGCTTATGGACCGCTCCCCTGTGAGTCGGGCATCTGATGTTGGGTCGATGATGATAAGCGTGTGAAAGAAGATAAAGAAATCGATGAGGGTTGTCAATGAGAAGACCGTCAGGTCACCATCCCCTGATAGGGGCTCAAGACCCGCCACAAGGCGTGCCGAGAAGCCTGACGGAACGGGTGGACCTGTGTCCTGTCGGGTCTGAAGACCCGCCGGACACAACAAACATATCCCACAGCAAGCTGTTGGGGCACCCGGGAATCCCACAGCAAGCTGATGGGGCACCGGGAATCCCACAGCAAGCTGATGGGGCGCCCGGGAATTCCACAGCAAGCTGATGGGGCACCCGGGACAGCAGTTTCCATACATAATCGGTGGTGATTGCGAGGGAACGGAGGGATGTAGGCGTTTGATTTATCAAACGCGACATTCCGACACACGGGACGAGGGGTAGCCGTCAGACGGGGCGTCTGACAGCACATGAAAAAAAGGCCCAGAATCCATCGAATGTCAAAAATGAGGAAACGAAGCCAAATCTGTGTAGCGCGATGAATAAAAGGACGATACAGGGGGTTTTCCACGGGCAGATGAGACATCTGCCGCGCACGGAACGGGCAGACGAGATCCCGCGAAGCGCCAGGCCGCGCACGGAAACGCGACATCACGCCTTTTTCTCCCTCGCCCCCCGGGAGAGGGTTGGGGTGAGGGGGGTTGATTGCGTTGCGGCGGGTTCTAAGAAGGACCCGCCCTACGGGGATCGCCGGGGATGTAGGCGTTTGATTTATCAAACGCGACATCCCTTTGGATTCCGTTTTTCAACGGAATGACAAAAGGAAAGGCGGAATGACGCGACCCGGCGGCGGGTTCGAATCCTCCGAATGCGGACAGGGGCGCACCCGTCCGACGGCATTGCTGATGGCAGGAGACGAATCCCGCCCTTGGCGGGACTGCCCTACGAAGATATTCGGCCCAACAAAGAGGTTCGGCCGGGATGTAGGTGTTTGATTTATCAAACGCGACATCCCTCTGGATTCCGTTTTTCAACGGAATGACAAAAGGAAAGGCGGAATGACAAAAGGGAAGGCGGAATGACGCGACTCGGTGGCGGGTTCGAATCCTCCGAATGCGGACAGGGACGCACCCGTTCGACGGCCTTGCCGATGGCAGGAGACGAATCCCGCCCTTGGCGGGACTGCCCTACGAAGATATTCGGCCCAACAAAGAGGTTCGGCAGGGATGTAGGCGTTTGATTTATCAAACGCGCACATCACTCTGGATTCCGTTTTTCAACGGAATGACAAAAGGGAAGGCGGAATGACAAAAGGGAAGGCGGAATGACGCGACCCGGCGGCGGGTTCGAAGACGGACCCGCCCTACGAATGACATGACACTATCACAGTTTGCCGAGCATCCCGCGAAGGTAACTCAGGCGAAGAGATTCGTTGACCGAGGTCATGTCGATTATAATCTGCGTGTTGCCGGTGAGCGAAAACTCCATCGGGCAGTCGGTCGCCTTACCCAGCGCCTCAACCTCGCTGCGCCTGAGCTTGCGGCCTTCTTTGAAGAAGAGATTGACGATCCCCTTGCGGATTTTCACTTTCTCGATCTCCAGAAGCGACGCCGAGATCTTCACCGCCGCGCCATCGAAAAGATTCGTCGCCGACTGCGACATCCGTCCGAACCTGTCCGCGACCTCGTCGCGAATCCTCTCGACATCATCGAGCGTGCGGCAATCGGCGATGCGGCGATAGATATCGACTTTCTGCTGACGGTTGTTGACATACTCGTTTTCGAGAAACATCTCGATATCGGTCTCGACCTTGGCCTCCGGAAGCCGCTGCACCTGCTGTCCCTTGAGTTCGGCGACAGCTTCTTCGAGAAGTTTGTTGTACAGGTCGAACCCGATTTCTTCGATAAACCCGGACTGCCGCGCGCCGAGGATAGTGCCCGCGCCCCTGATTTCCAGATCGCGCATGGCCAGCGCGAATCCGGCGCCCAGATCCGAGTGGGCCTCGATAGCCCGCAGCCGCTTGATAGCATCGGCCCTGAGCAGCCGCGTTGGGGGCGTGAGCAGATACGCATAGGCGCGGCGGGCGCTTCGCCCAACCCGCCCGCGAAGTTGATAAAGCTGCGCCAGGCCGAACCGGTCGGCTCTATTAATAATAATCGTATTGGCCGATGGAATATCCAGGCCGGATTCGATAATCGAGGTGCACAGAAGCACGTTGTAACGCTTTGCCAGAAAGGCCAGCATGATTCCCTCGAGCGACCGTTCGTGCATCTGACCGTGCGCGACAGCGATCTCGGCCTGCGGCACGACTTTCTTGAGGTACTCGTGCATGGCATCGATTGTCTGCACCCGGTTGTGCACGAAAAAGACCTGTCCGCCCCGGTCGATCTCGCGAAGGATGGTGGTAGCGATAATGGCCGGGTCGAACTCGACTATCTCGGTTATAATCGGCAGGCGGTCCTTGGGCGATGTCGTTATCAGGCTCATGTCGCGCGCGCCCATCAGCGACATCTGCAGCGTGCGCGGAATCGGCGTGGCGGTCATCGAGATAGTATCGACATTGACCTTGAGATGCCGGAGCTTTTCTTTGTGGCGCACGCCGAAACGGTGCTCTTCATCGATAATCAAAAGCCCGAGATCCGGGAAATGAATGTCTTTGGACAGCAGGCGATGCGTGCCGATAACCAGCTCGACTTTGCCCTCGGCGAGGTCCTCGACAATTTTGTCCTGTTCTCTCTTCGTGCGGAAGCGCGATAGCATCTCGACTCGTACCGGGAAATCTTTGAGACGTTCGCTGAAAGTGTGAAAATGCTGCTGGGCTAAAATCGTGGTCGGGACCAGCACCGCGACTTGTTTGCCCTGTTCGACCGCTTTGAACGCCGCGCGCACGGCGACCTCGGTCTTGCCGTAGCCGACATCGCCGCAAATGAGGCGGTCCATCGGTTCGCCGGAGGTCATGTCGTGCTTGACATCGTGAATCGCCTTGAGCTGGTCGGGGGTTTCTTCGTAGATGAACGATGCCTCGAGCTGCCTGAGCCAGACGGTGTCGTCGCCGAAGGCGAAACCCTCTTTGGCCTTGCGTTCGGCGTAGAGCTTGATGAGATCGGCGGCCATATCGGCGATGGCTTTTTTCGTTTTCTTCTTGAGTTTCTCCCATCCTGCTCCCCCAAGATGGGTGAGCACCGGGTTGGAGTCTTTGCCGGAGTATTTCGAGACGCGGTTGAACTCTTCGATGGGGATATAGAGCTTGTCGTTGTCGGCGTACTGAAGCAGAAGGCAGTCGCGGTTGCGTTTGTCGACCTGGAGCGTTTCGAGTCCGAGATAGCGGGCGATGCCGTAATCGGTGTGCACCACGAAATCGCCGCGGGTGAGAGCAGAGTAGTCGGAAATGGCGACACCCTCTTTGAATTTCTTGCGGCGGACGCGGCGGTGGTAGCGGTTGAAGATTTCATGGTCGGTGAGGATGACGAACCCGCCGGGCGTGCAAACGAATCCGCCGTGGAGGTCGGCAATTTCGAGATTGAGATTGTTCTCTATCTCGGCTCTTTCGGTGAGAAGCTCTTTGAGGCGCTCGGCCTGGGCCTCGTTATCGGTGGCGATGAGATAGGTGAGGCCGAGCGTGTAATATTCTTTGATGGCGGCGCCGAGCTGGTCGATACGTGAGCCGAACGCCGGATGAGGCTGGCAGTGAAAATCGATAACATCGTGGCGACCGCCGCGGAACGGCACTTTGTCTATCTTGAAAAACCGATCCAGCCCGTGAAACATGGTCGCGATCGGGAAATAGTATTTGTCGGGAGTGGGAAGGTTGGATAGGCGATTTTTGAATCGTTCGTACAGGGCGACGCCTTCTTCCATGATCGCCTCCGCTTCGGCCTTGAGACGGGACTCATCGTCCATATACACGATGCCGCCGTCGCCGAAATAATCGAGGATACTTCCCTGCTCGATACCGAACATGATGGCCAGCCATTCCAGGCCGGGAAGTTCCGGATCGTTGAGGTATCGTCCGCGGATATACTCGGCGTCATCTTCATTGAGCCGCGCGAGGTGACTTTCGAGTGACTCGGGCGTGATGGGGATTTCGCGGCGCGGATAGATGGCGATGCGGTCGACGCGGTCGATAGTGCGCTGGCTGGCGACATCGAAATGACGGATGGTGTCGATTTCGTCGCCGAAGAACTCCACTCGCACGGGGGCTTCGGAGCCGGGCGAGAAGAAATCGATCACGCCGCCGCGCCGGGCGAAATCGCCCACTTCCTCGACATTGGGGACGCGGGTGAAGCCGAGGCTTATCAGGCGCTGGACGATTTCATCGAGGTCGGCTTCCTGTCCGGTTTTGAAGGCGATCGAGTTGCCGGTGAGGTCGGAGGTGCTGATAGTCGGTTCCAGGAAGGCGCGCACTGGGCAGACGACTACCGAGAGCGAGCCGTTTTGCAGTCCGGCCAGCGTGGAGATGCGCCGTCCCATGATTTCGCCGACCGGGGCCTTGAAATCGTACGGGAGGATTTGCCGGGACGGGAAGTGGCCGACCTGATCTTCGCCGAGCAGGAATGTAAGATCATCATAGAGATTGCCGGCGGTCTCGGCGTTGTGGGTGACAACCAGAATCGGTTGCTTTCTCTCTGAGGCGAGATTGGCTAATAGAAAGGCGGTTGATGAACCGCTGAGGCCGCTGACAGACGCGCTCTGGCCGTTGCCGCCATCGAGGCGGCGGGTAAGTTCTATCGATGGCGCGTGGAAGTTCCATTTGTCGAGTACCTTGAGGACCCGGGGAGCGATTTTTGCGGTCGTGACTTCCATGTTCTCAGCTTTGTATGTTCGATGCAATAACGCGAAAGCCCCGGCTAAATGTTAACCGGGGTATCGCCATTAATTTTTTCGGACGGCAATATATATAAAAAGCCGTTTGTTTACAACTTATAACTCGGAAAAGGCAAGTTTGCTTGCCGTCTAACCGGAGATTTCCTGCATCAGGTCGGAGCCGACTTCGACCTGGTCGTACTGGTTGGCGCGTGAGTCGTAGAGCACGACAATCGTGACACGTCGGTTGCGGTCGTCGTAGGGGTCGCTCTGGATCATCGGGAACTGGTCGGCAAATCCGCGGACCTCGCGCACCTGGCCTCCCCAGAGTCCGGAGACATCCATAAGACTTCGCGCGGAGTTGGCGCGGTCGGATGATAGCTCCCAATTGGAATAGGCGCTGTTGCCGCCATAGGCAGCATCGGTGTGACCTTCTATCACAAGACGGTTTTGCAGTTTGCCCAGTTCTTTGGCGATCGTAATCAGGATGATAGCGCTTTTCTGCAGCAATTTGGCCGAGCCCGGCTCAAAGAAGGCTGGTGAGGCTTCGGATTCGTTCAGCACGATTCGGAGGCCTTCGGAGGTAAGTTGGATTTTGACATTGTCTTTGAGACGCTTGAACACCTCCTGGTCGGAGAGCGCCTGCATGATGTTTTTGGCTGCCAGGGTGAATTGCTCTTTTTCTTTGTCGGTGGGACCGGTGCCGGATTTTTCTTTGTCTTTGAGCAGGCCTTGGCTGGGGCCATCGGATTTTATCATCGAGCTGGCGCCGTCCAAAATACCCGATTGTCCTTCGGTGTTGTACTTGCCGGGGTCGCGGAAATATCCTGCAACCGCTTGTTTTACTTCATCTTTCTGTCCGACCAGCCACATCACCAAAAAAAAGGCCATCATGGCTGTCATAAAATCCGCGAAAGCGACTTTCCACGCCCCGCCGTGGTGGCCGCCGTGACCGCCTTTTTTCTTCCTGATGATGATCGGTTGTACGTCGTCGGCCAATTTACCTATTTCCTCTTTGTCGCGTTACAGGCATCTTCGAGTTCGGTAAACCCGGGTCTTACGTCGGCATAGAGTGTTCTCCGGGCAAACTCAACGGCGATAACGCCGGCCACACCTTTGTTAAAAGACAGCAGGGCATGTTTCATACAATTTATATACTGCCGGTTTTCACCGACACGGTGTTTCAAGCTCACGGAGAGGGGTCCAACAAATCCGTAACATCCGAGCACTCCCAGGAACGTTCCCACCAGCGCGGCCGCGATTTTGTGACCGATTTCCTCCGGAGGACCATCGATAGCCGCCATCGTGATAACCACGCCGAGAACAGCCGCGACAATACCGAGTCCGGGCAGCGAGTCGGCAGTAGTGCTCAGGGCGTTGGCGGGCATCATTTCTTCCTCGTGCATAGCCTCGATATCGTTGTCCATCAGGTCTTCCAGATCGTGCGGCTGCACCGCGCCGGATATGATAACGCGCATGGTATCGACGAAGAACGCCACGGCGTGGTGGTTTTTGAGGAATTTCGGGTATCGCTTAAAAATATCGCTTTCGTGCGGGTGTTCGACGTGGTTCTCAAGACCGATGAGACCATCTTTACGGGCAACGTTGAAGACCTCAAACATCATGACCAGCAGTTCCAGATAATCTTTTTTGGCATAGCCGCCCCCGAGCACGCCTTTGAGCTGGGCTATGATGCCTTTGATCACGTTGAGTGGCGTCGAGATAAGTAGAGCGCCGACCGCTGCTCCGCCAATTATAAGCAATTCAAGGGGTTGATTGAGGGCAAGGATGTGCCCGCCCTCTGCGACGAAACCGGTTATAACGCCTCCCAGAACGACCGCAATACCGATAAAAATGAACATAAGCCTTCCCTGGTGTCTGCTCAGCCAAATGAGTTTACTCTATGCCTATCGTTATATAATTCGACAAATTTTGGATAAACCTGAGTGTTTTTGAGTGGGTTGTTTGGACCCCGGCCGGGCTCGAAATCGGTTGATATCAAGGGCTAACGGGCCGCTGTAGCTATTGAGGTGAGAGCGCAGTTGCCTACGCACTCGGTCGCAGGCAGAAACCGGTGAAAATGCTTGTCTTATTCGGTCTAAACCCCTAAATTCACGCCTGTCATTTTTGAATGACAGCAATTTACTGGAGGTAGTATGCGTCTTCTAACAAATAAACGTTTTTTCATTTTTCTATCGGTAATTGCGGTTTACTTCTTTTACGAACTGGCTTTTGCCTCGTCGGAAGCGGGGGCTCCATCTGGCGGCTCGGACGGACATGCCAGCACTGTTTTGGGTGTTCTGCTTGAACTCATGGTGATTTTACTCGCTGCCAAACTTGGCGGCGATTTTTTTGAACGTTTCAGACAGCCGGCAGTGTTGGGCGAACTGGTTATCGGTATGATCATCGGTAACTTGCATATGATCGGGTTGGATGTTTTCGAGCCTTTCAAGCACGACATGACGCTGGAGATTCTGGCGGAAGTCGGCGTTATCATTCTTCTTTTCGAGGTCGGGTTGGAGTCATCGGTCAGGGAGATGATGAAGGTCGGGCTGCCATCGTTCATGGTGGCCGTCTTCGGTGTTGTCACGCCATTCTTCCTCGGATGGGGTGTGAGCGCCATGTTTTTGCCGCAGGAATCGATCTATGTTCACATATTCATCGGGGCAACGCTGACCGCGACTTCGGTGGGTATCACGGCCAGGGTGCTTAAGGATCTCGGTAAGGTGCAGACGCGGGAGGCAAAGATTATACTTGGCGCGGCCGTGATCGACGATATTCTCGGACTGGTGATACTGGCCGTAGTCGCCGGTATTATTTCGGCGGTGGGCACAGGTCAGGGGGACGGTATCAGTTCGCTGGGCATCCTGTGGATTATTGCGAAGGCCGTGCTGTTTGTTGCGGGCGCCATAATCATAGGTGGTGTGGTCCTGCCGCACTATTTCAATTTCGCATTTAAATTAAAGGCTAAGGGCGTTTTCCTCTCATTCGCGCTGCTGATCTGCTTCAGCCTGGCGTATATCGCCGGTGAAGTCGGGTTGGCTCCTATTGTCGGCGCGTTTGCGGCGGGTCTTATTCTGGACCCGATTCATTACACGAAGTTCAGAGAGCGCGGGGAACATTCGATTGAGGAGTTGATAGAGCCGATCGGTGTTTTCCTGGTGCCTATATTTTTCGTCCGCATGGGTATGCTGGTCGAATTGAGCACTTTCGCGCAGGTAGAGATTTTGGGCTTTGCGGCAGTGCTTACGTTGGCGGCGATTGTCGGCAAGCAGGCCTGCGCGCTGGCTATTTTTGACAAGCAGACCAATCGTATAGCGATTGGACTTGGGATGATACCTCGAGGTGAGGTTGGGTTGATTTTCGCAGGGATTGGAGCTAAACTTATGCTCAACGGTCACCCGGTGGTATCATCGAGCACATATTCAGCGGTGGTCATCATGGTGATTGTCACTACACTGGTGACACCGCCCGCTTTGAAGGTGTCTCTCCTTAAAGGAGTTAAGAAAAAGGCTGAAACTGAGGCTAAAGCGGCCGAGGCTTAACGCCCGGCCGCTTTTGGCGGCTCAATGGAAATCAGAAAGCTCACACCGGAAATGCTCAGTTTCCGTCTGGGAGCGGATCCGGAGATTGACCCGGATTGGTTTGTAGCCCATCTTAACGACATCATCCGCTTTGACCCCGACGGTTGTTTCGCTTTGTGCGATGGCGATTCTGTAGTCGGGATGATCACTTCCACGACTTATCAAAAGATCGGTTGGCTTGGATGGCTTTTCGTGCTGGAAGAGTATCGATTTCGCGGGTACGGGGAGAGACTTATGCGCGCGGCAACGGAGTACGTGCAGGCGCGCGGGGCATCGACCGTGGTTCTGGAGGCCGATGTAAAAGCGGTGAATTTGTACCGGCGGCTTGGATTTATCGAGCAATTTCACACACGGCATTACAGTCTTTCGCGGGGGGAATTCGAGTGTGGGACAAGCGTAGGCGTTGAGGTTGATGTTGTTCGTATATCTGATTTAACTGCTTTATCTGAGTTTGATCGCTCTTTTTTCCGCGAGGACAGGTCGCGACTTTTCGGGATTGTGATGGCAAATAAGAATTTCCGTGGTCTGGTGGCAAAACATGACGGGCGGATTGTGGGGTACATATTCACGAATGAAGCATCGGCCAATCAGCAAGTGAGCCCTTTTATTGTGGATTTGTCGCACAAGATGGCTCGCACGGCGCAGCGGGCGCTGGTTAAGGAAGCCTTGAAAGTCTGTGAAAAGCCGCTTTATTTCCGGATTCCGGTGCTCGGCGAGGGTTACGGTGGAACGCTCGAACGGTTGGGGGCCAAGCCGGTGTACTATCATACGGTGCGGATGTATTTTGGGTCGGAGTACAAAACGGAGCGGGAAGGTGTTCTTTCGCTGGGTTGTCCCGGTAAGGGTTAGACTGCATTGCCACATTCTTCTGTTGTTCATGCGATTAGTGAATTTATCAGGTAACAGCTTGACAAAGCGGTGAGGATTTCTATATCAGCCGTTTAACATTGCCGGATGGAGTCCCGCTTTGCGGGAGTAGCTGGTCGGGCTCCTTTTTTCATTTGTTTTGTTAACAGCTTGACAAAGTGTATGGGATGTCTATATTGGACATTCTACATCGCGGGGTGGAGCAGTCTGGTAGCTCGTCGGGCTCATAACCCGAAGGTCAGGGGTTCAAATCCCCTCCCCGCTACCAAGTTTAAGCCTCTGAATGTCAATGACTTCAGAGGTTCTTTTTTTGGCGGGAGTTCCTTCAGAAACCGGATTTTCTAACAGTTTTCTAACAAAATTTCCGAAAACTGTTTTGTCCAACCTCCGAGCAGCATCATTTTCAAGGTTTGGCATCAAATGTCCATACCGATCAAGAGTCGTTTTCGCTGACGCATGACCGAGCTGTGATTGGATAAATTTAATGTTCTCGCCTTGAGAGATTAACAATGACGCATAGGTGTGTCGGAGATCGTGGAAGCGTATCCGGCGCAAGCCTGCTCTGTCCAGTGCGGGATGAAATTCCCGCTTAATCAAGTTTTCGGGATCAAGAGACGAACCGTTTTCATTGGAAAAAACCAAATCCATCTCGGATGCTCTTCCAATGAAACGGTGCTGTTCAAGTGCCTGCCGAAGTACCGGAGACATTACTATCCTGCGGATCGAATTCTTCGTTTTCGGTTTAATGAATTCTCCTCGAAAGATAGAACGCCTAATAGATATCTCGCTGGAATTCCAATCAATGTCACCCCACTGCAATGCCAGAAGCTCGCCGCGCCTCATGCCGGTCATTACCGCCGTCAAAAACAGCGTGTAATGGACAGGATTCACATTCTCCAGAAAAATCCGAATCTCCTCGGGTGTGAGAAAATCCATCTCTTCCTGCTCGACGCGGGGACGCTTTACATACAAAGAAGGATCGCGCTTGATATAACCCCAGATAACGGCGTGCTTGAACATCTCCTTGAAAGGAACCAGGATGTTGACTACGGATTTCGGACTCTGTTTCTCCTTCGTAATCTTTTCAGATACGAATTTCTGGATATCCGAAGTCGAAATCCGGTGCAGGAACATCTTTCCAAAGCGAGGATTCAGGTGAAGCCTCACAATGGACTTGTAGCCGATGTAAGTAGAACGTTTCACGGAAATCTTGGCGTAATCGGATAACCATTTCGCGGCGAACTCTTCAAAGAGTATTTTCTCGCACTCTTGATAAGTTCCACTATTGATCTGATTCATCCGCTTTGCCAAAAGCTTCTCCGCAGCTCTCTTACTGCCACCGGCTCGTTCCCATCGCTGGGTTCCTCCGTCCCGATAAACCGCATACCAAGTATCAGAGCGTAACACAACGCTTCCTTTTGCCAATTCGTTCTCACCTCCTTTCTGTCTGGCAGATAGAATGTATCGAACGGTATCCGACAGTATTGATGCTGAAGGATACGTTCCTTGGTTGTGGTAAACAGTTGCGAACATACCGCAATTTATTAATCCGGCGAAACATTGTCAATCACATAGGCTGGCGCAGAGTATCGACGCATTTGAGTCTCAGGTAGTCAATGACCTCTTCTTCAGCAAAGCGTAAATACTTGCCCACCTTATAATGCGGTATGCAATCCGTGCTGCCGTTTCTCGTCCGGTCATAAATCCATGAGACCGGTACGTTTAGCTTTTCAGCCAGTTCCTGAACATTCAATAGTCGCTCCATATAGTAATCTCCTATTGCCAACGATTGTTGACGATTTCTTCTTCTTCGTGGGCTACGTCAATGACCGTCCCTTCTCTATGGACAATGCGAAGTCGGCGGTCTTCAATCAGTTTATCAACGATAACAGCCGGTAGCGCATACTTGTCATTTGAGTGTTGCACGACTTTCTGACAGTCCTTTTCTCGCGCCCGAATCTCATCGACAAAAGCAGTCAGGATCGGAATCGCCTTGTCGTCTTTCACCTTGATTTGCGCGTGTCGCTGCGGCTGGCACATAACCCATGCGATATACTTCTCTTTGATTTCCTCAATCGAGTAATACTGACGATTTGACAGTTCCTGCTCCCGTATAAACTCATAGAAAGGAACAATGGATATGCTACTTGATTCCGATACGGAATCACTAGTTACCTTACTCACACTTGATGACGACCCGGAAGACGACATAGAGTAGTCATTCGATGCGTGCCCGGAGGATTCCGATTCTGTCATGGAATGGACCTCCATAGGGTACATAAATCCATCGGCTGGAATTAAGTGATTAGCACTTCCCGAACTGAAAGAGCTGGACGACCCCGAACCGCTTCCATGGCTATCAGACATACCTTCCGTATTCACTTCACCTGATGTCTGAGTCTTTGACGTTCCGGTACTGATTACTTCTCTAGTTGATTCCTGCGGTACAAGAAGAGTGTGGTAAATTTCATCCTTAATATTATCCCCACGAATCTGACCGGCGAATAATTCGCCAACCAACTCTTCGCTATCCTGACGACTCGACTTGAAAGCCACCTTTACATCGCAGTTCGTCATGACATTTTCATAGTAGCCTGGAATCCGTTTTATTTGAGTCAGCGTCTGGTAGCACAGCGTGAAGTAAATGCCGAATTTACGAAGAGCCTGTAGTGAGTATGGCAAGTCGTTTGATGTCAGTTCGGCGGCTTCGTCGGCAATTACGAAAAATGGCTTCTTCGCCTGCCTTTTGGTTCGTTGGAAAGCGTAGTTGATGATCTGGTCAACCAGAAGTATCCCTAAAATCTGCTGGCACTCCCTTGAGACTCTCAGGGGTGCCAGATTAACCAAGATGATCTGACCCTTTTCTATGGCCTCGCCAATATTGACGGTGGATTCGCTCTGTCCGATAATGCGTCTGATTGGATCAGAAAGAATCATCTTCGCAGCCCTATTCAGTGGAGCCTCGATTAAATTCTCTTTTTCCGACCGTTTCGAGATTGCGTCAAACCCCTGCCATTCCCGTTTCACGTAATTGTTCTGAACACTGTCGAGAACCGATTCGCGATACAGTGAACTTGATACCGACAGAAAATCGAGCATATCCGCCAGCGTCAGGTTTGCCTCGATTAGGGACATGAGAAGGTTCCGTTGCCAGCGTTCCAGTCTTGGTTTTGTTTCCCCTTCTGACTCGCCAAAGACCTTGGCGATTGCCTTCATAACCTGCGAAGCGTGTGCCGACACGTCCATACCGTTTGGCGATAGAAAATTCAACCCGACTGAATTCTCACTATCATTAGGATTGATTAGAATGACACGGCTGCGGTATCCCGCGACGGTAATATAAGCCAGTAGGTCATCATACAGCGAGCCGTGCGGGTCAAGCAGGATCAGTCCATGTCGGTTGTCCAAATGATAGCGCATCCGCAATTCGAGCATTTTGCTCTTGCCTCTGCCCGTACCTCCGCAAATGAGCCAATGCAACAACAGGTCGTTATAATCAATGACTTGCGGTCTGCCGTTCAGCGTATTCTGACCAATATTGAATCCCTTCATAGTAATTATCTCCCTGCTCCCCGTTGGAAAATCTGCTGGTCATAAAAATCAACCAGTTCATCGGCCATATCGGGGAACTTTTCGTTTACCATGTTAATAAAGGTTGCCCGGCTCATTGCTTTCTTGGCAATCGAGTCCAAAACCGCCTGCTCTCGTGCTTGGGACACCTCTTGTTGTTTTTTGATTTGCGACAGCTCCTTCAAGTGATCGTCCTGCTTTTCAGCAGGTTTATGCTTGGCTCTAATCTGCATGAGCCGTTCAATTACATCCAATTTGCACATTACGCTATCCCGTTCGTATCGTGCCACCGCTCGGCTAGTTCGAGCTTTGAGCAGTCTCACTCTGCTGATAACATCTACGTATTTCTCAAATATGTCTATCTGCTTCTGAGCGATAATAAGCCGATGTTCCACATTCTCTCTCTGTAGTTGGTGAGCTGCGAGCTGCTTTCTACGACAACGTTCCATTTCAATGAGAGAATCAAGCTCATTGATGATTTTTCTTCGTTGCCACCAAGTCATACCCGGATAACGGCGAATGTTCTCTATGATCTTGCTTCGAACAATCTGCAAAGACGTGGTGCCGAGCACATGCTCGGCACCATCATCGTATTTAGCTGGCAAGCTCATTAGTGCAATTCCTGCTCAACGATTCTATCGAGGATGCGAGAATTGACACCATTTTCCATTAGAGAGGCTTGGTTCGCTTCCTTTTGGAGCAGCTTATAGCCGCCATAGATGGCCAGACATACAATCGCGCCCGCAAAGATGGAAGGTCCAATATCGGGGACTTCCGGCCCATTCTTGCTGGTTTCTTTTTGTGATTCCATGATTCATCCTTTCATTTAAGGGTTGTTGTTCTAATCACAGAATCAATTTGCCTAATGGACGGAGTTTTGTCCACACAGGGGAATTGTAAGGATTGTAAGGAGGGAATTAGAGGTGAGGAATCTTGTAACCGGAGCCGGTTACGGTCTTGATAATCGTCTTACTACCGAGTTTCTTTCGGATTTCAGCAATGAAGTAATGCGCTCTGCGTGGGACTTCCTGCAGCTCATCGACGTACTTCTCATAGCATCCGATAATGTGTTTATTGCTAACGGCAGTACCTTCGTTTTCAACCAAAAGTCTGAATATCTCAAGCTGCAATTCGGTGAACTTGGTTCTGGGAAGTTTACCATCACCGTATATTTCACCGGTTCGCATATCAACACGAACACCGTCTCGTGAGAACATAGCAATCTGGTCGGTCTTGATTGACTCAATAAGGATATTCAGTTCGCCTTCCAGCTTCTTAATGAGCAGTCCGGTTTGGGGCGAGCTGTCGATTCCCGAATTAGCCAGTTCTCCAACTTTGCCAGCCAATTCGCTTACCTGATTACTCTGCTTTTTCTTGTTGAGATACGCCAATGACAGGCTCAATTGCACAAGCACCTGCTTGAGAATACCGCTATGCAGAAAATATGCCGGTGCTATGTTATCAAGAACTCGCCAAAAGTACTCCACAGCCCGCTTGTAGTCTTCCATACCGTTATAGGCGGTTCCGTATCCCAAGGCGACAAACGGAAAGAAAGATGATGATTTGAATTTCTTGGTTTGCTTTTCGCAGAAGCGATACCACTTAAGTGCTTCATTGTAGTTTCGTCTGTGCAGTAACAGATTGCCGACTCTTTTCAAAATCTCGACAGTCTTGGTCGGTAGGTTCCGTTTGTCGGATTTATCCAGAGCCAGATTATACAATCGCTCCGCTTTGTCAAAATCTCCTATCGACCGGAATATATCACCCTGATTCAAGATGCTCTCGACCTCGTAGTCGTAGAGCTTTTGCTTCTTAGATACCGCTTCGACCCGTTCAAAACAATCCAACGCACGGGCATAATCACCTGCGGAACTGCAGACGAGACCCTGCTGCATGATTGTTTCAAGCATAGCTTCAGTGCGCTGCAAATGTTCGGAAATCTTCAATGCTTCTCTGAGATAGACAGTCGCTTCCCTGTAATTCTGTCTGAAACTATCCAATGAAGCGAGCTGTACTAGTGAGTCGGCTTCAAGGTCAGGTAATGCTTCATCTCGGGCAATTATCAACGCCTCGACGGTGAGGTTTTCCGCATGTTCGTATTCCAGATACTGAAGATGGAGATAACCAGATTCGATCAGGGCATTTGCGTATGTCAAGCGAGAGCACTTATCACGAGCCAGTTTCAAAACATCTACAGCTAATCGTTTGGCTTTGGATGAATCTCCCAAAGACATGTACGATTTCATCTGAACAAAAAGACACTCGACCTGGCCTTCGTAATCTTTGGCAGCCTTAGCTTGCTTAAGAGCTTTTTCAGAAGACTTTAGAGAGGAAGCGAAGTCATCTTGCCAATAAAGGCGTTCCGCCTTTTCAACTAATGAATATGTTCCCTTTCTTTCCAATACTTGCTCCTTTGGATCAATCAATAGCCGAGTCTCTTTCTTCCAGCCTTATAACATGGCTTACAACGGCAGTGCCTGTATCCTTGCGAGGCACCTTTTGAACGATCTCTGTAATAATCTGTGAGTGGCTTCCACTTGCCACAACTGGAACAGTATTTACCCTTAATTCCGTTTTTTATTACTACTGCCATTATGTACTCCTCCTTCCACACCTATATTTATTGGCAGAATTCCAGCTTCACCATTCCGCATCGTTTAGAGCCTTAACAAGGTGAAGGCTCCAAAACGACCAGACCAACGCCATCACCTTTGACGAGTCTGCTCCTACATGACAGCTTGGTCATAGTGTGAGGAGAACGGAATGTGTGAAGCTGGAATTTCATCTTACTCCACCATACTCATCAGGTCGTTTTGCGGATTAGCCGTTATCCAACATTTTGAGAACATTCGATCCGGCTCAGTAATATCAATCGAGTCTGGCGAAGTAAACCAAAACAGCGAATTGGTCACATAGAATTTCCCCATTGAGGCGAATTCAGCAAAGATACTCGCAATACGACCCGACAATGTCTTATCTTGCCTTATCGCTCCGGGTGTCACGAAGAGCACCTGAAATCCCGTAATCATGTGACGACCTTCATTCGATTGATCGGCACGAATATCGAGCCCGACAATTTGACCATTTGGCAATTGGCGGTAGGCATAACGCTTCGGAAACTTCTTCGATTTGCGATATAACCGATACCCGATTAGTTTCCGCCGGATATCGGTTCGCTGTTTTGACGATGCGATAGGTTCGGTACCTCGGTCGATTTCCAAGAAAAAGTGTGTTCTTCCCGCTCCAACGACTTCCAGACCGAAAAAAGCATCGGCATGGACTGGAATTCGCTCATCCTCGCCCTCCTCGTTCTCGCCAATCACGAAATCCCTGATACAATCGCCCTGTTCCCAAAACAGGAGTTTGGCTTCGTCACTATGGCGTTCGCAGGCGAGTTCCAGCGTTGCCCGGAATGTAGCCACACCCAGAGCGTGCTTCAAAAACAGAGATTTGACCTTATTACTCTCGATAATCCGCCGAGTTATTTTGATCGGAATATCGTGCCGTTCTTCAAGAATCTTCGGGCAGGCCGGTCCAAGACCGTAAATGGCTCGCGGCGAGCCATGCCCTCTGCCCATTGGCTCGTCGGTGATGTAATGGCGTTCCAGATATCGGGCGTTAAAAAGCTGTTTTAACCGCTTGGACAGGGCCTGTCTGCCGAAACCGTATTGCGCTGGTCGCTGTTTGCCGTCCGAGCCAACGGCGTAGGAAACGCCGCTTGATACATCACCCGTCTGAAGTAAATGCCAGATTAACTCACTGCTCAAGAACCGATGGTCATAGACCAGCCTAAGGATCTTGTAATCCCGGTCTCTCAAAATCAAATCAGGGAAAGCCCCTTTATCTGGGACATATCGCGAGAGTCGTTTCTGTTGGGTGGGTTTGCTCATTTCCCTCTAATTCTCCTATCCGGCTTGCCGGAATCTTTCTCTTATGACGCCCCCTCGTCGGAGGCCGAACTCGTCCCAAAAACCGCAATCCGCAGGAGGGTGGTTTTTGGCTGACGATTCGTGTCCGCCCGACTTCGCTCGCTTCGGTTTGCCCCTCCGCTGACGTTCGAAATGCGGGGCAAACCCGAGCAAGGAAACAATCCTTTGTTTCCGGCGAAGCCGATGGCTCTCCGGGTTCCTGGTCTGCTTCGGAAATAACTCACCAGCACATCCATAGTCGTTAGCACCAGAAGCAGACTAGGCAGAGAGCCAAGGGAAGGGAGCGAAGTCGGGCGGAGAACGACATCACTTTCCCTTTACCTCACAACACATTACATGTTGTGGAAAGTAGAAATGATAATACATCATTTCTACTTTCAAGAAGCATTATTTTAGTGCTTCGAGCAAGGGAAAAGTGATGGAGAGAACCAGACCGACGAGGGGGCGTCTTCTCAACGACTGCGGACTAAGCAGTCGTATTTCAATCGCAGATTGAAATGTCTGCTACGGAGCTTATGATGTACGTCGTTTTCGACAGTAGTAGCATAAGTCTCCGAATTCTATCTTCCGGCGGCATACGGAGCACCTGGACTGCTTCGGATATCGCCGCCTTCTGGCGCGAAATGGCCTGCCGGTAGTCCTATCCATTCTGGCGAGCCAGTAGCCAGTTCCGGAGCGAGCGGACGGGACTGATGTTCTGACGGATAAAGGTGATGCCGACCGCAACGGCGTCGAGCAAGTTGAGGTTATACCTCAATACCCAAGTCCTGTTTGACTGCAGATATACTCTTAGCTCGTCAAAGGTGCTGACGATTGTCTGGGCGACTCTGATTTTGCTCGCATTGCCGTCGTTGCATATTTCCTTTCTGATGGTTCTGGGGTCGTACTCGTACACCAGAACGCCAAACTTCTTGGCGATATGCCTCATCTTCGCGATAGCGAGCGTCAGGCGAAAATTCTGCTTGATTTGAGAGAACGTATTTCGCTCCAAGACGAAATAGTGTGGAGCCTTTTCCCTTATCAGGCGGGTTACAATTTCCTCGACATGTTCGAGGATTATGGCCTCAGAACCCTGCCTGATTGTCTTGACTCCGTAGTCAACGAGTTCCGTACCTTCAAAAAAGGCGAATCCCATGTGTTTCGTGCCGGGATCGACGGCTAGGATTTTGAATTTACTTTTCCGCATATTTGTTCAATAGAAAGAAGAACAGTGCGGACCGGGACTTCTTTATTTTCTCAGGAGGCATCTTGATAACCTCCTCGAACGCTTTCCGGACGATACCTTCGTCATGCTTTTCGACGATGTACCGGTACAGCTCGACCCGGTGCTGTTCCTGAAAGGTCTTCGCAATCTCTTCCGCGAGATCACCCCTTGGGGTTATTTTCGCTTTTTTAGTGTTCATGTTTGTTTTGATTAGTGAGTATTTATAAAGCAGTAGTAGTCATCTCCATCCGCTCGCCGTACATGTCCAACTGAATCTGTTTGAAGTGGTCGGAAAACAACAGCTCGACGGGACATTTGAGCGCGGCAGATAGCTTGAGCGCGTTAATCAGGGTAGGTAGTTGATGACCGGTTTCCCAACGATACAGGTCGGTGTTGTGCTTGATACGTAGCAGTTTTGAAACGTCCCGCTGCCGAAGATACCGCCTCAAGCGGTACCTTCGGATTTGATTGGTCTTAATTTTTTTAAGATCGCAGGACATACAAAGTGCTATGTTTGTTTTTCTTGCCACTCAACCATAAACCTGGGCCGATTTAGCATCAATATGCTAGAGTCCCACCAGTCTGGGGATAACATCACAACCATACTAGACGGGGGTAATTCGCTGTTTATAGCCATATATGTAAGGTTGTTTTCAAAAAAACTGCTAACCTTACACGAATATTGGCATTTTGTCAAGGTGGGTTATCTTGCCTGCATTTGCCGTGTGTAAACATTAATGATAGATTTGCACTGGAAATCGGAGCAAATCGCTGCTTCAACATCATTTCTCTTTGCTGAAAGCTCTCTTTTCCACAGCAGAAGGGGGGTGTAGCATAGTTCGTCTCACTAGCGGCAATCTCAGCGATAGGTATAATTGGACGTTATGCCTATCACACAAAAACAAATACAAACATTCCAACGCCTCTATAGATTGCGCTATGAGAGAGACATATCTGAAGAAGAAGCTTTGGATATAATCAACCGCTTCTTGAATCTTATTAACATCATCCGGGACAATGAATCACGTAACAATATACGCAAGAAAATCTACTGAATCAGAAGATAAGCAAGTAATGTCAATCGAATCCCAGGTCAAGGAATTGAAAGCACATGCCAAGCGGATGAATTGGATCGTAGATAGAGTGCTGACGGAAAGCAAGTCAGCTAAAGCTCCAGGCAGACCTGTATTCAATCAACTCTATGAATACATGGAGCAAAACAAGCTGAATGAATTGCTCTGCTGGAAGCTGGACAGGTTGGCGCGTAATCCTGTTGACGGTGGTGCTCTCATCTGGGCAATGGAGGAAAATAAGCTCACCCATATTCATACACCGCAACGGTCATTCTTCAATTCCGGGAATGACAAGTTTTGGCTACAGCTGGAATTTGGCATGGCAAAAAAATACATTGATGACCTGAGTGATAATGTGAAGCGTGGTCTTAAGGCGAAATTAGAGAAGGGATGGTATCCTACACAGGCACCGCTTGGATACAAAAACAAGCTTGAGGATCATACAATTATCCCCGACCCTAAACGATTCAATATTATTCGCAAAATGTGGGATTTGATATTGACGGGAGGATACACCGTACCGCAGGTATTGGACATCGGAAATAACAAATTTGGCTTGCGCTCCCGAATGTATAGGTCGGGTGGCGGCAACCCAATTAGTCGTTCAACCATTTACTACATATTTTCAAATCCATTCTACTATGGAATGTTTGAATACCACGGGAAACTATATACAGGCAACCATAAGCCTATGGTTACCAAAAAAGAATTCGACAAGGTACAAAGTATTATTCACGCACCGATAACAACAAGACCAAAGCAATACACATTTCAATATACTGGACTAATGCGATGCGGTGAATGTGGTGCCTCGGTGACTGCCGAACATAAAACGAATCGCTTTGGAAGCAAATATGTCTATTACCATTGCACAAAGCGAAAAACAACGTGTTCACAAAAATATATCCAAGAGGAGCAACTGAATGACCAGTTTGAGTCCTTCATGAATCTAATCACATATGACCAATTCCTTCTGGAATTCATGCTTAAGATTAGTGAATCGCAACAAGACCCTCAGGAGGAAGATAACAAAATGGAAATAGCTTCTCTAAAAAAGAGAATTGCCCACAATGAAAAAAACACGTCGGAATTGCTAACAATCAAGCTGAGAGGTCTTTTGAATGATGCTGACTTTTTATCAAAAAAACAAGAATTGGAAAAGGAACGAGAGCTTCTGGGTCGCAGGATCAAAAATGCTATAGAAGGCTACGACAAAGCAAAAAACGAAACAATAGATACTTTTAGATTCATGACAATGTTGAGAAAGACATTCACAACAGGGACAATTGAAGAGAAAAAAGGAGTCGTCCGTGACATCGGTTCGAACCTTATCTTATTGGACAAAAAACTGCTAATAGAAGCCAAAGAACCGTACGATATAATTTTCAATCACATAGAATCCATTAAACCCTATAATATCCGGTTCGAACCCCTAATTCATGGCTTACCTAACGGAAAAAACCCCGCTTTAAACGAGGCTATTTCCAAGACTCGGGGATTAGTGGACGAAGTTCGCACCTTTTATCTCAATTCAGACAGTTGTCCACAAAGTGGTGGTAGTTCCGGATAGATTCGTCTCACATATACCTTACCTACGATGTAGTCTCATATTTTGAAGGTGATAAATCATCACAGTATAAGAAAACCGCCATTTCTGGCGGTTTCAAAAAAAGGGTTTTGTTAATCCCCTATGCCAAAGCGTCGAGGATTTTCCCGGAAATATCCTTGATGCGCTGGATTGAGGCGATGAGCGTGTCTTTGTTGCCTTTGTAGAGCTGGATGTAGTCGCTGAAAGCGGAATTGGTATCAAGACCAATGGACTGACAGACCACATAGGCAACCGCTTCAGCCTCAGTCTCCTTCTGAGTCTTGGACAGCGGCTCACCGGTGTGATGGAGAAACTCATGAGCCAATTCGTGGACTTTCACACTGAAGTCTTGAGCCGGTGACAAACCGGAGCGGATAACGATTTTGCCGCCGCCGGAACGGCCGTCAGCCCGCAAGGTGTCCGAATACTCAAGAGTAATGCCGTTAGCGGAAATAAAATTAAACAGCTTTTCCTGATAACGGGCAGGATCACCTTGCACCCGGGCGAATTCAGGCAATTCGTTTCCGTCGGTTTGACTGATGTCAAAAACGTAAACGGCTTTGAATCCGTTAACTGGAGCGACATCGGAACGGTTATCATTTTCTTCAACCGTTTCCTTTTTATAAACCAATGGCGCGATGATAACGATGCCGTTGGCGCCTTTTTTGACGAACCGGCCAAGCTTCTTCCAAGTGTGAAATCCGGCGACATGAGTGGCCTCCGGCTTCTGCAGAGCGATGAGCAGAATATTTCCGAAGCTGTAGCGATGGAATCGACTCATCGTCTGAAGATACTTCTTCAGCTCATCACTCTGACCGGCTTCGAGAGACTCGGTCAATGAAGTGAGAGCGTTTTCAATCATTTCTTTTGCTTTGTTGTTTTTCATAATGGTTCTCCTTCGTTAAGCGGGTTTTTGGTTCCTTCACCCACCGGCAAAGAGGAACCCAAAAAGCCGTGAGAAGGAGAACTTCCCCACGGAAACAACTAAGCGAATATGAAATTACGCGAGATTATTGAACGCCCTGAATGCGGTCAGAGTGAAGACGTTGGCAACGAACGCAAGAAGCCTCTTTTATGGTAGCTAAGCTAAGAATGCAACCACAGAAGAATAGGAGCGTAAAAAGCACACTACAAATTCTTAGCTTTATCGGAAAGCTGATATTTTCTCTTCCTATTACTAAACGCGGTCTCCCCACCCTCTAGAATATCACACACCTGCTCAATAATACCATCCTCCAGATCTTCAACAGGAATATCAGGAAGTTTTTCCGCCTGATTCTCCAGTGAACCCGAAGTGTAGCGAAGTCGTGGAGTCTCTTTGCCTCTGTATTCGGCAATGATCACCTGCTCTGAATCAGTATTAACTACTAAGTTGGGATTATGCGTAACCATAATGATCTGCCGGTATATCTTCCTGTCTCTGAAATACTGAATCAAATCATTACACACTGACAAGCTGTCCAGATTCTCCTCTGGTTGATCTATTATCAGCGGTCTGGTATCTTCTTTGTCAATGGCAAGATATAGCATCAGCAGAACGATTCCTTTTTGACCCGGAGACAATAGATACAACTCCACATCGTCAAATTTAAGTGATGATTCAACGCTGAACACCGTTGGGTCATAGAGCCAATTGTAAAACTCCTCAATCGACATATTCTCCCTCAGCTGTTCTTCAATCGAAAGGTCATCGCCGTCCATCTTCTTGAAAGAATCCTCGATATCAGTCAGTCTTTCAACAAGGGCACTATCTGTTGATCCTTGTTTAGTGCAATTATCCCAGGAAGTTTCAAGCTTTGTTCGTAAAGCAGGCAGGTCTCTATAATTCCCCTTACGTGTCCTATCAATAATATCTAATCCTGTCCTGTTATGCGTCGATAAGTCGTACCGTACTGTGGCCTCAAAAACGAGTTGCCTTTTTGTAGTAGAACCATGGGAGAGCGAGTCTTGTAATGGTTTATATAGTTGCTCAATCTTCTTCTTCTCGCGAGACAACACGTTGAAGAACGACTTGTAATGTGTCTGCCTTTCCGTTTCGAGAATAGACTTTCTTGGAATCTGCTCTTTTGTGATCGCCTCAATTTCCAACTCCAGAGATTTGATACTGGCGTTGCTGGTTTGTATTAACTTCTTTTGCCGCTGGTATTTCAACTTGAGGGTCTCAAATGCTTTCGTCTCTTTAGCCTTTTTTTCAATAGCAGTGCTTAGCTCTTCTAGATTCTTTGCCAGCAAATTATCTTCCACAATACCAACTAGAGAAGCCACATCTTTCTTCGCACCTTGACGTATTGTTTCTATCTCGCCATTGAGAGCTTTTCGCCTTTCATCTATAACTCCTGCAACACCTCTAGCGTCAAGCGTTACGTCAAATTCTTTTGACCTCGGCATACCTGCTGATGCCAATAGAGTCTTGATCTCTTCCTTAAACTCGTCTATAGCAAACTGAAATACAGCTACCCTAGACTCAACCTCGGATACATTTACCAATAGTTGTTGCTTTTCAGCAATAATATCTTCAATCAGAGACTTTTGCTCCTCGAGGTCCGATAACTGGTCCTGAGCCTCCTTGTCTTCATCTGGAAGCGTCGGAAGAGTTTTTAGTAGTTGCTCCAATTCTGTCTTCTTCTTATCGAGCAGTTTTTGCTTAGTCGATTGATTCTTAACGAGGTTAGTGATTTGAGCAATGTCTTTATTGATATCTCGTATTTTCGTGACTAACCGATCTTTCTCAAGAGCAAATTGTCTCAGTGATTTCTTCTGTAGCTCAGCAAACCCGGACGCACCAAGCTTGTCCCCAGGTTCCAAGGACTGAAAAATGACATTTTCGATCTGATCCTGTAGTTCACCAACATGTTGTGGTGAGCACAATTCTTCGACGGCTCCCTGGGGTAAATAACGAACCAGTCCTCTATCGGAGTCGAGCTTACCAACTTGAAATTCAGTAACTGATTTATCAGCCCATTCCAGTTCAATGGAAGTTCCGGTTATTGATTCCTTGTGTTTTGCAGCTTTGTTTAGAAATGCTTCTGCGCGGTTGTCCTTACTGCCAGCACCATATGCAATTGCCTCTGCCAAAGCTGACTTCCCTGAGCCACGCCCACCAATTATGGTCACCAAGTCCCTATTGAGATCAATTGAATAGTCTTCATCAAACCAATTGCTAGATGTTTTGACTATAATCCTCTTGATGACTTTATGGTCAGGTTTATAGTTCGGGGGTGTGTTGCCAACAAAAACTCTCGCTATTGGTTCGTTAAGTACTTGCTTCAGGCCGGTGAACGTCGGATCGGCTTTTATCCACTGAAGTGTCTTACCAACGCGATCTATATTATGGGAGTCGGAGGCATGCAGGACTAACGAATTGAGACTATTGGAACGCAGGTCATCACGATGTTCTTCTATTTTTTCGGGATCGTCCACGCAAGTCATGCTGAAGTGGCTTTTGTTTATCAGATTCCGCTTCTCAGCCGCTGATTGGTCCCATCTTGACTGGTCCCACTCAGAATAGCCCACGCCAAGAACGTATTTACCAGTGAAACAGGATTTCTCTAACAGCTTAAGTATATCATCAAGCTTATACGTGATATTCTGGAATCCAACCTGAAGGTCGCTTTTTTGGTGGATGGTGTTGCCCACCGGCGCATTCGCTTTCATCTGTCTTCCCAGATCCTCGAGTGATCTACGTGTCGGTGTTTGCCGCCATTCAGTATTGTCATCAAGCTTATATCCACTAGAGAGGCAATTGAGGAGTTGATCCTTTATATCATTGACTTCAACAAATGGGCTGAAGAGAATGTGAAAGTTATGCCGCTGATGGCTGTTGGCGGAGCCACTGAAAGTATTTAGTCTAAACTCGATATTGGGAATTAGCAGCTTTATGTTTGGAATCTCATCGCGGCGCGTAAGTAAATGTTCGTACCCGTCGACAAAAAGATAGTCAGTAATACCCAAAACTTGAACTTCGGGAGGAAGAGAGGCAATCTTGTTAATGAATGCATCCCACACACTTGTCGTGTCACCTCCATAGTCCTGACAGATTGACTTCGGAGTATGCAGATGCAAATCCCACTTGCGCCATTCAGAGCCTCTTGAAAATGTAAATTGGTGATCATTACTCATAGTGATACTTAACCCCTCCTCTTAATATTACTCAATTTCCTCCGCAGAGCGACGCCAACCGGCTTTTATCATATCCGCCAACACAATATAGGATACGTAAGGTTTATTATGGCGGAGAGTCGCACAGTATTTGTAGTCCTGAACGAACTGGTCGAAGTCATCCCACGACGATTGCGGTAGTGTGTTTCGCGCTTCAATTTCCTTCATGGATTTCTTATCGTATTCGTCGGCCATACTATTCCTCCAATGACCTGCTGATGAGGGCAATCTCCTCCGGACTTATCGAATATATTTCGTAAATAATGCCGTCCACAGCTTGCGATAGTTCGTCCACCTCTGATTTGAGTGCGGGAACTTTAACAAAGGCAGGCTTACATGTGATTTGCAGTATTTTATCGACGATCGACGCGATGTGTTTCTGTTGCTCTTTTGATGCTATTCTAAAGGGCAGTTTCTTGACCTTGCCGATCTTAATCTGAGGGAACACTCGACCAGACTCTTGAACGAGTTGATTGTATTTATATCTAACATAACTCGAATTGAATACCGCCAATGCATATTTAAGGTCAACCTCTCCTTTGTAAGCAGGTTTTATCCATGCGCACTGAATTGTATTACGAAACCATCTGCCTTTGGTATCAATAGTGGCTCTTAAATACGATGCCGTTTGCCGCCACAGAAGTTTATTATTCTCGGCAAAAGCTTCGCGAGAGAAACTCACCGACTCATCCGGCTTCAGAACTGCCTTATAATCAAGGTTAAAACACTCATTCGATTGGTCGGAAATCCAATATCTGTCTATAAGTTTCCCATACCAAGTATCAACCGCATTAGCGAAACGTCCGTTGCTGGATTTATCAAAAATCCTATCATACAAATCGTTGCCACCCTTGTTCTTTAACCCAATGCCTGATCTATGATATTGAATTCCTCCATCTTTAATCTCAAAAATATCCTCAAAATACTTCTCGTCTGTCTTGAGAACAACAGACGGATATAGGCTGTTATCTTTGCTGGTAATCGCATCCGGAAGCGGGATAGTGGAAAACGACAAGTTGCTAAGCGCAGACACTTCCGTAACCCTGTATTTTAGATCTGCAAAATAATACTGCCCTGTCTCTGATGGCGTCCTACCTGCAATTGTGACACAGACAGGAACAACTACTTCCGGAAATACTCCCATGCCCAAATTGAGTATCTTCAGAATGCCATGCGATAGTAAGAAATTTCTTAGGTCGCGATGTCGAGGCTGGCTTAGATAGGTGTTAGGAGTTATGTAAACTAGGTGACCGTTTTGTCTCAAAATCTTGCTCAGACCTAGAGCGAAGAAGAGTTTGAAAATGTCTGCATAATGAGTTATGACACCCGGGTACCGGCTTCGATAAGTGCCAACAAGGCTGTCAATATCCGCACCGTAAGGTGGATTCGCCATAACAACGTCAAATCCACCGCGCTCGCGAAATATCTCGGCATAGTTGAGCCTCCATAGAAAGAAAGGGCTGCTATTGGTTCGCTGAAACCTCTGGACTTCATCAAGCTTATCGCCCTTACCCTCTTGCCTTAATGTTGCCTCTATCAATTCCCATGTTAACGTTTCAATTTCTTTGTGCAAACGATCCTTTGCGCTCTTATTATGGGTATCAAAAAAACAGCTATGAAGCTCTAATAGCTTGCCAGCCTTAGATTGTGCTTCTGTCTGACCAAAAATATCAAACCGATCCTGATCATTGATCTCTGGCTGGTCTAATGCCTTGATTTGCTTATCAATCTTCTTGAGGTTCTTTTCTATCTCTGACTTCTTTGTCCTCGACAGCCTGTTATTACTATGAAGGTCAAAGTACTCTTGCTGAAATGCGGTCTGTTGATCTCTAAGTCTCTTCAGAAGCTGTTCCTTTTCCTCATGCTTCTCAAAAAACCGTTCATCAATAAGCTTAATTCCCTCATATTCTTCAAGTAGGCTGTTTCCCTGCATTATTTTGTAATCCAAGTTAGGTAGGGGCTTAATGTGCTTGTAGTCTTCCTCGTCAACAATGAGCGAAAGCCACAGTCGAAGCTTTGCTATTTCTACGGCGCCCAAATCAATGTCAACGCCATAGAGTGAGCCTTGAATTGCGTCTCGCTTGAAGTCATAGATATTTGGCTCTTCGCCCGGTTTATTCAAACGGGCCAAGACCGACCTCGTCTTGACGATCTCATTCATCATTCCCACCAAGAAAGCTCCGGATCCAACGGCTGGATCGCAGACCTTGATATCGGCGAGCTTATCATCGATTAGCTGATTATACGCACGGATGGACTTAGGAAGTTTATACTTATATCGGCTAGTTTCTTCTCCTTGCTCCGATACGAGGGTATCGTTTTCGAGTGCTGCCTCGCCGTGCTTTATCAGTATCTCGATGTCCTCTCTCTTGACCCGCTCGTTCAGCTCTGTGGCGAGATGATTTATGAGGCTTTCCTGGCACATGTAGTGGACTATTTCGCGCGGAGTGTAATATGTGCCTTTTGACTTGCGGTCTTTGACCTCGAGCAGATTTTCAAAGACCTTACCAAGCATCTCCGGGTCAACAGCCACTTCTTTTTCGAGTGGTTCGTCTTCCTTTACCGTAAAGTTGTAGCGGTCGAATACATCCAAAATACCTGTACCGATGTCTCCGTGCTTGGTCTTCTTCTTATTGGAAAAAAGCTCTTCCGGCAACAGAATGTCAGTATGGACCCAATCGTAATTGTTTAGGGGATCAAACAATCCACCGTTCAGGAATGGAATCTTGCATTTGAAGGGACTGTAATAATCACCATTCGCATTCCGGTCAACAGCCAGCACTTCATAAAACAATGGTTCGAGAATGTCATTGAAGAAATTATCATATTGGGACATTCTACCTTCAAATAGTAGCCTCAGGAAATTCTTGGGGCCGGTTCCCCAGGCTTCGTTGCGGGCGACTCCAAACCAACCTTTCTTCTGAAGGAAATACAGGAATACTATCTGACCCAGGAGCTTCTTGGCGAAGTCAACAGTATCAACACCTTTCTCCTCAAAGTCTTGCTTGATAGTCTTATCCGTCTTGGCAAGTTTGTCCAGAGCTTCTTTGATCTCATGAAATAGCTGCCGGTATTGCTCAAAGAATTCTTTGGTAACCTTTTCAATGTTGAAGGCTTCCTGAATATCCGCAAAGGTAGGATTGCTGTCTGTCTCTTCGAGTGTAGGCAGTAATTTGCTTTGAGCTGTGTGGCTACCTTCGTGTTCACCTACAAGGAAAGAGTACCGTCTGGCCGGGGTAAACTCCTCCACTACTTTCGGTGTCCCTTTCTTTGTCGTATCGAACTTGTATTCCATTTTGACAAAGGAGAAACGCCAGTCGCGCTCGTCAGGCGAAACGAAAGCTACAAGGGCACCGTCTTTCAGCTCATTGCCGCGGCTGCCCTTTAAGTACTTAGCCACAAAGTTTCTCTGCTTTGATCGTGCTCGCTCAAGTGAAGGGGCCTTGAGAAGGCTGACTATAAGAACGTCGAGTTTTTTGCCGTCAGAGTCTTCGTACTTCCCTATTCGCTCAAGGGACTTGACGGAGTCACGATAGTCTTTGAAGATATACTCGCCCCGGTAAATGAATGGAGCATCCTCAAGCCTATTCAGCAGATTCTTTATGAATAGCTTAAATTGGCCCTTATCAAAGGGCTTCTCTAAAGTGTCTCGTATGAGTTTTTTGGCTGCTTCGCGTTGCATATCATTCCCCTACAAAATATTCGGACAATATCACTTCTCGTGGGCCGCCCACTTTAGCCCCGGTCTCCGCAAGATGGCTTCCCAGCAGTTCTGCGGGAATGTTCTTCTGGAGCACGCCAAGTATCTTCAAGGGATTGATTTCCTTCTTTATCACAGAAGTCATATCTTTGAGAACCGTCTTGGCCGTCTGTTTTGGTAAACCGCCGTCCTGAAGTTCCTTAATCACTTTCCGGAGATATTCTTCCTGCTCGTCTGTAAACTGCCGGTAGTCCTTGACGGCTCGCAAAATTTTCAGTAGCTGCGTTGCTGTATCTCTTCCGCCTTTTAGTTTTGTATCCGGCATGTCCTCGGTTGTGGCGAACACAAACGCTTCCTTGTTCTTGCTAAGCAGGTCGTAAAATTTGGGGCCGAGCTTTTCCCGCTTGACGGTTGCTTTAGTTTCTAATTGCGCAGCGGCTGACAAGAAATCCAATTCCTCTGCCTCGTCGGTGCCAGCGAGATAAAACTTTTGAAGCTTCCCCTTACGGAAGTAGGTAAGAAGTCGGTCTCCTTTGCCCGGCTCTTTTCTGGCAGTTCGGGCCTTCTTGGGCAATCGCTTGATTTGCTCAAACAAGTCAGGATCGTTATCCCGAATGTTGCGAATGAGCTGGAGATACTTAAGACCACTGTCCTCTTCGCCGTCTTCGCCGGTAATCGTTTTCTTGGATATCAGTCGGTCAAAAAGTTCGTGATGCTCAACAGCCTCACCCTCGGTCAGCAGTCTCGCGTCCGCTCCGAGAAGTGTAATGAAAGCCTGAATCTTGGCTTCGGCGGCTTCCTTCAGCTTTATCTGGTCATTCGACTGTTTAGTCGGGAAGAAATTGAAAGTATAGATTTTGTCGAAGGTAGTATCAACCCGGTTTATGCGCCCGACTCGCTGCATCAGACGGGTGGGGTTCCAGGGGATATCATAATTGATGACGACATTAGCGCGGTGCAGATTTACACCCTCCGAAAGCACTTCGGTAGCCACCAAAATACGATAGTCGTCTTTGGGATAACGGGCTCGGGCGTCAAAATTTTCAATTACCTTTTCCCTGACGCTTGCCCCTGATGAACCGGTATAATCGAGAATACCATCGCCGAAGTGCTGTTTTAGATTCTTAGTCAGGTAGTCAGCGGTCTCCTTAGACTCGGTAAAGACAATCAGTTTATTTTCCTTGAGGACTTTCCTTGATTTGAGAATATCCACAAACTTGAGAAGCTTTGGATCACGATTGACACCTTGCCAAAGAGTGTTAATTTTCTTTAGAAGTTCAAGATCATGTTCCAAGTCTTTGCGGAATTCTGTCTTGAATCCCTTGGCCTCGAATTTCTCCGCTTTGCCCTGTTCAATCAGCTCCACTACCCGGTCTTCATCTCCATTTGCCAACAATTCAAAAATCTTCGCAGAATACTCCTTGCTGACATATACCGCGCCTTTATCGAACTGCTCGATGAAAAGCTCATAGGAAGCAATGAAGCGGTTGATAGAATTGCGGAAGGCGTAAAAGCTGCTCTCCAGACGCTTGACCAAGAGGATTTTCATAAATCGGCCCATGTTCCGCTGGGCTAACTGTTCCGGCTGTTCAACCTCTCCGGTGTAATACAAGAGCGGCGTGTATCTGGAATATTTGAACTTCTGTGTAATGAGCTTGATAGTTTCGCTAAAGACCTTATCTTCTTCGTCGTTCAACTCGTAGAAAGCGGGTTCGGGGTCGATAACTTCCGGAAACTTCAGGCCCTGCTTTTTGAGGTCATCGGGGAAGTGTTTCTCAATCTCCTGCCTTGTGCGCCGAACCATCAAGTATTTGAGGACTTTGTCCCGTATTTCTCTGGCGTTTTCCTTGGTCACCTGAATGAATTTGGCTTGGTCTTTCTGGCGGTCAAGGCCTTTTAGACGATTCTCCAGCTTGCCAAAGAAGCGTTCCAAATCCGGCGTTCCAGGAATAGTGCTCTTTCGGGACTTCTGGAATAACTTGATCTGACTCAATATGTCCTTTGGCGAATTATTGAACGGAGTCGCCGTCACTAATATCACTCTCTTACCACGGCAAATCTGAGCCAGCTTCTCATAAGTGATATTGGTCTCCGTGCGGAACCGGTGCGCTTCATCAATGAATATATTCTTATACTTCTCTGTGCCCCGCTTAATAAGCGTTTCAAGCTTTCCAAGCGATTCAAAGTCCGCGCTCACTCTGAAGTCAGAGAATACGTTTGGCCACGAACCCGGGTTGTCCCGATCTAGAAGCACTGGCGGAGCAAGGACTAGTGTGCGGCCTTCAATTTGACTAGCCAGCATGGCTGCCATGTAGGTCTTGCCAAGACCGACCACGTCCGAGATAAAAGCACCGCCGTATTCGTCAATAATCTTTTTGGCATTTAGTACCGCTTGTTCTTGATATTCAAGACGTTTGAATTCAATCGGGACGTACTTAAAAAAGACCTCCTCCTGAATGCTGATTTCGTCTTTGAAATACTCGTAGAGAAATTTGAGGTATAGCTGGTATGGGGTAATGGTATCATTTAGCCAAGTCCGAGTCTGAATAGTATCAATGTATTTGTCTTTGACTTCGACGGCATCAGCCCAAAGCTTGTCGAACTGCTTCTTGGCAAAATCATAATCGTTGCCATCTTTCAGCTCGACATTGAACTCAAGGTTATCAATCAGACCGGCCTGCGTGAAGTTGCTCGAACCGGTGATAACCCTGCCCACATCGCGGTCGCCCTCAACAAAAGTCATCAGATAGACTTTGGCATGGATGTTCTCGGAAGGGTATGCCCTGATTTCAAGTTTGCCGCTTCGCAGCCACTCCAGAAACTTGTGAACCCCTTCTTCAATTTCCTTCTTATCCGCACAGTCGGCCAGCTCGGCGGTGACCGCCTCGCCAAAACATTCCTTAGCCTCGGCATGGGAAAAAGGCAAGCTTTCCTGTTTAGCTTGGTTAATTAGGTCGATGGTGGACTTACCGGTACCGATGCCAATCAGGATTCTGATTCTCTCTGTTTTTTCCAGAGACCGGTAGATGGCATAGAAACCGCTGGTAAAGAAATAGCCAACCAGCACGTCGAAAAAGCGGGTATCCTTAATCAGAACCCGGAAGCGATCAATTAGACGCCGGTCTCTTTCGTTGGTTATAAAAGTTAAATCTGTCTTCATAAATTCAAATAATAGTGAGCATTTAAGTCCTGCTATTGCCGGAGGATGCCTGCGTGGGAAGCATGCCTCCCCGTTTTCTTAATATTAGCTCAAATTAGGCCATAAAGCAATGCTAAAGACAAGCAAGACTGGAACGGTCATGATTGCTGAGATCACCCGAAAGAGCAGTCCCCTCCCGACTACCGTATTATATATATCCAGCTAACAAAGAATGTACAGAGAAAGAAGAGGAAAAAATGACGCAATGGAGTGAAAAGCTTATTCAGGAAACGAAAGTCCTGTTCAAGGACAAATCGGGGAAAGAACTCTCCGCCGAAGATGCGATAGAGTGTCTTGACAACATGGCCAACTTTGCGGAGGTGCTGCTCGACATCTACTATAAAGAAAAAGCCAAAGGGAATGATATTCTGGCTGACAAGACTGAGACAAGGGGCTAATCGTTACAGAATGTCACCACCGCCTTCGCGCTTTTCTCGTACGGGTCTTAAGCCAACGTTCTATGTCCTCTTTTCGGAACCTGACCAAGTTGCCGAGCTTCAGGTGTGGTATCTTCTCTTCGTGAGTCCAGCCATATATGGTGGATTTCTTGACATTTAGGTAGTCTGCTACTTCCTGTGGAGTTAAGAGCCTCTCTTTCGGCATATTGTAAACTCTTGGTTTATAGTTAAATCGACCGGATTAAAATCTCTTGTGGTGTCTTCCCGTTGGGGCTTGCCAGAGGCCCCTGTCTCTTCCTCAATTCTCGTCTTGGCGACCAGCCTAGCCAGTAAACTGAGAAAGTGTGCCAAATATTCGTCCGAGTTGGGTTTGCGTTTTGGGTCGATAATCACATTTCTATTGTTCATCGCTTCCCGCTCTCATTAAATATTAGACTGGGTCCAACGAGCATGATACGCCCTCTGCAATAACAGGACAAGTTGTCGTAAAAAGAAACCCTTCGTGAGGAACGGCAACGGGAAACCCAAAATTAGCAGGACGATCGTCCATCAACGGAAAAGCAATAAAGGACTAAGATTGTAGAAATTGATTTGCTTTACCGACAGAAAGTCTATCAGCCAAAATGGACAAATGATTGTACTTTTCAGGGGCTTTCGCTATATTGGCTGAAAGCACTCTTGGATTCGCCAGACAGAACTTATAGACAATTTGTAGGGAGGTTTTAAGATGAAGACTGTCAGAACCTTGCTTTATAATGACTGCGAGTTTGAATTCTGGGAGCTTGAACTCCTCCACACACCGATATTGCAGCGAATGTACAATCTAAAGCAGCTAGGCTTCGCCGATCGAATTTATCCTGATGCAGTGCATTCCCGTTTCAATCACATACTCGGTGTCACCAACAGGGCCGACAAGATCGTTTCGGGAGTCATCAGATCCCTTAGTAGAGAACAAGGGAATCTCCCCCCCGGACGAATGGACTTCGAGTACAACCGTAAGAGCATCCCTATTGCCAAACTGCAAGCTTATGTGGACAAGCGTCGGCCCGTCGTACGATTAATCGCGCTTCTTCACGATATCGGTCACATTCCTTTCGGCCATACGTTGGAAGATGAAATGCATGTCTTTTCCGTCAAGCACGACAATCCTAAACGTCAGTGTCAGTTCTTTAACATCTTAGTTAGAGAGTTTGTATACGCGCTAATTCTTCGCCACGACCCGAACATAGACCCTGCTCTTCTGACAATAGTCTGTAAAGACGAACCATCTCAATTAGAGAGCGATTACCTCATTTCTAGGCTCAAGACTGCGCTTGACAGAATTAAACGTTGCTACCAACCGGATCTTATCCATGAGATTCATACATTTCTTGTCAACCTAGAGAGGGCGATGGTGGCGCTGTTCTATCTCGATGATGTTCACAAGGAACGGAACGGCGATGATAAGGGAGCAGAACAAGAGCGAAACGACGCCCGACAAAAGGCGATAGGGGAGCTCTTTATTTCAGTGGTGCTGTCCCAGTGCGAAATTACTGCCGGACCTGACCAACCTGCGTTCAATCTCGATCTCGATGCGTTTTCGCTCGACATAATCGGCAATACAATCTGCGCTGATTTGCTCGACTATGCCAAACGAGATTCTCGAATGTCTGGACTTCACTACGATTATGATGACAGAATTTTCAGGTACTTTAGCCTTGTAAGTTACAAAGCCAGGGGCGCAGACCACCCCATGATTCGACTCTGTCTACAGGTGTTCACAAACAAGCTGCGACTCGATGTTGTCTCAGAAATTGTGACAATTCTTCGTGCTCGATACCTTCTGTCCGAAAGAGTCATCTTTCATCCAACAAAATGCGCTGCTGGCGCAATGCTCGGAACCGCAGTTTCTATGATGGGCATTCGAGAAGCCGAGTTGAATTTCTTCCGAATAGGCGATGCAGTCTTCATGGCGAAGCTCGAACAGCATGTGGTGAGATGCTTACAAATCACTAAAGAGGTCAGGGACTATACTGCCGTCGACGCTGCGGCGAACAAAGCCGAGGTCACAAAATTTCTTACTTGCTGCAAGAATCCGGATCAATATCAGCCGTTTGAAAGTGTATTGGAGACGCTATCAACGACCCTAAAGAGCTTACCAGATCGCTCCGGAATCACAATGGCTCTGCTAAAAATCTGCACTGAAGAGCTGGCGGCTATTGAAGTGAACGCCAACGAGAATCTGTTCGGTAGCCCCGAGACCGCAAAGGACTTAGCCGAAAAGATCGTTTTGCGATTGACCGAGGCCTCGCGCCTGATGTGGCAGATTCAAGCTCGACAGTACTACGATCTGGTGTTTCGAGTCTCTAGAATAGATAAGAAGACAAACGCCTTGGTTGTGAAGGAACTTGCGGATAAGTTCAAGAATCCCGCATTTCGGTTTAAATTCGAGCGTCGAGTGGAACACGATGCAGACTTGAAGTATGGATCTCTTGTCATTCACTGTCCAAAGTCAGATACATCACTGAAGGAAGCCAATGTTTTGGTGTTCGGTTCCGATCCCAAGAGCGTGATCGAATTCAGCGCTATAAAAGAGGAACACGAATTACACAGCCTTAGCCCTCACATACAAGAGGCCATTGATCTGGCCAGTGCCTACAAGAGGATATGGAACATGTATTTCTTCGTGCAAGAGGCTCAGATGTACAAGTGGCCGTTAATTGAAGAAAAGATTCGATTTGCCCTCACTGAGATAATCGGTTCAGATGTATCCAATTGCGACGATTTGCATCGTCAACTCAAGTCCACGTACGGAGACGTTGCATTCCACCTAATTCGGGTCGTCGAATATATGCAGTCTTCCGAGAAGGTTCCCAAGGTTCCGCTAACGCCAGAATTTGTTGAATTTGTGGAAGGGGTAACCCCCCACGGCAGGAAAGTCGATATTTCCCCCGAAACGGTGGTCAAGCAGTGGTTAGCAATCTACCTGCGACCAGAAGAGAAAAGTGACAAGAAGTAGTAGCTAACATGACTGTATCTCGTTCTGGTAGGCGGTATGCTGGCTGGGCCTACGGCAGGTTCATGGAAGAGCTGATTAGAAAGCCGCTGACCATCAAGTTATCTCCGGTAGTGCAAGGCTTGTTATACAATAGGTCTGAATCTTCCTTAATAGAAATTGTGGCAGAATTTGCAGATAATTTGCGAGAGAGTCATGGAGAGCTGTTACAGAAGAGGAACTTCGCGACAGTTTCTAAATTGGCAACGGAGCTTGGGTATCAGGTTGTTGGTTCCCCGCGTCAGAATGTAGACTTCTACGTCGAGCGACCTTTCTTCGGTTCTTCGTTCAGACTCCGAGGCAAGAGAGTCACTTACCTTTCCAATCCAATTACGGAGGAAGAAGCACGAGCCACGATTGCTCATGACATTATGCACAGTCTTTTCGAAACGACGGATGGTCAGCGACCGGGAAATCTGCCTTCGGATGAAATTGAGGAAAAGCTCTGTGACTACGGTGCTTGCAGGCTACTGATTTCCAAAGCTGAGCTGGCCACCGTAATTGCGCATGGGGCCGGAGGGAACGTAGCTAGTAACATCGCAAGGGTGGCAGGATATTTCAATATTCCCCGGCGATATGCGGCAATGCGCCTTTTTGACCCCCTTTGCCCACTCTCAAACAGTGGACTTACGGCGATTGTCGAATGGCGAAGAAAGAGTGGCCCTACTGAGGAACCTCATACAAGTGTCGTTCCAACATGGTCAGTGTGTCGCAAAGCGTTTATTCCATGGCTCGGTAGCAAGCGAAGTTGTCACGCAAGACGCGAGAGCATCGTTGCCAATGCCATGTCGGAGGATCCATACTTTCGTTTTAGTGCAGTGGAGGATACCAATATTGGCTCGCTTAAGGGAAACTATTTAGTCTCTGTTTGCGTCCTTGGTCCGAAAGAATCCCCTTATCGGAGGGTAGTTTCTGTATTTGAAGACATTGGTTGAACCACCCAAACCGGGGAAACGCACGAGTGGTCGATCGCGAATTGAATCGGCGTTAGCATTGCCCTCATTTGACATACACCCCTTTCTAACAGTTTTCTAACAAAACGAGCAAAAACACCAGATAATAAGGGAAAGCACCAGACACTGGGTTTCCCGTAAGTAATTGCTATTATTACAGGTTAGTGTCTGGTGCTTTCTGGTGTCTGGACAGCTTAATCGGCTCATAACCCGAAGGTCAGGGGTTCAAATCCCCTCCCCGCTACCAAGTTTAAGCTCCTGAAGTTCAATCACTTCGGGAGTTTCTTTTTTGGGCGGGCGCCTTCAGGATAACGACTGTCTACCAGAAATTTTCTCAATTGACGCAAGCGACTTGCGTACATAATGTTTAAGACGCTTTCGAACCATATTACCGGGACGAGTGTTCATAATAGCAGGGCTGTATATTCAAGGGATTCGAAGTGAGGTCATTGAACAGACAGGCTTCTCAAGCTGCTCCTCCTGTCAGCACGAACGGGAATTTTCGGGCGCTCGGCGCCTTGCCGCGACGTTCTTGGCCCGTCAGAAGAATAATTCTTTCTTCATTATATCTGACGGCGCTGATTGTTTTGGTGGTTCTGATGATCGATGGATGGTCATACTACACGACTCCTTATACAGACCGACCACATCATCCCGACTATAGATCGCTACGACCTGCCGGAAGCACCGGCGTGGTTTTAGGGATCGTCGGCGCAACAATGATGCTTCTAATGCTTGTTTATTCACTGCAGAAACGGTTGCGGCTGTTCGGTCGTCGTACGCCGTTGCGGCCGTTTCTCGATGGCCACATCTTTTTGGGGGTGATCGGGCCTTTGATGATCATAATGCATACTTCATTTAAGGTTCAGGGGCTTGTCGCGATTGCGTTTTGGGCAATGATTGCAGTGGCTCTCAGCGGATATTTCGGTCGCTATCTCTACCAACAGATCCCGCGAACCATCGATGACAAAGAGCTTTCCCTGACTGAGATTGAGCTATCATTGGATAACGCGTTGAATGAGATCAGAGTGCGCTCGGGTCTGGACGAAGAAGTTCTTGAGGATGTGCTGGCGAAGATTGAAAGGGTATACTTTGCGGAATCCACGAGAGTCTATAAGCTGCTTCCGATTCTGATAGTGAGGGATATCATCCGGCCCTGGTCGAAGCACAGGCTAAGGCACACCCTATCAGTTTCCGGTCACATTCCGCCGCAGGAAGTAAAAACACTGACCGAGCTTGGCGGCAAGAGAGCTTTGCTGAAACGACGGCTTCACATCCTTGGGCGCGTGCAGCGTATGTTCCATTGGTGGCACATAATCCATAAACCTCTGGCGATAATCATGTATGTAATAATGATAGTCCACATAACCGTAGCTGTTTGGACCGGATATGCATGGTAAAAAAATTCGGTCTTCCATCACGTCACCGCAACGTGTTCTTACTCCGACGGCGGTATTGGCTGCGGTTTTGATTTTTTTTACTACCGTAGTCGACAGTGTGCACGGGCAACTCTCCCCCGGAGAGCTGCACAGCTCCCATTCTCTCCTTGAGGGTGTTGAGAACTGTGGCAGGTGTCACTCAGCGGATAGAAATGAGTTGCCCGGCTTATGCCTGGAATGTCACAAAGCTATTGAGAAGCAGCAGGCAGCCGGCCGGGGACTGCACTCTTCGCCTGATTACCGTGACTGCGCGCTTTGCCATGTGGAGCACCAGGGTCGAGACTACGAGCTCATTTATTTCAGCGGCGGACAGGAAGCGTTCGATCATTTACAGACCGGGTATGCGCTGGAGGGTGCTCATGCCGGGCTCGAGTGTCGAAAGTGTCATCGTCAGCAGTTCTTGTCCGACCCTCGGGCACTTTCGGAGCAAGGGTCTTCGCCGGAAAGGACTTTTCTGGGATTGGAAAGAAAATGTGTGTCATGTCACTCTGATCAACACCGTGGACAACTTGGCACGGATTGTGCCGGATGTCATGACTTTCAGCATTGGAAGCCCGCGGTCAGTTTCAGTCACGACACCGCACGATTTCCCCTTACCGGCCGGCATGCGGTTGTTCCCTGCGCCAAATGCCATCATCAGGTAACTGCCGCGGATGAATCGGAGTCAGCGCCGTCCGTTAATTATCGCCCCGTTGCTCACGGGACCTGCACCGATTGTCATCGCGACCCACACGAACGGCGGCTTGGCGATGACTGCGAACGGTGTCACAACACCGGGGGCTGGCGAGAGGTACGGAGCGCCGAATTTGACCACGACCGGACGCGATATCCGCTCCGCGGCAGGCACGCCTCAGTGGAATGCGGGAAATGCCACGGTAAAGAATCCCGAAACGGGGCGCTACTGTTTTCGCGATGCCTGGACTGTCACGCCGACTTCCACGACGGCGCCTTCGCAGACAGAGAAGGAGGAACCGAGTGCGGGCAGTGCCACGTGGTCGAGGGATTCAGCCCGGCCAGGTTCACACAATCCGACCACGACCTGACCAGGTATCCCCTTCGCGGTGCTCACAAAGCAATCGCCTGTAGCCAATGCCACCGGGCGGATAGCGCCTCCGCGAAAATCGACCGCTTCGATTTCGAATCTGTGCGCTGCGCCGGTTGTCATCGCAACCCCCACGGCAGCCAGCTGGATCGCTGGATAACCGCGGAGGGTTGTGAGGCATGTCACAGTGTCGAGCAGTGGAGCACGGTCAGTTTCGACCATAATCAGACCGAATTCGCTCTTGCAGGCAAACACGGCGCCGTTGCCTGTATCCGGTGCCACAAGGACGAATCCGCGGCGGCGGGTGAACTTGTTTTTAAGCCGATCGATACGCACTGCGAAACCTGTCACACAGATATCCACGCCGGGCAGTTCGCCGATATTGGCTCGGACAGCGGCTCCAGATGCGTACGCTGCCACACGACCGACTCCTGGCGGCCTGACAATTTCGACCACAACCGCGATTCACGTTTTGTCCTGGAAGGCGCACACACCCGAGTGCCGTGCGCCGCCTGCCACAGGACTGAGACAGTCTCGGACGATGGCACGGCGCTCACCCGGTATCGCCCGCTCGATATGACGTGCGCGTCCTGTCACGGAACCATTAAAGAGATGGGAAGGGTAAAGTTATGAGAGCAGTCATAGCGGCAGTTGGTGTCGCCATTGTCGTTGCCGCAGGTTTGCTTCATGGAGCATCGACCGATCCGCACGGCAAACTGGCATGGGATTGTGTTTCTTGCCACACAACGGAATCGTGGCATCGGTTGGCTGAAGACATGAAATTCTCGCATGCCGAGACCGGTTTTCGCCTTCTTGGGGCGCACAAAAAGGTGGCCTGTCGCTCGTGCCACAAGGACCTTCGCTTCAGCAATATCGGCACCGCCTGTGCCGACTGCCACGTGGATCATCACATGGGTCAGTTGGGGACGGATTGTCAAAGCTGCCACATAGTGCGCGACTGGGGCCCCCAAACAAATCTTCTGTCACAGCACGCCGAGCGAGGTTTCCCGCTCACGGGTGTTCATGCGATCGCCGATTGCGACGCCTGTCACCGCAACGAAGACCGACAGGAATTTACCGATACGCCGACTGAGTGCATAAGTTGTCATCGCAACGACCTTGAGGCGGCGGTGTCTCCCGACCACAACGCCCTGGCTTTCAACACCGACTGTCAGCGCTGTCACAGTGCCGCCTTTGGAAGCTGGACCGTTACCACCTATGCGCACCCCGCAGTGTTTCCGCTGACCGGCGCTCATGCAAACCTGGAGTGCACTGCCTGCCATCAGCAGACTTTTGTCGGAACCCCCACCGACTGCATTGGCTGTCATGATGCTGACTTTCGGGCCACCGCTGATCCGGATCACGAGGCAGCCGGTTTCTCCACCGATTGCGTCTTGTGCCACACCACTACCGCATGGACGCCGGCTTCATTCGATCACGCCAAGACGGCCTTTCCACTCGACGGGCAGCATGCCGTCGTTGACTGTGTGGCCTGTCACCAGACCGGCTATGCCGGCACCCCGACAGACTGTTATGCCTGCCATCAAAACGACTATGAGGCTACCTCCGATCCAAGCCATATCGCAGCGCATTTCCCGACCAACTGTGAATCGTGCCACTCCGCATCGGGATGGACTCCGGCAGACTGGGACCATGATGCCCAGTATTTCCCAATATATTCCGGTACCCACAGGGAAAAATGGCAGGATTGCAGCGAGTGCCACACCATACCGACCGATTTTTCTTCCTTCGACTGCACCAACTGCCACGAGCACAACCAGACAGACATGGATGCCAAGCACACGGAAGTCACAAATTACCAATATCTGAGCAGCGCCTGCTACAGTTGCCACCCTACAGGAAGCAGTGATGACTAGGCTGACCGTACTTATCTTCATGCTTGCGGTCGTGTCTTTCGCTCCGGCAAGCCCGAGCTCAGATGGGGGGTTTGTCGTTTCTTATGTCTCGATTGACCACGTTTATATCGATGGCGGTCGAGCCCGTGGTATCGAAGTCGGTGACACTGTTACGAAAACCGTCAAAGGAGAGATCGTCGCAAGGATGGAAGTGGAATATGTCTCGATGCATTCGGCGTCGTGTCGAGTCCTCGACGGTTCTCAGGCGGTCGGCACGGGTGATATAGTTACAATCGAGCGCAAGATGCATTCGCGCGAAACAGTACCCCCAGCGTCTATCGTGACGAACACTCCTCCCTCGGCACCCATTGCCGTACCAGCCACACCGGCGAGTGGCAAGACCTCCGTTCCGGTGCGATATTTTGGAAACGTGTCCTTAGCGATTTACCGATGGAATGACAACAGCGATGCCGATCTCGGTTTCACACAGACAAGCGCAAGGTTCAATTTTCGTGTCGACAATATCTGGAAAAAGCATGCGACTCTCACTATACGTACACGGGGAAGGTATGATGTTCGCAACAGCGCCTACAACACGGGCAGTCCCGAGCAGGAGTGGCGCAACCGGCTATGGGAGTTGTCTTACAAGTACCATCCACCCGATGCCCGGCTTGGCTTCACGATCGGAAGGTTCATCCCGCAACATCTCGGAAACATCGGCTTTATCGACGGTGGTCTACTTAGCGTTCGCTTGGCCGACAATTTGCAGGTAGCCATGATGGCCGGACGCCGGCCCGAATGGGCGTACGGAGAGATTGACCATGCTCTTGAAAGGTACGGGAGCTATGTTTTCTTTCGCCACCACAGTACAGCGGGGGCGACGTTCGAGCAAACTTTCGGTGCAGTGGGCGAGTTCCACGGCAGCATTCCCAGCCGCACGTTTTTGGCCTGGCGCGGCGTTGTCCGCCGCGGGACTTCCTTAGGCCTCAGCCATTCGGTCGAACTGGATATCAACAGCGGATGGAGAAGAGAACGGGTCGGTCACCGTACGAGTTTATCTAACTTGTACATCCAAACGTGGGTCCACCCTCGTCGCGATCTGCGGTTTTCGGTTCAATACGACAACCGGCAGAAGTATTGGTACTATGAGCTCATCTCCGAGGCAGACAGTCTATTCGATGATCGTATTCGCCGGGGAATCCGCGGTAGTGTTGACGTGGCGCTTTTAGCCCAGGTATGGCTGCACGCCTCACTTGGTTACCGAAAAACATCAAATGAAACTAAGGCGAGTATCAGCTACTCCGCCAGTCTTCGGAAATCCGGGTTTTTCGGGTACAGCGGCAGTTTATTGATATCGGCATTCCAATTCGACGGGGTCAACGAGAACGGCTTCGGATACAACGCCAGGCTTCAGCTGCCCCCCGTGGCGCTGGTCGATCCCTATATCGGAACTGGTGGATACTCATATTCAGCCGCGGGCAGCGATGGGTACCGTCGAAGCACTTCACTGGAATTAGGAGCGACTCTCGATCTGTCGCGGAAGTACTTTATCAGTCATCGTTCCGAATGGAGTTGGGGCGACGATATTGAGGGGCTGCGCACAACTCTTGAAATCGGTTACAGGTATTAATCGGCGGGAAGTTTCACATGAGTGAGAGTGTTACCATCTGGTTCATTGCGAGTGGACTTATAGTGGCAATAGTGGTGCCCTATGCCATAGGATTTTTTCGCAGACAGCACGTTGCCGCCGAAAGGCGAGCCGAGGCCAGAAAACTGGGCATTGACAGTGTGACCGGCCAATACCCGATGATAAACAGAACCCTGTGTATCGGATGCGGAGGGTGCGTTGACGCTTGCCCTGAGGGCGATGTGCTCGCGGTAGTATCGGGGGTCGCCGAAGTGGTCAACGGTTTGCGTTGCGTGGGGCACGGCTTCTGTGAAACAGCCTGTCCCGTGGGTGCAGTTAAAGTAGGCCTTGGGGACGTCAGGACGCGACCGGACATCCCCATTCTGTCGGAAAAAAATGAAACCTCCATTGCGAACGTCTTCATCGCGGGCGAACTGAGCGGGCTGTCGCTGATACGCCACGCCATCGCGCAGGGTAGGCTGGTGGCGGAAGAGATTGTCGGACGTTGCGAAGTTCCTTCCAAGGATACTTCCATATACGACCTTGTTATTGTCGGCGCGGGACCGGCTGGTCTGAGCGCGGCGCTCGTCGCCAACAACAACCACCTCTCGGTCGCCGTATTCGATCAATTCGGTCTCGGCGGAACTATCCTCCACTACCCCCGGCGCAAACTTGTCATGACACAGCCGGTAGAAATACCATCGTATGGGCCACTGAGTGCGGAGGAGTATTCCAAGGAGGAGTTGCTTGAAATCTGGCGGAGGGTGTGCAGTAGCAACGCACTCGAAATCCAATCCGGTCAGAAGGTCTCGCAACTTGCACAAGTCGATAGCCATTTTCAGTTATTCTTTGAATCAGGTATCACGGCTAACGCCAGGTTCGTAGTGCTGGCTCTGGGTCGTCGTGGCTCGCCCCGACGACTGGGTGTCCCGGGAGAAGACTTGCCGAAAGTCATGTATCAGCTGGTCGATGCTCAGGCTTTTGATGGACAAAGGATGCTGGTGGTCGGGGGAGGCGACAGTGCGGTAGAGGCTGCTATAGGACTCGCCCGCCAGCCGGGCACGACAGTCTCGATATCTTACCGCAAGGACCGATTCTTCCGAATAAAAAAGAAGAACGAGGAACGAATAACCCGTCTGATAGGCGATGGCGACGTCCGGGCTTATTTCGATTCCCGGTTGCTGCGAATTGAAGAAAAGTCGGTCATTCTCGAGACAAACTCCGGAGAGGTTGACCTGCCCAACGATTACGTTATAGTTCAGGCGGGTGGAGTTCCACCTTATGATATGTTGAAATCGTGGGGCATCGCCTTTGGCGGCGAGGAACATACACTGGTTGAGCAGGATATTCGCCTGAATATAAAACGGGATTAAGTCAGACCGCACATTAAACGCCATCCCCAACAGATTTCACTTTATTGGTGAATCGTGAAACCGTGACTGGAGTTCGGTAAACTGTCCCATTTGCTTGTGTGTGCGTCCACGGGGTCCGCAATATGCAATTCACATTCCTCGGCCAGAATGCTATACTTCATAGTAACGTGATTTGAATTACTTCACCTGATAGTGTATGTATCAGTACACTTTCCGACAGACCTCTTTCTAACAGTTTTCTAACAGAATTAGCCAAAACAACAGAAAATAAGGAAAAACACCAGACACTGTATTTCCCGTAAGTAATTGCTATTACTACGGGTTAGTGTCTGGTGCTGTCTTATGTCGCGGCGGTTACTTATGCTTGCCCTTGCTCATCAGCATCCCGCCAACCGCAGCGCCGGCGGCGATACCCATCCCCACACCAACCGATAACCAAACGGCAAGATCTTTTGTCACAAAACCAACCAGCACCCCAAAAGCGGCACCGACCGCGAATCCGATGGAAACACTCAGCGCCATCCTGTTTGACTTCGCCCGGTTCATTTGTGCATTCATTCCAATAGTCCCTTTCCGCAAGCAGCACTCATTAGTGTCCAATACCGTAATAATACTGAGTTTTGATCGAAAAGTTGCCCGATATACTGTTTGAAAAAATCTATTACAAAAATTCGGCCGAGGCTATAGGCGCTGCGTCATCATTTGTGGGCAATGCTCTGTGAGGGCTTCTCACATCACTGCGAGCCGAAATACAGCTTATATTCTGTCGCCAAAAGAGCGGGAAGACACGGGTCGTTAAACGGTTATTGCGCTCTTCAGGATCGAGATTTATGGCCAGAATCAATACTTGCCAGTGGTTTTAACAAATTCTAATATTGCAGCATAGATCCGGAGTTTCGCGCTTTAACTCAAAGTCAAGGCAGGAGTGAAATGGAACCGATGACAATCAATTATCTGGCTGTCATTGTGGCCGCGATAGTCTATCTGATAATCGGATGGCTGTGGTATGCACCGCTGTTCGGCGCGGCGTGGATGAAGGCGATCGGTAAAACAAAGGAGCAGGTGGCCGCCGGTGCCTCGGCGGCGAATTATATCATCGCGCTGGTGACATCATTTGTCGCCTGTTACGGTATCGCCAGGGTCATGTTGTGGTATGGTGATGTTTCCGTTCGCGGCGGCATCCTGGTCGGGGTACTCGTTGGCGTCTGTTTCGTTTTGACCTCCATGTTCGTTAACGACACCTTTGAGAAACGCCCGACGGGCCTGACTTTCATCAACGTTCTTTATCATCTCGTTTCGATGGTCGTGGCCGGCATCATCCTCGGCGTGTGGCACTGACTTCAAGCGTAAGGGCAGAAGTTACAGGCTTCTGCCCTGACATCTTCGGGATTAATTCTTGCCAGTTCAGTTCTTTCCGCTTATGATTCATTTCCAGCCGACAGGTGGCATTTTCAGCTGGAAAAATAGTTATTTCCGAGAGGTTCAGACATCATGACAGACTTCACATCGCTCGCAAATGGTATCAAGATTCAGGCAAAGCAGCTGGATTTTTGCGGTGTGATAAGGCTGCGGGCAAAAGATACAACGGTTCTCGAGCAGGCATCGGGAATGGCCAACCGCGCCGAATCGATTCCCAACACACAATCGACTCGCTTCGCCATAGCATCGGGAAGCAAAATCTTCACCGCCGTATCCATATGCCAGCTTGTTGACAAAAATATCTTTGGGTTTGACTCACGTTTGAAAGACCTGGTCGATTACACTTTTCCTCACTTCGATCCGGACATTACGATTCACCATCTTCTCACGCACTCGGCGGGTATTCCCGATTACTGGGACGAGGAGACGCAGGAATTTGAAGAGTTGTGGCATGACCGTCCGATGTATCGCATGACGTCGCCATCGGATTTCATCCCCATGTTCCAGGACTCGAAGATGCGTAGCGGGCCGGGAGAGAGATTCAAGTACAACGATGCCGGTTTCATATTGCTCGGGCTGGTGGTGGAAAAACAATCGGGCATGTCATTTCGCGAATATGTGATGCAGCACATATTTGATGTCTCGGGAATGAAGGACTCCGGTTATTTCTACATGGATCGTCTGCCTGAGCGCACAGCATACGGGTATATAGAGAATAAAGAAGATGGTTCGTGGAAGACCAATTTTTTCGCAGTGCCGATAGTTGGTGGCCCTGATGGCGGAGCGTACACGACCGCATCGGATATGACCCGTTTCTGGGCTGCCCTTCGCGAAAACAGACTTCTATCTGCTGACACCACGCAAGTACTTATTACACCTCAAATAGTGGCTGAAGACGAGGGTGCTGATATGCATTATGGTTATGGTGTCTGGATGACGGTGGTCGATGGTGAGGTGTTGTCATACAATGTAGGCGGCTGGGATCCGGGTGTTAATGTTTGGTCCGAGATTTTCCCGCGTGACGACATTGAGTTGACCTTGTTGAGCAATACCAACCGGCCGATGCTGGCGTTGAGGCGATTGCTAATCGAGGCAATAAGGGCCGATTGAGGTCGGATTCCAAAGTCCGGGCCGACTTGACAAAGTCGTACCTTTTGGTATTTTAAGCTATACGCGGCTCAAGATTTTTTTGTCAGTTACATTACAAACAGAACGCCTGTCGGGCATTGCTGCAGTCGTCAGCCCACGCACCGTCAGGTCAGAAAATGCAGATCCTATGTTTAAAATATCCACCTCACAAATCCATAAAAAACGAGGAGTGCTCATCATGAGAGGACTGAAGACTACAGCGCATTTGCTTTTGTTCTGTCTGATCGCCGCCCCGGTGTGGTCGCAGCAGAGCAACAGCGGGCCTCACCGACCTGAGGGGGCTGACCTGGGGCTACGTGCCCCGAGTCCCGGCCAGGTTGTAATTGACGGTGTCCCGGCCTATCTTTGGCGACACGGCTGTGGACCCACCGCCGCCGGGATGGTGATCGGATACTGGGACAGCCAAGGCTATCCCGATCTAGTTGAAGGTGATGCTTTCACCCAGACGGCTGCTGTCCATGCGATGATAGCCGATGATGGCGGAGACCCCACGTGCGACACCGGTGAGTTAAACCATTACCAGGACTATGCCTGTCCGGTGGAGTGGTCGTGGGCACTCACACAGCCGGATAAGTCGGAGCTGGGCGGTGAGGTTCATCCCGATAACTGTCTGGCCGATTTCATGCTGACGTCCAGAAGCGCGGTTGACAACAACTACGGGTGGACCTGGTTTATCCACGTGGCTCAGGCATTCCATGGATATGTTGGACTCAAGTACCCGGGCGTGGAAGTGAAGTCGGAGAATATTCGCTTCGCGGATTTCAGCTGGGAGCAGTACAAGGAAGAAATCGATAATAACAGACCGGTGGTTCTGCTGGTTGACAGCTATGCCCACTCCAACTCCGATCACTTTGTCACGGGGATCGGTTATGATGAAGAGACCATGGAGTTCGCGATTTACGATGAGTATGACACCGACATCCACTGGTACGCGTGGCACGAGAACGCCCCCGGCTGGGACTATGGCATTTATGGCATAACTACGTTCAGCCTGCCGGTCGAGAAGGGCCATCAAGCCAGCGGGGATTTTGATTGCTCCGGGGCACTCGACGATGCCGACATTGTCGCGCTGACCAATTATCTTTTCAACAATGGACCGTGCAGCGAGTGTCCGCGGTCGGCCGATGTTAGCGGCGACGGTGTAGTTGACACCGATGACCTTATCGCGCTGCTGACCCGATAGGGCATTACAGAATACCGAGGTATTCCGCACCGGGGAGAGTGGTGGACTCTTCCCGGTCTACTTTTGCAGGTTTTCTGGTTCAGCTCGATACTGCAAAATTCTCTTGACTCAGTTGAGTTCTCAGCGCATAGATTGGTCAGGGAGGAGCCGGTATCTGGCCTCTCAGTAACTTGTTGGGGCCACGAATCTGCACTCACACCGCATCGGCGAACGTCATCAAACTCAAACTCTAAAGCAGGGAGGAATTTATGAACCAGCGTACTCACGCATGGCTTGCTATCCGGGCGGTGAAACTGCTCGAGGATTCGAAGGAGGTTCGCGGTCTGGTGAAACTTTTGAAGCCTCATGTGAGAACGGCGGCCATCGGCGCCTGGATTCCAGACCTTCAGGATTCGAAGAGGGGCAGCGGCGACATAGACAACCATGTCCTTAAGATGGAGCTCTACGATGGTCTCCAGAAAATCAGGTTCACGGCTTCGAAAGACGAGATGCTCAAGCGTCTCGGCCCGGGGCGGTTGATGACGTCGTATCTCAAGGCTGACAGTCACCTGACGTCGCAATGGTGGCAGCAGCCTTACAAAGCCTCGCCGCAGCCGGGTCAGCATTTGGGTAACAGGGCTATGGCGTTGTCGGTCACCATAATCGACCTCTTGATTCTGGGGGATCCTCCGGTGGCTAGGCTGGTACCGGGGGCGGTGAAATTCGCGGAGAGTCTCGATCCGGAGGCACGTTCAGCCGCCGAGCAGATAGCGACTTATTTTTTCATGCTGAGCCACTTTTTGGCGGACTCGTGCATGCCTTGCCACTGCGACGCGCGACCTTTATCGGCGTACGCCGCAAACCTGCACCACGAACTGGAGACAAGATGGTCCAAGAAGGTCGGCACCTATTTTGACAAGAGCAAACTTCTGAAGTGCACTGATACCCCTGACGCTGTCATGGCGAAGGCCAGGAGCATCGATAGCCAGTTCGGATATAAACTTCCCGTCAAGATACCGAAACTTCCGGTCGAGGATGTCTGGAAAGACGTAGTCAACGTGTGCCGGGGATCATTCGCTGTCGCAAACATCCTTGCCCCGGTAAAGGATTATCCATTGGACACGGATGAAAAGCCCAGCCTCGACAAGATCATAAAGGATTACGGTGAGCAGCATGTGGCCAAAATAGACAAGGTGGCGATGCACGACGCCATAGTCAACATCGCCCTGACCTGGAAGCATATCTGGCAGAAGTTCAGATAGTTTTTCAGCCTATCTCGCCAGGGTCAATACCGTCACGATTCCGGCGCGTTAACCGGCCACGGGTTTTCGATGCGACCGGCCGCATCTTGCCCGATTTAGCACCTGCCTGAGGGTGTAGATGAGATCGACGTTGTGGAACGGTTTAGTAAAGTAGCCGTCAGCACCCATGCTGATTAATTCCTGCGGCCCATAGCTGCCGGCAAAGCCCGTTATCATGATGACAGGTATCTCCAGGTCAAATTCTTTGACTTTCACCAGAAGGTCAATTCCGCTCATACCTTCCATCATAATGTCAGTTATGACGGCATCGATCGGCTGTTCCTTCAAGACCTCCAGGGCGCGTTCAGCTGATTCGACGCAGATTGGTTTATATCTCTCGAGGAGGAGAAATTGCTCAAGCAAATCGCGGATAAGCGGCTCGTCGTCGACCACCAGAATTGTCTCCTTGCCTCGGTCCGTGGCGTTACGAATTTTGGCCTCAAAGGTTTCCTTGGCGATAGGGAGCATTACGATGTCGTCTATTCCTTTCTGTAAATAATCCCTCACAACAGCATCATCGAATTGGGTATCGACGATAATCACCGGAATAGATTTTGTCCTCGGGTCCTGTTTAACGCTTTGGAGAAGCTTACTGCCGTGCCCCCGGGAAGCGCTTGCTTCGGCTATGACGAGATCGATGGTATGGTCGGAGTGAAGTATGCGCAGGGCTCGCCTTGGCGAGAACGCCATGACCACTTGGCGCCCGAGATCCTCGAGCCACGAAACCAATTCACTCAACTTCCCTGCGCTGTCAGTCAGAAGGAGTACTTTCACGGAAGTTGTCCTTTCATAAGATGACATGTTACGGCGTGCGCCGAGGTATACACCCGCTATTATCGGTACTACTTCGCTTCTTTTGAGTTCGGGAAACAAAAATCCGCGGACGCACGATTGACTCGCATGCGGAGTTGGCGGAAGCACAATATGTAGCAACGACTTGATTGATAAGAAAAGAACTCTTGAAAGAAATGCCGGCTGCTCACCAAGATTGACTCATGAAGCATTGCCTGAATTGACTAATTGCCTCTGACGTAATAGCAATTCACGCGAAAAGTCATTAAAGGGTTTTCAAGGTGTGGAACAGAGACCAAAAGGAAATCTCGGCGTTCTTCCGGGCGTTCATTCGCCGACCATCCTTACGATTCGCGGCGTCATCATGTACCTGCGTTTCGGATGGGTAGTTGATCACCTTGGTCTGAGTAAGACGATTATCACGGCGATCATAGGCGGGGCGATCACGTCGATTACGATACTTCCGTTTTCGTCGATGGCCACCAATAGGCGGGTCGGCGGAAGAGCTGCTGTCTTTTTGTGGGCAAACTGCTTCAGGCTGAAGACATCGAGCCGGAGTAAACAGCAGCTAAAACGAGAATCTGACATCTGGAGACTGTCCCCAAGACTCCATCCAAGCGTTTATATTCCATGGCAACTTAGGCCACTTTCACTCGTAAATTGCACTGTAGTTTTGGTCCTTTGTCAAGGAGGCGTTGTCGCATGGGCAATAGCGAGTGGGTACAGCGGCTGACCGATGCGCTCAAGAAATACGCCGGAGGGTCGGTCTGTCAGGATGTCATGGTTGACAGCGATCAATTGCTGTCGATGGATGAAAAACAGAAAGCCGAGTGGGTTTGCCGGGCTATGGAAAAGCTGGATTACCACATTGCCGATAACGATAAGCGCATAAAGATCATGACCGAGTGCTCGTGCCGGTGCTACGGTGAGTTCATAGAAGAATTCAAACAGGAGTACCAGGCCAGCCGCGATATCGACAGACTCATTGACCTGATGTATGGCAAGGTGTTTTTGAACCGTCCGGTCAGGGAGGGCAATATTGTCTATGTGACCAAAGCGCCTCGTTTTCCCGGCAAACATGCGAAGGCGAAGACACCCGAAGAAAGGCAGTATTATTTCTGCCATTGTGATTTTGCGCGCGCGGCCGAGGGGGAAATTTCGCCCACATATTGCTTATGCGGGGCAGGATGGTGCAAGCAGATCTGGGAGCAGGTGCTTGAAAGGCCGGTGCGGGTTGATGTGGTACAATCAGTGCTTCTGGGCGATGATATCTGCCAGTTTGCGGTGTACTTGTAGAAATACCTGAACGCTTCTGCGCTGAGAAATTCCTTTTCCAATAACAACTTAGATGAAAAAAACCCAAAAATAGCATATTTTTATAAAAATAAGTTCTATAGTTACAACACTATGCCGCCTTGGGAGGTTTACCGGCGGTAGTATCTCGAAGCGATCGGGTTGAAATAGCGACGGGCGGAGATGGTCAGTCTCCGCCCTTCTGAGTAAATTGTGGTTGAACCGTTATCGTTATACAAATTGACAGGGCAGTTTAACGTCGTACCCGGGACCACCGTATACAGCCGCTGCTACAATGAGCCACGCGCGGAATCGTAAAACGTATCATCGTGTCCTCCAGAGTTTAAGTTATATCAATGTTTCCAGACCACGGCGATTGGGATTCTCCCTATCGTCGTGTGGTGTTTCGTTTTTGTCTGAGTAGTATTCTCTATGTCGCTTTCGGGGAAGCAGCAGCCGGCAGGCGTCTTTTCACCCGCGCCCGCGATGGCGGCCCGGTTGTCCCCCCGGACCGGCTTCAAAGCCTGATCGCAGCAGTTTTTCATCGTATTGACCTCCGTATGCCTATATATCTATATATAGATATACGCATAAGTCAATATATGTTTCCAAAATTTTTTATTTTTTCGGCTTTTTCTTGCCGGTAGCGGTTTTTACGGGGATATCCAGGCAGTCGCAGAATCCCGTGCAGCAGTTTTCGACCGAGTGTTTGTTGAGACTGTAATAAACCTGCTGGCCATCGCGTCGATCCACAACTATGTCGGCATCGCGAAGGATTCCCAGGTGACGGCTCACGGTGGGCTGGGACAGGCTTAGGGTTTTGGCTATATCGTTGACCGACATCTCCCCCGACGCCAGAAGCCGGATGATCTTGAAGCGCGAGGTATCGCCGAAGGCTTTGAAATAGCGAGTGTAAATTTTTTCTTCCATATTATCACGTCCGGCCATTTAGGGTTGACTTGCGGGCCGGTTAACTATCTATATATAACAATATGTATATCGATAAATGTTCATTTTGTCAAAGGCTTTTGATGACTGACAATTAAGGAGATGATTTTATGATTAATCAGCCGGCACGTATTGTTTGGTTCTTAACGATAACTTGCACGTTAATATTCGCGGTCGGGTCTTCTGCGCAGGATTCTGCCGAAACTACCGACTTCCCCACCCTGATCGGGCCATACCTCGGACAGGAGCCACCGGGCATAGAGCCTGCGTTGTTTGCGGAAGGTATTATTGCGGTTGATGATATCGAACACTGTTTCCCCACGTTTAATTCCGATGGTACCGAGGTTTTCTGGATGACCATAAAGAGAGGTTCCAGGCCGAAAATCATGCACATGGAAATGCGTGATGGTGTATGGACAGCGCCCGGGATAGCGCCTTTCTCCGGTGAGTTTTCCGATCAGGCGCCGGTTTATTCGCTCGATGGAAACAGACTGTATTTCGCGTCAAACCGGCCGGGCGGCTTTGGCGGTAGCGATATCTGGTATGTGGAGAAGACCGATTCCGGATGGACTGAGCCGGTCAACCTCGGTTCTCCGCCGAATTCAGAAGACGGTGAGACGCAGCCGACTTTTACAAATGGCGGCAGCGTGTATTTTGTCGGAAAGATGGACAGCGTGCAGTGGGAACGCGGCATATATCGAAGCCGGTTGATCGATGGAAAATATGCTGAGCGCGAGGCCCTACTCTATCCCATTAACACGGAATATGCCGATGCTTACCCGTTCATAGCTCCCGACGAGAGCTATCTCATATTTGCCTCGACCCGTCCCGGCGGCAACAGCGTGGAAACCGATTTATACATCAGTTTCATAAACGATGATGGAACATTCGGCGAGCCGCAGCACATGGATGAATCAATCAACAACGGTAAGTCGGTGGGGTTTCCTTATGTTACTCTCGACGGCAAGTATCTGTTTTTCGGGAGATTTATCGACAGCGGCACCGACGCGTTTTTCTGGGTGGACGGCAAAGTAATCGACAAGTACAGACCTAACCGGTAGCCGCGAGTCCGGTCCGAAGCCACGCTGCCCAGTCGGGTCTGCCGTTTTTGGCAGCCATGGATGCAGCCTTGTCCCAGTCGTAATCAACGGCGACATTCTCCGCTCTCCATGCGCCCTCACGCGAGGTAACGATGCCGTAGCGAGCGTGGGGCGTTTCGTTTTCTATCACGTGGAAAAGCGGATGGTCATCATCGTATGCCTGCAGTCCCACACTTCCGGGATTGACGATTATTGTGTCGGGTAACAGATTCACCACGGCGGGTTTGTGGTCGTGTCCGCACAAAATGACAGGTTGTGTTATTGACGCGGTTAGACGTTTCAGCTTATCAGGTTTAGTCGATGATGTGCCGGTCTCGTTGACCTCGGTCAGGAGATACTGCTGATCATTTTCGGGGGTGCCGTGGCAAAGGAAGAATGATTCGAAGGCGACGGTTGTTTTGGGCAGAGATTCGAGCCACCTCAAATTCTTAGCGTTGAGTTGAGAGCGCACAAAATCAAGCGTAGGATTGGAATGCTCAACTCCGTGATCCTGATAGATGATTCTATCTTCGTTGCCGCATACGGTTGGTATGTTGAGAGACATCAATATTTCGGCCGTACCGGCGGGATCGAGCGGACCATAGACACAATCACCGAGATTGACGATCGATTCTATGCCCCGGCGCTGAATGTCGCGGAGAACTTCGTGAAGTGCCCACGTGTTGCCGTGAACATCGGATATGACGGCTATCTGTAGTGCTTTCACTTTTGGTCCTTTCGGCGCGCCGGCATCCGGGGCGTCCACTGGTATCGCTTGAGGTCGACGGTATCATCGAGCTTGAACACAATGCCTTCATCGGCCAGCATGGCTCTTTGCATTTCGTAGCCGCGGCCGGGTTTGAGGGATATACAGCCTTTGGAGTTGATGACCCGGTGCCAGGGGAGCCGCTCTTTATCTGATGACGAGTGAAGAACCCTCACGACCTGCCGTGCCGCGCGCGGGTTACCGGCGAGCGCGGCTATCTGACCATAGGTAGCGACTCTGCCACGCGGCACTTTTTTTATAACCGTTATCACTCGCCGATGAAACGAGTTGGTCTTTTTATTTTGGCTCACCACCATGAACAGAATATCTCCAGCCAATGTCCTTTGTCACCGATCAACATTATTAGAGAATTTGCAGAATTCTGATAACTAAATCAACCCTTCAAAACAGCAAGAAGCGAAGGTCATCTCACCTTCGCTTCCAAATCCGCCGACCGTGAAGAATTCTGTATCAGTAAACGTCCATTATCGGATAGTCATTGATCGGAACTTTGCGAATTACATAAGTGCCCGAATTCTCGTCCCATTCGCGAATAGCCGCGATAGTCGCCACCCATTCACCACGGGGACGCAGCAACATCATCGACCAGTCGTACGGCGGGATCATGACGTGGAAGCACACCCGGAATTCCCAGTCTTCGCTGAGAAAAGTGTAATGTTCGACGATGAGAATTTGCGGGTATGTTGCGTATATATCCCACGCCTGGCCGGAGAAGGTCCCCAACTGGGGATACTCAATCTCGAGCCAGTCAGCAAACTGCTGTTGTTTTTCCTGCCCGAGCTCGACGTTGCCAAGTCCCCAGTCGATAACGTCGACCTGGAGAGTAACGGTCTCGGTGTGCGTCAGGTTGGAGGCAGTCAGAATTATGAAGTGGATACCGAGGGGGATCAGATCAGCCGGACTGACAGTAATCTCGAATATGGGCGAATCGGCGCTGGCGACGGGTGTCGAAACAGCGGCCGAAAGACCAGGATCAGCTTCGACACTCAGGGCCACGTTGCCTTCCAGACTGCCGTTCGGAGCCAGGCGGAGCACGAAAATACCGCCGCCGCCGGGATAGCTCTTCACGTAACTGTACTTGGACTTGATCGTAAACGAACCGCTACCGGTTAAAGGTTGATCCGGCATCAATTCAAGGGCAGCCCCGGCATACGTCGGCTGGACCGGATTGTCGGTCGAACAACTCGCGAGGACCATACCCAATACCGTAAGCGTCGCCGCAGCCATCAGAGTTAATCTCATATACTATTCCTTTAGTTCGATCATACAAGGCGGGAGCACAGTCGCCCCCGCCATGGAATTGCCAATAGATTCCGTGGATATCAGTACCCGTAGATGACTGGATACTCTTCCACCGGTATCTCGTGAATCACGTAGGTCTGGCTGACTTCATCCCATTCGCGTATCGCCGCAATGGTAGCATCCCACTCGCCGCGGCCACGCAGCAACATCTTCGACCAATCATACGGAGGGATCATCACGTGGAAACACACCCTGAATTCCCAGTCAGAGCTCAGGAAGGTATAGTGTTCCACGATCATGATTTGCGGATAGGTTCCGTAGATCTCCCAGTCCTGATTGGAGAAAGTGCCAAGCTCCGGATGGGCTACATTGAGCCAATCGATGAACCGGTCTTGGGTTTCCTGGGCGATGTTCATACTCAGAATACCCCAGTTGACCACTTCGACCTGCAGCTCCACGGTCTGGGACATACTCTGATTGTTGGCTGTGACAGTAACGATGTGGGTGGCGAGGGTGACCTGGTTGGTCGGGCTGATGGTGACTTCGAAAACCGGGTCGACACTGTTGACCACCGGTGTTGAAACCGAGGCACCGAGCATCTTGTCGGCACTGACGCTCAGGGCAACATCACCAGTGAGATCCGCACCGGGCACCAGCCGCAGCACAAATATGCCGCCGCCGCCCGGGTAGCTTCTCACATAGGTGTACTTGGCTTCGACATTGAAAGAACCCTCACCGGTTGACGGAACTACGGTTTTCTTTTCAACCGTGACCTGGTTCGCAGGCGACTGCACCGGGTTATTCGATGAGCAGCCAGCCACAACCATGCCCAGTATCGCGATAGACGCTACCGTGGTCAGAAACAGCCTCATATAATTCTCCTCTAGCCCCCCGTTGTTTGCGATTCGGCTTTATTGCCAGTTTAGTATCCGTAATAATAAGTCCAGTCGTCCACCGACATTTCGTTGATGACATACGCCTGGGTATCGATGTCCCAGGTCATTTTGGCGGCGAGAATCGGATCCCACTGCCCTCGGTGGCGCAGCCAGTATATCTCGTAGTAATCTTCGGGTGTCCAGGTCACGTGGCATCCGACGCGCATCTCCCAGTTGTTGCTGAGATGGGTATAATGCTCAACTATTTTCAGCGGATATTGGGAGTAGATGTCGGTCCATTGCTCGCCGACAAAACTTCCGAGTTCCGGATGCACCAGCGCCAGCCATCCGATAAAATTGTCGCGGGCATCGAGAGCGTTGTTCAGGCTGAGAATCCCCCAGCTGAATATCTCGATTTCAAATTCCATCGTCCGGACACAAGTCTGATTCTCCACCGTCACGGTCACATAATAGAAACCGATTTCCATCTGTTTGGAGGCATCGATCAATAGCTCGGTCATTCCGGTCTCGGCGTTAAGATGGGTGGTGGTGAATTCGCCTTTAAGCAGCCGGTCGGAGTTGAGACTGACGACGGCATCGCCGGCAAAATCCGCGCCGGGGATTATCCTTATTAAAAACAGAGCGCGTCCACCCGGATAGCTGCGGAAATAGGTGTACTTCGCCTCTACGGTGAAACTGCCGGTGCCCATGTTGGTCCCAGACGTCATGGCAACGTTGTTGCTCCGGTCGGGCGCTTGAATCGGATTGTTGGATGAGCAGCCTGCTACGATCATTATTATGACGGCAATAAGCGCTGCTGTTTTGGCCAATAATCTCATGTTTTCTCCTTCTGACCTGTGGTCATTGGCGGGATTAGTACGAAGTTTATTGGTGTAGATATGCCCAGCGGCTCATCTTTTCGTCAAAGACGAACGATTTATCCACATTGTTACATATCAAGTGTTGAACGGGCAGTAATTGCGTCGACTAAAAGTGCTGCGCGTTTTTGCCTTAAGGAACGGGCGACTAAAAATATAACGGAATCCTGAATTCACGCAAGATGTCTTTGGCGGATGAATCAATTCTGCCCATTGAGCTGCGCTGTCAGAATCAGAAAAAGTCTTGCGGGAGCCTGTCGATAATATCATATTGCCATCATGGACTTCCCTCCATTTTTCATCGACTTTTTCGGTAACCGTTTGCTGATAGCGGTGATTGCCATAATTCACGTTTTTATTAATCATGCTTTCGCGGTCGGCGCCTATCCGTTGGTCACTTTTATGGAGTGGCGGGCTTTTCGGAAAAAAGACCCGGCATCCGATGAACTAGCGTACAAGATAACATTTGTCCTGTTTGTTGTGACGACCTCGCTGGGCGCTCTCACGGGAGTCGGGATCTGGTTCTCCACATCGCTTATCGCCCCGTTTGCCATTGGCAGCCTGCTTCGTGTCTTCTTCTGGGCCTGGTTTATTGAGTGGCTCGTGTTTATCACCGAGGTTGTTTTGATCGTTCTGTATTTCCTTCTCTGGAAGAGATGGCGCGAGGGCATACTCAAAAAGCTCCACATCGCCCTCGGTGTGCTGCTGAGTGTATTCTCGTGGTTTACGATGGTGATTATCGTGGCAATTCTCGGGTTCATGATGGGGTCCGGGAAATGGCCGGCTGACCAGTCGTTTTTCTCTGCTATTTTCAATCCCATATATTTGCCGCAGCTGGCGTTTCGAACGGCCTACGCGATGGGTATCGCCGGTTTGTGCGTGTGGTTCCTGCTGTTTTTCTTTACTGAGAAAGGAAGTTTGCTCAGGCAGCGCGCTGTCAGGTTCGTATCGGTCTGGATGCTTGCCTGGGTGATTCCGTTTATCGCAGCATCGATCTGGTACTATCACACCATTCCGGCGAACATGCTGGCCAATCTCGGGGTAGCGATGCTGACGCAGAAATTCATGCAGTGGCATCAAACTCTAGCGATAATCATGGCTGTTACGATCGGTGTTATCATTGTTGTCGCGGCAATCGGGGCCATCAAGCCGAAATTGATTCCGAGTGTATTGCTTATCGTTCCTTTCGCGCTTGGATTGTGGCTGCTCGGGCATTTCGAGCGTGTTCGTGAATTCATTCGTAAGCCATATGTGATCGCTGATTACATGTATTCCAACGGGGTGAAGCTTGACGAATTGCCGGTGTTTCAACGCGATGGTGTTCTCACCTACGCTAATTATGTTACCAATCACCGGGTGACTGCGGACAATATGGTAGCGGCGGGACGCGATGTATGGGTGGTCACCTGCTCGAGATGCCACACCACCCGCGGTATTAACAGCATGATGACGAAGTTCACAAATCTCTATGGAAACGACCCGTGGGACAAGGACGCGATGATCGCTTTCATTCATAGTATGCACATGACCCGAACCTACATGCCGCCGTTTCCCGGCAGCGATAAAGAAGCCGAAGCGCTGGTCGCTTATTTGATGCAGATGCAAGTCGATCACAAATTTATCCTCGGGGCACAGAATGATTGGACTGTCAAGCCAACGCCCGCAACGCAGCAGCCGACGGGACCCTGATGGAGATAGAGTTACTTGATGCTGATTATCTCAAAAATACACAGTCTTCTGGCGATCCTGATGATTCAGATGCCATCACCGGGTGACATCGAACTGCCGCTTCCACTTGCTGAATCTGACCTGAAGCTTTTCCTGGTGATTCTCTTTCTGGCGCACATTCTATTCGTCAATCTCATGGTGGGCGGTTCGCTATTGGCTGTTATATTTGAGATTATTGGTCTTTCGAATCCGAAGTATGACGCACTGGGAAAGAGTGTCTCCCGGACTATCACGGTGAACAAGAGTCTGGCTGTGGTGCTTGGGGTAGGACCGCTTCTGTGCATCAGCCTTGCCTACACGATTCATTTCTACTCTGCCAACGCTCTCACCGGTTACGGATGGATTGCCGTTGTCCCGCTGGTAACTCTGGCGTTCCTGCTGGCCTATGTTCACAAGTATTCGTGGGACAGGTGGACCGGAGACGACAAGCGCGCCCATATTATGGTGGGTATCGGGGCGGCTCTGTTGTTTTTGTGCGTGCCGTTCATCTTTCTGACCAATATCAACCTTATGCTCTTCCCGGCTGACTGGGTTAACGTAAAAGGATTCTTTTCATCACTTCGCGTTGGAAATGTCTTTCCGCGCTTTTTCCACTTTCTGACGGCATCTCTGGCCATAACCGGCCTGTTTCTAACGTGGTGGTTCGGGCGAAAGAAATTCCCCGTTGAAGAGAGTCTGCCCGGGTTCACTCGACCGGGGCTAAGACGCCTGTTTTACCGATTGGTATTTTACCTCACGCTGGCGCAATTGATTTTTGGCCCGATGCTTCTGTTCACGCTGCCGGCTGAAGGCATCACAGCAGTTATGCTGATTGTGATTTTTTCCGGAGTCGCGATAGTGATAGCTCTGCTAATAGCGTTGTCGCGGGAGATTGACGCGGCTGATACATCGATAGGCAAAAGTTTTGTTCTCGTAGCTTTGCTTCTGACAACCGTAGTCCTGGCGATGGGTACGGGTAGGCATTTGTATCGTGAAGGCGCCCTGGCGTATCACAAAACAATCGTGACCAACCAGACCGATACGTTTCATTCCATTGTTGTGGCCACGCAGATGCGTCTGGCTGCCGGGCTTGGCGCCGGTGACGCCCTGGCCACCGGACCAACCGGGGAATCGGTTTTCAGAAACTGCGCCGCCTGTCACGCCGTTGACAAGGTGTTGGCGGCGCCGCCACTTACGGATATTTACTCAATCTACAAGGGTGATCCTCAGGGTATTGTCGCCTGGGCCAGAGCGCCCGGCAAAAAACGGCCGGAGTTCACGCAGATGCCGTCGTTCGCGCATCTTGGCGATGAACAGCTTGAGTTGGTGGCTGAGTATATGCTGCAGAAGGGCTCCGGAGCGTCGCAGACGACTTCGGGTGCGGACTCCGGATCGTGAGCGAATTCCGGATTCAATCCGAATTGTCACGAATCTTCGAATAAAAAAGGCAGAGGAAACAAATCCTCTGCCTTTAGTGATTCCATTCACTGTGCTGTTACTTAAGCAACAGCATCTTCCTTGTTTCCCTAATATCTCCCGCCTCAAGCCGGTATAAGTATACGCCACTGGCGGCACCGTTGCCTCGAGAGTCCTTTCCATCCCACATCGCTACATGCTCACCCGCGTTCAGGTTGCCATCGACAAGCGTCTTTACTTCCTGTCCCAGAATATTAAAGACTTTCAATTGGACCGAACCGGCGACCGGCAACGCAAAGCTGATCTCGGTACTGGGGTTGAACGGGTTGGGATAGTTCTGTTTCAAGCCAAAACTCTCCGGCATGTCGCCCAGCTTAGCCGCCACCGCAGGAGCCGGCGCGACAACCTTGAACGGCCGCATCATCTCATTATCCTCGTGTTCGAGGATGTGGCAATGGTAGACATACCCCGGTTCGGCAGTGGCATCGAATGGAAAAGTCGTTCCATCCTGCGATGAGAACCGCACGATAACCCTGGTCACCTCACCGGGGAACATGACGAACGTATCCTTCCAGCCGGCTTCGTTGAGATTCGGCCCGGCCGGCTGGCCGTTAACGTACGGAGCCGGACTGACTGCGACCGGATTGTCGGTTGGCAAAACCGGATTAGCCGCAGTGTAAGCCTTCATATACTGGCTCAGGCGGAATTTCTGGCGGCTCAGGAGTTGGAATTGAACCAGGTGGAGGTGGATTGGGTGGGCATCGCCGGTGAGGTTGACGAATTCCCAGATCTCGGTGGCTCCCAGTTGGGGCGTTTCGTAAAGGGTACCATCCCACATCTGTCCGTTTATCAGGGCCATCAAAGGACCGCCGGCGCCCATGATCTCGTTGAGAGTGAAAGTGCGCGTTACTGAAGCCGGGCCCAGAACCGGAATGACATTGTTAGCCGTAATAGAACTGTTGTCGGGACCGGTCGAGGCAACCACTCTGAACTGCATCACGGGACGTTCCGTGTTCGGATCCGGCGGCGCGCCTTTCGGATAAGGGGACTTGGCGTTATTATCCAGAACGAACTGGGTCCCCACCGGGAGGCCGGCGAAATCGATGATAATGTCAGCGCGCTCACCGGGAGCGATAACGAGACGCTGGGCGTTCGGGTTGGCCGGATCGTTGAGCATCACCGGCGCGGCCAGATATCCGCCGTCGGAGCCAATCTGGTGGAACGCCGGACCCGGAAGACCTGTCGTCTGGTCAAGCAGTTGCAGACTGTAGAAACGTGAGTTGGAGCCATTGAGAATCCGGAAACGGTATTTTCGCGGCTCGACATTAAGATACGGCCAGACTACACCGTTAACCAGAATGGTGTTACCGAAAAATTCCGGTTGCCACTGCGGATGCTGAGGATTGACGCCTACGGTCGGGTAGGCCAGCGAGCCATCGATGTTGAACATCCTGTCCTGAATAACCATCGGTATCTCGTACGCGGCACCGGGCAGGTTCATTGGGCCTTCGATTGCCGCATCGCGCAGGAGGTAAAAACCAGCCAAGCCGGCATATACGTTTAACCTTGTCATGCCCAGAGCATGGTCGTGATACCAGAGGGTTGTCGGATCCTGATTATTGTAATAGTTGTAGACCTGCTGCTGCCATCCGGGGCCGGTCTCGGCAAATCCCTGCGTGAACCAGGCATCCGGGTGACCGTCGCTCTGCGGCTCATTTTCACCGCCGTGCAGATGGGCCACGACAGGTATACCGGGTCCTGTTGGATTAGCCCAGTGCAGGGTCCTATCCAGTGCGGCATCAAGAAGATGTGTCATTGGAAGGTTGTTGGTCCACAGGACCTGTATCGGCACGCCGCGGGTGGCTTCAATTGTAGCCGCCGGGAAGCTGGCCGTGGCGGCGCTGGTACCATAACCCCACACCGTTGTGGGCGGTAGCTGGCTGTGAAGCTGCTGGGTTATCTGGTACATTCCGATCTCATAGTAATTGGCAGCCGTTTGAGGCATAACGCCGGGAACCGGCAGCGGATCGAGGTACTTGGTGAGAGTCAATGGATTAAGCGGTACCTGGCCGATAGCTGTGGCGGCCATAACGAAGACTAAGCTTAATGCCGTCAGGACGGCGCCTCCCCCGGTAAAACACATTGCCCGTTTCAACACTTGTTTTTCTCCTTTAGTCGGTTGATTCAAACAAAATCGCATTAGTCAGCAAGCGATATCTACGCCTGCCAATCACCCTTCAGCCTTGAGCCAACCGATTTCAACACTGAAAATTATCCGCAGATATACGGTAGCCCCCTTTCTGCACTGCTATTAAACTTGACTGATGTCTATTTAGCCCTGCGTGATATCACGATTCCCGTTATGATATCTATTTTTGTGTAATGCCCGGGATTTTGAAGGTGCTTTGACTTGTAATACCAGAAAGGTCGACCGATATGGTCGCCTTTAATCAACATTAGAGGTACGATTAGCAGGACTGGACGGTTTGAGTTTTTTTCAGAACAGTGGACAATAAATCGGAATTAACTTATATGGCAAAAAGCGACAAAATCCATTATAATTAGTTACTATGGCCACAAAGCCTGAAATCGGCGGTAAGATATTCGATATCAAGAGGTACGCTATCCACGACGGTCCGGGGATCAGGACTACCGTTTTCCTTTCCGGTTGTCCTCTTGACTGCCTCTGGTGTCACAACCCGGAAGCCCGCAATCTCGACACCACCGACCCGACTGGCAAGACCCGGACTGTGACGGTCAGTGAAGTAATGGAAGAGGTAACTAAAGACAGGGTCTTCTATGACCAGTCAGGTGGGGGGGTGACTTTCTCCGGGGGGGAGCCTTTATTCCAGATTGATTTTTTGGAAGCTCTGTGTGGCGCCAGCCGGAGGCTTGGAATCCGTACGGCGGTGGATACCTGCGGACATGCGCCATGGGCCGATTTTGAGCGTATTTATAATGACGTTGACTTATTTCTGTATGACCTCAAGCTTATGGATGATAACGAGCACCGGCATTATACCGGCGAATCGAACCGACAAATACTCGAGAACCTTAAGTTATTGACCGGCAAAGGCAGTGCCGTAAATATCCGTATTCCTCTTGTGCCGGGTATAACCGACACCGAAGCCAATCTCGATCGGATTCGGGATTTGGTCGCTTCTTTACCCGGTATTGCTCGAATCAGTTTGTTGCCGTATAATCAGTTCGGCGAGGACAAACGCCGGCGCTTCGGTCTTCCCGGCAAGCTGGGCAATCTTGAGCAGCAGAGCAAGGTTGATGTCGAAAGCAAGGCTGACCGGTTTCGCTCGTTGGGGTGTGAAGTCAAAATTGGAGGATAGGACGATATGAACAACAGAATTGCCAAGCTTCGTCAGGAGAGCCTGGATGCCAAGCCGACCATATCTTTAGAACGAGCGCTGTTGTTGACTGATTTCTATCAGAGCGGCAAAGCGGAGCGTGTCTCCCCTGTGGTAGCGCGTGCGATGGCTTTCAGGTATATCCTCGAAAACAAGCATATATGTATCAACGATGGCGAACTCATTGTCGGTGAAAGAGGCCCCGCCCCAAAAGCGACGCCGACCTACCCCGATATCTGTACGCACACTCCAGAAGATTTCGAAATTCTTCACACCCGCGAAAAGGTGTCTTTCTCTGTCGATGAACAGACGCGCGAGCAGCAGATTCAGAGAATCGCACCTTTCTGGAAAGGTCGTTCGGTTCGCGACAGGATATTCGACAAGGTCGACGATGCGTGGAAGGATGCATACGGAGCGGGTGTCTTTACCGAGTTCATGGAACAGCGCGCACCGGGTCACACCGTGCTCGACGACAAGATATACAAAAAAGGTTTCCTGGACTTTAAGGCGGACATCGAATCGAGTATTGCCAATCTCGATTTTTTCAATGACCCGGAGGCCCTCGATAAACGGGAGGAATTGACGGCCATGTCTATCGCGGCTGACGCGATTATGGCGTACGCGAAGAGACACAGTGAGAAGTTGCAGAAGCTGGCATCAGTGGAGAAGGATCCCACCCGAAAAGAAGAGCTTGAGGCGATGGCTCATATCTGCGAGCGGGTGCCGGCACATGCTCCGGAGAATTTCTGGGAGGCGCTTCAGTACTATTGGTTCGTACATCTCGGCGTCATAACGGAGCTGAACACCTGGGATTCTTTCAATCCGGGTCGGCTCGATCGCCATCTGATGCCGTTCTATCAGAGCGATATCGATGAGGGCCGCCTTACCGAAGAAAGAGCGCGGGAGTTGCTTCAGTCTTTCTGGATTAAGTTCAACAACCAGCCGGCTCCTCCCAAGGTCGGTGTGACCGCTCAGGAGAGCAACACTTATACGGATTTCTGTTTGGTCAATGTGGGCGGTGTTAAGGAGAATGGTGAGAACGCCGCTAACGAGATGACCTTCATGATTCTCGATGTGATCGAAGAGATGAGGTTGCTGCAGCCGAGTTCAATGGTTCAGATAAGCAAGAAAAGCCCCGACCGGTTGCTGAAACGGGCTTTGGAAATCATTAAGACCGGCTACGGTCAACCATCGCTTTTCAACACCGACGCTATCGTGCAGGAGATGATCCGGCAGGGCAAGTCGGTGCAGGATGCCCGTAATGGAGGCGCGAGTGGATGTGTCGAAACTGGAGCGTTCGGGAAAGAAAGCTACATCCTCACCGGGTATTTCAATCTTACCAAGGTGCTGGAAATCACTCTGAACAACGGAATCGATCCTCGGACCGGTAAGAAGATAGGCATAGAAAGCGGTGAGCCATCCGGTTTTGGCAGTTTTGATGATTTGATGGAAGCTTTCGCGAAACAGCTTCGGCACTTTATCGACATTAAGATTAAAGGCAATGTGGTTATTGAGCGACTCTGGGCGGAGCATCTGCCGGCGCCGTTCATGTCGATACTGATTGACGACTGCATCGCTACCGGTAGAGACTACAACGATGGCGGGGCACGTTATAATACATCGTACATCCAGGGCGTCGGTCTCGGAAGCATTACCGACTCACTTGCGGCCATTAAGTATCATGTATATGACAAGCGAAGTACCGGTCTGCCGAAACTTATTGATACCCTTAAGAATAATTTCGAAGGCGCCGGAGAACTTCGTGACAAGCTGCTCAATGCCACGCCGAAATACGGTAACGATGATGACTATGCTGATGACATCATGAAGCAGGTATTCGAACTGTACTTCAATTGTGTCGATGGCCGGCCCAACACGAAGGGGGGACAGCATCGGATAAACCTCCTCCCCACCACCTGCCATGTTTACTTTGGTAGTGTTATTGGAGCCATGCCCGATGGTAGATTGTGCGGCGAGCCGCTGTCTGAAGGTATTTCGCCGGTACAGGGAGCCGATAGAAAAGGCCCAACGGCGGTGCTGAAGTCGGCATCGAAGATCGATCACATCCGCACCGGAGGAACGCTTTTGAACCAGAAATTCACGCCCCACGTTCTGGAATCCGAGGATGGATTGGACAAGGTGGCGCATCTGGTAAGAGCGTACTTCACTATGGATGGTCACCACATTCAGTTCAATGTTGTCACGGCGGATACCTTGCGCAAGGCCCAGAAGAATCCCGAGCAATATCGCGACCTGATCGTGCGCGTTGCCGGCTACAGCGATTACTTCGTTGATCTCGGCATGGACCTGCAAAACGAGATTATCCGGCGCACCGAACACGGGGTAGCCTGAGAACACATCCGAGGAGGGATGGTGGCAAAGTACAATCGCCCGAAGCTCTCGGCAGCATCCAAGTGGAAAATCCCGTCAGACTGGATTAAGATACAGACTATCGATGCCCATACAGAGGGCGAGCCGCTTCGTGTCATTGTTGGCGGCTTTCCGGATATTCCCGGAAATACAATTCTGCAGCAGCGCCAGTACGCCAGAGAGCATTTTGACCACCTCAGAAGAGCTCTGATGTGGGAGCCGCGCGGTCATGCTGACATGTACGGGTGTATCATCACGCCGCCCGTCACTTCCGCGGCGGACTTTGGGGTGCTGTTCATTCACAACGAAGGATTCAGCACCATGTGCGGCCACGGGATCATTGCAGTGACGATGGTAGCGGTAGAAACCGGCATGATTGAAGTTCGGGAGCCGGAGACGATGGTACGTATCGATACGCCGGCTGGTATGGTGACTTCGTATGCCCGTGTTGCTCACGGTAAAGTGGAGAGTGTTCATTTCCACAATGTTCCGTCATTCGTGCTGGCGTTAGATGAGATCGTAGATGTACCCGGGATTGGAAAGATCACTTATGACATTGCTTTCGGCGGAGCGTTTTACGCTTTCGTCGATGCCGACCAACTGGGATTGGATTTGACACCCGAGAATTTTCGGACTCTGATAGATCAGGGCATGGCGATCAAGAGAGCCGTGATGAAAAGCCATACTATCGCGCATCCTTTTGAGGCCGATCTGAATTTTCTGTATGGGACGATATTCGTCGGGTCGGCTTTGGCGGAAGGTTCACACTCTCGAAATGTGTGTATTTTTGCCGAGGGTGAAGTTGATCGCAGTCCCACGGGAACCGGCGTGAGTGCACGTCTTGCCTTGCATCACACCAGAGGTGAAATCAGCGTCGGCGAGCCGATTGTGATCGAAAGTATAATCGGCAGCACATTTACCGGGCGTGTAGTTGAAGAAACTACCGTCGGTCCGCACACAGCGATTGTTGGGGATGTCGAGGGGCGCGCCTACATCACGGGGAAGCATGAGTTTGTGATAGACCCCGGGGATCCCCTGCGGGACGGGTTTATACTTCGTTAGTATTATCCCGGCCCTTCCGGCACGTGTCGTGAGCGATTTCAATAGCTATCTCGACTATCGCCTCAACTCGACCAGCTATTTCCTCAGACAGCTCCGTTCCCATCGAAATCTCTTTTGGTTCTACACCGATGATTGTTATATCGGATGGTGCTGAGCCGAGTAGGAGGTTTGAAGCCAGTGCCTGAAGAAGGCTCATTTGGTGAAGAGAGATAGTGTTTCGGGGTTTTTCGCGGATATCATCAGGCGTCAGTTTGTAGATAGTACCCGGCATCCCGCCCCCTTTGATGGCATCGATTATTATTAGCTTCTCGACACCATCGAGCAGGTTAAAAGTATCGAGGGCCGCCGTTCCCGCGTCGATTAACTCAACGCCCCCGGGCAGCCCCTGATTATTTTGCATCGCCTGAACAACGTGAACCCCGATACCATCATCCTTCATAAGGATATTGCCCGCTCCCATGATGACAGTCCGTAGGGCGTTCTTGCTGTTCGAGCTCATTTCTATCACAACACCCTGAATTTTGACACCAGTTCACGGTCCGGCGTCACGACGTGCACGGCGCAGGCGATACACGGGTCGAACGACCGCACGACTCTGCCGGCCTCGATCGGGTTGGCAGCATCGGCGATAGGCGTGCCCACGAGCGCCTGTTCCATAGGCCCGAGTCGATTCTTGTCGTCGCGCGGGCTGGCATTCCACGTGGTCGGTACGACACACTGATAGTTGTTGATGCGCTTGTTTTTAATTGTAATCCAGTGTCCGAGCGCGCCGCGAGGAGCTTCGGTCAATCCGAACCCTTCGCTCTCTTTCGGAATCTGGTATTTGGTGTGTGTCGGCTCCCCGGGTTTCAACTGCATTACCCACTCGGCACAGCGTTCGGCGACTACCTTTGCCTCGAGCGCTCTGGCAGCGTGTCTTCCAAGAACCGAGAAAAGCGCGGACACCGGAGCGTTGAACGCGGCGAGAGTATCGGTAACCAGCCTGGAGGCTTTCTCGTTGGTCGCGGTCAGGTGCGCCACGGCCATTCGGGCGAGGGGTCCGACTTCCACGACTTTGTTGTCATATCGAGGCGCCTTCAGCCACGAGTAGGCATCCGTCTTGGCCAAATCGGGTTCGGTTTCACCTCTGGAAGGATGAAGCTTGCTGGCCGATGAGTACTTCGAATACCTGACGTGCTCGGATACCTTCGACACCTCAAAAGGCACAACCTTGCCGTCAATATAGGCCCCCGGGGCGAGTAATTTCTTGCCACCCGAAGCTTCTTCTTCAAAGACACCGTATGCGAGAAGGTTGCCGCATCCTTTACCTATTTCGAAATAGGCCGGGTATGCCTTCGCCACCGCGACAACATCGGGGATATACACGTTATCGATGAAATCCTGAATCTCTTCCAGACGCGAGGCATAGGCGAGAATCTTATCCACCGTGACATTCTCGGCGGTGCCACCCGGTAGGATTGTCACGGCGTGCGGCATACGTCCGCCGAAGATACAGAGCATCTCGTGTGCTTTCCGTCGAATCTCGAGAGCTTTCAGATAGTGCGCGACGGCCGCTATGTTCAATTCGGTATCCTTTATGTAGTCGCCTTCGTATCGAGGCAGAAACGGCGCAACCGCCGTGGGTTTGCCGCTGTCGACCTCGGCCTGTGCCCACTGCCTGACTTTTTGAAGTCCCGCATCGGCGCCGGTATAGCTGAGAATTGTGGTGATATCCACGAAATCCAGAGCCGCCAGATGGTAGAAATGAAGAATGTGCGATTGAAGATAATTGGCGCCCAATATCAGATTACGAATCAGCCGACCATTTTCGGGCGGCTCGACTCCAAGGGCTCTGTCGAGCGTTAGGCTCGAGGCCTGCGCGTGACTGGCCGGACAGACGCCGCAGATTCGCTGCGTAATCTGGTTGGCATCGACCGGGTTTCTCCCATAAAGCAGCTTTTCGATTCCCCTGAACATTTCACCCTGACAGCGGGCATCAACAACCTTACCGTTGTCGACTTCGAGTTCTATCTTGAGGTGACCCTCTATTCGGGTAACGGGGTCAATGCTTATAGTCCTGCTCATAGTTTTCTCCTTTTAGGGACCCCTTTAGTTCAGGTTGTTTCCACTTTGATTGTTCGTTGCGGGGCATATGGACCCGACCATTCGATGCCGCGTGCAGCTTCTCGTGGCAGTTTGGTGTACAACCCATAGCCGCCAAAATCCGGGAAATCCGGTTCGGTACATCCGATGCACGGCGAGCCGCTACGGATACACCAGTTGACCTTGTTGTTCCACCCGCGGATGCAGACATCGCAATGCGTCTCGGGGCCTTTGCACCCGAGATCATACAGGCAGCCCTGGCCACCGAAATCCTCGGCCGGAATACCGTTTTCGAAATCAGCGCGTCTCTCGCATTGCTCGTGTACCACTTTGCCGAAGAACATTTTTGGGCGTTTGTGTTCATCGAGTTCGGGCAATCCATAGAGAATGACATGCGCCACCGTTCCTATCACCCAATCGGGGTGAGATGGACAGCCGGGGATATTTATTAGAGTCGCCTCAGGCAGCAGCTCGGAAACCGGTTTGGCGTTGGTGACATTTGGACGTGCCGCCGGAATTCCGCCGAACGCCGCGCAGGTACCCACCGCCAAAACGGCTTTCGCAGCGTTGCCAAGCTGCAGTACCCACTGTTCGGCCGTGATGGGTTTGTGGTCGTGCTCGCCCATCTGGCAGTAGGCGCTGCCATCGCCAGTCGGGATCGAACCCTCGACCACGAGAACGAATTGGCCTTTTTGTTCGTTGATGGCTCTATTCAAGACGTCAAGGGCAAAGTCACCCGCCGCGCCCATGACATTGGGGTGAAATTGCAGGCTGATAGTTTCGGTGATAACCTCGGCGATATCGGGATGTACGCTGTTCAAGGTTGACACCGAACATCCGGCACAAGATTGTCCCTGAAGCCAGATGACCGGCAGAGGGTCGGTTTTCATTTGCTCCGCGAGGGCGATCTTGATGGGCTCGGGAATGCCTCCGGCCCGCAAAAAACCGGGAAGCATGGCTACTGACGCCGTGCAACCCAGAAGTTCCAGAAATTCTCTTCGGCTAAGACTCATACTTACACTCCCTGAGGCACATCAAGGCGCCTTAAGGCAAGATGTTGTTATTTATTCTCTCGCTATGATTGAACCGCTTAGCATGCTCCTAAATCGTGGGGCGGCGTAACCAAAGAAACCATGAAATGGGAGGTGGCATTACCGAAGCAGCCGAATTCAGAGGTGCTACAGAAGCATGGTTCGCCAAAAAATATTACGATACCTAAGAGCAAAATGCGACATTTCTGTCAATTATATTGTCGGCTAAATAACTCAGGAATTTAGGGTTATCGTCGTACTAGTTTGCTGTTCTTAAAATTGAGCGTTTGGAAGACGCTTGATCTCCCTGGCCGGAGTGGTTCGGGGCGCAGATTTTGCCAGAACGAAAGCCGCGAATGTCAGGTCTTTGCCTGGCTATATGCCCCTGCCAGGGCCTGCTTTTGGCGCATGTGATTGGAGACTAACTGCCCGCAGTTGCTGCCTATATGGTTTTCGTCCAACTCGCCAATACTCAGGATGACCTCGTATCCGGCCCTTTGGAGGCTGTCCACAAGTGTCCGGTACCTTTCCGGCCGGTCGGGCTCCACGTAAGACAGCATCTGATTCTCGACAGCACGATAGGTAGGATTTATAGGGGTGATTTTGATCAAAAAGATCTCCGGGTCAAAATACTCACGGAGTATATCGGCATTCACGGGTGCGTTTTTTTCAAGAGCGAAATTGAGGGCGATTTTCCGCCCGCCGGCAACGAAAAACCGTTCGCCATATTGCCCGATAGTTTTCAGATCCCACTTGTTTATAGGGATGAATCGATCGCGGAGCCTGTCATCGGTGGTGTGTATCGAAAACTGCAGTTGGAAGCGCCCGCGATAGATACAGTGGTTTACCTCCATGAGCCGTTTGAAGAACGCACCGGTTTTGACGGGCGCGACAGTTGAGATGCAGGGCATTAGCCCCGGAGCGTGATAGCGACTCTGAAGCTCACAGAGAACATCTATTACTGCCGGATTGAAAGCCGGTTCTCCCATACGGGCGAACTGAATCTTGAATTTGTCAACGTTGACACGGCGTGACGGGAATCTCTTGTCGATCAGATAGTCGATTTGGGCGAATATGTCGTTTTTGCTTATACGTCCCTTGTAGAAACCGCCGGCATCACAGATTGGACAATTCGCGGGGCAACCAATCAGAGTAGAGACTATCAGAACCCACTTCTTCTCTCTTGCAAAAGGCGGCTGGAGCGACTCGACAAACTCGATAGCATCCCCCGACTCCAATTCCGCCAGATACACAATAGCCAGTTCTTCTCTTCCTGTCTGCGTGATTATTTTCATTTGACTGAATCCCCGATCATCCTGTCAATCCGCATTGCCGCCTTAACACCCTCGCCAACGGCTATCGCCGTCTGCCTGAAACGGTCGTTGACGACATCACCGATGAGGTACAGACAGCCGGATTTTTTGAGTTCGTCCATCCTCGCGATTACATCTTCCGACAAAAAGTCAAGGTGCGGCTTGCGGCCGATGGCAAGGATAAGATAATCGGCTGTGAAGTCAAATGAATTTCCATCTGACTCGCAATCCAGTACAAGTTTGTCGTTGGAGACGCGGATTGGATATTTGACGCTGACGTTATCCTTGTATGTTATCAGACCTTCAGCCTGGACTCGTTCCTTTAGGAGCGGTAGGCATCTAGCCACACTTGTCCGGTTGAAGATTGTTACCTCGTTGTGTTTGCTGAGCGTGAGGGCGTAGTCAAAGGCGGCATCGCCTCCGCCGATGATAGCTATGGTCTTGTTTGTTTTATGAATTAAGGGATGCACCTCGTAGAGTATTCTGTCTCTGGCCGAACCGGTCGGGTCTAAATCGTCGAGAGTGTTCGCTTTGGTTCCGGAGGCTATTACGGCCACACGTGCGGATACGCAACCGTCGTTCGTGGCGACAGTAAAACAACCGTTGTCGATTGAGAGCGAGGTAACCTTCTGTTTTACTACTTCAACATCCCAGCGCTTCAGTTGCCGCGTAAACAAGCTGGCAAGTTCTTCGCCGGATATGCCGTCGGGGAAGCCCGGGTAGTTCTCAACCCACCCCGCGTTTCGCAAAAGGCCGCCGGGTTCGTCCATCTCAAAGACGAGAGGATTGTGGCCCTGTCTTCGAAGCTGGACGGCCGCGGCGATTCCGGCCGGGCCGGCGCCGATTATGACTATTTCTCTACTCCGCGCAGCCATCTTCAATTGCCTTTATCAATTCGTCGATGAGTACTAATTTGGCGAAGCCGTGAGAGAGGTTCATCAGGGAAGCCCGATGGAATTCCTCGTTGTAGGTCGCTGTGCCATCGACCGCGAAAAACACTTCGAACCCGCGCATAAACGCTGAGCGCGCCGTCGTTTCACAGCAGAGATGTGTCATGACGCCGGTGATGACAACCTGGGTGATATTTTTTTCTCTGAGCAAACTTTCCAAATTTGTCTGATAGAAGGCGTCGTACTGGGATTTTTCAATAACAGTTTTTCCGGCTTGGAGGAATCTTTCATCGATCTCGCTCAGTTTGTTTTCGCGGGTAATCAAATCTCTCCACCACTTGCTCATCATACCGGCGCTTTCGGGTGTGTTAATATGTCTGGTCAGTATGATGTTCAGGTTGTGTTTTACGTAAATCTCTATGAACCGAAGCAGACCGGGAATTATCGCAGGGGCGCTTGGGATGAAGGCGTGGGAGTTTTCATCCAGAAAGTACCGCTGCATGTCCAGAACCAGCAGGACGGATCGGGCGGGAACGTAATTCGACTTCCTATCGCCGTCTACTCTTACGCGATCTCGAAGCACTCGAGCCACTCTATTAACATTTGATAGCGTAAAGTAGTTTTCTTTCATTTGACTGTCTCAGTAGTATCGATTCGAAGAGCCTTCAAGGTGCGGCACACAGTCCATGAATAAAAGGCCGGCGCGGAAAAAACGCCAGCCTTTTTTCATGATATCGAAATTCGGACTCAGTGCGACATCAGGTATTCGTGCATGGATCGGGCGGCTTTGCGCCCGGCGCCCATCGCCAGAATAACCGTAGCCGCGCCGGTGACAACATCACCGGCCGCCCAGATTTTCTCGCGCGAAGTCTGCCCGGTTTCTTCATCGGCGACGATATTGCCCTTCTTGCCAATCTCCAGGCCGGGTGTGGTCTGGGCGATAAGCGGGTTGGGGCTGTTGCCAATTGCGCAAACGATGGCGTCGACCTCGATTATCTCGATAGCGCCTTCGATAGGTACCGGCCGACGGCGCCCGGAGGCGTCCGGCTCACCGAGCTGCATCCTCTGGACTTCCATCTGCTTGACCCATCCGTTTTCATCGCCGATGTACTTCAGCGGAAGAGTCAGGAAGTCGAAAATGACTCCTTCCTCCTCGGCGTTCTCGACTTCTTCCAGACGAGCCGGGAGTTCTTCTCTGGATCGGCGATAGACAATGCGGGACTCAGCTCCCAGTCTCAGGGCGCTGCGGGCGCAGTCCATAGCCACGTTGCCGCCGCCAACCACCGCGACACGCTTATGGCTTTTGACGGGCGTGTGATACTCGGGGAAAAGAAATCCCTTCATCAGGTTCAGACGCGTCAGATACTCGTTGGCGGAATAAACGCCGTTTAGGTTCTCGCCGGGAATTTCCATGAACCACGGAAGTCCCGCGCCGGACCCGACGAAGATAGCGTCGTACTCTTCCAGCAGCGAATCAATGGACTGCGTTTTGCCGACGACAAAATCGGTTCTTATTTTGACACCGAGTTTCTTGAGATAGTCAACCTCGCGTTCGACAATGCGCTTGGGCAGACGGAACTCGGGGATGCCATAAACCAGCACGCCGCCCATTTTGTGCAGGGCTTCGAAGATGGTTACCTCGTGGCCAAGTTGAATCAAATCGCCCGCGACCGTCAGTCCGGCCGGTCCGCCACCGACGACCGCCACTTTCTTACCGGTTTTGCCCGGCAGGTGCGGCATCTCCAGTTTGCCCTGGACGGCCTCCCAGTCGGCCAGGAAACGTTCGAGGCGACCGATGGCTATCTGCCCGCCTTTTTTGACCAGCACGCAGGTTTCTTCGCACTGTTCTTCCTGCGGACAGACTCGTCCGCAGATAGCGGGAAGGCAGTTTTTCTCTTTCAGTATTTTGATACCGCGTTTGAAATCTTTTTCGGATATAGCCTTGATAAATCCGGGGATATTTATTTCTACCGGACAGTTCTCCACGCATTTCGGCTTGGGGCACTGGATGCAGCGCGAGGCTTCCTCTACCGCCGTTTGAGCCGCATAACCAAGAGCGACCTCGCTGAAATTGTGCGAACGAATCTCCGGCTGCTGCTTGGGCATATCCCTTCTTACCAGGTCCAGTTGTTTTTTCTTTTTCGGTTCAGCCATAACAAATATCCCTACCGTTGTTGAGAATGCTCTTCACACTTACTTTTACTGGTACGGAGAGGAACGACTTCCTCGGGCATATAGGTCTTGCGCCTCTGGAGAAGCTCTTCCCAGTCCACTTCGTGACCGTTGAAATCCGGTCCGTGCACGCAGGCGAATCGGGTGACCGATCCCACTGTCACGCGACAGACGCCGCACATTCCCGTACCGTCGATCATAATCGGGTTCAAGCTGACCCAGGTGGGAATCTGGAGCGCCCGGGTGGCATCGGATCCGCGTTTCAGACAGTAAGTGCAACCGTTGATGATCACGCGGTCGACAGTTACGCCGAGGTCTTTGATTATTTCGGGTAAGCGATCGACGTGACCTTTGTAGCCCTTGGTTCCATCACGGGTGATGCGCACGAACTCATCGGAATAGTCCTTGTACCGGTCTTCCCAGTAAAGAAGGTATGAACTGCGTGCCTCGACAACCGTGATAATCTTATTGCCCGCCTGTTTCAGCGCTCTGGCTACCGGGAAAAGGCTCCCGATGCCGTAGCACCCGCCGAGCAACAAGACGGTCCCATACTTCTCTATGTCCGTGGCATTGCCGAGCGGACCGACAACCGTGGGTATCTGTTGACCTTCGACCAGCCGTGACAACCGGTCGGTGGTTCTTCCCACGTTCAAAAATATCGTAGTGACCGTCCCCATCTGCTCATCCCAATCCGAAATGGAAAGGGGAATACGCTCGCCCTCTTCTTCGGCACGCAGGATGATAAACTGTCCCGGTTTGGCTTCGCGGGCCACAGCGGGAGCTTCCAGCGTCAAGAGGTGCATGTTCGGGACAATCATGCGACTTGTGACAACTTTAAACATGGCTATTTCCTCTTTATTTTCACTGGATGTGGGTTGGGGTTCATGGCCTCCGCGTGACGCAGACACACATGAAGGGTACCATCGGCCTGCTCAGGCTTTACGCGAACCGGCCAGACTTTCTCGAATCCGGTCGAACTCACGATCACTTCGTCACCGTCGGATAATTTCGCCTTCTTAGCGTCGGCCGGACTGATATCCACTCTTTCCTCGAGGAAAAGAGTTTTGGTACCATCGACCCACGCCGAGAGCGGGAATCCCCGGTGCGTGTGTTCGGTGACCGCCATACTGAGCATGAAAGGATAATTCGCGTCTTTTGCCTTGGCGCCGGCCTTTTTGGCCTTGACCAAGTTCAGCTCGGCCTTCATTTTGAGAGGCTGAGCCTTGCGTGGCGGCTTGTTGAAATTGCCGAATCCTTCCACAACACCGGCAATCTCCTTGTGGATATCGCCGGCATTCTTGTACGCCAGACCATCGGCCTTCATCTTCTGCGCGATCCTGCCGAGGATCATCCAGTCCGGCATAGCTTCCGCCGGAGGGTTAACCGCCTGCCTGACTCTCTGGAGCCGTCCTTCACCGTTGATGAATGAGCCATCGGACTCGGTAAAAGCGGCCGCAGGAAGAACCAGGTCGGCGTCGGTCTCGACTTTCGGCGGATAGATGTTCTGGACTATCACGAAGTCGGCAACACTTTTCGCGTTCATCGGAAGACTCTCGCCGACGAGATACAGTACTTTCAGTTTCTTGCCGTCGCCGAGGCTGCCCGCATTCCATTTGGTGTCGAACTTCGCAACCGCAGCACCCCAGGCATTTTTTAACTCGTCTGCCTTTTTGGTGCTGGTTGAAGCCTCGCCGCCGGGAAGCAACTCCGGATAGGCTCCCATCATTAGAGAACCGAACAGGTTGTTCTGAGCCGGTAGCGGCATCACTCCCGCGCCAAGATTATCGGCAAGCTGTTTTATCGCAGCCAATATCTCGGAGCTGCTGTCATACTGCAGGAACTCCGAGCCGACCAGAATCACCGGAGACTTGGAATTCTTCAGAGTGCCAGCAACGTCGGCGGCATCGCCACCGGATTTCGATGCCGGCTTTTTCTGAGTATTCTTCACCAGCGATTTGAGCAGACTCAGTTCATCACCCGGCAGCGACTGTACCCAGTGCTCGGAGATGAGCGTGAGGTTGTGTTCGCGGGGGTGGATGCTCATGACTTTGGCGCCCCGTCGATAGGCTCTTCTCAACTCCACGCCAACGACCGACCGCCCGAACCGGGTATCGAGGCCGACGCACAACACGGCATCGGCCTTGCGGACATTTTCGAGCGGCACCGCCTGCCTCATAAGATCGAGGTAGGCGTTGAAGCCGGAGCCATAGAAGGTTCGGGCCGATGTATCAATATTGTGTGATTTCATAACCGTCCGCGTGAACTTTTGCGCCGCGTATAGGTCTTCGTTGGTGCAGTTGGGCGATATGAGCATGGCGAATTCGTCGGGTTTGCAGGCGGATAGTTTTTCCGCCGCCGTATCGATGGCCGCATCCCATGTGACCTCCGCCGCGACTCCGCCGAACACACCGTATGGGCGTTTCAGCCGTTTCGGTCCGCTGACCAATTCGGTCACACAGAAACGTCCTTTGACGCACAGCTGCCCGTTGTTAACCAGGTCATCGGCGGCAGGCAGCGCGCCAATGACACGGTCGCCTTTTACCAGCAGCCGCATCTGGCAGCCTACGCCGCAGAAGGTACAGGTCGTGAATTCTTCACGGTCGGGCTTGCCTTCATAGGCACGCGCCTTTTCAGTGAGAGATCCGGTGGGACAGACCGACACACAGGCGCCGCAGAACTCGCAGCCCGCATCAAGGTGCGTGCGCTGGTAGGCCGGGCCTATCACGGTCTCGCGTCCACGGTTGTTGAAGGCCAGTACATTGGCCACGCGCACTTCCTGGCAGATTCGCACACAGCGACCGCACAGGATGCAAAGGTTGTAATTTCTCTCGTAGAAGGGGTCTTCCTTTTCGACCCTGAGATTGCGATAGTAAATGGGATAACGGATTTCCTTGACGTTCATGTGTTCGACCACGTCCTGAAGCTCGCACTGCCCATCGTTGGAGCAATACCGGCATCCCGTGGTTACGCCGGCCTTGCGGATGGTTCCCATGTACTCACGGCACTGATCCTTTTCGTCACATATCAAGCAACTTGATGTGTGCTCGCTCAGAAACAGCTGCAGAATCTCCATTCTTACCGATTGCACCTGAGCGGTGTTGGTCCTGATAACCATACCATCGGACACCGGCGTGGTGCAGGCGGTCGGAAGGTTTCGCATCCCATCCACCTCGACAATACACATCCGGCAGCCGCCGTAGGGTGTGAGTTCCTTGTGAGCGCACAGGGTGGGGATGTAGATATCGTTCTGCTGGGCGGCCTCAAGAATCGAAATCCCACCGGGTACAGAGTAAGTGTTGTTGTCGATAGTCACTGTAATTGTTGAATTCTTGCTCATGACACCCTCCGCTTCGGCTTAATCTCGATAGCGTTACCGGCCAGAGGATCAAAGCGACAGACCTCGTAACAGGCTTTGCACTTGATACATCTGAGTTGATCGATGGTGTGAAGCTCCGAACGCGCCCCGCTGATGGCATCGGTCGGGCAGACATCCTTGCAGCGCTGACAACCATTGCATGTTTCCGGGTTGACGATGTATTCGACCAGCTCCCGGCACACCGCCGATTTGCAGTATTTGTCCTGAACGTGTTCAAGGTATTCGTTGCGGAAGTGACGCAGGGTGGTCAGCACCGGGTTGGGAGCTGTCTGGCCCAATCCGCAGAGCGAGGCTCGCGCTGCCGTTTCGGCGAGGGTCTGAAGTTTGGTGAGATCTTCCGGGCCACTTTGTCCTTTGGTGATTTCATCGAGGATGGTAACCATGTGCCAGGTACCGACGCGGCACGGTGAACATTTGCCGCAAGACTCTTTCTGCGTGAAATGGAGAAAATACAGGGCCAGGTCAACCACGCAAGTGTCTTCGTCCAGCACGATCATGCCCCCGGATCCCATGATGGAGCCGGCCGACTGCATGGACTCATACTCCACCGGAATATCGAGAAATTCATCGGAGAGACATCCTCCCGATGGTCCTCCTGTCTGTACTCCCTTGAATTTTTTCCAGGAACCGCCGCCGATATCGTAGATAATCTGACGGAGTTTGGTTCCCAGCGGGACTTCGATGAGTCCGCCGCGGCGGACCGAACCGACGAGCGAGAAGGTCTTGGTGCCGTGGTTGCCTTTGACTCCGAATTGTTTGTACCAGTCGGCGCCGTTTCGAAGAATGTTCGGAAGCGTTCCGAGGGTTTCGACATTGTTGATGATAGTCGGTTTTCCGAAGAGTCCTTCGACGGCCGGGAACGGTGGTCGTGAGCGCGGCATGCCACGGCGTCCTTCGATAGAGCAGATCTGCGCGGTTTCTTCGCCGCACACGAACGCTCCGGCGCTTTCTTTGATGGTCAGTCCGAAATCGAAGTCGCTGCCAAGAATATTCTTGCCCAGCAGACCGTATTCGCGCATCTGCTCGGCGGCTTTTTTAAGCCTCGCTACCGCGAGATAATAGTCCGAGTTGATATAAACATATCCATGCGAGGCCCCGATAGCATACGAACCTATCATGAGTCCTTCGATCACGCAGTGCGGGTCGCTTTCAATAAGGGCGCGGTTCATGAAGGCTCCGGGGTCACCCTCGGAGACGTTGCAGATCATGTACTTTTGATCAGCTTTCACACCGCGGCAGATCTCCCACTTGCGCCAGGTCGGAAAACCGGCGCCGCCTCGACCGCGAAGACCGGCCTCTTTGACTATCTCGATTACGCTCTCGGGCTTTTGCCTGAGCGCGCTTGCCAGTCCCTGGTAACCATCGTTGGCCAGATAGTGGTCGATATTTTCCGGGTCAATAAGACCGCAGTTTCGCAGCACCAGCCTGGTCTGCGGCTTGAGCATCGGCGTCTCGAAAAATTTCGGTATACCCTCTGTCAGTGGATGGCCATTGTCGCCGAAGTGGCCGACGGCCAGAGGAGCCAGAGGGTTTCCTTTTATCAGAAGACTCTCTATGATTTTCTCGGCGGCGTCCGGCGTGACGTTGGAATAGCAGATTCGCGGTTCTCCGGGGAGCCTGATATCCATCAGGGGCTCCATATAACAGGGGCCAATACAGCCCACCTGGACGATCTCCGCCTTAAGCTTTTTCCTTTTCAAAGTCTGCTTGACCGCGTCGAGCACCTTCAACGCTCCCGCAGACTGACCGCACGTGGCGGTGCCCAAATAGATGACCGGAACGGCGCTCTGTTGGAGCGCCTTCCATTTCTTTTGAGCTTCTTTCTGTCTGGTCGCGAAGCTAATCATCTTGTTCCAGTATCTCCTTTAAGCGCGTAACCGTCATGCGGCTGTGAACATCCTCGTTGACCTTCACCACCGGAGCAAGAGTGCAGCACCCCAGGCAACCTGCCCGCTGAAAATCGAATTTCTTGTCGTCAGTTGTCTGGCCGATAGCTATTCCCAGTTTCCAGCCGACCGCCTCCGAAAGAAACAATCCGCCGCGGACGTGGCAGGCGGTTCCCATACACACCTTTATGGATTTTTTCCCGGGTTCGGTAAATCTGAATTTGGGATAGAACGAGGCCACACCATGGATCTGATTTTCCGACATCTTCATAAACTGTGAGACACGTTTGATGGCATCCTCAGATATGTAGCCGTCTTTATCCTGAATCCGGACCAAAAGTGGAATCAGGTCCGATTCAACCCCCTTGAATTGAGAGAATATGTCGTCGTAGTCCTTCTCTTTCACAGAGCATACTCCCACTGATTTAGTTAGATGTTTAACAAACTATTATTCTTCGTCACCGCTTTTTTTCGAAAGAAAGATACAATCGGTAAGTTTAACGTCACCCCTGACAAAATCCTCGGCAAAAGCCATACAGGTCGGCGAGCCGCAGCAACCGCAGTCTACCTGTTTCAGTTTACCGTAAACCCTTTCGCGCTCCTTCATCCGTTTGATGGAAGTGGCGAGGTCGGTATCGAAATAGGCTGTGGGACGCGGCAGGATACGATGTTCGAGGAAATAGTAGCCCGAGTTGAGTTTTTCTTCGATATCCTTATCGTCGAGCTTGATGGCGGATTCATACTTCTCGCGTTGTCTTATGCTGTTAGTTCGAGCCACGTAGGGGTTCTCGACATTATAAGGTCCGCCGATACATCCGAGCATATGCGCCAGCGCTTCCACGAAAGCGATATTGCGCAGGCGGGAGTTTTCGATATCGTCGAGTATCTGCATCACGTGATCCAGACCCGATACCGCCAGCCAGTTCTCCATGCGCACCGACTGGGTAATGCTTCCGGTGGTAACCCATCCGGCGTTGAAATTAAAATCTTCGGGCACCTGGCTTTCATCGAACTCCTCGCGTATCGCCACCACCTGAGGAAGAAGTACCGAATAGGCATCGCGGATAGAAACCGCCCCGTCGTACCATGACTTGGCTTTTTCGGCGGGTTGTTTTATGGAAACGATCTTTGCCGGGCAGGTCGCGAGATAAAAAATCCCGATATCCTCAGGTTTGAGGCCGAGCTTTTGAGGCAGTGTTTTTCTGATCTCCCGGGCGGTCACCTCGCGGGGTACGTCGAGAGGGACTATCAGTTCGGCCAGATCGGGATATTTCACCTGAATAAGACGAACGACCGACGGGCAGTACGATGATATTAGCGGCCGTCGTCCCCGGTAGTTTTTCATGTACTTGACCAGCGCTCTGGCCATGGCCGCGGAAGAGGTGCTGACATCTACGACTTCGTCAAATCCCAGGCGTTTGAGAGCCAGATGGACAATGTAAGGGTGGGTGGTCCATTCGAACTGCGAATAAAGCACGGGGGATGGTACAACCACTTTGTACTTGAAATTGGAGATTTCATCGACCGGATCGACAATCGGGACGATGGCTTCCGAGGGGCAAACCGAGATACATTCGCCGCAGTCAACGCACAGTTCTTTTGAGACAACCGCTTTGCCATCGCGAACCCTGATGGCCTGCGTGGGACAGTGACGCATACAAGTCATGTGTCCGCGGCATTTGGCCACATCGACTTTATGAGCGTGAAAATATTGCGTCATCGCTTCCCTCTTTAGTTAAAGGACAAGTCTATTGCGTAAGAAATCGAATCTGTAACTTCGTACCCTTTCCAACCTCGCTGGTGACCAGCAAGTCATCCGAATTTCTCTTGATGTTGGGCAGTCCCATCCCGGATCCGAACCCCATGGCCCTCATTTCCTCGGTCGCGGTGGTGAACCCCTCCTGCATGGCCGCCTCAACGTCGGGAATTCCCTTCCCTTCGTCATCGATAACCACCTCGACCATTCTGGGGGTTATGGCGAGAGTGACACGGGCTCTTTTGGCGTGCATGACGACATTCATCTCCCCCTCGTAGGTGGAGATAGCCACACGGCGCACGAGTTTGGGGTCAAAGCCTATTTTTTTGAGAATCGATTTCACTTCGGTGGAAACCATTCCGGCCTTGGAGAAATCGCTGCCCTCGATAAAGAATTCGTTGCTCAGGAGGATATCGTCGGTTTTATCGGCGCCGGCTTCAGCGACATTCGGAGTGACCGCTTCGCCACGCTCCGCAGCGATTCTGATGCAGGCATCGTACATGTCGAGGTCCGTTGTCATAAGAACGAGATGATTTTCCCGGGCGAATTTTTCGGCTCCGTCCTTCGGACGCTTACCTCTAATAAGTACCACGCCTTTGAATTCCGCCATGTGAGCGGAAATTATAGCCTGCTGGGTGGCCAGTCCGGTGAGAAGTATCGAGTCCGGTTTCCCGAACGCCAGAACATCGCTCATGAGGTCGGAAGCATAAACATGCTCGACTGATAGGCCGAGGCCCTTCTCGCCTTCCAGAACGGTCGCCCCCAATGCATCCTTAATGGTTTCAATCTTCACAGTAACCGCCGTGTTTGCACGTCTACAATTATTGATAAAAGGTAACAGGCAACCAGGGTGTGTGTTTGACTGCCTGTGGAGACTGCCTGTGCGCCTACTTGGACACCAGGCCCAGACCGTAAAGCTTCCCTATCAACTCAAAGCTGGACAAATCAGTCGAAAGAATGGCAATGTTGTGCTGGTTAGCCAGATCGATAGTCTCCTGAGGGACCTTCTTGCCACTGGTAATGACTATTGCTGACACGTCCACCAGGTTCGCCGCCGGCACGATACTCTTGTGCGTCTGTACCGTCACCCACAAATTGCCGGACTTGGCGCCCGCCATGACGTCACTCAGCATATCCGAAACGAAAACACCATCGACATCACGGTGTTCGAATTTACTCAGGCTCTTTAATCCGATCTTCTCAATCACTTCTTTAGTGGTCATTAACGAACTCCTGATTGTTATTATGCTACAAAATAACTATCACATCAAAGTAGAGGTTTTCTTTCTTCGGGCGGTTCTTCCTGTGAGAGCATGCCGATATCGTGGATAAACTCGCCGCGGCAGCGCGACAGATCACTTATCAGGCTGAAAGACACGATTTTCACTTTCGAGCGTGAGGTATCGCGGCGCTGGTTGAAATAATCGGTGAGGATATCCAGTCTCTCCTGGGGAATCGGATTGGTTTTGGCCTGCGGCAAGAAGCCAAAGGCCACCAAAATGAACGTTTTTTCCGCCTGAAACTTCTTGCGCAGAATTTCGACCTCACAGTCATCCATGCAAGAAGTGCAGTACAGAAATCCCATCAGGTCGGCGAATTTTTCGATGCGCCCGCAGTCCCGGCACTTGAGGTCGAATCTGAAAGTCTGGGCGTTTTCAACGATACTCCACTGATGATCATTCTCACGGTACTCGTCCCAGGTATCATCCGCGGAGAAATAGGTCCGGAGGTCGTTACAGTGCGAGCATTTTTCAAAGACCACGAAGCCAAATTGTATATTTGCCATTTCCCACCGGTGCCGGCATTCAGACATCTTAATAGACTCCCTATTCCAATTAGTTTTGAAATCCGATTTCATCCGGCCGGGGCCAGAACGCTGTAGCGGATGGATGACCTCAGATTAGAATTCCTTTATCCTTAGCCACTTATGGACGGTAGACCAGAGGCTCGATGCCTGGACCATTGCGCGAACAGACCGGTTTGGCGGATCAACTGTCGCATTAGTAAAGTAGCAGGCCCTGAGACTGATTGAAGATTTAGGGGGCCGCAGGCAACTCCACCGCTGAAGTCCGGTTAACCAATTTCAGGAAAATATAAACGAGCGGCCCTGACCAGACAAGGAAAATCTTGGGAGCGGGTAACTGTTCAACCATATGGCATTCTGGATTGTGGCCGTTTGGGGAAATATTACTGTATTGAGGCTTTGTCCCCACCCAGATTCCATTTGAAATGGTGCCGGATATGTATTATACTCGCTGGTAACGGCTCACCCAATATGAGCCACCCGAAACCGACGAATAGTGAGACGGTGACCGTTCGCCGCTAGGGTGCTTGCAGTCGCCAGAGATACCCTTTCCATATCAGGAGGAAGACATGGATTTTAAGTCCGCCGATCAAATTTTAGATTTCGCTATCCAGAAAGAGGAGGAAGCCGCCGAGCTGTACTCGGACCTCGCCAAGACCCTGAATCGACCGGATATGAAGCAGGTTTTTGAGAGTTTCGCCAGGGAGGAGAAGCAGCACAAGGCCAAGCTTATCGAGGTCAAACAGGGCAAGAGGATGGTTTCTTCGGAGAAGAAGATATTCGACCTGAAAATCGGCGATAGTCTGGTGGATGTAAAGCCTTCTCCCAATCTCGATTATCAACATGCTTTGATTTTTGCCATGAAGGCCGAAAAGGCTGCTTATAAGTTATATGCCGGCCTGGCGGAAACGACCGACGACCCGTTCTTGAAAGACCTGTTTTTGGGTCTGGCCCAGGAAGAGGCCAAGCACAAGCTTCGTTTCGAGGTCGAGTACGACGACCAGATTTTGACGGAAAACTGAGAAGTAAACGGCCGAAAGGCCGTTTTTTTTGCCCGCCTGCGGACACATTGAACTCAGGCTCGAATAATCGGAGTCAACGCGTTTATGAGGGGGCCGGGGCGTTTGTATGGGAGTGACTATTCATGCCCCCAATACAGAATGCGGAAAAAAAACGCGGCCGCACGACCCCATCGGGTCGCTCTCGGCCGCGCATATATAGTCACCGGACACCGCTCCGCCTCGAGGTCGAAGCGAATATCCGTTACCTATCGATCATATTTCACGCCATGCCACAACCATCATGCCGCTGATGCTGGGCCATTCGATATCCAAAAGGTGTCGATCGAAGTGGAACCCCGCGCTGTTGTGAACCAGGATGTCTTCGGCCACGATGGAGCCGTAGAAATCACCGGAATTGCGAAGGTCACCGAAACCATCGGGAGAGTAGAAGGTGGCGAAAATGTCGCCGCTGTTTTTCAGCACGATATCGCCCTGGCTATAGAACTGGAGGTCCATCGGACTGCCGTCCAGATTGACCTGCGAGGAGTTTTTCAACTCAATGTCACCGGTGACATATATGGTTACCACCGCCCCGGGCGCAAGCTCCAGACTGGCAGTGTTCTTTAGCTCCACACTCGAAAAGAAATAGGTGCCGGTTTGAAAAATGACCGTACCGCTGGTCAGAAATGAGTGCGTAGATGGATTGTACGTGTAGCTTCCGGAGATACCGGTGGCGTTGTCATTTACGACCGCAACCTCGGCCCACACTTCGTCAGGGATCAGCGGCAATTCCTGCTCCGGAGCGGTGGAGGTCGTATCGCCCGCAACTGTGGCGCCAGGGTTTATTGAAAGACCGCCTTCCGTAGCCGTAGCGACATCTCCTCCCAGCATGGCACCGTTGGCGGCATCGATTGTGCCGTTGGAGCCGATATCTCCGTAGTCAAACAGTACCGTACCCGCGTAGGTGCCGGAATCCGAATTGTAGGAGTCGGTCAGGGCGCTGTTTCGCATATCGACCGAACTGTCGCCGAAGAGAGCATACTGGAACGGTCTGAAAATGATCGGTACCATGTATACTTCGATGCCCGACGAGGCGCCGTTGCGCTCCGCCATCGAGGTCACCACCACGGTATCGGCCAGGGAGGCGTTGGTGGTGCTGTCATCGAGAGTCACCGTATACTGGCCGTCATTGAAGGCGACACAGGTAAACCCGCTGCGCCAACTCAGATCGTTGCTTAGTTCTGCGCAGGCGCGGTTGATCCCGGCCTCGGCAATATAGAATGCCTGGTCGTCGTGCAGTTGATTGTACGACATATCAACATCCGTCGTAGACCTGTCCAAAGCCGTAATCGCCACTACTGTCAGCAGGGCCATTAAAGCCAGCGCGATCAGAAGCGCGCTTCCCCTCTGGTTAGCCAGCGCCCTCATAACTCTCTCCTATCTCATTTCTAAATTTCCCGCCAGGCCACCACGAGCATTTTACCCGTTTCCCATTTCTCGAGCTCACTGAGTATTCTGTCGTAGTGGAAACAAACATTATCTTCAAAAGCTATATAGTCGGCCACGACCGATCCATAGAAGTTGGTATAGTTTCTTAATATGAAATCGGCGTCCGGTCCATAGAAACACGCCGAAAGCAACGTGCTCTGACCCAATTCAAGGAGCGAACCGGTGGAGTAGATTTGCACCTGCGATGGTGTTCCGAATTCGTTGAACTCTGACGATTGACCGAGAACGAGGTCACCCGTCATGTAAATTGTCACCTCCGCACCCGGCTCCAGATTTACAATCGCGTTCTGGCCGAGGGTAATATCGGAAAAATAGTATACTCCGCTTGACAGCGTCAGGACCTCATTCACACCTACATCGAGCGAGTAGTCAGACGGGTCGTAGGTATAGGTTCCGCTCATTCCCGTGTAGACATCGCTGTTGAGCTGTGCCCATACGTATTCGGAATCCGGGACGATGTCCATGACTTTGGGGTCCACGCCGGTAACAGTGTCGCCACGAACGGTTGACTTGTTATCCAGAGTGATGCCGTCTTCGATCGCGCTGACGGCGTCACCGCCGATCATGGCGATATTTTCCAGCGACAAAGTTCCGTTGGATCCCACCGAAGCGCCCAGGTAATCCACGGTCGCTGCGTAGGAACCGGAATCCGAGTTGTACGAGTCGGTGCACGCGGCGTTTCTCATAGACACGCTGGTATCACCGAAGAGAGCAAATTCGAACGGACGGTACCGCTCCGGAACGAGATAGGCCTCGATTTCCGCTTCGGCGCCATCGAAATTTCCTGTTGCCCTCAAGATCACCGTATCCACAAGGGCCGGTACGGTACTGCTGTCAATGACTCTGACTGAGTAGACGCCGCCGCCCAGTTCTTCATTTATAAAACCCGCGTCCCACGTGCGGTCGTCGTTGATTTCGGCCAAGGCCCTCTCAATACCGGCTTCGGCGGTATAGAAGGCTTTCTCGTCATGAAGCTGATTGTACGACATGTCCATATCGGTGGTGGATCTGTTGAGAGCCATGATGGCGATGACGCTTAGCATAGCCATTAAAGCCAGCGTAATCATAAGCGCTCCGCCTCTGTTGGAAAATATCCTATTCATGGGTAAGGTACCTCGCTTCCTATAAGTTGACATTTCGTAAACTGACCTGTTCAGCCAGAGTCCAGGTCCTGAATCCATTATTCTGTTCAAAACTATCGTCACTCTTGGAGACCTGCGCGGTCACCGAAATTTCTATCGTTCGGCTGTCAATCTGCGCGAAGTCGATATCCAGAATAAAGTCGGCGCAGATTGCGGGTGTACCGCTGTTTTCACGTTTCATCAATTTGTAGAGCGGTACGTCCTCCGCCAAGCCATGCACCTTGCTGTATTCGTAGTCGCTGAATTCATCCAGGTAATAGAGCACCGTATCGACCGGCTGGGTGTTGCTATAATAGATAGCCAGGGTATCGCCCTTTATTTCATAAGCGTCATGAGTTGACAGTTTAAAGCCCGCCAGGCGAAGTGTCTTTTTGATTTCGTTGACACTTGATCGACACAGATGCTGAACCTCGGACACCTCATACTGCACCTCAGTCTGGTTGTGCATTGAGGTGTAGAATCTGAAACTGGCGGTAGCCAGAATTCCCGTGATCAGAGCCGCGATGAGCACCTCCAGAATCGTAAAACCCCGGCGGCACTTCAGCCTATTTGCTTTTCCTATAGCCATGATTCATTATCCTTTCATCAACAGCGTCGAATATGTCGTGGAGCGAGCCACCCCGGTTTTATCGGTCCACGAGATGGTTATATCGACCTGGCAGACACCACCCGGTATTGAGGCGTCAGTGGTACTGTCATTAATCGCGGTATAGCGGGTGTAGCCACCCTCAAGATCGCTTTCAGTTTCGGTGTAGGGTACACTGGGCAGTGTCTCGAGGGATTCGTAAAATTCCAGTTTCTCGGCGGCCAGACTTGAAACGACCAGTACATCGCGGGACATATTGTTACCCTCGATAGACATCACAACCATCGGCGCCATTCCCAGAATTCCCAGACTGAGAATTATCATGGCCACCAAAACCTCCAGCAGGCTAAGTCCCTTATCGTTATTCATGATTCCTCATCCTTTTTGTGTCATCGCTTTATCTGACCTCTATCTGCGCAACAATTATGCCTGAACCGACAGAGAAATAGCCTAAATCGTAAGATGTTGTCTATTGCGCTGTTAGCGGCGTGCTTGGCGGTCGGCCGGGGCTTTTTGACGCGGAAAAGTGTGGGAAGATTCCAATAGTCTGTAGAGGAGATGAAGCAAACAACATGGACCTGAAAAAAGGCAGAAAGCCGGCCGGGAAGCCAAAAAAAGAAGGCCGGTCAATTCAGCTGACCGGCCTGACCTGTGCGGAGAATCTTTGCTTCGCCCTGGCTTTTATCTGGTCAGGGCTCTTTTAATTTTCCCGGCCACCACCTCCGCCGCGCCATCATAGTTCGCCAGCACGGCTACAGTATAACCCAGATCCAAATACATGGCAAGAACGGCATTTATCCCGGGAGCGCCCCCGTTATGACCGACGACCCGATGACCGTTCACATTTTCGTCACCGAACAAGTAGGCATATTTATTTCCCGGTCCCGTATCGACCTTGCCGGTGGTGACAATATCGGTGTACTCCTCATCGAGCAGTTTGTGTCCGCGCAGGGCTATATCGAACTTGAGGAGGTCCTCTACTGTCGAGAACCCACCACCGGCGGGACCGCCTTTAGCTGCATGTAGAAAGAGATTGCTTCGCCACTCTTTACCGGGCCCCTCCCCCGCAATACCCATTTTGGTGTATCCAAGCGCCAGGTTCGGTATCGGGCGGTCGACTTCGTAGCAATCCGTGTTCACCATTCCAGCCGGGCCGGTAACATTCTGCCGAATGTATTCGTCGTAGCTAAGGGCGGTTATTTTTTCGATAATGAGTCCCAGGATTATGGGACCGCCGTTGCTGTACTGAAAATGGTCCCCCGGCTCGAAGTCGAGCGGTTTTTCCCAGAATAAGTCGGCCAACTGTTGAACACTGCGAATTTGCCACCACCGGGCATCGAACAATTCTTCCCAGTAATCACCCAGTCCGGAGGTGTGTGTCAGTAAATGATGTATGGTCACCTTTTCGGCCACCTCTTTATTCGGGTAATCCGGGAGATGCTTGATGATGGGATCATCGAATGACAGTTTTCCCTGCTGGGCCAGTTGGGCTATGGCCACACCGGTGAACATTTTATTCATCGAACCCAGATTGAACTTGGTGTCGGTCTTATTAGGAACGTCATAGCTTTTGCAGGCCATTCCGGCAGCGCGCTTATAAACAGGCACGCCGTCCTTCGCCACCAATACCGCGCCGGAAAACCTGTCCTTGGTCACCATCTCGTCGAGTACTCCATCGAGATAGGCTCCGAGCTTTTCCGGTGTGAGTTCTCCCTCGGGAAGCTTCTCATTGGGATCGTCGGCAGGTCTTGCCGACATGCCCGCCAGGTCGTACGGTGGGAGCGTATCGAACCTCAGACCGACGCGGATCCAATCGTACGGTCCGCTTGGACTGGTCCCCTGGACGAGGCATGATATATTGAACTCCGACCCGGGGTCGACCGAGTACACTTCCACCTTGCCAAGGTCGTTGTAAAGCCTCCGGAAAAAGCCCAGTCTCCTCTGCAGGACATTGGCGGAGTCTGCAGCTAACGGTGATTGCAGAATCCATGAATTCCAGACATCCTCCGAACCGGTGTTGAAGGCTGTGATAAACTTTTCGAGCTGACGGCCCGCCTGTGTATCGGGATAGTCGGCCGTTTGCGCCGCCGTTATCGGGGCGAGACACAGAAGCACAGCCGCAACCGGGGCGGCAAGCCTTTTTAGAAATGTCATAGTTCCTCCTGAAGCTGTTGATAATACGAAGCGTGTCGGTTTTAGCTGATATTTACGCAGGAAAGTCTGATAAGTTGCACCTGGCTTCGGTCGACCGGATGCAGGCGGTCAATGATGCCCGGATCGATTGATCAGGAATTCCGCTGCTCGATGACGGAGCTGCCCGAAACACCGTCGCCGCTCAGCGTCCGCCATACCTCGCTCAAGCGAATGCGGCCATCGGGCAGTACTTCCGGCGTTGAAAGGCATGTCCCCCAGTGAAACTGACCGTCTTTGTTGAGATACTGCCAGATCATATCCAGTCGACCGTCTTCGAGCACACGCGCCACGATATTCCCGTGAGCGATGTTGCCACCCTCGTAAGTACCCCAGACGACATCCCCCTTCTGCCGATAGTGAAACAGCGTATCTTTGGTGGCATCGCCGTCGTCGTAGTTGACAACGCCGACGAAGTACTTGTCCTCGTAAGAGAGCTCGCTCATAGGTTCACTCCATTCTGAGCAGAGGACGTGTCAAACAGGTGGGTCCGCCTGCCCCCTTTCGTGATATTTCTTTTCCCTTGTATTCCGACACCTGAACACCCTCCTCCTCCAGCAGCGCCATCGTCAGCGGATTGCCCGCAAGCATGATACACTCGCGAGGGGCGATGGCCAGCACGTTGCATCCCATAGTCAGATATTCTTCGTCCGGAACTTCGACAAGCTTCATCCCTCTATCAACAAGCCACTGTCTGAACGGCACAGGCATCAGGCGCGAGTACACAAGCGCCAGGTCAAAATCGATCGGGCTGATCATCGACATAAGATGCAGCACATCATCGGGACCATCCCAGTGCGGAAGCGGCACCACCACGAATTCATCGACAAGGTCGGAGGTTAGCTCTTTCAACTGACGGATGCCCTCGGCGTTCGTGCGGTAGCCCTGCCCGACCGCCAGCGTGCGCTCATCGAGCCAGACAATATCGCCGCCTTCGAGCCTGCCATCGCCTTTGATACTGCCGAGTATCGGCACGCCTATCTGGCTGAGGAACTTTTCGCAAGCTCCCGGCTCGCCGCCCCGCTGCTTTTTACCCATCGAGCAGAGTATCGCGCCGCGTTTGGTTATTACCACAGGATCGTGCAAGTAGATTGAGTCCAGACCGGTCCGGTCATCCTGCGGCAGGAAATGAAATTCTTCGACCTGCCGGCGAAGCAACTCGATAAATGCCTCATATTCTTCGAGTGCCGCGGAGAAGTCGGGCGTACCCGTGTAGTTAAGTTCCAACCATTGATCGTTGATATTTTGCTGCGATATAAAGGCATCCTTGGGATGCTTCAGAAGTATGCTCCTGACAGGCTTAATTTCCGATTGACCGTTTATATTCATCGGCTTAACCCACCTCCTGCGTAAATGATTCAGCGGCATTATAGAAGCTGCGTCGACAAGCGTCAAGCTGAGTTTGCGGCAGTTGTTGCATGTTGACAAACCGTCATTTTAGAGAGACATTACCGCCAGTTTACACAGATCAACAATGACCAAACGGGGAAGCAAAATGCCCGAATTCAAATACGAAATAATCACCGGTAAAGACCGACCGGATCTATCGCAGCTTAACCAGACCGTAACCCATGTCTCGTGGCCGGAATTTATGTTTCACGACCCGGTGTCGGAACTGTTTGTCGACCTTTTCGAGAAATTTCCCGAGTATCAGTTCAGCTTTGTTGAACCCGGAACGGATAATGTTATCGTTCTCGGCAACTGCATTCCGCTCGCGTTCGGCGGCGCTCCCGAAGACCTTCCCGATACGGGCTGGGACTGGGCGCTTCAAAAGGGAGTGAGCGATTTCAACAAAAAAGTCAAACCGAACATACTCTCCGCCCTTCAGATAGTGGTAGCGAACGACTATCGCGGCCAGGGACTCAGCAGTATCGCGGTTGATAAAATGAAGGATATTGGAAGAGCGCGAGGTTTTAAGGCAATGGTGGCGCCGGTGCGCCCCAACTCGAAGAGTCTCTACCCGCTCACACCCATGGAGAGATTCATTCGATGGCAAACGCAGGACAATTTGCCATTCGATCCGTGGCTGAGGGTACACGCGAAGTCCGGAGCCGGGCTCATTAAAGTCTGCCACAATGCAATGCGGATTCCCGGCACGATTGCCCAATGGGAGGAGTGGACACAGATGCGTTTTCCGGAGAGTGGAAAGTATATTGTGCCGGGGGCTTTGAACCCTGTAAGGATTGATATCGAAAATGATCAAGGTCTATATATAGAACCGAATGTATGGATGTATCACCCTCTTTAGTAACTTTTCAGTTGCGGCAGGTCCTGTCCCTGGTGAAGTGAGGGATGTGACCTGCCGCTTCGGATGTTTGCGGATTGGGGTGTCGGGTCACAATTTCGCACAAGCGGGAAATCAAGACCTGACACAACAACCAATAACTTTGGACCAAGACCGAATATGGAAATAATATGCCCCAACTGATTGTCATCGGGGGAGGACCGGCCGGAATGATGGCCGCCGTAAGAGCCGCCGAACTCGGCGCCAAAGTAATTCTCTTCGAGAAGATGCGCCGAACCGGCCGCAAGCTCTGCCTGACGGGCGCGGGGCGATGCAATCTCACCAACACGCTTCCCACAGACGAATTCATAGCCGCTTTCGGTCCCACCGGCAAATTCCTCAGGCAGGCGCTGTCACAATTCGGCTCAGGTAATCTTATTGAGCTTGTAGAGCGCCTGGGAGTGCCGGCTGTCACTGAACCGAATGGAAGGGTTTACCCGGCGAGCAATCGCGCGGTTGATGTTGTCAATGCCTTCACAAAATGGCTGGACGATAACGGCGTGATTATCAAAAGTGAATTCGCTGTTCGAGAATTGTTGATTGAAAATGATCGCGTTGTCGGCGTTCAAACCGACAGCGACAAATTCGCGGCCGATGCCGTAATCGTGGCCACCGGCGGAGCGTCCTATCCGGAGACTGGCTCATCGGGTGATGGTTACAAGCTGGCGGAGATGGCCGGTCATTCCGTAGTACCCATCAGGCCATCGCTCATACCACTCGAAACCAGCGGCGATATCGCGCCGCGTCTTCAGGGCCTCAGCCTGCCAGTTGTGAAACTCACTATTGTCATAGACGAAAAGAAACGAAATGTGGAAAACGGTGAATTGCTCTTCACCCACTACGGCGTATCCGGTCCGGTGGTCTTGAGGATAAGCAAACAGGTGGTCGATGCTCTTCGCGATAAAAAGGTAGTGAGCCTTTCGTTTGATCTCCTGCCCGACAACGATGAACATCGGCTCGAGCAACTTATTCTCGACAGCGCCAAGCAGCACGGCAAGCGCCACATTCAGAACATACTCGAACAGTGGTTGCCATCGCGGTTGGCATCGATTTGTCTCGAGTTGAGCGCCATAAAGCCGGACACGCTCGCCAACCAGCTCAGATCCGAACACCGCAGACAAATAGTCAGAATCCTCAAGGATTTCCGTCTGCACGTCAGCGGGCACAGGCCGATTGCCGAAGCGGTTGTGACGGCCGGTGGTGTGGACACGCGCGAGATTGACCCTCGGACGATGCAGTCACGCCTTGTCAAAGGTTTATTTTTTGCGGGTGAAGTTCTTGATATCGATGGCGCCAGCGGCGGATTCAACCTTCAGGCCGCATTTTCGACCGGATGGGTGGCGGGGTGCGCGGCGGCCGGATATCTCGATTCTCCTTAGACCGTTGGCTCTAAGCATCCCAGCTTAGATTTTCGAGGCCGAGCCGAAGCTGCCCGGCGGTCTTGAACTCCTGCCGGATCAAACTGTGTTTGCGGCCCTTGATTATGTGTCTTATGGCCGGGCCGGCTTTACGATAACCGTCATCGCCGCCAATCATCTCGTAGAGAACATTGATCATATCGAAAACATCCCACTGGACCTTCTCGCGTATCGACCGGCTGAGGCTGAAGAAGTCCAGAAGGTGCACATCAAATCCCATCCCCCGCCTGCTGACCATGATGTTATCCGAATGAATGTCGCCGTGATATTCGCCCATATAATGAACCGGTTCCATGCCGACCGCCAGGGCATACAGCAGATGAAGCGCTTCGAACTCGGGCAGGCGTTTCTTTTTCTGACGCTCCAGAAACGTGGAGAGCATCTCCCCTTCGGCCAGATCGGACACCAAGAAATCGACCTGCTCGCGCCCGACGCGGCCAAACCCGCGATGGTGATACTGGGTGATTATCGGGCAGGCGCGAAGTTTGTGGAGTTTGCGGGCATAACGCAGAAGCGCCTGCTGGCGGACATTGCGGTGAGGATAAAAGAGCTTCGCCGCCCGGATAATAGCGGTCTTACGCTCCTCGACTTTATATACCTCACCTTCCCAGCCGCTTCCCAGAAAGCTGACGATATAGTAATTGGGTCCAAGAGTGTGGCCCGGCACGAGATCGAATTTTGGCTTAGTCATAGTTAACGGAATATAATATCACACCGGCAGGATTCAGCAAGTAATTTTGGTCTCATCCCGGCAACCTGCTCAGTCAATCCCATAGGCCAGACGTCGGGCCAAACGACCAAACCAGTTCATCAGTCCGAACTCAGCCACTCTGGAGGTAATTTTGCCGAATTTGCGGTATCCGAAGTTGAACAGGAAATACGGAATCCTCTGCCGACGGTCGAGCGGCATACGTTTGAGAATGTTCTCCAGCGAGTAGAACCGGTCATATATCCAGAGGTAACCCTCATATAGCTGCTGCGAAGTCATCTGCGCCGGTTTGAATACCACATGAGCCGTGTTATAGTGCGTGTAATCATAGTCGATTATCCTCCCTTCGCTATGCAGGCGTTCGTAGAGAACAGTTCCAGGGTATGGCGTGAGGATGTGCCCGGTCATGGTTTCGATCCGGTTTGCGACCAGCCAGTCGAGGGTTTGCTTGAACACATCGGGTTTATCGTGGTCGAATCCGAACGCCAGGCTGGCGTTGATCATTATCCTCCGGGAGTGGATTTCATCAATCAACCTGTCGTAGGTCTCTACCTTGTTCTGCTTTTTGTTGACGCTGGATATCGAGTCGCCGTTGAGTGTCTCAAAACCGATAAAGAGGCTTTTGCAGCCCGATGCCTGCATCTGGTCGAGCAGGTCGAGATGTTGCCCGATGGTGGTCGACACGGCGGCGTGCCAGGTAAGGTTCAAGGGTTTTATCGCCTTTACGAATTCGCGCGTCCAATCGGGGTTGCCGATGAAGTTGTCGTCGATAAACATCACCTGGCGCGTCCCCAGCTTGTGTATTTCCTCCACCACGTTCTCGACCGGACGGTTGCGATACTGATGATGCACATAGCGGCAACTGTTGTAGCAGAACTCGCAACTGAACGGGCAACTTCGACTGGCACAGACTATACATGTATACAGGTATCGCGAGGTGTCCAGCAGCGCCCATTTCGGAATGGGTGTCGAAGAAAGATTGGCCGGTTTCTCACAGTAATACATTTTGTTGAGCTTACCATCCTGAGCATCTTCGATGATTTTGCCCCACACCTGCTCCGCCTCTCCGATGCAAATCGTGTCGGCATGCCGGCCGGCTTCGTCGGGGCAGGCGCTCGGATGTATCCCCCCGAGGACCACCGGTATTTTCTTTTCGCGATAGCGCCGGGAAATTTCGTAGGCGCGCTTCGATGTATCGACGTTGACCGTTATGCCTACCAGATCGGGATTATCGTCGAAGTTGATTTCCCCCGCGTTTTCATCTTCGATATAGACTTCGTGCTCATCGGGGGTAAGTCCTGCCAGTATCAAAAGCGATATCGATGGTGACAGGAGGCGTTTGTACTCCGAGTCCATTGGCCGCAGGCTCATCCTGGGCGAAATAAGCTTGATCTTCAATAAAGACTCCCACAATCTGGTTTTGTTAAGGGTTTTACATTAATCGGCAGATTCCGTTCCAGCCTTTGAGGGCGGCGGTCTTCAAAGTTGACACACCGGTCAGCCTTTGACATATTGCCCTCAGTAAATCGGAATCTATCAAAGACTCTGTCATGAAGTCGAAAGGAGAATACCTATGGGGCAAACAGCAGTTGCCGAACCCCTAAGCGAGCTGAGCTATGAAACCCGCGAACTTCACCGGGCGATCGCGTCGCTGATCGAAGAGCTGGAGGCAGTGGACCTTTACCAGCAGCGGGTCGATACCTGTAAGGATGATGACCTGAAGAAAATTCTGGCGCACAACCGCGACGAAGAGAAAGAGCACGCCGCGATGATTCTGGAGTGGATTCGCCGCCGGGATCCATCTTTCAACAAAGAGCTCAAGGACTGGCTGTTCACAGAGAAATCACTCAGCCATTGATCTTGGACGGCAGATTCGAAGACGGACTCGCCATACCGCTAGACCGTCGATAATTGACGCGCACCAAAGCGTTTGATGGATCAAATGCCCGCCGTGCGCTTTACTTTGCCCGAGTAGGAACATGAAGGAGTTCTGGGGGACAGGTGACAAAAGGATTCAAAAGCTGAGAAGTATCCCATATATTTGAGACACTATGTCAAATGCTATGGTGACGTATAAACGATAGACTATGGATTTTCTGCCGACGACAAAACATGAGCTGAAAAGGCTCGGATGGGATCAGCTCGATATCATTCTGATAACGGGTGACAGCTATATCGATTCGCCCTATATCGGCGTGGCCATTATCGGCAGATACCTCGTCAAACACGGCTACCGGGTGGGCGTAATCGCGCAACCCGACATTTCATCCGACAAAGACATCACCCGGCTCGGCCAACCCCGGCTTTTCTGGGGTGTTAGCGGCGGATCGGTAGATTCCATGGTGGCCAATTACACGGCGGTCAAGAAGCGAAGAAAATCCGATGACTTCACCCCCGGCGACGTTAACAACCGTCGTCCCGACCGCGCCGTGATCGTCTACAGCAATCTCATCCGCAAACATTTCAAAAATACCGCTCCGATTGTTCTCGGAGGGGTGGAGGCCAGCCTGAGAAGAATCGCGCACTTTGATTACTGGTCGGACTCGATCCGCAGGTCGATTCTATTCGATGCCAAAGCCGATGGGCTCCTTTATGGCATGGCCGAGAAAGCTACATTCGAGCTGGCTAACTCGATCCGCGGCGGCAAGGACTGGCGCGATCTCCGGGGTTTGTGCCATATCTCCAATGAATGCCCCGAAGGCTACATCCAATTGCCATCATTTGATGACGTACAGAGTTCGAAATCCAAATTCACGGAAATGTTTCATGCGTTCTATAGGAACAACGATCCGATAACCGCAAAAGGGTTGTGCCAGTTAACCGATACGAGGTATCTGGTGCAGAATCCGCCCGCGGAGCACCTGACGCAAGATGAACTCGATGAGATCTATGAGATGGATTTCGCGCGCGACCTTCATCCGTTCTACCGAAAAGACGGCAAGGTAAAAGCGCTGGAGACTATCCGGTTTTCGCTCACGAGTCATCGCGGATGTTACGGTGAGTGCGGTTTCTGCTCGATAGCGGTCCACCAGGGACAGACTGTGACCTGGCGCTCCGAAAATTCGATCGCGCGAGAAGCCGAAAAGTTCAAGAATCATCCGGAGTTCAAGGGGATAATCAGCGATGTTGGCGGGCCAACTGCGAACATGTACGGTTTCGAGTGCCGCAAGAAACTCAAGCAGGGTTGCTGCGATGATAACCGCTGCCTCTTCCCCGCTCTCTGCCCGGTGATGAAGCCAGACCACAGCTCGCAGATGAAGTTGCTTCAGCGTTTGAGCGAAATCAGGGGTGTTAAAAGGGTGTTTGTAGCATCGGGGATTCGCTACGATCTGGTGCTTGAAGATAAAAAGTTCGGGCGCAAGTATCTTGACCGGCTCGTCAGTCAGCACACATCGGGACAACTGAAAGTCGCGCCCGAGCACACGGAAGACAAGATTCTAAGACTGATGGGCAAGCCGGACAAAAAATCGCTTTTGCGTTTTAACCGGATGTTCGGGGAGTCTTCAAAAAATACCGGCAAGAAACAGTATCTGACATATTACCTGATAGCGGCTCATCCGGGATGCACCGATGACGACATGAAGCGGCTCAAGAAGTTTACATCGGAAAAACTGAAGATAAATCCCGAGCAGGTACAGGTTTTCACACCGCTGCCATCGACATACTCGGCTCTTATGTACTACACGGAGCGCGACCCGTTTACGGGAAAGCGGATATTTGTTGAAAAGGACCTCCGAGCCAAGGCTCGCCAGAAGGACATTGTCACTCGCAAGACACCAACCGGCAAAAGGACACGAAAAAAGCGCGTTGAATGATCCGGTGCGGATTACTTAAAGGGTAAGCGGACTAATTCTGTAGGCTTTACTGCATAGGGTATTGTACGTACCCAGTTTTATCCATGATTCTTGTACTATCGGGGGCAAAGACTTAGGGTTTGCACCTCGCGGTACACGGCTCTGCGGTCCGGGCCTCCCGGGCAATCGGGCTAATCCGTTAGCTGACTTAACGTAAACCAATCGGTCCACAAATGGCATGCGGCTTGCTCAAAAAAAGTACAGGGCACAAAGAATACAACAACGCAGTACATTGAAGGAATGGAAGTAAATTAGCGAAACAATCTCCCTCACAAGCCATAGCAGCTTGATTGTTTTGAAGAGAGCACGGACAACGCACATCACCTATCACTTTTCTTGATGACATTGTCACAGAGCAATCCTGCTCTGGCTGACGGAAGATCGTGTCGCACTTTTAATCGGCTCAAGAGCCGTAATTACCTTCCCCTCTTAACCTTTTAACCTCTTTGGAGGAGAGTCAACAATGTTTACGAGAAAGTCATGGGTGGTAGCGGTTATCTGCTTTGGTCTGCTTGCCATGGCAGCGTCGGCTTTCAGCGCTGACATCAAAGTCTACCCGCAGAACCTGAATTTGAATTCCGAAGGCGTGACAGAGCCTGTGAGAGTCGAAATCAAGGCCGTCCTTCCGATGCAGTATGCTCTGACCAACTACGAAGCCAACTTCTACATGAACAGCAATTTCGTCGTCAGCGCTTACATGGCCGTCCAGAACGACACCACCGGTGTGGTTACCGCCTATTTCGATCGCGCGGTCATTCGCCAATACTGCATCGACAGGAATCTTTATGGCGGAGTCTCTGTCATGGTGTCCGGCTGGTTTGACGGCACCAGCGATGTCGAGACCGCGACCTTCCCGTTTGCCGGTTTCGATTATATCGAAATAGAGGCCCACGGCATGAAGCTGGAGGCATTTGACTGAGTAAACCGTCGTTCTTCACCTGAGAATCCGGTGAGGCGCGCCAAAGAGTGAGGGATATTCCCGGTGAATATCTTTTGGCGAGACATCAGACAATCTGATTCAAAATAAGCCGAGAGTGACGCAACAACTCTCGGCTTCCTAATTGGTTACCATACAACCCGAAATCATCCCCCTATTCGGTTGACAACCACCTGAGCGCATTGTACCTTCGCCTCGATTTTAACATCATAGAAAGGACACCCAAGGTGTTTAGCAGGTTCAAGAGATATTTGGCATTCTCCATAGTGACGCTCATGATTTTCACTTCAGTCGTCGCTGGTGAAGACTCACCAAAGGGGAATATTCATCCCAATTTCAGACTCAGCTTCAGCGAGCGTTTTCGTCTGGTAAGCTGGGATAATTCCGTCAATTTGACCGACGCATCGGAGTCGGCTACAAGCTTCACCCGTCACCGCACCAGTATCATGGGCCAGTATTTCGCGCTTAATCAGTTCGAACTGGGTCTTAAGCTGACCAACGAATTCAGGCACTACTTCGTTCCGGAAAACACAGAGTTCACGTGGAACGAGATTTTTGTCGATCAATTGTACGGCCGCTGGACCAAAGGACGTTTCGCTCTGACTGTCGGGCGGCAGGATATCAAATTCGGCGAAGGGTTTGTGGTGCTCGATGGCGGACCGCTTGATGGTTCCCGTTCGGCATATTTCAACGCCGCCCGACTCGATATCAAACCCTGCCCGCAGGGGACGCTTTCACTGTTTTACCTTTACCAGCCCCGACAGGAGGATTATCTCCCGCTGATTAATGATCAGGAAAAAGATCTGGTCGAACAGGACGAAGAAGGCTTCGGAGCATATCTTTCACGCGATGTTGGCAAGGGCAACGTGCAGGCCTATTATATCCGCAAGAATATCGTGGCGGTCGACAACCAGCTCACTGAATCCGGGATAAATACGATCGGAGCACGGATCACTACTCCCCTTACACCTCAGCTTTCTGTGACTGGCGAGGGCGCCTATGAATTCGGCACTTATGGCAACATCGACCGCAAAGCTATGGGCGGTTATGCTTATGCCGACTACAATACCGGCTGGATGAAGTACCTGCCCAAGAAGCTTACAGCGGGCGGTGTTTACTTGAGCGGCGATGATCCTGAAACCGAAGATTGGGAGGGCTGGGAGCCGATGCTCGGGCGCTGGCCCAAGTGGAGCGAGTCATTTATTTACACTCTCGTTCCGGAGTACGGCGTTGCTTACTGGAGCAACTATGCCTCGCTGTTCGGCCGCGTGGAATTCGAGCCGATGGACAGAGTCAATTTCCGGTTTGAATACCAGCACCTGATGGCCCCGCAGGTGGCGGCGCTTTCGTATATGCTTCACGGCGATGGTAATAATCGTGGAGAAATGCTCATTGGCAAGTTGACATACACGATCAACGACTATTTGTCCGGCCACGTGGTCTGGGAACATTTCATTGCCGGCGACTACTATATCGACAACACCGATCCGGCCAACTGGCTGAGATTTCAGTTGATGCTGGCCGTTCAGTGAGATGGCGTGACCAGACTCACAATTGGGGTTAGCGCCAGCGACACCATCATGCCGATAGTGCCGGCTTGCGGTGATTGCATACCATCGATATAGAGATACAAACACACTGTGAGCGCTATTACCGATGAGGTGATAGCGCCTATTTTATTGGCGCGTTTGGTAAACAGTCCCCAGATAAACGGACCGAGAAAGACCGATCCGATAGCCCCCCAGGATATCCCCAGCACCGCTACAATCGTTGCCGGCTTGAAATAGGCCACGATTACCGAAAACAGCACGAAGACCGCGCTGCATATGCGCATCAGGAGAGTAAGATTACGGTCGGACACTTTTGGATTGATAAACCCGGCATAAAAATCTTTCGCGATGGATGAGCTGGAAATGAGCACGAGCGCCGCGAGGGTGGACATCGAAGCCGCCAGAATCAGCAGCAGGATCAGCACCGAGAGCGCTTCGGGTATGACGCTTTCAAGAAGTTCCGGCATGAGAGCATCAAAAATAGGCTGGCCGTCTTCGAATGCGGCCGGGGCGTTCTCCGGCGAGAGGAAAAATCGCGTCGTAGCGCCGGTGAAATAGCCGATGCCGGTTATCAGGACCGCAAAAAACGTTGAAGCAAACATACCGACACGAATGGAGCGGTTGTCTTTGATGGCGTAGAATTTCTGCACCAGTTGGGGCATAGCCAGCGTCGCGACACTGGTCAGAAACACCAGACTGAACAGCGGCCACCATCCGGGCGGCCCAACAATACCGACCAGCCCGGGGTTGATCTTCTTCATTCCGGCGGTGATATTGGCCAACCCCCCGCCAACGTCGATGGTGCTATAAAGCAGGACGACAACACCAAGCGCCATGATTATCCCAAAAGCGACATCGATCATGGTCATCGACTTGTAACCACCCAATACGAGATAGATGGCAGTGAAAACTCCCATGAACAGAAGCGCCATAGTGTAATCCATATTGAAGGTCGAGCGAAACAGGTATGACAAACCCATAAAAACGGCGGCAGTGTACGGCACGAAAAAGACGAAAATGCAGATGGACGAAAACAGTTTGAAGAATTTGCTGTCATAACGCTTTTCGAAATACTCCGGCATGGTGTGAACATCGTAGTCAATCGACATCTGTCTGATACGCGCTCCCAGAAGCCGCCAGACCAGAAAGACGCCAATCGCGGCATTGCCGGCAGCTATCCAGAGGCTGGAGTATCCGAATCCCCACCCCACTTTGCCGGCGAAGCCGATAAAGAGCACCGCCGAGAAGTAGGCCGTTCCGTAAGTGAAGGCGGTCATCCACGGACCGACACTGCGTCCGCCGAGGAAAAAGTCGGCAAACGACTTGGTTTTACGCATACCGAGAACGCCGACGATTATGATCATCAGCGCGAAAGCGCTTATAACGGCTATTTTGAGTTCCATGAAGTCTCCACAATATGACTAAGTTGTTCGTCTCTTCATTGACGGAGTAATCTATTATCTGCGGCTGAATAAAACAAGTATTTAGCAGTCGATTGGCTCGTTTCGAGTTGACGCAAGTAATTAAGGATAATATATTTAAATATATCATCCAATCCACTCTTCTTGTCGGGAGGTCTTTATGCGTTTCGGAGTATGTACGGGATTCTTCTGCGGCTTTTTGATAATACCTTTGGTTCTCGCCTTCATCGGCTGTTCATCCTCTGAAGAACTATTCGGTCCGGAGATAGCGTTTACTGATGGAAGCGGCGGTGACAATTTCAAACTCACCATTACAACCGACTACACCGGCACTTGCCCCCTGTCTGGAGTCGAATTTGATCTGCCGGTGGCAAGTTATGTGTTTTTCGAGGTGACAAACGCAACGGGCTATCACGTGAGAACGCTCTGGGATGGTGAAATGGTAGCGGGCACCCACACACTACTGTGGGACGGCACTAACGATGATGGTGAAGAACTCGGCAATGCAATATATCTATATCACTTAGATGCTGAGCGGTTTTCAATGTGGATGCCGTTCCCGTGGGGAATCACACCAGATGAGTGAGGGAAGGATGGTGAGTATGAAATTTTGGGACAAAGTGAGACGTTTGGCATCCAGCGGCCTTCTTCCTATGGCCATTGCTCTGCTAACCCAGAGTGCGACTGGCGCAGAAGCAGTCGATGTTTCGCAGGGACAGGATCGGCGTAGCACCTTGGAAATTCAGAGTAGTTTCAACCTACCTCGTCGCGACATTTTCAGAGACCTCTACGGGAGCGGAGTGACATTTGCGATAAGATACGAGCACAGTCTGAGCCAAAAGATTGGGTGGGGCGTACGCGTGTCCCGGGTTCAGCTCAGCGATTATGAAGACTACTCTATTGTAAAGTTGGGATATCGGGATTTTACCATCACGCCTGTGATTACGTATAACTTCGCGAAAAGCCAAAGTATGCGGCTGTTTTCAGGTGGTGGCTTGGGACTCAGCTTCCGAAAGATCAGCCTGGATTCATACCGGTTAGACCAGTACGGAAATCCTTCATATGCATTCGTTGGCCACCAAAGCGAAGCCTCGGCATACGGCCTATTAATGCTCGGCGCAGATCTCAAGCTGGCTGGTAAGTGGTATTTCGGTGCCAGAGTAACCTATGACAGGCATTTCTTCGGAGATGTCACCACCGGCGATTTAGGCGATACCGGCGGTTTCAACTTCGGAGGAAGCCTGGGAATCAGGTTTTAAGAACATCCGCTTCAGTGGTGAGGGCGAAGAACACGTTTGCCCAGGGCCACACCCAGATAGACAATTCCCGCGAAGATGATTATGGTAGCCCCGGCCGGAAGGTCGGGGCTGTAACTTATGGCTAATCCAAATGTCGTAAAAAGTATGCTCAGCACTGTCGCTACCCACATTGTCTGCCAGAGAGTACGCGTGAAGTGACCGGCGATGGCTGCCGGCAAAGTGAGCAGCGCGATAACCATCACAATACCCACTACATCGACCAGAATCACAACCGTCAGTCCCGTCAGCCCCAGCAGCAGCAGGTAGAAAAATTCCGTGTTGATACCGCGGATGCGGGCGAACTCTTCATCGAAACACACCGCGAGAAACTTGTTGTAAAACAGCGCCACGGTCAGAACTATGACCCCATCGAGTATGGCAATAAGCATCAGGTCATGACCGGTGACCAACAGAATATTACCAAACAGGTAGGTCATCAGGTCGACATTGTAGCCGGGTGTCATGGAGATGAAGATAACGCCGATAGCCATACCAATGGCCCAGATAGCGCCGATAACGGTGTCTTCGCGCTCTCTTGCTTTAAGACTCACCCATCCTATAACCATCGACGCCAGCAGGGCCGCCACGATTGCCCCATGAAGCGGGCTGAGCCACGACCAGTCGTATACGGTGGCAAGATATCGGGCGAAGCCGAGTCCTCCCAGAACACTGTGGGCGATACCGCCGGCTATGTACGTGATGCGCCGGGAGACGACATAAGTACCTACCACCCCGCAGGCGACGCTCGCCAGAACCCCGGTCAGCAGGGCGTTGAACATGAAGGAGTGATGCAAAACCGCGTAGATGAAGTCCGACATCGTCTAATGTTCTCCCTAGGTGTGCTTATCATGGCGAACCATTCTAAGGCCATCGCCATAGAGTTCGCCGAGAAATTCCTTGTCGCGGTCGGTGGTGGGATGAACCGCCACAGTTCTGTTGACACAGACTACCTGCTCGACAAAATCCGAAACGAACGCGGGATCGTGCGAAACCATGATAACTGTCAGACGCTGATTGAGTTGCTTGAGCAGGTCGAACAGTTCTCGCTCAACGCGGCGGTCGAGGTTGGCGGTAGGCTCATCGAGAAGCAACAACTCGGGTTCACAGGCCAGCGCGCGGGCGATAAGCAAGCGCCTCTGCTGACCGCCGGACAACTCCTTGAGGGGAACATCGGCAGCTGCTTCCAACCCCACCAGACGCAGAGCCTCCCGTGCGATAGCCCGGTCCGATGATGAAAGTGAACCGGGTTTGATGCCTTGATTAAGTCTGCCCATCATGGCAATATCGATAGCGGTGACAGGGAAATTCAGGTCCAAGTGCGCCTGCTGTGGCATATAACCAATACGCCTTCGGGCCGACTCAGCCGATTCGCCGAAGACCGCAATCGTGCCGCGCTTCGGCTTCAGCAGCCCCAGGATGAGCTTGATCAGGGTGGTCTTTCCGCCGCCGTTGGGACCGACTACCCATACGAAATCCCTTTCTCCCACGATAAGATTCACGTTCTCCAGCACCGGCTTGGAGTTGTAGGCGAAAAAAACACCCTTGAGGTTAATGACATCTTTTGCGGCCATATTTCCTAGAGTTCTTCTGTTTTGGTGCTGTCACCAGGAATCTGACTGTCGGGATTGCCGAGCGCCTGTACTATCTTGCGCGCCATATCTACCAGATTATTCAGATAATCGCCCGAGAGCGGATCCAGGGTAACCATCGTCGCTCCGATAGCCTGGCCAACCGATTCAGCCTGCCGCTTCGAAAATTGGGGCTGAACAAAAACAACGTCAACTCTATCCTTGCGCGCCTGTTCGACGATAGCGGCAAGTTGCCTTGCCGACGGTTCCTTGCCGCCCGTTTCGATAGCGACCTGCCTGAGACCGTAGGCATCGCAGAAATAACCGTAGGCAGGATGGAAAACGAACATCGTTCGACCCCGCAGCGGTGCGAGTATGCCGCGCACGATATTGTCAACCGAATCCATGCGCTCCAATAGATTCTCCAGGTGGTCGGCATAGATCAGCGAATTGACGGTGTCGATGACACTCAATGCCTCGGCTATGGTTCTTGCCTCGATCGCGGCAAGTTTGGGATCCAGCCAGACATGCGGGTCCAGTATTCCTTCATGGCCGTGGTCGCTATCGTCATGATGTTCGATGGGACGGAGCCGGATCTCGCGGTGGGTTTCGACAATTTCAAGGTCCTTGAACTCATCCTCGATTTTATCAATCAATCGACTCTCAAACGGCACGCCGGCAGTGAAGAGAACATCGGCAGTTGCCATGCGGGATAGTTGCTGCGGAGTGGGCTCGTAGGTCGCGGGCGATTGCGCCGGGGGAACAAGTATTTCAACATCGACGAGGTCTCTGCCTATCTCCGATACGAAATAACCCTGGGGTGCAATGCTGACAAACGCCTTCACCTTCGCTATCGCCGACGGAGCAACCAGGAGCGCCAGCAGAACGAACGTATAGAGCAGAACATGTCCATACATCAATCTTGTTCGGATTCGGGTCACCGTTTTGCCCCCTCCCTCTCATGCGCGCACACGATATGAAATTCCTCGCAGTCGGAACACTTTTCTACGGCATGTCGCTTGAGAAACTGTTCCCAGTGCTGTCTCTGGTTGGGGCTCAATATCCCGCTTCCGGCACACAGGGGGCAGGTGCTATCCAGAGCCGCCAGCACAGCCGATCTGATAAAGCTGGAGCGATTCGGGATACCTTCCAGAGCCGTCAATAGGGAGTCATCGACTTTAAACGTTATAATCTCCGATTTCTTTTTCATAACGACATAAACTCTCTACAAGCGAATCGGGTTTTTGGTTTTGCGGTAATTATTACTTTGTATTACCTGTCTGTCAAGAAGAATACGTAAGGTAAAGCAATATAGTTGGCCTTTTTTAACACCGACCGTCGGGGATAACACACTATAAGGCTTGTGCTTACGACGGGGCCGCAGTCAATGATGCGAGGGATGGATATCTTGGTCTTCAAGCTGTTTGGCTTTTAGTGCTCGTCGTTCGCGAAAGAGTTGGCCTATTTCGGCGCCGATGATGAATACGATCGAAGTGTAGTAGATCCAGAACGCGACCACTATCATGAGCACATAGGCGCCGTAAACCTGCTTGAGCATAACGAAGTGAGTGATATAAAACCCAAAGAGCTGTTTGGCCAGTTCCCAAAGTATCGCCGCAGAAAGGGCGCTTATGATGACCACTCTCTTGGGCGGTTTGCGATAAGGTACGGCGTAGTATATGATGCTGAAACCCACCAGGATGAGCACGAAGCTCACGATACCCATAAACATACCTTCGCTTCCAGCGAGCTGTAGGCCCTGGAGAATATCCGAGCGTTCGGCAAGTTCCTTGACGACTTCCCAGGCGGAAATGACCGTCGTGGAGACAACGAAATAGACCAAAACCAGCACAATGAGTCCGAAATCGCGCAGTTTGCCCAATAGTATCGAATAATCTCCCCTGATCTTGTAGACCCTGTCAAGAATGGTCCGCATGCTGCTGAAAAGAGTGCTCGAGGCGAACAGCAGACCGAAAATACCGATAATACCCGCGACGTTCTTGTATCGCACGAACTCGTCAACCCGTGAGAACACCGCCTCTTTGACAAATTCGGCATAACTTTCATAGGGAATCAGGCGGTCGATAAAGATGTTTATTTCATCGGCAATCGAGGGGCTATCGAGAACCGAGCCAAGGACCGAGAAGACTATCAGCACCAGGGGGACAATGCTGACGAACATGGAGAACGCTAGCCCCCCCGCGAGCAGAAAGACATGGTGTTCCTCTACCCGGTGGTAGATGCCGCCGACGTAATGCGCCAGGAAACTGCCGATGGACCTCCAGACCCGATTTTCGCGAATTTGCCGAAGGTAGTTTTTCACTATCTGCCCTATGCTCAGGCTTCTTTTTTACCCGATGTGACAACGCGCAGTGGAGGCGCCTGCCCTTGTTTATCCTCTCCCATGTAGAGCGTAACGTGCGGAAACGGGATCTCGATACCTTTCTCGTCGAAAATCTTCTTGAGTCTTCGGTTGAATTCGCGGCCGATTCGCCACTGCTTGATGGGTTTGGTCTTGGTACGGGCCTTTATTATGACAGCCGAATCAGCAAACTGGTCGAGGCCGAGAATCTCGATCGGTTCGAGGATATCGTCACTGAACTCCTTATCCGCCCGCAAGTCATCATCGACCTGCTTGATCAGCTCGACGACTTCATCAATATCTTCGCGGTAGGCGACGCCGATATCGAAGACGTACTGGGAGTATTCCTTGGTCATATTGGTGACAACATCGATTTGGCCGTTGCGGACATAATGAACATTGCCGGCGAGGTCTCTGAGTACGGTGGCACGCAGAGTGACCTTTTCTACGAGGCCTCCCTTTCCGGCGATATTGACAACATCACCAACCCGAATCTGATCTTCCATCAGGATAAAAAACCCGCTGATAACATCCTGTACCAGTTGCTGGGCTCCGAAACCGACAGCCAGACCGACGATACCGGCCGCGGCCAGGATCGGCCCGAGTTCGATGCCAAACTCACCCAGTACCATCATCAGCGCAACGGACAGAATAGCGACTGTCAGAGCGTAACGAATCAGCGAGGCCAGGGTATCAGCTCTTTTTTGCGTTTCAACGTCGGGATCGGTGCCGATGATTGGCGCGAGCAAACGCCGTGACAGCCACCGGCTTACTCTCAGCGCGACGAGCGCCAGAATGACAACCAGGATTACACGCAATCCGCTCGTGGTCAGCCAGGCCAGCGTCCTGTCCAATAATGCCTGTATATCCATTTTATGCTCCTTTCGTTGTCAGATTAACAATTTTCCTCACAGCCAGTGTCTGCGGCGGAAAAACCAGTATAGTCCGCCGCCGACCATCAGCACGGCCAGCCAGAAGAGGGGATAACCGTAGCGCATCCCCAGCTCCGGAAGATTAAATGGACTGATTGAAGTGTCGAAATTCATGCCGTAGACACCTGCCAGAAATCCCAAGGGGATAAAGATCGTGGCGATGATCGTGAGGACTTTCATCACCTCGTTCATGCGGTTACTCACGCTTGACAGGTAAACATCGAGCAATCCCGAAACCATGTCACGATAGGTCTCGACCGTATCGATTACCTGTATGGTATGTTCGTAGAGATCTCTGAGATACACTTTTGTATAATCGTGTATCAGCGATGTTTCGGTGCGGTCAAGTCCGCCGACTACTTCACGCAGCGGCCAGACCGCTTTGCGAATATCCACCAGGTCGCGCTTGAGGCTGTGAATTACATCGAGGTGCCTCGAAACAGGATTGGTAACCAGTTCTTCTTCGAGGTCTTCAACCCTTTCGCCGGTAGCTTCGAGCACCACAAAATAATGGTCCACGACGGCGTCGATAAGAGCGTACGCCAGATAATCAGCGCCCATGAATCTTACGCGCGGCACCGTCTTTTCCAAACGCTCCCTGACCGGCCCGAAAACATCGCCGGGTCGCTCCTGAAAGGAGATAACGAAGTTTTTACCGAAGACAACACTGACCTGCTCGGAGATTATTTCGTGGTTGTCCGATTTGAGATAGAGCATTTTTAAAACCACGAAAATCATATTTTCGGTCTGTTCCATTTTCGGACGATGTCCGGAGTTCACGATATCTTCGAGCATCAGCGGGTGCAGACCAAAGTGGTTACCGAGTTTCTCGACCACGTCGACATCGTGAATGCCGCTGATATTGATCCAGGTGGTTGTGGGGCTGTCTTTATACGGGAAACAATCTTCGACCCTGCCGACTTTTCTTGTCGTAAGCTCAGTTTCGGTGAAGTCGATTACGGAGATTTCCACTTTATCCGCTCTTTCTTCGCCGACATAAACGACGCTGCCTGGTTTGAGCCCCAGTTTCTTGTGGGCTCGTTTGCTTCTTCTGGGCATATCGTTTTCTCCCTGCGCTGTTTGGAGGCGGCGATGTAAGCCGCCCGGGCGGATCAATTCTAAAACGGAAGATACCTATATATTTCTTTAACAGCCAAGGCCTGAAATTGTTCGAGGGCTTTCAGACTGGCGGGGTCATCACCGGCAATGAATCTCACGAAAGCAACATCGCGCGGCTTGAATGTCAGGGCGCTCGCCAGCAGGTGAAGTTTGAAAGTGTAGTCATTTGCTGTCTCACCGAAGTTGGTGACATACCAAAAGTCCATAATCCTTCTGGTCGCTCCGTATTGCAGGTCAAATCTGCCCGCCGGTATTGTCCGGTGGTCAAGGGGAATTTTGTTGTCTTCGGTTTGCTGCACCACCCATCCCGCTCCCGGCAGACAATTGCGGGGCGAGTGGGGTCCGCCGAAAGTTGCCTCGGAAGAAAAGAAGTCGAACAAAAGGTGAATCTGGATGCCATCGGGATTTGTATATGTAGCGGAAAAAATATCAACCGGATTCAGCATCTCCAGAACGGGCTGCGAGACTTCATCTCTTTCTCCCTGCCACGGGCCAATCGTAAGCGGGAAGTTATCGAAATTGACGTTCCCGGCCGAGGCGGGGCGATGGTACTTGATAACAAGCGCGATGGTGAAGGTCAGAACCAGAATTATCAGGATCGCCGCAAACGATTTCTTATCCATATCAGAATATTCCCCAGAATTACCATGATAACAAGAGCCGTGAAAAAGACAAAAAGCCCCGAAATCTCGTGTATAAAATCTTCAGCTACCTCTTTGCTGATGGCATACGCGCCAAAAGCGGCCGTAAACACGCGGAAGACGTTGGTGACAATGGCGATGGGTATTGCCGCCACGAACAACACCACCGGAAGAACCTTGCCGGGCAGGCGGAAATAAGCATACAGGGCCGCTAATGCCAGCAGCGTCACAAGACTTCTCAGCCCACTGCACGCTTCGACAACTTCCAAACTGTAACCGGGCAGGTTGATGATGTTGCCATTTCGCATGACAGGTATGCCCACCAACTGCAGAAGCGAAGTCGTCACTTTGGAGGCGAAAAGCTGCATTGGAATTGTTGCCGAGTGATAAATGATGGCCGGGACAGGGATCATGAACACTAAGAAGAAAAACGCGAACCAAACCTTTCGAAAATTTTCGTTGCCGAGGTAATACCAGGCAAAACCGGAAAGGACTATCACCAACCCGAACCGGGTGGTGAAAAATTCGCTGGCTGCGTAACCGAATATCAGCAGGATGCACCCGGCGACAAACAGCGCCAGTCCCTGTCGCGATGTTTTGGCGGGGAGGTTTATGTCGTGGCGTTTGCGATAAAACAGAAAGATGGAGATCGGTATTATGAAGAAACCGTGTGAGTAGTTGCCATCGTGATACCAGTCCGTTGCGAGATCAGTCAATATCGGCACAGAAAACATCAGCAGCACCAGCAGGATTGTGTACGGATAAAGGTAGAATTTGAGATGCTTGAAAACAGATTCTGTGTCGAGTCGCATTCGTTTCTCCCGGCTCTTACTGCCGCTTTCCAATATAGTTACATCGAGTTCAGTCATCCAAGTTAAAACATGACGAGCGTGGCCTTATGCCTTTTGGCGCGATATATCAAGGAGTTGGTCCCATTCTACGGACTAAATACGCACTATCTGCGCATTGAAAGAACGGATTTAAATTCGATAATTCCAGCGTCGGGGAGGAAACTTTGGGAATGGATGACATTGGTAAATTGCTGAGCACTGCTCAAAGTCTAAACAGGTTTTGAGGCTCGGAGCGCTTCCGGTCGGCGACCATTCTGAGCCTTTAAATCACGACACAACATAGGCTTGAGAGAATTTCCAGGCAGTTGGTGCACGATTTGCTAAGCATTCCAACTTGAAACAAACACAACATGAGGCTCTGGAGAAAACGATGGACTATCTCAAGTACACATCAAAACTCGCTACTCGCGTCGCCCGTCCGGGGGCTATTCTCGCAGCACTTTTACTTCTTTTTTCCGCCAGTTCATTTGCGACCCTCACCGCACCGTCAGCATCTCCAACATCGGTCACGCTGACCTGGACAGCTCCGGGGGACGATGGTGATGTCGGCACGGCCGCACAGTATGATTTGCGTTATTCGACTTCGCTGATCACCGAGGCCAACTGGGGTCAGGCCACGGTGGTGTCGGGGCTTCCCGCACCGCAGGCATCCGGATCGTCCGAATCATTCACGGTTACCGGGTTGAATCCGGGCACAACCTATTATTTTGCGATTAGGGCGGCTGACGAAGTCGCTAACTGGTCGGCGCTATCAAATGTGGCCACAATCGCCACCGACCCTGAACAGGATGCTCCTGCCAACGTGGCTAACCTGGCGGTTGCCGAGAGATTCCGCTACGCCGCTTTATTGTCCTGGACAGCGCCCGGCGACGACGGTAACACGGGCACAGCCACCACATACGATATTCGTTATTCGACCAGCACTATCACCGATGAAACCTGGAGCGCCGCGTCACAGGTAGCCAACGAACCGGCGCCCAAAATCGCGGGGACCACGGAGACTCTTACGGTATCGGGACTTCAAGAGAACACCACCTACTATTTCGCCCTTAAAACGGCCGACGAGGTTCCTAACTGGTCGGGGCTTTCGAACGTAGCCACGACGACAACTCTCGGCGACGAGACCCCTCCGTCGCAGATTGACGACCTTCAGGCCGCCTCGGGCGAGGCCAATGGTGAGATAGACCTTAGCTGGACGGCGCCCGGTGATGATGGCCTGACCGGAACGGCGTCAGTCTATGAAATAAGATTCTCTCTCACTACTTTGACTGAAGCCAACTGGGATTCCGCCGACCTGTGCACTTCTCCTCCATCGCCGCTGCCCTGCGGTGAGGAGCAGACTCACACGCTTTGCGATCTGAATCCCGGAGAGATGTATTACATTGCTTTGATAGCCTATGATGACGCCGGTAATCCTTCTGCCATCTCCAACATCGACTCGGCTGTTTCGAAACTCTCTATTATTTCCGGAATCGATGATGAATCCGATTTATTGCCCGATGAATTCTCGCTTGGACAGAATTATCCCAATCCTTTTAATCCGACAACTGAGATTAATTTTACTCTTCCTGTCTCGTGCGAAGTCAGTCTTATTGTGTACAACGCCGTCGGCCAGAGAGTGGCTACTCTGGTCGACGGTCGTCTCTCGGCCGGTTATCACAGCGTGCGCTGGGACGGGCAGGGAGATAATGGTCGGAGCACGGCAACCGGTGTATATTTCTACCGACTTCTGGCGGAGGAATTTTCGGAAAGCAAGAAAATGGTTCTGTTGAAGTGATTGCTGTTTCATAGCTTGCCAGGGGACCGGCGACGCGCGGCCGCGTCCCCTTTTCTTATTGCGATTTCCCCAATATTAAGGAGAGTCTCACCCCTGGTCGCGTTCCCGGCACGTGAAGGCGCACGGGTTATCTGACATCGTAAAGTGAGGGTTGCATCACATCGTATAAATCAGTAGATTCTTGTCGGACTATAGCATGGGGCTAACACTGAAAACCATGCCAGGCAATTTGCTGAAAATATGATTGAAAACAACGACCAGCGGCTTCCACTCATAAGCGTCGTGGTGCCGGTTCGAAACGAAGGCCCTTTTATCAGAAGGACCTTGGAATATATTGCCGGTCAGGATTACCCGGCTGACAAACTGGAAATATTTGTCGTCGACGGATTCTCCGAAGATGGCACACGGGAGATCGTGCTGGAGATGTCGGCGGCGGACTCAAGAATTAAATTATTGGACAACCTGGTAAGACTGTCATCGGCGGGCCGCAATATTGGAGCCAGAGCGGCTAAGGGCGAATTGGTTATCTATATTGACGGCCACGTATACATCGACGGAGATCAGTTACTGGTTAACACCGTTCGTCTTATGCGGGAAAAGAAGGTCGAGGTATTGAGCCGCCCACAGTTTCTGGATACTCCTGACAACAATTTCATGCAGCAGGCCATATCTCTGGCGCGGAAGTCGGTAATCGGACACGGCCGTGATTCCACCATTTACACTGTCAAAGAGAGCTATGTTGACCCCACTTCTTCTGGAGCCAGTTATCATAGGAACATATTTGACCGAGTGGGTTATTTTGACGAGAATTTCGATGCTGCTGAAGATCTCGATTTTAATTACCGGGTCGCCAGCGCTGGCTTCAAATCCTTTACTTCCCCTGAACTCGCGGTGTACTATTATCCCAGGACCAGCCTTCCCGGATTGTTCAAACAGATGAAAAGATATGGCACCGGACGCTTCAGGTTTGTCCAGAAGCACCCAGAGACATTGTCCGCCGCAATGCTGGCACCCACCGTGCTGCTCGTAACGCTGCTCGGGCTTCTGGTGGCATCGTTCTGGATATCTATCGTGCCATTTGCGACCATCGCAGGGGCTTACCTGCTGACATTGTTGACGGCAAGTTTCGCAATTTCTGCCGGGTGCGACTGGCGTTTTCTGCCCGTGCTGCCTGCTGTTTTTGTTACTATTCATTTTGGCCTGGCCTGGGGATTCCTTCGAGAGGCCATTAGCAGTCTGTTTGGGAGAAATGGCGAAAGACATCCCGAGGAGAAGCTATGAAGCGGAAATGGAAGATTGTACTTATACTTTCTTTGATCGGCAACCTCTGTATTTTCTACGTTGCCTATAAGGCACTCGAGTACCGGGCGCACATAAATCACTTTCTCGACAAATACACTCATGTCACAGCCGAATTTTCGGAACGGTCGGTTTTCGAGCAGGACAATGCGAGACTCAAGGGGAGTCCACCGGCAGGCAATCGGGTTGTTTTTTTTGGTACCCAGGTGATTAAGAAGTGGGATCTGAAGAGGTATTTTGAAAACTATGAGCCTGTTAATCGTGGCGTTGCGGGCCAGAGGGCATCGGGGTTTCTGCTGCGGTTCAAACCTGATGTAATCGAGCTTGAGCCTATGGCCGTGCTGATAGAGCTTAGCTCGTACAATTTCCGCCCCGAGAACACGGTCAAGGAGCTTGAGGACTATGTATCGCTCATAGCCCAGTTGTCGCGGGTGAACGGGATCGAGCCGATTCTGACCACGGTCATACCGCCGGCCGTGGACGTGGAGGTGGAGGGTCACGGGGATTATTCTGTGCATGACAGTCTGAAAGTTTATAATGATTGGATAAGGACATATTGCACGGACAACGAATATGCGCTCGCAGATTTTTACAGCATACTTGCTGACAGCAACGGATACCTGTCAGGTAATTTGGCTTCAAACGCTGTTGAACCGAACGAAGAGGGGTACGGCTTGCTATCCGAGGCGGTACTGAAAACGCTACAGAACGTCAAGGTAACCGCCGGATTATCTGATTAGCAATTGTGTGGAGAGGTCCGTATTTTTTCGCCGTCCGAAGCCCGGGTTTATCGGATAGCGGCGGTTCGGCTGCGGCGGCTGACTCTGAAGCGCTTTTATTATTGACTAAAAACGACCAAATTATAATATTGCCGCCACGGAAATCTCTAAGGGTGACCGGCGGCCGTAAGCTTTTTAACCAGAGAATAGTTATAACCTGTTGTCCCGAGAAAACCTGTGCTTTTTAACTCCTTCGAATTCGCAATATTCTTCCCGGTGATACTTGTCCTTTACTGGTTGCTTTCGCTGCGCTATCAAAATATTCTCTTGCTGGTCGGCAGTTATTTCTTCTACGGTTATTGGGATTGGCGATTTCTTTCGCTGATTGCCCTTTCGACAATTATCGATTATTTCGCCGGTCTAAAAATCGAACAGGCTCATCAGGCCGGCCCGGCGAAAAGCGAAAAAAAGAAACAATTCTGGCTTTTGACCAGCATATTTGCCAATCTCGGTATCCTCGGTTTCTTCAAATACTTCAATTTCTTTGTTGACAGTTTCGCGGCCCTGCTCGGAGCGGCCGGCGTAAATTCCGAGGGATTGTACTTAAATATTATCCTTCCGGTGGGCATCTCGTTCTACACGTTCCAGACCATGAGTTACACCATTGATGTCTATCGTGGCATTATGAAGCCAACCCGCAGTCTGCTGGGCTTCGCCGTTTACGTTGCTTTTTTTCCGCAGCTTGTGGCCGGACCGATCGAAAGGGCCAAGAACCTGCTTCCCCGTATCTTGGGCAAAAGACAGTTCAATTTGGACCAGTTCTTTGAGGGAACGCATCTTATCCTGCTTGGGTTGTTTAAGAAAGTCTATGTCGCCGACAATTTGGCTCCTTATGTCGACAGCATTTTCGCCTCAGCCAGTCATACCGGCTTTGAGGTAATCGCCGGAGCCTACCTTTTTGCTTTCCAAATTTACTGTGATTTCTCCGGATACTCTGATATCGCTCGCGGCTGCGCCAAGTGTATGGGTATCGAACTAATGGTTAATTTCAGGTATCCTTATGTTGCTGTAAACCCGAGCGATTTTTGGAAGCGGTGGCATATTTCTCTCTCCTCGTGGTTAGCCGATTATCTGTACATTCCTCTTGGCGGCAACAGGAAGGGTGACGCTGCGACATACAGGAATCTTTCTTTAACGATGCTGCTTGGCGGCCTCTGGCACGGCGCATCATGGGTTTTCGTGTTGTGGGGGGCCTATCAGGGGGCGCTTTTGATAGGGCACAGGCTCCTGAAATCGCTCTTCTCGAAACTTGAAGGCCTTACGGGGGTTGTTCCCGCAGCAGTCAAGAAGACTCTCAAGATATTTATCATGTTTCAGTTCGTTTGTGTCGGATGGATAATATTCAGGGCGGAGTCGATGTCTCAAATAAGGGAAATGACTTCGGCTTTGCTGTACTGGCAGGGCCGCTCGGATTTAACCTTGCTGAAGCCCTTAGTGCAGTTCGCCCTACCGCTTGTTTTGTTTGAAGTCTTATACACTCTGGTTACGAAAAACGAATGGGCCAACTTCCAGAAAGTTCCAACTCTCGTCAAAAGCGCCGCGTATGCGGTTGTTTTCTATCTGCTGACTTTTTACGCGGCCAGAGCCGAGAGCTTTATTTACTTTCAGTTTTAGAGTGGAGAGCTTGACAAGTTGACAATAAACGGAACGATGGTTCGAAAAATAAGTTCGTGGACAGTCTATGCGGCTGTGTTTCTGATTGTGCTCGAGCTTTGCGCCCGCATCGATGACAGGCTTAAGTACGGCGCACCGTTTTTCGGAGAATATACCGATGAAAGGCTAAGATCTTTCGACGATGAAGGCGTGAGATATAATATCCCCAATATAAGCTTCGAAAAGTGGCACCACAATGACCTCGGTTTTCGAGGTCCGGATATAGATTTAAAAAAGCCGGATACGACCACGCGGATAGTCTGTATGGGAACATCGGAAACTTATGGCCTTTACGAAAGCCCGGGCAATGAATGGCCGGCTCAATTATCCGGGCAACTGAATCGGACCGGACATTTTGACGTCATCAATGCTGCGACAGTCGGACTCAAGAGAATACATTATCTAAAATATCTCAAGAAATATGTTTATAGGCTCGACCCGGATATTGTGGTCCTGGTCATCTTCCCTTCATTTGAAAAAGCGGCGCCCCCCGCAGAAACGATCACCACAGAGACCTCAGTAATACAGGCAACTCCAGAAGAGTCGAACAATCTGACTTTAGAGTCGTTGAAGCCGAGTTTCAGAATCCTCCCTAAAGCCTGGCAGGTGGTCAAGAGATTTGTCCCCAACTGGATGTTGGAACGATATCAATACTGGAATCGCCTGAAACAAATCCGGGACTTGGAGCGAAGATATTTGAAGGGCCAGGCGCCTCTCGACAGGATCCCGACTGAAGACTACGCCGGGTTCAAGACGGACATAGAACAGGTGGTACGAGACCTGAAAAGCAGAGGTACCCACGTAGTGCTTACAACTTATCCGTTTCTGATGAATCCGCATAATCTTGATAAGTATCCTTTGATCTTCATGGAAGCACGACGGTTCGCCATAGAACTGTCCTACGAGGGCATGATGGACGCGTGTTCACAGGGAAACCGACTGATCCGACAAATTGCCCGCGAGGAGAACACAGGACTTGTTGACTTATATCTGGGCATCCCTCAGGACACGGTTCATCTTGCGGACAACGTTCACCTGACCGACGAAGGGGCCAGGCTCGCGGCGGAGCTTGTAGCCAAGTATATCACCGCCAACTTCGTTCGCTGATTATGTTATTCTCCTTTATTCCATCCTGATGGGGCAGCCATCAGGGATATGCTGATTCGCGGAAGATTTCGTCTGCGCTGGTTTTAGTTAATTATCGAGCCAAAGTGTTATTCTTTTCGCGCGGGTCCTCTGTCTGAGTGAATCGGAAACGGACTGATTTGAAGCGATGAAGGGACAATCAAGACAAAAGGATCGTTTCCTTCATTCCACCCACATGACATCTACTGGGGGGCCTATCGCGGGTGTCATTCCGAAGAACGGATAAAGATGAGAACCGCTGAATGTGAAAGCCCCCGAGAACGGCCAGAGTTTCAACTCGGCACTATTGTCAAATGACCCCATAACCAAAGTGGTGGTGTAGCGGTCGACATATATCGACCCGAACACGATTTCGATTTCAGGGGCCTCAATCCAGGCACCATCAATTCGGCACTCTACAATTTCAGCGGGCTGCTCGTCGAACAGGCTGCAGAACATACCGGTAATCATCGTACCCGACAGATTTTCGAAATTCACCCAGAGCGTATCGCCGCTCACCTGAAAAGAACAATTTACGTTAGCGGTGTCAGGGAACATCAGTCCTTCATCAGCGAAGCACGGAGAACTTAACGACACGGCGATCATTATCGGAAGCAATAACGGCGAGATAGACACCCGAAGGCAGGTCTTTTTCCAGGCGGATGTTGTAATCACCGATCGCCATGCGCTCGCGACGAACGTTTTTAATCTTTCTACCAAGTATATCATATATATCAATTCGATAATAGTCAGACCGGCTCACGTGCCAGCTTAGTACCATACTCGCGTTGCTGACCGGATTCGGATAGATTTTTATCCGAAGGTCTTCGGGCAACAACTCCGGGTCACTGCCTTGCGGATCATCAACGCCAACCACCGTCATAAAAGAAACGGTATCGGAGGTAGCAGCCTGTGAAACGTCATTATAGACCGACACAGCTCTAATAGAAAATATTGCCCAATCGCCGGGCCGCTCAAGGGTTACAGAGTTGTCTTGTGTAACAGAAGAAGACGAAGTTCCCGTTACTGAATCATTGACGCCGTTGATGTTGTATGACCACGCATAGTGGTCCAGATTATCACCATAAGGAGGAGGCCCCCACCGAACCAACAGATGACCATCGCTATCGACGGATTGGGAGAGTAGTCTCCCGGGCATCAGGATTAAAAGCAACAGGCCGAGCGGTATCAGGAATCTTCGGTGACGAGCTAATCTGTCTTTCAGGCAAAACGCAATATTCATAAGAAATGTATCGGTAGAATATGAATTGGCTCAGAGTAACTTCATACCCTGATTATACGTCCATGAGAGGAAAAAGGCGAGCCATTTTCTTGGCGGCTATTTTTCTACCCTTGGAAGGTCTTTCTCCTCTGCGATTTGCACGGTTTTGGATGGGTCGAAAAGATGGACATAGTTTCTTCATCTATCCGTTTTTTACCCCAGAATAGGCTTGTTGTCGTGCGTATATGCAATATATTGTATTATCATCGAGCCAGGTCCAGCGCGGCAATTGTGTCCGGCCGAATTGTCGCACCGACTGGCGTTCAAAGTGCGATTTGACGCAGGGAGTTAATAGTGAGTCACATCACCCGGCGAAAATTCATTAAGAATGTAGCCAAAATATCGACCGGTACGGTCATTGGCGGCTATTTGCTGGATTCGTCATTGTTGTCGGTGCAGAAGGCACTTGGGGCCACAAAGGCCTACGTATATTTGGCGCGAAACGGATCGCCGGCTGAGAATGTCGCCAAGGTAATCGATATGCGCTTTGGTGGTATTGAGAATTTTATCGGCTACGATGATGTTGTTGTCATTAACCCCAACGGCCAGTGGACCAACCAAGGAGGCTCGAATTGTGCTTGCTGCATGGGGCTTATTGACCTAATTCTGAACCGGCCCGGCGGATTTGACGGTGAGATTATCTTTGCTGAATGCACCCAGTTCTCGACGACCGGCTATTGGACCGCATCGGAGTCCTGGGAACTGCAGAGAAACGGCCCTTACGGATTCAACGACATGATTCTCTCTTATCAGAATCAGGGATATTCCAATGTGAGCGGCATAAGAATTCGCAGGAGCCTTGATGAGCCTTCGGAGTGGCCGGTGTTGTTGAGTCCTACGGACGGTCAGGGATGGATCCGGTCGGAGTGGGTCTCCCCCACAACCGGATGTCTGTTCTATCTGCCTCACCCCGTAATCAGGTCTCCGTATTCCAACAGGCTGGTAGATCTCAACAGCGGGGTGTATGAGGAAGGAGTACAGGCTCCTGTAAATTTGAGATTTATCAAAATACCTAATCTCAACAATCACGGGATCAATGCTCAGCAAGACTATGCTGGCATCACCAGCGCCACGAAGTCTTTTTTGGGAATAGCCGAGCTGGAGGGAGATGTTAGCGGACAGTTTCAGGACGGCCATCGTAATATGCACTGCTATTCCGACGGATGTCACGGTGGAACGCTGGCCCAGCGAGCGTTCGCGACCGGTGAGTCTGCCGGTGCATGGATGAAGCTCTGCCGCAAGCCGGATATATTCCTGACAACGGCTGAATGGGTGGGCTGGGGAGACAGGACCTCCGATCAGGCTACTCAGGCCCGTACAGTCGGTCTGGCAGAAGACCCGGCATCATTGGACTACTATATGAGCAAGTATGTTGTCTGGCCCTGTTATCTTCCGCAACAGTATTTCAATCCGGACTATGATATTGCCAACAACATGACTCGCCAGACGATAGACGGCTGTGTCAGTCAGGGGTTCGGTACGGCCAGTGAGGACGAGCTCGCGGCCTATGTATACGATTTCAACGCCCCGGAGGTGTTTCGATTCGATATAGACCGGATGATTCAGAAGTTTCGCAGCGGCGAGGCAACGCAGCAGGATGTTCTGGACCTCATTGAACAGTACAACCAGGGTTGACGGATGACTGAACGCCGCACAGTTGTAAAATTACTTGGGTCGCTTCCGTTGGCGCTCTACATTGAATCGCTCTCAGGATGTTCGAGTCAGGAGGATGATCGCGTGGCTCTGCCTCATACGCCGGCAACAATATTCAAATCGACGGGACCGGACCCGGCGGCGATTACGCGCCGCCTGCTCGAATCCCTTGGGGGAATATCCGCTCTGATAGATAAGGATGATATCGTCGTCTTGAAACCGAACAGCCAGTGGTGGCACCAGGGCATGACGAATACCGATATTATGGCGGAATTCATCACCGCGGTACTCGAGATACCGGGATTCGCCGGAGAAATCATAATTGCCGATAACCACCAATGCAAAGAGTTGAATTCGCGCGCCTGGACTACTCAGGACCGCAACGGCCGGTTCAACTATAACGAACTGGTCGAATATTTTAACAATCGGGGCTTTGCCAACGTAACGAAATATCACTGGAACCCCGCCGGGCCCAACCCGACGCCGCTTCAGATGGATGGTTTCGGCAACAGCGTGGTCAGCCACCCCTCAGAAGGTGACGGTTACATATGGCCGCGCGATCTGTACTACACCTGTCCTCATGGAAATCGCTGCCTCCTCGCCTATCCGGTGTTCACTTCCTCTTACAGCGGCGTCGCGATAGACCTGAAAAGCGGGGCGTTCAAAGATGGCGGTTATACGGGGCAACCCGTGAAGTTCATCAACTTTTCGGCCATGAACCATCACTCCGGCTACTCCGGAGTTACGGCATCGGTCAAAAACTTCATGGGCGTTGTTGATATGAGTTGTGGCTACCCCGGGCCTGAGCCGGACGGATTCTACAACACCCATCACATAGGCGCCTCAGGGCTGTTCAAATTCATGTCCAGACACAGGCATGCTCTCAGAAAAATGCCTTACTTCAATGAGCTGTATCTTCATCCATCGGTCTTTCGTTTCCGCTACACCGGGGGAGTGCTGGGGAAATTCATGGCTTCGGTGCGAAGGGCGGACTTGAATATCATCACCGCTATTCGGATTGGCTGGGGTTCGCGGGTTGACAAGGCTATGGCGGCTCCGACCGATACGGTGCTGGCTTCGACCGATCCTGTCGCTCTGGACTGGTGGGCCGCAAAGAACATCCTGCTTCCGGCGACCTTCGCCGCCAACGCGGGAGAATGGCTTTTGGAAAAGAACGACCCTGAGTACCCCGAAGGCAATTTCAATCAGTTTCTCGAAGAATGCCGCCGAGAAATTGGCGGCACTACCGATCCGAATCTTATGACGGTACACGAAGGTTGATTCGGTTTACGCCGCTGGCCGATCTATTAGTCTGCGGACATAACGCACTGCCGCTCTCAGAAATGAAATCTGCCGAAGTTTTCTGCGCACAATCCTTGGAAAGTATCCCAACAAGAGAGGCACCGCTCTCTTGCGGTAGAACCACACATGATGAAATTCTCTTTTCTGGACATTCCAGTTCTGAGCCCAGGGAGGGTCGCTAATCAGTTCCATTCGATCGATCTGTGGCGATTCGAACGCGTGCCTCAGAACACACTCAAGAAGTATATTCCCTGGAGAGCATTTCGAATAGTTCTCGTCGTATCCCATCTTATGCCCGAAAAGAGATCTTCCGCATTTGATATCAAACGCACCAGCAATTGTTTTGCCTTCGGCAACAAGGAAGTGTAACTGAAGCCAACCACGCCGTGAAAGCCGGTCCGCGAGAGCCATGTAGAACTCCACAAGGTCGGGTATTTTTGCGATTGCCGAACCTTCACGTCCTTTCCAGTTAGCATTCTCGACTTCTAAGAATCTCGATAGGCCGTCGACACCCGTCGATTGTACCTCACCGCACTCGTAGCGAACATTTTCGTAAGAGCTCAACCGGTTGGAGTAATTGGTCAAATTACTTCTCCATTTTGGCTTGAGACTCTTTCGGTAATCCGCGTATACGCCCACTGTCGGCAGAAACGCACCCAGGTTGGCGAGTTCATGGTAGCCCAGCCCATTGCCGCCACCGCTATAAAGACATTTTACCGCCGGAGACAAAACGGGTATCCGTTCCATATAGAGCCAGGACCATTTGGGGTCGACCGCGTCGAGTGAAGAGATGATGGCCCTGACCACCTGAGCCTCGTTTTCCGGCGCTGCCAACAGGGCCACCGAACGCGTATGGCTGTCGCCGGGTGTACGAAGTTCCGTACAGGAAAAACCCATCAGCTTGCGATGGCTGATAATAACGGGCAGGACCCCCACAAATTGTGTCCCCTGAAGAGCTATCAGACAGCACCATCTTTGCTCAGGTTTAAGACGATATTTCAAAAAAGTCGACACCCAGGCGTGAGAACTCTGCGGGAGTTGTTCAGGGCAACGGGCAGTCAGTTCATCCCACGCCGCTGCGTAAGTTTCGAGTTGATCAATATCCCGAACACACTTTACGCTTATTTCCTGATACATCTTATCTATCCTCAATCACCTTGATTCTTCCGGCCCTTCCCCGGCCTCACGCGGAAGAATATCCCTTGCCGTTTTTGACTCATTTACCGGTTGGCTTGCCCTCTGGCAAATCTTTTTAGTAACCGCTCTCTCTGCTGTTGATTCATCAGTTTCCACCAGAATACCGTCATCACGGCGATAACCACCCCAGCACTCTTAATCAGCAGACCCGGCCAACCGTCGACTGCGACAAACCTGTCGAGGAGTAAGGCCGGTGGTAAGGCCGTCAATACGCTTAACAAGACAACGCGACCGATATCATTATAGAAGATTTTGACATCAGATTCAATTATTCTATGGAACATAATCGGATAAACCAGAACGTATATAACAATCTGTGGGATGGCTGTACCCCAGGCGACACCATATATACCCCATCGCTGAACAAGAATTATACTCAAAACAATATTGCTGACCGCTTCTACCGCCAGCAGATAGAATAATTTCTTGTGTTTGCCAATGCCCAGCAGCACGGAACTGGCCGTCGACAATGGTAAACATACACACGTTGGCACGATGAGAATCCACAGTACCGTGACAGTGCTGCCGAATTCATTTCCCATCCACAGGTATATAAAGGAGTCACCCAGCACCAGAATGGAAACGCCAATTGCTGCGTAGATATAGTAGAGCTGCCTGGCGGTGCTGTAAAAGAGCTTTTTTATTTCATCCATATCCGCTGTGGAGTCAAGGTGACTGACAAGCGGCACCAGAGGAATACTTACGGCATGGGCAATCACCCTGATATAGCCCATGAGACTTCCGGCGATGCTGTAGAACGTAACGGCGGTAGTGGAGAGGTAAAGACCGATGACAATATTATCAGTGTTGAATATCACCAGATAGGCGGTCATTATCAGAAAGCTGATTCCCCCGTAATTCAGCATTTCGGCGATTCTCAGTCTGGTAATATACTTTATCGAGTATCGAATCTGGGGAATAAGCCTGCTTCGGATCATGGTCCTTATTTGTGAGGACAACAGGGTCATAACGACGGTGATTGTCGCCAAAGCCAACAGACCATGACCGGTCATAAGAAAATAGACTGTAACGGCGGCCCCTATAATATTTCTGCCTATTTCCACGGCATTGGTCAGCGCGTACCTGTGAAACGGACCCAAGGCAGAAGGAACTACATAGAAGAAGGAAATGGCCTGATTCAGACCTACGAGCAATATAACATGTCTTGATATATCGAGGTACCGCGGTTCGATATTGAAAAAATCGATCAGTAAAAACGCGACCACCGCACTTACCGCCAGTACCAAGAGCCCGCTGATGCTGAATATGAGAAAGATGGAATTGACTACCTGATTGAGATTGAAATCATCTCCGGAAGCGTAATACTTCGGGGCGTAGCGTGACAGAGTCTGGTTCATCCCCGCGTTTATGAGAGCGGTATAGGATATTATCGAAAGAGCCAGAGCCCAGATGCCATACTGCTCCTTGCCAAGCGTGTGCACCAGAAAAGGACTCATGAAGAACGCAATGATTGCCGATGCAGCAGTCGCAACCCAACTGGAGAATATATTTGAACCAAGCCGTTCTCTGGGAGTTCTCATACTTTAACCGCGAAACAATAATTTTCCTATTTCGAAATCAATATTGGCTCTCTTATTCCCCGACAAGCTCATACGGGGCAATTTAAACAGGCCGAGGTCTTTCAAAGGATAATGAATCTTACCGAACCGGCTCGTGAATGCAACATCGTAACCGGCCTCACAAACAAGCTTCGGGGTCCTTTCATTGTATGATCCTGCCGGATAGCAGAACGCTCTGACAGTCTTTTTCAAATTTCCCTCAATCGCAAAGCGAGAGTCGGTGAGTTCCGAGAACGCCTCTTTGTCCGAGAGAAATTCCAGCTTACGATGTGATACCGTATGTGATTCGATAGAAACGCCATTTTTTTCAAGTTCGCCCAATTGGGGCCAGTCCATGCACCTGACATCAAGAGAGTATTGTACCTCTACTATGGTTAGCAGTTTTTCGACGACTTCATTTATCTTATCGTCCGGAAGACCGCTCATACTGTAAATGACTTCCCGACCGATAGACTGCCTTGCCGACTCGTCAAAAGTCTTATGTTTATCCAGCACGAACCTCAGTTCGGCCGGAAAGACCTGCTTGTTCGACTGCAGGTTCTGCCATTGGGAATCATCAATTTTACTCATCATATCGGTCAGTTTCAGGTGCCAGAACCGGTTGTCTGTGCCTATATAAGCCGTAGGGGCGAAAATCACCGCAGGCCAGTTGTTCTGCACAAGAATTGGCACAGCGAATTCTACCAGATCATGGTCGGCGTCATCAAAGGTTAGCAGGGCGCAGTGCTTTGCTGGTTTCACCTCACCTTTCACATACCGTATGAAGTCGTCCAGACTGATGAAATCAAAGTAACGCTTGAGTTGTCGTAGTAGAGATTCATATTGTACGCTGTCCATCCCCCGGTCATAGTTGGTCATGAAGACTGTAGTTTTGCTCTGAGGGACTATGCGATGGAAAGTCATTACGATTAAAAGGCGCTTGCGACGGAAAACCGGATACAGGGCATACAGCAGCGGCCAGAGACGCAGGTAGTATGCTGCTGAAGCGAATATTTTTACAAAGAACTGTCTGTTCACAATCTCTGGTCTCCGGTGCGGAATGTCAGCTTATGCGTCAAATTACAGTAACGTCTCCCCGCGGCTCCCTCAAAAACAGTTTAAGGGACGATTTACCAGCCAGGATATCGTAGTCCGCGGTCAATCTCAGACAAAATATCTTAAGGTACGTAATTTGGGACAGAGGTCTATAGCCGCACTTCAAATGAAAGTTAAGAGCATACCGATTGGTAAATTCCACTATTGAGAACAGGTCACTGAATCCTTTCGCGTTAGCATGTTTCACGCTTTCTGAGAACAGGGCCATGTTGAGCCCCTTTTTTCGCGTCTCCGGCAGAGTGTACAAACCAAAAGTATAGTGTCCGGTCGGTCCAAAATCACGGGCATATCCCAACCCTCTAACAAAACACTTATTGAAGGCCGACCAGGCAATTGACGAAAATGAACCATCCTCAAGCCTTCCCATATAACAGACGGCCCCGGATGCCATCATTTGTCGAATGTGATCTTTGCGCACACCGCTAATCCGATTAATTTCATCGATATCCGATGAGTCGGCCAGTTTTGTTCGTATGTCAGGGTTCAGTCGGCCGCTGAATTCAAAATGCCCGGTGTATAGAAGCGTCCCCTTATTAAATCGTAGCAACCATCTCGGCAGCACACCAGAGATAGCGTGCACTCCGAGCGCAAACTCCCCATTGAGAACGTGGCCTGCTACTGTTTTCCCAAAGCGCCACAGCTTTCTGAAGAACTCAATTATCATATCATATACCTGCCGCATGATCGTTTGCGGCGACGGTCATGCCGTCGCGTTGAACCATCACGACGCCGCGGTGTCATGCTTTACCGTTCTGGCGGACAAGGGCAATCTTTTGAAAAACATAATCAATTTACCCAAGAGGCCGGGCCGGCCGACAGTTACGTCAATGTGTTTTCGGATCTGTTCTGCCAGTCTTCCCTTATGCTCCGTCACCATCCCGCTCAAGTCATACTCCCATTTTTGTCCTGAGTCGATGGAGTCCTTGAGGCAGTAATTGTGCAGAACAATGCCGGGCATGAAGTAAGCGTACTCTTCATCGTATTCCCACCGTATGCCCACCAGCCGGTTACGATGCCTGAGATAATAGGAGAAAGCCGCGAGCTTTTCCTTGATAACAAGCAGGTAGGCAACAAACAACCCACTCTCCGCAGTCAGAATGCTGAAGTCGCGGTAGAAATCAGCCACCTGCGGCATCGATTTCAAATCGGTCTTTTCCGCAAACTTCCAGCTTCGGCCCGAAACCTCGACAAGCGACTCAAACCACCGCTCGAAGTCTGAGGAGTTCTCGACTTTCAAAATCTTGTACTCGCCCTCATTTTGCAGACGATTGAGATAGTTGCGATAGTTCTTGCGGTAATTTTTCGATTTGCTTTTCAGATATGTCTCCCAATCGGTTTCATTTACTTCGAAAGGAGACTGCAAGCCATCTTCCGTAACAAAATTGAGGTTCTTTTCGACGTAATCCATGAATTTTGCAGTTGCTGGAATCCCCGCCTCCATGGCTTTGAATTCGGCAATGTCCCATCCCCCTATCGCGAAAAGGGAATCAAAAAAAGCGTTCGAGTCGATTGAGTTATCGATGATAAAGTTGCTCCTCGGTGTGATGCTGGATCTGAGAAATGAGAGTATCCTCAGTGGTATCTTTTTTCTGGACTGCCATACTATTTGAAGTGGGGCTACCGCGACCAGTCTATCGTTCTCCCAGGCTGTGTGAACTACCAGCTTTCCCTCTGGCATCAGGTTTTTTATCCAGCACTCGAACCATTCGTGCTTCATGAACGCATGGTCAACATCTGTCGCCTCGACCAACCGGTTCCATTGTTCCTTCAATAAGAGGAACTCTTCGAATGTCGTTAAAAGTTTGAAGCGCAATTTTTCAGTCACCGGTTTTGTCTATTCGAAGCGGTATTGTACTGCCGTGTATGCTGTTGAACCTAATGAAACCGTTGAGCTTACCCGGTCTTCGCCCTGCGTCGATTCACACCCATTCAAAGCCCGCTGGAGGTACTTTGAGCATTATTTCGAGTTTATTTCTTTTGTGGGGCCATTTTTTATAGTAGCAGACGGAAATCCCCAGCAGCCTCAAGTAGCATGTTTCGCCGGACACGACGAAATTCATACTCTGATGAGTTTTTATTGAGGCGACGTTACCGAAATGGATGATCCCGATGGCGCGTTTCCGCCCTGCTTTAACATAGTGCTCATAATTTGCCTTGAGACAGGATACATGCAACCCCTTACCGCGCTCATCCGGCGCCGTGAACAGACCATACAGGAAATACGCATCATCGCCGGTATCAATGCGCGCGCCGGAGTCAACAGAGAACAGCTTTCCCACCCGCCCCCAACTGGTCGCAACCACCAGGCCGTTTTTTTTCACCATATAGCACGTATCTCCGGCCTCAAGTCGCGATACGATTTTTTCTCTGCGAAACCCTTCAAGCCGGGCAATTGAATCAATATCATCGGCATCGGCGGCCTCGACGGTATAGTTTTTGTACTGTCTCGTGATCAATTTCGGTTGCACCGCTTCGGCCAATACGGAGTGGTTGTAATAGAACAGCCAGGAGGGAACGCGCCACATTATGGCATGAAGAACGTACCAGGAACCCTCTCTGCGGTATCCCTCCCTGAAATTTCTCACTTTGGTCTTTAATCTTTCGAACATACTGCGAACGACTCACCGATTACAATATGACTTTCGACTAATTACTGCTTTTTTTCACAAAAAGAGCTCACCCTTTTCAGAACCCATTATATAGTCAGGCTTTTGCCCTTTTTAGGTTTGTGCTCATAACAAGCTCAATCGGGCGACCTCTGTCAATAAATTTTCACGGCCCGAGGACGCCTTTCAGCGTTATCGACAACTGTCCTAACTGTCTGAACAACAGTATGGTTCCCGTTGTTCTCATAGCAGTAATTGAATAATTGACAATAACGGAAAATAGCGGCAAATTCCGAGTGGATGGCTAAGCTCACACAAAAAAGTTACATATCCTCAAAGGGGATTCAGTACTTTTTCTACTTTCTTGTCTGCCTTGTACTGACAGTGGGGCTGTTCCTGCCGGAACCGTTCAATATCGTACCGGTCGCCATACCGATTGGCGTAGCTCTCGTCGTTCTTGTCCTTAAAAAGCCGTTCGCCGGACTTCTTATATACCTCACTTTCTTTCTTATCCGGCCGCAGGAATTTGTCAGTGTTCTGATGAACATGCCAGTTCCGCTGGAAAGACTAACAGCCGTTCTTCTATTTATCGCGCTGTTTCTGAAATTTCGGCTCGAAGACAGACTCAAGCTGAGCTTTCAGCCTATCGATTACGGGATAATCGCCTTTCTGGCGGTTGCTTTCATGTCAGTTCCGTTTGCCATCTGGATCGACAGGGCGTGGGAATCCTGGCAACTTGTTCTCAGACTGGTTATTGTGTACTGGTTTATAAGGTCATTGACTGAAACACAAAGACAGTTGGCCATCCTTATCGCCTTTGTGACCTTGTCCACGGTTTTTCACGCCGTCGCTTCCGTTGTAAACTATTACCGCGGCATCACTTCCTATGAAATGGGGATTGTCAGGGCGATCGGCCTCGATACCTCTTACGGAGCCCCAAACTCGCTGGCGGCGACAATCGTGTACACCCTGCCGTTCATGTACTATTTGTATAAAAAACACAGGACGCGTCTGATGCGTGTATCGCTGCTTATTGGTACCTGTATAATGTTATGGTGTGTCATTCTTACCGGCTCCCGGACGGGCATGGCCGGCGTACTTTTTATGGCATTACTTATTATCTGGTACAATAGAAACAGGCTGGTCAATTTACTCCTTTTGGTCCTGTTCAGCGCGTTTGCATGGGTCCTCATGCCGTCCGCGTATCAGGAACGATTTCTGAGCACAACCGACTTGGAATCGGACACCAGCGCGTCGGCATCGGCGCGAGGCAGAATAGAGGGGCTCGAGAAGGGGTTCGAGCTATTCATTAACCGTCCGATTCTCGGTTATGGGATAGGCTGTTATCAAGCCGCGGCGGCTATGGTTCTTAATCGTGGCTGGCTCCAGGCGCATTCGCTCTATGGTCAGCTCATCGCCGAGCTGGGATTGTTCGGTATCCTTGCCTTCATTCTATGGCTATATTACTTATTCAAGGGATTAGCGCAACTGAGTCGAGAAAGTATTGCCGATAAGGAGTTGGACCGTAATACCAAGTTTTTGGTTGTTTCGTTGAAAATGCAGGTTTTCCTTTTGCTGTTTTTTGGCCTGGCTGGCCATAATCTGCTCAGGTATAATTGGTACATTATTTCCGGCCTGACGGTGGTCATGGGGCTGATAGTCGCCCAAAAAAATGAGGATCGGTGACTGAACAATGGATCTGATTAAATATCTGTCCGCGACCGTCTTCACTCCTTTGTACGACCTCAAGGAGGGGCGCAGGGTGGGCCGCGAACTCAAACACCTTTACAAGAGTCAGCATTGGTCGGCCGAGCGAATTCGCGATCGGCAATTAGCCCAGTTGAGAGAGATGATTGATTATGCAGTAGCACACTCGGCATTTTATAGAAGGGCTTACGGTAGCGCCGGCGTTGGGGCAACTGACATAACGTCCCTGAGCGACATCAGCAAATTCCCGGTTCTAACAAAAGACGATATCAGGGCAAACCTGAATGACATGGTCTCCGACGAATACCCGCCCGCGACTCTCTTTGCCAAGCGCACCGGTGGCTCCACTGGAGTGCCACTGCGGCTGTACGTTGACAAGGAGGCGATGACACTTAAACTCGCCGCGACCAGAAGACATAACAGTTGGGCCAACTACCGAACCGGCGACAAACTCGCCGCCATCTGGGGTGATACCGACAAGAAATACTCATGGAAAGAGCGGTTGCTGAACAGTCTGATCTATCGGACTATTTACCTGGACACGCTCAAGCTGGACGAGGCTTACATGCTGGACTTTGTCGCAAGAGTAAAGAGATTTAAACCGTCGGTACTGATGGGACACGCCCATTCTCTGTATGTATTCTCGCTGTTTGCAGAGGAAAACGGTATTTCCGATCTGCCATTTCAAAGCATAATCTCGACATCGGAGGTTCTCTATGATTCCGAGCGCGCAAAGATCGAGGAGGTTTTTGGTCCAATAGTGTTCGATAGATATGGCTGTGAAGAACTGAGCATTGTTGCATCCGAGTGCGAAAAGCACGAGGGTCTTCACATAAACGCCGATGGGCTCTATGTCGAAGTGATAGGTGGCGATGAAGTTAACCCCGGAAAACTCGTAATAACGGATCTGTGGAATTATGGGATGCCGCTGATTAGATACGAGGTGGGGGATATGGCCACGACAATTCCAGCCCCGTGCCCCTGTGGACGAGGGTTGCCACGTCTGGGTAAAGTCTACGGACGCACCTCCGATTTTTTGATAACGCCAGAGGGCAAAATGATATCCGGAATCTCGATTCTGGACACGTTCACGATTCACGTCCCCGGCGTGAAACAAGTTCAGATAGTCCAGGACCAGATCGATGAACTCGTGTTCAAAGTTGTCAAAGGCCCCAATTTCGGCGATATTTCCATCCAGACGATCAGTGAGAAGGTCCCGACGTTTTTTGGTCGGCGGATGCGGCACAAAATCGAAATTGTTGAAACGATTCCACAGACTGCACGGGGTAAATACAGGTTTTCGATATGCAATGTTCCGTTGCGCGGCAATCGCGGGAACTGAGGAGCGAGGAGCTAGATGAACAGTGAAGCGAAAAGTACCAAGGTGAATGTCCTTCATCTAATAGCCTCTGAATTCGTAGGCGGCCCTGAAAAGCAATTGCTAACTCACTGCAGATATTACGACAAGTCTCAATTCACCATAACTGTGGGTTCATTCAAAGAGGGTAAACAAGACAACGATTTAATCAGGGAGTTGAACAAGACCGATACTCCGGCGATAGAAATTAATCACAGGCATCTGTTAGACTTTTCGATCATCCCGCAGCTAAAACGTCAGCTTCTCGAAAAGGAAATTGACATTTTGATTACTCACGGCTACAAATCAAACATAGTTGGATACTTCGCCTGTAAGAATACGCCTGTTGTTCAAGCAATGTACGTTCGGGGATGGACCTCTGAGAACTGGAAGGTTGCATTATACAATAAGTTGGATTTGTGCTTTCTCAAGAGGGCAAAGATAATAGTGACGGTAGCCGATAATAAGAGGCGTGAACTCACGCAGTTGCAAATTGCCCCGGAACGGATTAGATACATCGCCAATGCCGTCGAGATTCCAATGAATGAGAACCGTCGGCCGCTCAGAGAAAAGTACTCGCTTGGAGGCAATACACTCTTGATTATCGCCGCCGGACGGCTATCGCCGGAAAAGGGTCACAGGCAACTGCTACTGGCCTTGAAGGAACTCGAAACAGTACACCATGATTTTTTTTGCGTCATTTTCGGTGACGGCGTTATGAGCAATTCTCTAATCGAGCTGGCTGAGAGATTGAACCTGAGTGCGAAGGTCGTCCTGGCCGGATTCGATAGAAGCTGGAGAGATTACTGTTATGATGCTGATCTACTCGTAAATCCGTCGCTGAGTGAAGTTATGCCAAACGTTGTCTTGGAGGGGATGGCCGCGCGATGTCCCGTCGTTGCGACTGATGTGGGGGGGGTGTCCGAGCTTATAACGGACGGAGAAACTGGTTTTCTGGCAGAACCCGGTTCTCCGGGTTCACTGTGCAACGCCATAAACAGGTTTCTAAAAGGCAGACACGCTATTGATTTACTGACCGCCAGAGCTTTTAAGCACGTATCCGAAAACTTCTCGTTCGCAAGCCAGACCGCCAAACTGAACAATCTGTATGAGGAGCTAGCGAGAATGAAGTCTGAGAGCGGTAACAAATGACAGACAACAACAACCATTATTTTGTCTAGGAGAATCGGCAATAGAATATGAAGACTGTGCTTTCCATAATGGGCACGAGACCCGAAATCATAAAGGTATCACCCGTCGTAAGGGCGTTTGCGGAGGATGGGGACTTCGAATCTTTGGTGCTATCGACCAGCCAGCATCGCGAGATGTCGGATCAGTTTCTGTCCGAATTCGGTATTGTCGCCAATTACGATCTGGACGTAATGATTCCGAATCAAACACTGTCCTACATCACATCAGAGATATCCGCCAGACTTGATAGAGTATTCGCCGACTTAAGACCGGACATAGTGCTGGTTCAGGGGGACACAACCACCGCGTTTATCGGCGGACTCGTCGCGTTCTACCACAGGATTCCGGTGGGTCATATTGAGGCGGGTCTGAGAACGTTCAATCTGCATTTTCCGTTCCCCGAAGAGTTGAATCGCCAGATGATTAGTCGACTGGCCAGTTTCAATTTCGTGCCAACCATTCGGGCAAAGGAAAACCTTGTGCGAGAAAATATTCCCTGCGACACGATTTACTTTACCGGTAATACCGTTGTGGACGCCCTGCGGTATATGGTTGAGCGCAACCCCAGCTTGAAAGCATTAGAATCATCATCTTCCAATGACAACACCATCCTTGTCACGGCACACCGGCGCGAGAATCTCGGCGAACCGATGAAGAACATTTGTGATGCTATTTTGCAGATTGTCGATTCACATACAGATTGTAGGGTCGTGTTTCCGGTACATCCGAATCCCCGGGTCAGGGAAGTGGTCGACGGCAAGCTCCGCAATAATGTGCGTATCGACCTAATCGAACCGGTCGATTACCATCAACTGATTGCTTATATGCTGAGATCCAAGATAATTCTGACCGACTCGGGCGGTATCCAGGAAGAGAGCGCATGCCTGAGGAAACCTGTTCTGATCATGCGAGATGAAACCGAACGACCGGAGATTGTGGAAGTCGGCGGCGGGATATTAGTCGGCACAAATAAGGACCGGATATTTGAACAGGTCAGCAGACTCCTCACGGATGAAGTAGCGTATAGAACCATGACCAAGTGCAGGAACCCCTTTGGGGACGGAAGAGCAGCAAACCGCATAGTGGAGAGTATTCGCCGACATTTTGGTTTACCAGTTTCGAATCCGATTGGGCCACTGGAGGAATAGAGACACCGATGGATTTTATTGTATTTTCAGATGACTGGGACCGTCACCCATCCAGTTCTGAACACCTCTTCCGACAGTTACTGAACGACAATCGTGTCGTGTGGGTCAACACGATTGGAGCCAGAGCCCCCAGGTTGACAGTCAATGACATGAAAAGAAGTGTGGAGAAGCTCATTTCCTGGGTCCCACTTAAGACACACGACACCCCGGGAGGCGGGCATTCGACAGACCCCAATCTTACAGTAATCTCACCTGTTATTCTTCCCTACTTCGGAAGCCGTGTTGTTCGCAAGCTTAACACGTTTGCTGTCGAGCGGAAAATATTGAATGTCGTTGGTGACGCGGCGAGGAAAGACGCGGTGCTTTTCAGCTCTCATCCGCATGTTGTAGACTTTTTCAGGGCGTTTCCCGAGTTCTTCAAGATTTATTACTGTGTTGATGACTATACACTGATGCCGGGGACGAATAAAGACCTCATCAAGCGACTTGAATCGGAGCTTATAGCCGACTGTGATCTCATATTCTATACGGCTCGGTATCTTGAATCGAAATTCACCGGCTTTGAGAACAAAATCGAATATCTGCCTCACGGGGTGGATTACTCACACTTCGCGGCCCGCGCCAACGCAGATTTGCGGCGCAGAAATACCAAACCTGTGATTGGTTTTTTCGGCCTGTTGGACGAATGGGTCGACACTGATATGATATATGATATCGCGTATGAGCGAACTGACTGGCATATAGTGCTCATAGGTAGAGCGGAAGTAAACCTCGATAAACTGCTTTCGCTCAAAAACGTTGAAAGGATGAATGCGGTTCCTTACATCGAGCTTCCGAGCTATGCTAATCGTTTTGATGTTGGCATCATCCCATTCCGGATCAACGAACTGACGAAGGCTGTAAATCCCGTGAAGTTCTTGGAATATATGGCGATGGGGATTCCGGTTGTTTCCACCTCTCTGCCGGAGTTGCACAGGTTCGGTTCTGAGGTCTACTTCGGCGATACATCGGGGCAGTTCATCGCCCGGATAGAACAGGCGTTGAAGGAGGATTCGTCCGAGCGCAGGGATCGGCGAAAACAGATTGCGGCAGCGAATTCCTGGACTAACCAGAGTCGCAAACTTACGGAATCAATCCGCGCACGACAAAAGGTTTTGGCGAGCGATAGATGACACCACGAATCACCATTGCTTACATAATAGATACCATTGCCACTTCTTCGGCCGGTACGGAAAAGCAACTGCTGCTGCTGCTTAATAATCTCGATCGCGGCAGGTTCAGTCCGCACCTGATCTGCCTGCGCGGTTCAAAGTGGCTCGATGAGAACAGACTCGGCGTGCCGGTTACCGTTCTGGGACTCAAAAGTCTCGCCTCATTCTCTGCAGTTAGGGCCTTTTTGCAATTGCGGAAATATGTCAGGAAGAATGAAATCGAGATAATACAGACGTTTTTCGTCGATGCTAACCTGTTTGGCACCGTGGCAGGTTTTTTTTCGCGGGTGCCGGTCATTGTATCCAGCCGGCGAAATGTCGGTATGGGCTACTGGCACACGCCCATGTGGCTCAGGATCCTGCGAGTGTTGCGGCGCATGACAACCTGCTATATCGCGAACTCGAAATTCACGGCCAATTACTCCATCGATGTCGAGCGGCTGGACCCGGCCAGGGTGCACGTTGTTTACAACGGCCTCGATTTTGAGAAATATGAGCGGCTGAATAAAGACTTTCGGCGGCAGTGCCGAGAAGAACTTGGGATCACGGACAAAGAAATACTTATCGGAATCGTAGCCAATCTGCGTAAGATAAAAAACCTTTCCCTCTTTGTGGAGGCAGCTCGTATTGTCCACGCCGGTCATCCGGACACCAGATTCGTCATGGTTGGCGAGGGTGAAGAAAGGGGCGCGCTGGAGAGTAAAATAGGAGACTACGGGCTGACCGAAGTTGTGAAATTGACCGGTCAGGTGACCGACCCCCTGCCTGTACTGGCGGCTATGGATATCGCGGCGCTGTGTTCTAAAGGGGAAAGCCTTTCCAACTCGATAATCGAATACATGGCCTGCGCGCTTGCGGTGGTGGCCTCGGATGTCGACGGAAATCGCGAGGCTCTCGGCGAAGGGAACGGGCTTTTATTCAAGAGCGGCGATGAAAAGGATTTTTCCGAAAAGATTGAACAGCTTATATTAGATCCTGAGATGAGGAAACAACTCGGGCAAAAGGCAAGAGTCCATGCTCACAAGACTTACGGGCGCGCCGCCGCGCTCAGGCGGCATCAGGAGCTGTATGAGCGCTATGCCTCCAGCGGGGCTTTTACGAAACGATGAGAAAACTACTTAAGTTGATAAGCAAGGGGATTGCCGTTATTCTGGTCTCGCCGTTAATTCTGGCAACCTGGGCAGGTTTATATCTTCTGCGGAGTGAAAGGATTTTTATTGGCTGCGCTCAGTTGGTGAGCCTGGTCCCTGATTATATCGGCACCTATCTCAGGGTTGCCTTTTACTCGTTTACCTTGAGTGAATGTTCGTTCACCGGCCACATCATGTTTGGCTCCTATATTTCCAAACAACAGACGAGAATAGGCAGGAATTTCTACATTGGGGCGTACAACATTATCGGATTGGCCGATATCGGTGCGAATGTGGTGATTGCAAACAACATCAGTATATTATCCGGCCGCAGGCAACACAACTTTGACGATCCATCAAGGGACATCATGGACGGACACGATAGTTTCAATCGTTTGCGCATAGGTAACAACGTGTTTATCGGCGACCGCACCGTAATAATGGCCGATATTGGCGATCATTCGATTATTGGAGCCGGAAGTATTGTCGTCAAGGAGATTCCACAATATTCGGTAGCAGTGGGCAATCCGGCCAGAGTTGTCAAAGAGCGGGGCTAATTACCGTCGATTGTATTTTGTTTTTGTGGTTTGTTCATTTAATGACCACTTGTCTTTCTCGATGTTTAGCCGGACGAGCTGGGCGAGATTGTAAGCTCTTGGCGTACAATGAGTATTCGGCCTCGATATATTGCCCCCGAAATGGCAGTATAATTGCGTATGCTTTTTGTCGAAATATGAATATAAGCTATGGGATGTTCAGAACCCCAAACCGAATAATTTAGAGTGCGGGGTTGCTCTCTTGCCCGGGCTGCTAATTCTTAACCGCATGAGGTGACTAAAAATGTTTACTGGGAAAATTAAGACGGGACGGTTATCGATACGAACTCTCGTTCTGACGGGGATCTTTATTGGACTAGCCGTGCCGGCATCACTTGATGCCCGGCAGGTAGTAATAGGGTCAAGTGACCTTCCCTATACGGCATCGACCCCCTACGACACAATTACTTTTAACTCCAGCAGAATCAGCACGACAGGAAGTGGAATATATGTTACGGCCAATAATGTCACGATTGACCTTCAAGACGACACACTCGAATTTGGAACTGGTAACGGTGACCGCGTCTACGGCGTCTACACTTCTTACCATAGGACCAACCTGAACATAATCGGGGACCCCGTAAATCATGGGCTGATACTACACGGTGGAGGAACAGTTCGGGCTGATTCGGTTTACAACTGTCGCAATGTCCTAACGCTTGGTGGTTTGACCAGGGATATTACGATTCAATTCGTCGACATGCAGATTAATGGCTGGAACACTCACAACTATTCGCATGCGGATGGCACGATAAGCAATCTGACTATATCTGATTGCAGGATAATTAATCACGGTCATGGATTCACGAGCAGATGTTCGTTCGATGGGGCGGCAATTTATCTGCCGGCCAATTCCACTTTGGGGGCGACAATAACCAACTGCTATGTCGAATCGTATCATGCCGCTGTTTATTTGTCGGGCAAAGCGGAAATCGCGTCATGCACCCTCATGGTGGATGCAAAGAATGACCTTTATTATCCTGGCGACCCGTGGGACCAGGTCTGCTATACATCGGCTAATGCGATTGCCATATCTACGTGGATACTATCACCGGGCACGTCTTTTCACGATAACGTGATACTGTCGGGTGTGGAAAACGAGGGGTGCGATGGGGCATTTCTAATATGTTATGCAGCGGGTACGGAGGACAACCCCATATCAATCTACAATAACGAAGCAATCATCCATCGCGGAAGGGATGACCATTACGGGGCCTATCTTACCGCAAAGGGCTACAAGCAAAGGTGGAGCAACAAGCATGTAAAGATTTACAACAATCAGTTCACTGTGGTCGGTCATAGCAACCATCCTCTCTACCCCAACGCTTACAACGCAACCGTTGAGGGGATGGCCATGTTGTTCATTGACCAGTTCCACGGTTCTGAGGGACAATTCTGCGATAGCTTCGTAACTGTTGAGAACAATCGAATTCTGGCAATTGACAGCGGAGGGGCTACCGCTTCTGGTTATAACATCTGTATCAGGGGCGAGAACACAGGTTATAATTGGCAAAGTGCCGGCAATATTTGGCGGAACAACTACTTCGAAGCATCCGACCTTGGCGGTAAGATTGGCTATCCTGATGGCGGTAAGTGTATCAATTTCCTGAGTCAGGGTGATACTCTGTTCGCGTTGTCGCAGGTATTTTACGCGTTTGATATCGGCGACTGGAATGGGCCCTGTACCGCTAACGTTATTAGGGACCTAGTCTATTCGCGGGGCGCGCCGGAGGATGACCTCGACTGGGATATAAATGCCGCCGGAAGTGATATTTCTTTTGAGCGAACTCTTCGGGTCTTTGCCAGGGGTACCAATGACCTCGGTGTGGCGGGAGCCGCTGTCTCGGTCTGGAATAACTACGGGAATCTTGTATATTCCGGCTTTACCAACTCATCCGGTTTGGATACGGCATATATCAAATATGACCACGAATTCTACAGTATAGCCGACTCCACTTCGTTTAACGATTTCACAGTCAGGGTGTCCAAGGACGGCGATGACAGTACGATAGTGATGACGATTGACGGCCTGTCTTCGAAATCGCAGTTATCGCCAACGTTGGGACTGAATATGGATGGTACGGGCGACACAACCGTAATCTCTGACGACACCACCCCTCCATCGGCGCCCGATTCGCTGAAGGCGGAGCAGGGGACTCTACAGGGGTCAGTTGAGCTTGACTGGCTGGCCCCCGGTGATGACGGTACAATCGGGACTGCCACCGGGTATCAACTGATGTGGTCATCGCAGCCGCTTAATGTGGCGCTCTGGAACGATGCCACCACGCTGTGGAATCCGAAGCCTTATGGGCAGCAGGAAGAATATACCATTGCCAGCTCACCGCCAATCGGGGAGCTTTATGTTTATCTTCGGGCTTTTGACGAAGTTCCCAATTATTCCGCGGTTACATCCATTGTTCCTTTCGGAAGCGGGGATATTGCCGATACGGGAGATGACGCCTTCATTGTTCACTACTCCCCCAACCCGGTGCACTTTACGCAGGGGGAGTATGTTACTTTTACGCTGCCACAGCAACCGGTGGATTTGTTGATTCAGACGGTATCTGGTGAAACGGTGGTTCTGATGACCGGGGTCTCTGGCGAGTGGCGGTGGAACGGCACGAATGCTTCTGGAAACCGGGTGGCGACCGGAGTCTATTCGTGGTTCGTGCCGGGGACAGATCAAAACGGTAAAATAGTTGTAAAGCCTTAGCTTCACCGGTTGCAGCAGCTTGTTATTGGCGATATTTCTCATTCACCTTTGGTAAACAGCAAATTCTGTTTCGACCTGAGTTTGTGGGCACACTTTATTTGTTTGCGCCGAAAAGGTTTGGAACAAATCCGAGAAAACAGCGGTTTACGACAAGTAACACAGGAACTTGTTGTCAGGCTGTCGAGGGACGCCACCCAGCCGAAAACACGATTTGAATTAACGCAGTATAAAAACAAAGCTTTTTGATAATTGACTTTAGATATATTCCCATTTAATTGACTATTGTAAAGATAGTTAGCGCAGGGTATAACTGGATTTTTAAGGGGAATCTTCATTGAAATTTGATAAGAATAGTCTCAAAATCGATGCCGCTGCCGTAAGCGAACAGCTGGCAGAGACCATTCGGACACAGATCCGTAGCACACTGCGCAAAGCGGGCGCGGTAGTAGGCATTTCTGGAGGTATCGATTCATCGGTCGTGCTGGCTCTGTGCGCCAAAGCGTTGGGCCCAAAACGAGTCCTGGGAATTATGATGCCCGAGACCGATTCATCGCCTGACTCCCTCACCCTGGCACGCCTTCTGGCTGACAAATTCGGCGTGGAAACCGTGGTCGAAAATATCTCGGCGGGTCTCGATGGACTCGGGTGCTACCGCCGCCGCGATGAAGCTATCCGTCAGGTCTTCCCGGAATACGACAACCGCTACAAGAGTAAGATCGTGATTCCGACCAATATCCTGGAAAAAGAGACATTCAATTTCTTCAGCCTGACCGTGGAAACACCCGACGGAGAGGTTATGACCCGACGCCTGCCCCTTGGAGCCTATCTCCAGATTGTGGCTGCTTCGAATCTCAAGCAACGGCTGAGAATGACCACCCTCTACTACCATGCCGAAAAGCGTAATTACGCAGTCGCCGGCACAGGCAACAAAGATGAACATCAGCAGGGATTCTTCGTCAAATACGGCGACGGCGGCGCCGATCTCAAACCTATCGCCCATCTGTTTAAAATACAAGTTTACCAGCTGGCGGAAGCCCTGGGTGTCCCTGACGAGATACTAAAACGAATTCCTACAACTGACACATATAGTGCCGGGTGCACGCAGGAAGAGTTCTTCTTTGGTCTGGACTTCTATCGCATGGATATGCTCTGGTACGCCATGGAACACAATGTGCCTGCCGAAGAAGCGGCGAAGGTGATGGACCTGACCCCGGAGCAGGTAGAGAGGGCCTATGCGAATATTCAGCGCAAGATCGACGCAACTGAATATCTGCGCATGGCTCCGCTGGAAATCTAGTCTGACGATAACGATAATAATCGATATAAGAGGTTTGTATCAATTATGGCAAGCACCGAAGATATCAAGAAATCCCTTAGAGAATTCATCACCGAAACCTTCATGATCGGTGATGAGAGTGAAAAACTGGGTGACTCCGATTCCTTCATGCAAAATGGAATTATAGACTCAACCGGCGTTTTGGAACTGGCCTCATTCATTGAACAGCAGTACGGTTTCTCGATTGAAGATGACGAAATGACGCCGGGAAATCTGGATTCGCTGAATAATCTGGTAAGTTACGTTTCCAGGAAGCTGGGCTGACGAATGCCGGCGCGGATTGCCGGCCTTTCAGCGGTTTGACGTCATGAAAGTATTCGATCTTCTCAGGTCAAGCGCGGGGCAATATCCTGACAAAATAGCCGTGACTCATCACGAGCGACAAGCCACTTTTGGGGAAGTTTTTGACTCCTCCCTGTCCCTGGCCGCTCGTCTTAAGGAAATCCTGCCCGAAAAAGGGCAGCGGGTCGCTATCCTTATCGAGAACTCTGTTGAATATGTTCAGGCCTTTTTCGCGGTGTTTGCCGCCGGGCATGTCGCGGTTCCACTGGATACCTCCCTCGACGCTCAGAGCCTGCGCTATATCACTACCGACTGTCAGGCGCGCGTACTTATCACCAGCGCCAAATTCAGGCGCACCATTCCCGATATCCTCGCGCAGGACTCCCAGGTTAAGCTGGTCATCTGCGACAAACAGATTTCTGTTGGCCGCCATGATATCCCGGTAGAACTGCTAAGCGACATATTCTCATCGAAAAGACGATATCAGGACAACACGGTCGAAATAGATGAAAACGAGCTGGCGGCCATTTTTTACACGTCAGGCTCGACGGGCAAATCAAAGGGCGTCATGTTGTCACACCGCAATTTGGTCTCAAATACAATAGCGACTATCGAATATCTAAAGCTGACCAACGATGACGCCGTGATGGTCATCCTGCCGTTTTACTACATCTATGGTAATTCCCTGTTATTAACTCATATCGCCTGTGGTGGAAGGCTGGTTATCGACAATCGCTTCATGTACCCCGAGGTCGTGCTGGACACTATGGAACAGGAGAAGGTAACCGGCCTGTCGGGTGTACCATCCAATTTCATGATTCTGCTGGCCAATTCCACCTTCACCAAGCGCAAACTCGAATCACTTCGCTATTTCACCCAGGCGGGCGGCGCCATGGCGCCGGAGATTGTAAAGCGGCTGATGGACGCTTTCGGGCACAAAGAAATTTTCATCATGTACGGCCAGACTGAAGCCGCTCCACGAGTGTCGTATCTTCCTCCCGAGAGGCTTAAAGAAAAACTGGGGTCTATCGGCATCCCCGTCCCCGGCGTGCGGATGGCGGTGGTAGATGATGACGGCAACGAACTGCCGGTTGGCGAAGTTGGCGAAATCATGGTCACCGGCCCAAACGTCATGCTCGGCTACTGGAATCAAACGGATGAGGAGAACGATGTTCTCCGCGACGGTCGCCTGTTCACAGGGGATCTGGCACGAATGGACAAAGACGGATATTTCTACGTGGTTGGTCGCAAGAAGGAAATCATCAAGACCGGCGGCAACAGGGTAAGCGTTAAGGAAGTCGAAGAATGTATCCTCGAGTGCGAAAAAGTGCTCGAGGTAGCCGTATTCGGTGTCCCGGACCCTATTCTGGGTGAGGCTATAAAGGCAGTCATCGTCTTAAACAACGGACAACAAGCCGAGAGTAAAGAGATATCCGATCACTGTCGAATCAGGCTGGCCAGCCATAAGGTTCCGAAATTGATCGAGTTTGCCGGTTCTCTTCCGAAGCAGAAATCCGGAAAGATAGATAAGATGAAACTCAAGAGCGCAAAATAGAAGAGTTACGAATATAGAAAGGAAGTCACATGAAGCCGATACGCGACCTTCTCAAAATAGACCCCAGGCTCGAAAGCGCCACCGTCGTGGATTTCATGGCAGCACAATTAAAGGGAACACCCAAGAGAGATGGAATTATTGTGGGCGTCAGCGGGGGTATCGATTCGGCCGTGGTTGCCTCGCTGGCTGTTGAGGCCATCGGCAGGGACAAAGTATATGGCCTGATACTGCCCGAAAAAGAGTCCAACCCGATTTCGGCCCAATACGCCCGCAAGATCATCGACAAACTTGGCATAAAGCACCACACGGTTGATCTGACCGAGGCAGTGGGCAGTTTCGCCGCTTACAAAACGCGCGATGATGTTATCAAGAGCATTTTCCCCGAATACAATGAAAGCTACAAATTCAACATCTATCTGCCGCAAAATCTTCTAAATGTCGACCGTTACAATTTCTACACCCTGCGCATCGATGACGGCAAGGGCAATCACAAGGAGAAAAGGCTGACCAAACAGCAGTTTCTGGCCATCACCTCGGCGGCCAACGTCAAAATCCGCTCGCGCATGATAGCGCTTTATTTCTGGGGCGAGCAAATGAACTATCTGGTCGCGGGCACAACCAACAAGACCGAGTTCCTGTTGGGTGATTTCTGCAAGTTCGGCGATGGCGGCACGGACGTGGAAGCTATATCGCATCTGTACAAGTTGCAGGTGTATCAGCTCGGCGAGTATTTCGGCGTCCCCAAAGAGATAATCGACAGAACGCCAAGCCCGGATACATTCAGCCTGCCGGTTTCCGATCAGGATTTCTATTTCTGTTTGCCTTTTGACGTTCTCGACCCGCTTCTGTACGCGTGGGAGTATAAGGTCGACATCAACCAAGTATCGAAAGAACTGGGCCTTACTCCCGATCAGATTAAGCGTGCTTATCGTGATTTCGAGTCCAAGCACACTTCCACCGAGCACATTCGCCAGTTGCCTTACGCCATCGAACGCGATTGGCCGGCCTACCTATCGAAATAAGCACGCTATTGGCGGCGACACAGCCTTCTAGGCGGCCCTCGAGGCCGCCTTTTTTGTCACAAGTTCCTACCCCATCCAAACCTCCTCCATAGTACTTGACAGGGCCGTCTCCGGCCGCCAAATTGGGTGAAATTGTCTTAAGGGAGATTATGCCGGAGTCGATTTTAGTTACGGGGGGATGCGGCTTTATCGGGTCGCACCTTGTCGATGCCCTGCTGGCCCAGGGGAAACGTGTCACCGTCATCGATAATTTCAACGACTTTTATGAACCATCTATCAAGCGCCGCAACTGCCGGCCGCACCTGGAATTTGACACATACCGGTTGGTAGAGGCCGACATCAGGGATTCTGAGGCAGTTTCCCGATGCTTTGCCGACGGGCAGTTCAGCGAGGTGATCCACCTCGCGGCCATGGCCGGGGTGAGACCATCGATCAAAAATCCGGTGCTCTACCAGCAGGTCAACCTGATAGGCACGATGAATCTGCTCGAGGCGTGCCGGCATCATTCGGTAAAAAAGTTCATATTTGCTTCGTCATCGTCGGTCTACGGCAACAACAAGAAGGTCCCGTTCTCGGAGAGCGATCCGGTCGATAACCCCATCTCGCCTTATGCGTCAACCAAAAAGGCCGGTGAGCTGATGGCGTACACTTATCATCACCTCTACGGCATCAGGACCGCCTGTCTTAGGTTTTTCACGGTTTATGGCCCGCGGCAGCGCCCGGAAATGGCCATCCACCTTTTCACTCGGAAAATACACAACGGCGAGGAAATCGAGCAGTTTGGCGACGGCGTCTCGCAGCGGGACTACACCTTTGTGGAAGACATCGTCGGCGGCATCCTCAGCTGCCGACAGGCGGACTTCGGCTATGAGATAATAAATCTGGGACGTTCCGATACGATTGAGCTTCGAGAACTGATTTCGAAAATAGAAAAACTACTGAAAAAGACAGCAAAAATAAGAAAAATGCCTCATCAGCCGGGTGATGTTCAGCGCACATTCGCGGATATCTCCAAGGCTCAGCGCCTTTTGGCATACCAGCCAGAGGTGTCGATAGATGAAGGTCTGGAGAGATTCATAAACTGGTATCTGCGGCAGCAAGGGAATAAAACATGAATATATGCGTTGTTGGAACGGGTTATGTAGGTCTGGTGGCCGGTGCTTGCATGTCGGACTTCGGAATGCACGTCATATGTGTCGATCGCGACGAATCCAAAATCAAAATGCTCAAGAATGGCAAAATGCCCATCTATGAGATAGGCCTCAGTGATCTTGTGCAGCGCAATGTCAAGCTCGGCCGTCTGGTGTTCTCCAGCGACCTCGAAAAGGCTGTGGACCGCTCCCTGGTCGTCTTTGTGGGAGTGGGGACCCCGGAAAACGACGATGGCAGCGCCAATCTTACGCAGGTGCGCGAAGTCGTGAGAACGGTGGCCCGAACCATGAACGATTACAAAGTCATTGTCATCAAAAGCACCGTACCGGTAGGCACCGCCCGCGAGCTAAAGAAACTGATACGGGATAATCTTACCCGTGAGGTGGAGTTCGATATAGTCTCAAACCCGGAATTCCTGCGTGAGGGAGCCGCCGTGAATGACTTTCTCAGACCGGATCGAGTGGTAATCGGCGCCGACTCCGAAAGAGCGATGGCTATCATAAGAGACATCTATCGTCCTCTGTATCTTCTTGAAACCCCGATCGTAGGCACCACCAACGAAACCGCGGAGATGATTAAGTACGCCTCCAATACCATGCTGGCGCTCAAAATCTCCTTCATCAACGAAATTGCCAATATTTGCGACCGGGTGGGCGCCGATGTATACAAAGTCGCCACCGGGGTCGGCATGGACAAGAGAATAGGCCCAAAATTTCTCCATCCGGGACCCGGATTCGGCGGATCCTGTTTTCCCAAGGACATCAGGTCGCTGGTCAACACCGCCGAATCGGTGGGCTATGATTTCCAGCTCGGCAAGTCGGTTCTGAGGGTAAATGAGCGTCAGAAGGAGTTGATTGTCGAAAAGAGTCGAAAGCTTCTTGACGGCCTTAAAGACAAGACAATCTGTCTGCTTGGTCTGGCGTTCAAGCCGGGGACGGACGATGTTCGTGAATCCCCCCCGCTTCATATCGCCCGCAAGCTGCTCGCTGAAGGGGCCAGGGTGCAGGCATATGACCCGGCGGCCATGGATGAAGCCAAAAAAGAGCTGGCCGAATTGACATACTGCGATGATTACCTGACGGCCGCGAAAGAAGCCGACCTGATAATTATCGCTACCGAATGGCACGAGTTCAGGGATTTGGATTTCGATGCTCTGAAAAAGAACCTCAGGGGGCTCAATATCTTTGATACCCGCAATATTTATAGTCCGCAGGATGTCCGCAAGCGCGGCTTCACTTATATTTGTACCGGGCGGCAGTAGGCGCGGCGAGGGAAACAGATGCAATAAAAAAGTCGGGTACTTTTGGTACCCGACTTTTTTTATGGTTGTAAAACCAAATTAGAAGTTGGCTTTCAACGTAAAGTACTGGTTGTCGTCGAATACTTCGGTCTCGTTCCAGGAGTATTCGAATGTCAGGTCAACGCCACCAAGCGGTACCGTCAACCCGGCGCCGAACGACGCACCGTAAATGTACGAATCCTGTTCGGAGAAGTTGTATCCGGCGCGCAGCGCGTACTTGCCGTCATAGACGTATTCCGCACCGCCCTGCCAGTAATCATCCGAGTAGTTGTTCGACCGGAAGTTACCGGAGAGGTTGGCCAGATTCTTGCCGTCATCGAGGAAGTCGTAGCCGATACCGACGTTGATCGAGCTGGGCAGATCGAACTTGGCGGCAACCTGTCTTGCCGGACGGTCATTGAGCTCGCGATCGAACCCGATGCCGTCAAACGCCATTTCAGGGCCATAGTTCTTGACTGCCAGACCGACCGACAATCCGTACCAGCGCGGCTTGTAGATGAAGCCCACATCGAAAGCTACGCCGGTGGCTTTGACATTGAAGATGTCCTCGTTGATGAACATCGCCGTCACACCGAACGCGACGTTGGCCGTGAACTCACGGGCATAGGTCACGTTCAACACCGACAGAGTCGGGCTGAATACGCGGCCCGTGCCATCCGGGAAGTCCTCGGTGGTTTCCTCGATATCACCAACGGAGACGACCTTGGCGCCGAATCCGATCGTACCAAAGCCTTCGATACCTTTGGCGATACCGACGAAGTTGACATCGATATCAGCGATATACGGCAGGTATGTGAATGCTGCTTCCGTACCTTCCAGCGAGGCGAGCCCCGCCGGGTTCCAGTACATAGCTTCTATACCGGAAGTGGTCGAAAGCACGGCGCCACCCATAGCGGTGCCGCGGGAGCCAACTGGAATCAGAAGCTCCTGGGCGCCAGCGGTGCCTAATCTCAATGTGTTCCCCGCATAAGCCGGGCTCAGGCCTACTACAAGGAGAACCATTAACACTATGAAAAGTTTATACTTCATTACTTTCACGCTCCTTGTTTAGTAAATGTCCAGAACTTCCTGCTCGACGAAGACTGCCATTTTGCCAATCTTCTGACCAAAGCCCGGAGCATCCACAACATAAATGTAGATACCCGAAGCCACCGGCAAGCGGTTCTCGGTTAATACATCCCAGGTAACTTCGGCTGTTGAAGGATCGTTCTTCTCTATGGTCCGAATCAGATCACCACCGAGGTTGTAGATAGTTATAGTGCATTCCGCAGGCAGATGATGGAACTTGATGGCGTAGCTGCCCGGGTTCGGATCGTATCCGCCTGACAGATAGAACGGGTTCGGTACCGGCTTGATCAGGTCGAGGTCGTTTTCAGTAGAGGTCATCTGAGGAGAGGGAGCCGTGAAGAAGAACGTATCGGCCGGCAGATTAATCCGTCCCGGGAAAATCTGGAATTCATCTTCCCCAGTCCCGCCCGGTGAGAACGGTACATCGTGGCCTCTGCGATTCCATGTTGCCCAATACTGGATAGGAATCGCCGGATCCGACAGGGCGTTGGTAGCCCAATCCGGGTTGACGGTCTCACTGTACGGCTGATTGAAGATAAAGAGCCACTCCCGTGGGCCGCCGGAGCCAACGTTGTCGGTGGCCAACGCCACGAGTGAATCACTCTCTGCCGGCCAGTATTTTCCATCTACCCGACCTAACGAGACGTTGTTCTCCATATAACCGAGAGCGAGCCTCGTAGGCGGATCTGTGTCCATATTCCAGGCAGAAAGCGGGCAGGTTCTATCGAACTCCTGGAACACATAACTTGCGGACGGATTAACAATAAACGGCGCAAATTCCGGCTGGGCAGGTGGATTTTGCGCGTTTCTCAAGAAGCGATAGGCGTACGACACGTTTTCATCGTTTGGATCGAAGGTGCCGTCCTCGGCACTGACCGTAGCCAGTCGCAACACGACCTCCGTGAGTTCTCCCGGTCCCACTATTGATAAACCGTTGAAGTAGTGGGCCGGTGATTCCCAGCCAAGAGCGCCACGGAAGCCCTCAAAACCAAAGTCGCCTTCTGCCCATGTGAACCGTCGTGTGCCTGCGGGTATGTCCCAGCCCCAGGAGGACGGGTCATTCTCGCAATCAATTATGTCACAGCGCTTCACACCGGGTAACGGACCTTGAACCTTGAGTAGGATACCGTCAAACACAAAGTAATCATCATCACCTTCCTGGTTGACCTGATCCTGTAACACCCATCGATTTGCGTCCGTGTCATATACGTGCCACAAAGTAACCACATCCACCAGAGTGTCAACGCCAGATCCTTCTTCGATTTCAACGACTATCGTGTCGACACAATATGTCACAATCGCCGTATCAGGATCGGCCGAAGTATCCCAGGCGAGGTCGCATGTATCAGTGGTGGTGTTAAAGTCAAAAGTGGTATCGGCAAACTCCCACGGATGATACGTGGTGTCGTATCTGTGCGTGAAGGTCAAGCGGTAATCATGCCCCGTAAGAGCAAGCGGATCCATGATTATCGGCTCAATAACGCCGTCGGATATACCGGAACTGTGTGTTACGGGAAGCACCTCATACGATTCCGTAACAGGATGTATACCAGCTACGGGCGATTGCGGTGTTATCGAAAGAGTTCTCTCGCTTTCGAGAAACCGGTCTCCGTTCGGTACAGCATCACCGTTTTGCTTGAAATAGCCGAACGAGAAAGCGCTAACCTTAAAATAATATTCGGTTAGGTCTTTCAAGCTCGTGTTGGTCAGAGCGTCGCTCGTTGCCGTATAATGATAGCTGAGCCCGGTATTCTTCACCGAACGCATTACGACGGGGAGGTCCAAACCCGATTCCGTGTCGAACAGGGTGTCAACCAGAGGCTCACCAGCGTCCTCGCGCTCGTTGATAACGTCGTACGTACCGAGCAGCTTCCATGGTCCGGCAGGGGTCTCGCCCTGCCACACCGAATATCCTTCGAAGGGATATTCGCCCTGGTCAACTTCTGAGGTATCATCCCAGGAAAGGGTGATTTCCCCAGACAGCCGAGCCACTGTCACATTCGGCTTGGCCGGCGGCGCCGGAGGATTGAAGCCTTCTTCATAGAGTACCTGCGCGAATTTGTCAAGGTTCTTCACGACCGTTACGGAACTAAGGTTGTCGGAACCCTGACCAACAATCATGGCGCAGATGATTTCAGTGGAGTCGCCGGGAGCGAATTCGGTCACCGGTCCCGTCGTCTGCATCCAGCGGCGGTCGGCGGGAGCGATGTCAATGTCGCCTTCGCCGGTAACCGGGTCACCACTATGCACGAACTTCAAGACTTCGCCCTCGTAAGTGTAGGGGCTGCCGTCGCTATTGAAACCGCGCATATAATTGAATGTTTCCTGAGCTTCGTCCGGGTCGGTACCGTTGATATACTTGTTGAACGAATACAGGCCCATGTTGGTATAACCCACCCAGGTGGTGTCCCACATACGGGCGGTATCGGCTTCGTCACCGGTAAAGACCAGCGGCCCCTGGAAGAAGTCGCAGCCCATTGCCGGGGGCGCGGCTCCGTACTGACCGTCGTCGTTATCGGAGTTGTACACAAATCCAAGATCAATAGTCGTATCGCACCCGACAAGATCGTCGCCGGCGGTACCGAGGTCAGGGTCATACCAGATGGAGAAGTAGCAGTCCTGGATCGTGTTCACTCCTTTGTTGTAAATCTGGTATTTGACAAAGACCATATTGCCCAACGAGCCTATGCGGTCAAAAGAGAATACCGTCTGCTTCACCTCAATTCCAAGCGGATCGGTAAAGCCGGCGTCGTTGTCGTGATTGTTGGCGTAGGCGTCGTTATATACGCACCAGAGCATCTGGTCGCCGATCATTTTCGGGGTACCATCTTCATTAACCGGGGCGCCCTGATCGACCGGCCAGTTGGTGTAGTCGCCACTGGGGTTGCCCGCCAGACTGTCACGGTAGAGTTTATAGACTCTGAAATCCGGGCTGTCCGGCGAGTAGGTCGAGTCGACCATCGGCCCGGGCGTGTATTCGCTGCTGTACACCGAAACCACGACTCTAATAGTATCATTGACGAGACCGCCGACCCAGAGACCAGCCGCGTAGTTCGGCGAGAAGTCACCCGCCTTACCGATGTTGCCAGCTATGAGCGCCGTGTCTCCGGCGTACGGGAACCAGGTACCATAGTCGTAACCGAATACACCAGCAAGGTCACGACCGAAATTGCCGTGATTGGTCACGAACATCAGTATCCTGTTGGCGTCGATAAAAGTGGTGTTGTCGATAATTGCCGATGACGGCTCGGTGTCAAGCCCTTTCGGGGGTCTGGCCGCGAGCGGCACTGCCAACAGGAGCACCATCAAACAACATAAAAGTTTAATTCTCATCTTATAGTCCTCTCCTCATGTTCGTCAGAACGATAGACGCAACCCGGCGAATACCATCCGCGGATTGGACCAGTTCTTCGGGTTGTTCTGCAGAGCGTCGTATCGGTAGGCAAATTCGGCGCCATCCTCGGGATCAGACGCGCGCACCACACCTTCCGGAGATTCGAGATACCCGGAGGTATTGGGTTCGCCGGTGCCTTCATAGACAGCCACGATATTTTCCCTGTCGAGCAGGTTCTTGACCCAGATATAAGGACGAATCTGGTAATTGCCTACCTGGAAGGTACGCTCCAGTTTGAGGTCGATGACAAAGGTCCACGGCATTCTGGCCGAGTTGATGCCACCGGTCGGCGTCTGCTGAACGGAGGCGTTCGGGCTGACGGCGTCATACACCTCCATAGGAGTGTACGGCAGACCGCTGGCCAACTGCGCCACTATATTGAGACCGAAGTTCTCGAGCGGACGGATGTTACCGACAAGCGGGCCTTCGCCCTTCATTGAGCGCAGGTCGAACATGGCAATGATGCTGTGGCGCTGGTCGTAGTCCAGCGGATTAGTCGACTTCGGCGTGCCACCCGGGTTCTTCCAGGCGATGTTGAACGTTGAATTGGCGTAGGAGCCGGTGCCGCTTGCGTAGCTCAGCGAATATTTCAACTGCATGGCAATATTGCGCGTGCGGCGCATATTGACGCTGAAATCAACACCCTTGATCGTACCGTAGTCGGTGTTGCCGTAATAGTCATAAGCGAACGGAAAAGCAGGCGCCTGGTGGAAAATCTGAACCAGGTCCTGTACGTCCTTGTAATATGCGGTAAGGTCAAAAGCCGTGAACTCACCCAGCTGGTGCGTAATACCAACTTCGTACTGGATGATTTTCTCCGGCTTAAGGTTCGGGTTCGGCTGGGCGTAGTATGAACCGGCGCCAATGCGGGCACCAAAGAAGTCATATCCGACGAACAGCCTGACCAGGTCGGGCCGCTGATAGAACTGACCGTAGTTGACGTGCAGCTGCGTGATGTCGCTGACCGGGAAGGAAACACCGAGACGAGGGGATACACGCGTGAACTTCTCGCTATCCTTAAGGTCCGTAGGATCGATTACCGAACCGAGGAGATCGCCAGCGTTGGTGGGATCGAGCGGGTAAGTGACGTTCTTCGTCTGCTTCGCTTTATAATCGAAGTAGTCGAAACGCAATCCCGCGTTGACTATCAATCCTCTCCAGTCAAGACGGTCGGTCAAATAGATACCCAGATTGATGGGGTGCTTGGCACCGAACGCATAGACCGTATCAGTGGTTCCGTCCGCATTCAAAAGTATCCGCTCGATTTCCCAATCCTCGAGATCGGACTCGTTGCCGAAGATGTCGTAACCATAACGGTTCACGTTCTCCGTGCTGTAATCCACGGAAGCATCGAAGTTCTGGTAAAACCGAGTGGTGTGACGCTGGAAGTCAAAACCAAACTTCAGCGTCTGGCTGGCGCTGATCTGGCTGGTGATGTCTCCCTTGAAACCGATGTACGAGGATTTACGCTTGAGAATGGAGCCAGAGACATAATGCTCCAAAAACGTAACGAACTCGTCATCCGCAAAGATACTGTCGCCTTCGGCAAACAGATTGAAATCATCCCATTCAGGGTTGGGATAATCGCGCTGATAGGCCTCCACATTGTCAAAGAGAACGCCGTCGCCTCTCACTCTTTGCGTCATGAAGTAAGAACCGCTCAGGTTATAAAACGTATTCGCGTTCAGAGTGTGCGTAATCTTGGCGTTCAAGCCCATGTTGGTGTCTTCGTAGCGCGGTGAGTGCTTGACCTGGTCAGGGAAACGCGGATGATTATAAAAGTGGCTATATTCCGACCATCTGTCAATCGACCCGTTGCCGTTCAGGGTCAGCTTGACAGTAGGCGAGAAGTTGTAATCCAATTTACCCTGATACGACCAGCCTTCGAGCCAGTTGTTGGGCATCGTGTTGCGCGATTCCCAGCCGAACTGCTCATAAATCTCCTTGGTCTTAATCGAGGGAGTGCGGTCTTCCTGATAACGGCGCTCTCCGGACAGATAGAAGTATCCGTTCTTCAGTCCGGGGATAGGACCGCTGACGTCGCCGGTGTAGAAATTGTGGTCGAATACCGGCTTGTTGTCGCTGTCGAGGAAGTTGTCAGTGACACCCTCAATCGCGACATGGTATTCATCGCTACCGGAGTTGGTAACGACGTTGACAATACCGGAAGCCACGTGGCCATACTCGGCCGAGAACGCGCCGGAGGTCACAGAAACTTCCTTAATGGCGTTATTGCTGACGTTGGCGGTTGAGATACCGGACAACGGATCCTGCTGTGAGAAACCGTCGACATAGTACGCCACTTCGGAGGGACGACCACCGCGCAGGTTGAGCTCGGGAGATGCCGCCCGGGACTCACGACCGCCGCGCTGGCGGGTGTCAACGTTGGAATTCATGCGAACTACGCTGTTTTGGATACCCACGACCTGTTCGAAACCACGGGTCGGCATGGCCTGAATTTCTTCGGACCGCACGATATTGACCGAGGTCGTTTTGTCGCGAGTAACCAGCTGCTGTTCGGCTCTCACCTCAATCACGGTGCCAAGCTCCGCGGCTTGAGGCGTCATAGCCTGATTAACATAAGCGGCGAGATCAGCATGGACAATCACGTTGGAGATTTCCACCGTTGCGTATCCCACGGCGGTCATGACCACGGTATAGTCTCCGACGGGAACATTCAAGATGGAGTACCGACCATCCGGGTCAGTTATTGCACCCCAGGTTGTACCCTGCACCGACACGGTCACGCCTACGAGCGGCTGCTGCGTCTCAGCATCAGTGACCACGCCTGTAATCTTACCTACTACTGCACTAAAAACAGTACCTGTTAATAGAAGCAGCAGGGTACACGTGATACACAAGAGTTTTAGCTTCATGCTTCACTTACTCCTTATCTTCTCTATTGAGTTAAAATTGGTGGTGAGGCAAAGAAATGACTTAACAACAATCGATACACTCCTCCTTTTGGGATTTCTTAAAGTTTAAGGTTAAAGGACCCTCTATTTTCCTAATAAGAATACGCCCTTTAGGGGCATTATTGTCAACAAAAAAATGGCTTTTGCAGTATGTTGCAGCAACTAAAATCAAGCCGTAAAACGCCGACTCACTGAATCCATTTCATTCCAACACAAATACTCGCATTCGACAACTTTCATTGGATGAAAATTTTTCCGTAATTATTTTCACACTCGACGGGATTTTGCGAGATGCAAGGGTTATCCACATTGCTCTCCTCAGCCGGGACACTATCGCCCATTCGAGAAATTAACAGACTGATAGAAAACTACTTAAGTGCCCAGTATGCGCCTCCCGCAGTGGTGCGACAGGCAGCATCTCGCTCACGCTCATCGTCATTTCTGGAGTTGAAGCCTCCATTTTCTGCGAGAGGCGGTCGGGTGCGAAGGTCTTCGTACGCCAGCCGAGAGTAATATCTTTTGTGGATGTTATCGATACAAATTCCCCCTTCGGGAGCCTCGCGGGTTTTTGGCGGTCCGGGCAGAAATTGCGCCGGACGGACGCTACGGGGTGGACATTGACAGCTGTTCCGGGTGCGTGATTGCCGCGTCGGCTTGAGTGATTGCGAGGCAGCGCGCCGCCATGAATTTTCTTGACAGTATGTCGAAAAAGAGTATAATACGACGCAATTTTGGCCCAATGACCCCATCGTCTAGTGGCCTAGGACACCGCCCTTTCACGGCGGTAACACGGGTTCGACTCCCGTTGGGGTCATTTTTTTATGCCCGCTTTCCCGTTTGGCCTACTCCGTTTTGTATAACGCTCGTATCGCTCCCGTTGGCCACTAATCGCTTGCCCCGCGCCGAATTTCTATATAAAATGATAGTCCTGAAAAACTGATTGTGAATAAAAGTTTTGAATGACTAAATAAACGGGTCGCTGGCCATCGCAGCCCGGACCCGTGGAGGTTCAAATGGGAATTTATCGCGTACCACCACCAAAAAATGAGCCGATCCTTGCTTACGCTCCGGGTTCACCCGAAAGAGCCAAACTCGTCAAGGAACTGGCCCAACTCAAGGCCAATCCGCTGGAAATCCCGCTCGTCATTAATGGCAGAGACGTTAAGACAGACAAGAAAATTGAGATAACATCTCCCCACAACCACAGTCTTAAACTCGGCTTCTATTATCAGGGTAGTGAAGCCGAAGTAAAAAAAGCGGTCGATGCCGCTATAGAGGCTCAGAAATCCTGGGAGCACATGCCCTGGGAACATAGGGCGGCTATCTTCTTGAAAGCGGCAGACTTACTGGCCGGCTCCTATCGCCATAAGATGAATGCCGCCACCATGCTGGCCCATTCCAAAACCATCTTTCAGGCCGAAATTGACTGTGTATGCGAGTTAGTGGACTTCTGGCGCTTCAATGCCTATTACATGCAGCAAATTTATGAGATTCAACCGGAAAGCGCTCCGATGATCTGGGATAGACTGGACCATCGCCCGCTCGAGGGTTTCATTTTCGCCGTGACGCCGTTCAATTTCGTGTCGATCAACGGCAATCTCCCGACCGCTCCGGCGATGCTGGGCAATGTTGTGGTCTGGAAACCGGCTTCAACGGCCGCCTACACCTCGCATATTCTCATGCAGATATTGCGCGAAGCGGGGCTTCCCGATGGCGTCATCAACCTGATTTTCGCCCGCGGCGCGGCAATCGGAGACACCGTTCTTCGTAATATACATCTGGCCGGTATTCACTTTACCGGTTCGACGGCGGTATTTCAGAACATGTGGAAAACGGTCGGCGAAAATATCGCCAACTATCGGGCCTATCCGCGCATTGTCGGTGAAACCGGCGGTAAGGACTTTATTGTCGCGCATCCTTCCGCCGACCCGAAAGCGCTGGTGACGGCGATCGTGCGTGGGGCCTTTGAATATCAGGGGCAGAAATGTTCCGCGGCTTCACGCTGCTATATCCCCGAATCGATCTGGAAGATCATCAAGAATGACCTCGTGGCGCAGGTCAAGGGCCTCAAGATGGGCGATCCGGAAGATTTCACCAACTTTGTCAGTGCCGTTATCGATAAGAGCGCGTTTGAGTCTATCACCGAGTTTATCGATTTCGCCAAAGGAGCCAAAGACGCTGAGATAATCGCCGGTGGCAAGTATGACAGCTCAAAAGGGTATTTCATCGAACCCACCGTCGTGGTGACAACCGATCCTCACTTCAGACTAATCGAGGAAGAAATTTTCGGCCCGGTGATCACTCTGTATATCTACAAAGATGATGAGTACGCCAAGACACTGCATCTGTGCGATCAGACTTCACCGTATGCTTTGACGGGCGCTATTTTCTCCACCGATCGCAAGGCGATCGAATTGGCCGAGAGAACGCTTCGTCACGCGGCCGGCAATTTCTATATCAATGACAAACCGACCGGCGCTGTAGTCGGCCAGCAGCCGTTCGGCGGTGGTCGGGCATCGGGCACGAACGACAAGGCGGGCGGTATCCAGAATATGCTTCGCTGGGCCTCGCCGCGGTCGATTAAAGAGAATTTTGTGCCGCCGCACGATTACCGCTACCCATTCATGGGGTAAGTGGCTGAGTTGTGTTGGCTGAGACGATCTGAAGGCCGTCGGGAATCGAAACCCGACGGCTTCTTCTCATGTTATTCAGTCTGTCAACATAACTGGCTTTTGGATAATGAATTAGAGGCACCATACATGTGCCGCGTCTGAGCGGATGGTCTCTTCGCTGGCCTCAAGTTATGCCGATGTTCTACCGTTAATAGATATATGGAAATACGTCAGATTCTCCACTACAATCTTTTCGAAAAAATCGGCGAGGGAATCAGCGGCGAGGTTTATCGGGCCTGGGATAATGACCAGCAAAAACCGGCAGCCGTAAAAATCCTCAGGAGAACGCCCGCCTCGCAGCATCTGACCGACCGCCTTTCGACGGCGAGGGCGCTGATTCACCAGGAACACCCGAATATCGGCCGGATATATCACGTGGTCGAGAAAGGCGACCTGACAGCTGTTGTCATGGAGCATGTGACAGGTCAGAGTCTGGCCGACATTATCAGCTGCGAGGACAAAACCGACTACAACATACTCGACATATTCGCCCAGGCGGCTCGGGGTCTCAAGGAAATTCACGCCATGAAACTTCTTCACGGCAATCTGAAACCGAGCAACATAATGGTCAGTTCGGAAGGGATCGTCAAGCTTATCGACGCCGGACTGTCATTGTTTGAAGATTATCAGCTCAACCCGGAGTTCGAGGCTCCAGCCGAGGCATACCATTATCTTTCACCCGAACAGGTCCTCAACCAGGACATCACTGTCAAATCCGACCTTTTCTCGCTCGGGGGAATTTTCTATCGCTGCGTTGCCGGAGAATTGCCCTTTGACGGTGTTGACGCTAACGATATCTGCCGATCCATTCTCGATTACCAGCCCAATTTCACGGCGCTTCGAAGCCGGGGAACCTCCGGAGACAAGATATTACTTCTGGAGAAACTTCTGGCAAAAGAACCCGAAGACCGCCTGACCAGCTCAAGTGAGCTCGAGATAACGCTAAGGGAAATGCGGTCGTTTCACGATGATTACCAGAAGCTTCAGGCTCTTATGAAGCCGCCGCCCAGTTCGCGCCGCTATGTTTCCATAGCCGTTTTGGTCGCTTTGCTTCTAATATTCTGGTACGTGGTGACTTCGGGCCGCCACTGAGGCGGGAGCGCCCCTGCCCTGGTTATCGTGTTGGTAACCCTCCAAAAATCTGTTTACTAAGCCGAAAAAAAGCCTATTTTGTAAGGTTGCCGCCGTATGCCAGATGAGAGCAGGCGGCCGGAGGAAAATGAAATTAAGGCATAATTCAGAAGAAATCGAAATCAAGTCCAGTCTTCCGCTGATACCGCTGCGTGACGTAGTCGTATTTCCCCACATGATATACCCGCTTCTGATTGGACGCAATTTCACAATCAATGCCCTTCAGCAGGCATTAAACGATGACAAACAGGTCCTGCTGGTGGCCCAGAGACAGGCCGATGTCGACAGCCCGGAACTTGCCGATCTTTACCGGGTCGGTATTGTCGCAAGAGTGCTGCAGGTTATGAAGATGCCGAACGGCACTTTCAAGGTTCTGGTCGAGGGTCTGGTGAGGGCGAAAATAGAGCACATGAAAAAACAGGCGGGCTATTTCCAGACCGAGATAGAAGCCATCCCCCCCGACGAAAGGCCCGCCGATCGAGAAACCGAAGCGTTATCCCGCTCGGCCATTGAGCGGTTCTCCGAATATGTCAAACTGAACAAACGCATCCCCGAAGAGGTCCTGGTTTCGCTCTCGGCGATAGGCAGTTATCACCAGAAGGCCGACAGCATTGCCGCTCATATCCTTCATCGCATGGAAACCAAGCAGCAGATCCTGGAGACATACACGGTCAAAGAGCAGTTTCAACTCCTCGGCGAGATTCTTAAGGAAGAAATAGAAATCCAGAAGATAGAGCACAAAATCGACGGTTCGGTACGCGATTCAATGTCACGCAGCCAGCGCGAGTTCTATCTGCAACAGCAGCTGAAAGCTATCAAAGATGAACTGGGGCAGTTCGATGAGCCGCCGGCCGAAGTCGACGACCTCTATGCCAAGCTGGAGAGCTACGATTATCCTGCACCCGTTAAGGCAAAAGCCGAGGATGAAATCAAGAAGCTGTCTAAAATGCACCCCTATTCGGCGGAATCAGGCGTGGTGCGCGCATATCTCGATTGGCTGCTTGATCTGCCGTGGAACCATCCCACCAAAGATCAGACCAACTTCAAGAAAGTAAAGGCGATTCTCGACGGTGACCATTTCGGATTGCAGAAACCCAAGAGCAGGATACTGGAGCACCTGGCCGTCATAAGATTGGCCGGTAAAGTCAGAGGCCCCATACTCTGCCTGGTGGGTCCTCCCGGCGTCGGCAAAACATCGGTCGGGCGTTCCATAGCGAGGGCGCTCGGACGGAATTTCGTGCGTATGTCGCTGGGCGGCGTGCACGACGAAGCAGAGATACGCGGACATCGCCGCACCTATATCGGAGCGCTTCCCGGAAGAATAATTCAGTCGATCAAAAAATCGGGATCGTCCAATCCGGTCTTTCTGCTCGACGAAATCGACAAAATCGGCAAAGATTTTCGCGGAGACCCGGCTTCGGCGCTGCTGGAAGTGCTCGATCCGGAACAGAATAACACCTTTACCGACAACTACCTCGAAGTCGAGTATGATTTGTCCGACACCCTGTTTGTCACGACCGCCAACACCGTAGTCACGGTCCCGCCGGCGCTGAGAGACAGAATGGAAATTATCCGGCTGCCCGGTTACCTGGATTTCGAGAAGGTCGCCATCGCAAAAGATTTCCTGCTTCCCAAATTGATCGAGGAGCTCGGTCTGGAGAAAGTCGCTATTGAGATCAAGGAGCCGGCCCTGCTTGATATAATCAACAGCTACACGCGTGAAGCGGGCGTACGCGAGCTGGAACGTCAGTTGAGCGCCATGCTCCGTAAGATAGCCGTAGATATAGCATCAGGGAGAAAAATCCGTAAGGTTTCGCTGACCAAAGCCAGGGTCCGCAAACTGCTCGGTGTACCCAAATACCTGGATACCAACGTCAAGGCCAACCCCACTATCGGCTATGCCGTCGGACTGGCATGGACGGAACTCGGCGGCGATGTCTTGCCGGTCGAGGTTGTCTTGATGAACGGCAAAGCCAAACTGACCCTGACCGGTTCGCTCGGCGATGTAATGCAGGAATCCGCCGTAGCCGCGTTGTCCTATATCCGAAGAAACGCAAATACGTTCGGTCTCAAGGCGAATTTCTTCGAGAACCTCGAGGTTCATGTTCACATTCCCGAAGGCGCGGTTCCAAAGGATGGCCCCTCGGCAGGCATTACGCTTCTCACCGCCCTGCTGTCGTCGTTAACCGGCATTCCGGTTCGAACCGATATAGCCATGACGGGCGAGATCACCCTTATCGGCGATGTTCTTCCCGTTGGTGGTCTGAACGAAAAACTTCTGGCGGCCAAACGCCTCGGCATCACTGAGATAATACTGCCCGAAAAGAACCGCAAGGATATCACCGAGATGCAAAAGGAGCTTCTCGATGGTCTCAAGCTCCATTTCGTACGGCGGGTACGCGATGTCTTGAATCTGGCCATGCTCGACACTCCATTCGTCAAAGCAAGGGCCGACCGCCGCATGGATTTTGGAATTCGCCTGTAGGGCAGGGTAATAAGATTATAACCTCAGAATATAGATAGTTTGTTTTGAAACAGATGAATTGCCGATTTGTGGGCTCTTTCTACAAGTATGACCAGACTCCCCGCGATAAGCGGCCCCAGGTAGCATTTGCCGGACGATCAAACGTCGGTAAATCCTCTCTCTTGAACAAGCTCACGGGTCAGCGAAAACTGGCCAAGGTCTCCAACACACCCGGTAAAACCCGATCGCTCAATTTCTTTCTCGTCAACGACAGATTCTATTTCGTGGATCTTCCCGGTTACGGCTACGCCCGAGTCTCCAAAACAGAGCGGGCCGGGTGGGCAAAACTGCTCGAAGAATATTTGGAGAAAAGTGAAAATTTACGCGGCATTGTGATTCTCATGGATAGTCGCCGTGAACCCACCGACCTTGACCTGCAGCTTTTCGACTGGTTGTCCCGAAGACAACTTCCGGGAATAGTCGTCGTTACCAAGGCGGACAAATTGAACCGCGACAGAATAAACCGCCGGGTCAGGCAGGTCGAGAGCGATTTCGGCTTGACAGCGATACCATTCTCCACTATAACCGGAGTTGGAAAAAACGAACTTCAAAGCGCCATTATGGAATTACTTGGATAAGCAACTAATTTACAGACAGAGAAAATATGAATAAGAACAAAGTAGTTATTGGATGCCAGTGGGGCGACGAGGGCAAGGGGAAGATTGTCGATCTGCTGGCGGCCGAGTCCGATATCACCGCCCGGTTTCAGGGTGGCGCCAACGCCGGACATACTATCTGTGTCGATGATAAGAAATACATCCTGCACCTGATTCCTTCGGGAATCATCCACCCCGGCAAAGAATGTGTCATCGGTAATGGTGTCGTGCTGGATCCTTTCGGATTCAAAGAAGAACTGGAGTTTTTGAGCTCCCAGGGAATCTCTTATCACGGCCGTCTGTGGGTGTCGCCGGCGGCCAACCTGGTGCTGCCCTACCACAAGCTTATCGATGCCGTCGAGGAAAAGAGCCGGGGGACAGCCAGCCTCGGAACGACCCAGCGCGGAATCGGCCCGGCTTATGTTGACAAGGTGGCACGGCACGGAATCCGTCTGGCCGACATCATGGTACCTGACAGGCTGAGAAAACGGTTGGAGTACCAGCGCGTCATCAAGAGCAAGTACCTGACCGGTTCCGATGATGAGCGCGCGGATCTTGACCGGACGTACGAGGAACTGCTCAAACTGACCGACCTGTTCAAGCCGCTCATGATCGATGTGTCGTTGTTTCTGCACAAGGCGCATCGCGGCGGCAAAACGATTCTTTTCGAGGGAGCTCAGGGGGCGCTGCTCGATGTTGACCTCGGCACCTACCCCTTCGCTACATCATCGAACACCACTACCGGTGGCGCTCTAACCGGACTTGGAATCGGCGTGAAGATGATCGACGAGGTCGTAGGCGTGATTAAAGCCTATACCACGCGTGTGGGTGCGGGCCCGTTCCCGACTGAGCTGATAGATGAGACCGGAGAAGAACTTCGCCGCATCGGTGACGAGTTCGGCGCCACCACCGGTCGGCCGCGCCGCTGCGGCTGGCTGGACCTGGTATCGCTGCGACACGTGGTCCGTATCAACGGTGTCGACTCGATTGCCGTCACCAAGCTCGATGTTCTCGACAACATGTCAGAGATCAAGGTTTGCACGGCCTATGAATTCAGGGGCGAGCAGATTACCGAAGTCCCTCTCGACCTGGCTGAACTTGCATACGCCAAACCGGTTTACACTACTCTGCCGGGCTGGGAAAAAGACACTACGGGTACGACCCGCTTTGAAAATCTGCCGCAGAAGGCTCAGGACTACCTGAACTATATCGCGAAAGATCTCGGGGTCAGAATCTGTATCGTTTCGACCGGCGCAAAAAGAAAAGAGACCATTTCAATTCCAACCTAAATTAGGGAGTACATGCAGTGAAGAGAATTTTGATAGTGTTGCTTATGGTCCTGTTCGCCGCGGGAGTGACTCTCGGCGACTCAACCGAAGTCAACAAAGAGGCGGAGAAAGTGCAGCCAAAAGCTGATTCGACTGCGGAAAAAGGCAAACCTGAATTGATCACCACCGAATCGGGCCTTAAGTATGCCGATCTGGTCGTCGGCACCGGCAAAGAGGCCGTCAACGGTATGAATGTTCAGTGTCATTATACTCTTTGGTTCGCCGATGAAAACGGCGAGAAGGGCCAGATGGTCCAAAGCTCCAAAGATATGAACGAGCCGTTCATATTTGAGGTCGGTTACAGAGGCCTGATCAAGGGCTGGAATGAAGGTATGCTGGGCATGAAAGAAGGCGGCACCAGAATGTTGATCGTCCCTCCGGAACTGGGCTATGGCAACAATCCGCCTCCGGGGATTCCAAAAAACCAGACCCTTATTTTTGAACTGGAGTTTTTGAAGGCTATGTAAACGGCCTGTGGCGAGAGGCTTGAGAGATAGCGAATATAAGGAAAGGCGCCCAGGTTGGGCGCCTTTTCTATAACTACAAAGAGGTATGAAGGCGTTTCAAGTACGTTGCCAAAATACCATAAACGAAAAACCTCTTTGTCACCCGAATGTCATTTTTCACGAAAATTCCGAGTTTTTTTGAATTGTGACTGGAGTTAAGGGCTATCCGCGCACCGTTCGACCAGAAATCGTTTGACAATCCTGCCTTAATTGGTATTTTAGCCTCACGTTACGCCGGAAAACCGGCGTTGCGGGGGTGTAGCTCAGTGGTAGAGCACCTGCCTTTTAAGCAGGGTGTCGATGGTTCGATCCCATCCACCCTCATTTTTTTTGCAGGCAATCTCCCCAAAAGGCATAAAAAAAACTTCCGGTCACTCTCGAAGACCGGAAGTCTATGTGATAGGTTGGGAACACACATTTTGAAGCTGCGAGGCGCAATTTCACTAATTATACTTCCGAGCCGGCCGTTTGGTTTGAAAAAAATCAAAATGACGCCGCCCCGTGAGTTAATATCTTGCGCCGCAAAACCGATTCTGTTTTAATTGGAAAAACAACAACTGTCGGCAGGTTTTATCTAATTTCCGGAGTTTGCCATGGATTACAGGACAAGAACAAAAATCGCCAGAATACTCATAGATGACCGGGTAGCGCCCGATTCCAACGTAACCATTCTCGGCCTGGTCAGGACTGTTCGAAGAAGCAAAGACGTGGCTTTTGTCGATGTAAACGACGGGTCTTGCATGGGCAACCTTCAGGCAGTTTTCGCCAACCCGGAAAAATTTCCGGTTTTGGAGAAAATTCTCACCGGAGCCGCCGTCAGAGTAAGGGGCAGGCTGATAACCTCGCTCGGCAAAGGTCAGAAATACGAACTCGCGGCCGATTCCATAGATCTCGTTGGCGAGGCGGATTCGTCTTACCCGCTTCAAAAAAAACGCCACAGCTTTGAGTTTTTGCGCGAGGTCGCCCACCTTCGCCCACGCACCAATACATTTGGGGCCACCAACCGGATACGCTCAAAGCTCTCGTACGCCATTCACAAGTACTACCAGGAGCGGGGTTTTTACTATATTCACACGCCGCTTATTACGACCTCCGATGCCGAAGGAGCCGGGGAGCTTTTTAGAGTCTCCACTCTCGACTTTGAGAACATCCCGAAAAAAGACGGCCGGATCGATTGGTCTGAAGATTTCTTCGGATCTCCCGCATTTCTTGCCGTATCGGGTCAGCTTGAAGGCGAGGCATTGGCCACCGCGCTTGGAGACATTTATACTTTTGGTCCGACTTTCCGCGCCGAAAATTCCAACACCAGCCGACACGCTTCGGAATTCTGGATGATCGAGCCGGAGATGGCCTGGGCGGAGCAGGAAGACAACTGGGACCTGGCCGAAGATTTCCTGAAATATCTTTTCCGCTTTGCTCTGGAAGAGTGCGCCGATGAAATGGAGTTCTTCGGACAGTGGGTCGATAAAGAAGTACGCCAGACTCTCGAATCCGTAATCAAGTCGAACTTCGAGCGCATCTCCTATACCGAAGTCATAAAAATACTCGAAGCCTCGGGAGAGAAGTTTGAATATCCCGTCAAATGGGGCGTGAACCTTCAATCGGAGCACGAGCGCTATCTCACCGAGAAAGCTCTGAAAAAACCGGCTATCGTTTTTGATTATCCGGAAGCGATCAAAGCTTTTTATATGTATGTCAACGATGATGGCCGGACGGTTCGCGGGATGGATGTTCTGGTGCCGCGCATCGGCGAGATTATCGGCGGCAGTCAGCGTGAACATAGGCTGGATGTTCTCACCGAACGTATCAAGAAGATGGCTCCGGAGAACATGGATGCTTACGCCTGGTATCTTGATCTGCGCCGCTGGGGCACGATGCCGCACGCCGGATTCGGTCTTGGCTTTGACAGGGCTATCATGTATATCACCGGCATGGCGAACATTCGCGATGTAGCCACTTTCCCGCGTGTTCCGGGCTGGGCCAAATTCTAGGCTAACATACCAATTTCCGGTCAAAAAAAAGCCCCGCACCGGGGGAGGGGAACGGTACGGGGTGATCAAGACGTCACTGTTGTCAGATCATGTGCTCGTTGATCCGGACGCCTTGTCTTTACATTTATTTCATAAAACAATAACCTGCGTCTTCTGTTTCCAAGTAAACCGAAATTAGTGAAAATTTGCACAGAAATCAAGACAAAATTAAACCTAAAAGTGGATTTTAAGGTTGTTTTTGTAATGTAATCGCTTGTGGCCGTGAGACAAAAACCAAGAGCGAATTATTTGACTGCATTATTGAATCATTTTTCAGTATAATCCAGTCACATGAGTGAAAAAGAATTAGTTGCGAAGGCTCAGGCGGGCGATTTTCAAGCGTTCGAAGCTCTGATTAACGCCAACAAGGGGAAAATATATGCCCTGGCCCTCAAGATGACAGCGAACCCGCAGGATGCGGAGGATATAGTACAGGAAACGCTGATAAAAGCAATTGACAATATAGAGCAGTTTCGAGGCGAGTCTTCATTCGGCACCTGGCTTTACTCAATCGCGCTCAACCAGTCGCGGGCGCATCTGGCAAAGCAAAAGCAAACGGACCTCAAGCCGATTGAAGATTACCTGCCGACCCGTTCCGCCGATGAAATGCACAACCATGGCGGTCACAAGCTTTTTGACTGGAGAGACCCGCATAAAGTTTTGGAAGATGATGAACTTAGAAAGATGATAGACGAAGCAATAGCCGCTCTTCCGGTTCAATATCGGGAAGCATTCTTGCTCAGATACTATGAAGAGTTGTCGATCAAAGAGATTGCGAAAATCATAAATGAATCGGTGGCTTCGACAAAATCAAGAGTCCTTCGGGCGCGACTTGCCGTCCGCGACCAGTTATCCCGGACTCTGGAGGCACGCTATGGGACGTAAATGTCTGGACTACATAAAAGAGTTGAATGATTACATCGATGGCGACCTGGATCCTGCGCTCTGCGAAGAGATCGAGAAACATATCGGTCACTGCGAGAATTGCCGGATCATGGTAGATACCATGAAGCAATCGGTCAAGCTTTGCCGCGAGGGCCGTCCGGTAGAATTGCCAAAGTCGCTGGAGAGTAAGCTCAACAACCTTCTCAAAGATCGCTGGCAGATAAAGTTCGGGAAGTAGGCTTTAACGGTTACTTCGGCCGCACTATTAATAACAACGCCTGTGTTTATCCATAATCTCTATTAAATTATATTTCCCGCCCGCCTGAAACCAAATCTCTTCCTGCTGCTATACAACAGCTTAGGCGGCCAAGAGGGCGCGTAGAGGAATTTCCGCTATTTTTCTGAATCATTTGGCACCCAGGCCTATCTAAAAGGCTAAAGGCAGAAAAATTCCCTGAAAGGAAAAGAGCAGATGAGGCAGAAGATTACTGATTTTTCGATTAAACGTCCCTGGACTGTAATAGGCATAGCGGTCGTCATTACTGCTTTCTTTGCCACGCAATTTCCCAACATGAAGATTGACACCGATCCCCAGAACATGCTTGAGGCGGATGAACCCACCCGCCTGTTCCACCAGATGACCAAAGAAGATTTCAGTCTTCACGACTTTATAGCCGTTGGCGTGGTCAAGGAAACCGGCGCTTTCACGCCCGACATGCTCAACCGCGTCTACGATATCACCTACGAGATAGAGCAGCTCGACGGCGTCATCGTTGATGACATCATGGCCATCTCGACAGTCGACGATATCAAACAGGGCGCCGGTGGCTCATTAATAATAGAACCGCTTATGTCCGACAAAATCGAAACCGAAGATCAGGCTCAATATATTCTTCAGCGCATCAAAGACAGCCCCATTCTCAAAGGGAAATTGGCCTCCGATGACGGTAAGGCGATAGCCTTGTTCATCCCATTGGAATCCAAGGATGTTTCCCATCAGGTGGCCGGGCAGATCCGCGAGATCACCGACCGGCTGGGCGGCGACGCTACCTATCATATCGCCGGACTGCCGCTGGCTGAAGATTCATTCGGCTCGGAGATGTTCGTCCAGATGGCTTATTCGGCCCCGGCGGCGCTCCTGATTATCTTCCTGTTGCTTCTGATGTTCTTCCGTCAGGTGAAAATCATCCTGGCTCCGATGGTGGTAGCCCTGATGTCGGTGGTCTGGGCGATGGGTCTTTTGATTCTCACCGGAAACACCGTGCATATTATGTCGTCGATGATACCGATATTTTTGATTCCCATATCGGTGCTGAACTCGATTCACATCATATCCGAATTTCACGACCATTACAAACGCTACAAACACAAAGATGCCACAATACGCCATTCCATTAACGAACTGTTTGTGCCCATGCTCTTTACCTCTCTGACTACAGTGGCCGGCTTCATCTCGCTAGCTCTCACTCCGATTCCGCCGGTCCGCGTATTTGGCATCTTTGTGGCGTTTGGTATCGTGGTCGCCTGGTTTTTGTCACTGACAATCAACCCCGCTATCGGCATGCTGATATCGACCAAAGCTCTGCGCAATTTCGGCCAGGCCGATGACGCGCACGGTATTCTGTCAAGAGTCATGCACGCTTTCCGCAATCTCGCCCGTCGCCGCGCCAAGACGATAATCGCTGTTTCCGGAGCGGTTGCCGTTATTGCCGCGGTGGGTCTGTCACTCATCGAGGTCAACGACAACCCGGTCAAGTGGTTCAAAACATCGCACCCGATTCGTCAGGCCGACATGGTCATGAATAACCATCTGGCCGGAACCTACATGAACTATCTTGTCTTTGAAGGCGAAGACGATGACGCCATGAAGCGCCCTGATGTGCTCAATTATATGCAGTCGCTTCAGCGCGACCTCGAGAAAGACCCTATCGTCGGCGGCACCACCGGTCTGACCGACATTGTCAAGAAGGTGCGTTACGAGCTGTTCAGCGCCGACTCATCCAAAGCGGCCATTCCCGACAGTCAGACCGAGGTCGCCCAGATGTTGTTTTTGTTCGAGATGTCGGGCGGCGACCCGGACGATCTATTCAAATTCGTCACCAACGACTATCTGAAGTCCAACCTCTGGGTGCAGTTGCGAAACGGTGACAACCAGTCCGTGCAGCGCGTCGTTGACAGGGCAGACAATTTTATGGCGGCCAACCCGATCCCCGAAGGAGTACAGGTACACTGGGCGGGCCTGCCTTACATAAATATCGAGTGGCAGAAACAGATGGTAACCGGCATGAGGTCATCTCTGCTCAGTTCCTATGTCGTCGTGTTTTTCATGATGATATTTCTGTTCCGTTCGCTCAGATGGGGCATCATCTCCATGCTCCCCTTAAGCATTACTATCATGGCTATCTACGCCTTCATTGGCTACATAGGCAAACCGTACGACATGCCGGTGGCAGTGCTTTCATCGTTAACGCTGGGACTTTCTATCGACTTCGCCATTCACTTCATCCAGCGTATAAGGATGATTTACGCCCGCACCCGCAGCTTCAACGACGCCTACCACGAGATATTCGAGGGGGCGGGACGCGCCATCAGCAGAAACGTAATGGTAATCGCCATTGGTTTCATACCCATGATGTTCTCGACATTGGTTCCATACATCACCGTAGGTTCGTTCTTCCTTGCGATCATGGTGGTTTCCGGGCTGGTGACGATGCTGTTGCTGCCGGCTTTGTCGGTTACTATGAAAAAGTCGCTGTTCCCGGCCCTGGAGAAAGAAGCAAACCATGAGCCGCAGGCTTCTTCGAGCCGGGCCGCGGTTTAAAACGAAAAATGAGTAGAAAAGAAAATAGAAAGAGAAAGGACAAGTGAAATGAGAAAGGCGAGCATTTATCTGGTACTGGCGCTGATGGCGGTTGTGGCCTCAAGCGCATCCGCTTCCGAACAGGACGCGAACGAAATAATGAAAAAATCGCACCTGGCGTATTACTACGCCGGTGACGACGGCATGGCCGATGTCACCATGACCCTTATCGACAAGAAGGGCAAAGAGCGCAACCGCGAGTTCGCCATGCTGCGTCTGGATCTGGAAGAGGGCGGCAATCAGGATTATTACACCTATTTCCGCAAACCGTCCGATGTGTCCCGGCTGACCTTCATGGTCCACAAAACCGCCGGAGGCAACGACCAGCGCTGGATTTATGTACCGGCGGTAGACCTGGTCAAGCCGATTTCCGCGGACGACAAAAACTCCAGCTTCGTCGGCTCGGACTTCTCCTATGAAGACGTCTCCGGCCGTCACTGGAACGAGGACAAACACACTTTTGTCAGAGAAGACCAGCTCGACGGCAAATCGGTGTTTGTCATTGAGTCGGCGCCCAAAGTCGAGTACCAGGGATTCGCCAAAAAGGTCTCCTACATCGACCAGTCCAACTACCTTCCCCTGAAGGAAGAGTACTACGACAACAAGGGTGAGCTGGCACGCGTATTCACCGCCGAGAAGATCGACACCATAAGCGGCATCCCCACCGTCACCATCCGTTCGATGGAGAACGTGAAAAAGGGAAGCAAGACCATCGTCGATTTCTCCAAGATCAGCTATAACGTCGGTATCACCGATGACGTCTTCACCGAGCGCTACCTGAAAACGCCGCCGCGTGAGTACGTGAAGTAAGAGAGCGAAGGTGAGAGTATGAAGAAGATAGCACTTCTGTCGATTGGACTGCTGCTGACAGCAGCGGTCCCTTCGCAGTCCGAAGTAAATATCGACGGCTTCCTGCAGGGATTGTATGGCGGCCGGCTCGATGAAACCAACCCGACCTCGACCGAGCAGACAGCTTCCGAGACACGATTCCAGCTACGGGCCGAGCACTACGGCGATAAAGCCGAGTTCTTCGGCCGGGTGGATTTTGTCTGGGACGGCGCCGATAGTGTCGACTACAAGTGGGAGCTGCGTGAAGGATTCTTGAAATTCCGCGTCGGCTCCGGCTTCGACTTCAAGGTCGGACGGCAGGTGCTGACCTGGGGAACCGGTGACCTGATATTCATCAATGATGTTTTCGCGAAGGATTACCGGTCGTTCTTTATCGGACGCGACGACCAGTATCTCAAGGCTCCGCAGAACGCCCTGCGCGCCGAATATTATCACAACATCGGGTCGTTCTCCCTGATATGGACACCCCGGTTCGAAGCCAACCGACTCCCGACCGGACGTCGCCTGAGCTATTACAACCCGATGGTGCCCGGCATTGTGGGAACCGGTATAGACGACATGTATTATTTTGACCCGCCACTGCCGGAATCCAAATTCGAAAACGGCGAAGTAGCCACCCGCTTCCAGCGACAGATCGGCAATTTCAACTCCGCTCTGTATTTCTACAAAGGATTCTATAAGAATCCGGTCGGGATGGATCTGGTCAACATGACCGCCTACTACCCGAAACTCAATGTCTACGGCGCTTCGATTCGCGGCGCCATCTGGGGCGGTGTACTTTGGTTGGAGGGAGGATACTTTGATTCGCGTGAAGACCAGTGCGGAGAAAAACCTAATATCCCCAACTCTTCAGTCACTGGAATGATAGGTTTCGAGCGCCAGGTCGCTACCAATCTCACTATCAATGGACAGTGGCAAGCCGACTACATGCTCGACTACGACTACTTCGCCGCGCAACAAATGCCCGGAGTGTTTGTTCGCGACGAAGTCCGTCACCTGCTTACCAGCCGCGTTACCAAGAAGTTGAAAATGGAGACTGTTACCCTTTCCGGCTTCGTATTCTATTCCCCCAGCGATGAAGACATGTACCTTCGTCTGTCAACCGAGTACAAGTATACCGATGAGGTTACTCTTATGGCCGGTGCCAACATATTCGACGGCAAACATGAGAATACCGACTTCGGTCAGTTCGCAAAAAACGATAACGTGTACATAAAACTAACTTATGGATTTTAAAAGGGGGCTTAACGCCCCTTTTGGCCTCAGATAAGGAGCTCTGAAATGAGTTTGGAGAATTCAATCAGACTTCTGGCGGGCGCTTTGATAATGGGCTCGCTGGTTCTGTATTATTATGTTTCCCCCTACTGGCTGTTTTTGACGGCTTTCGTGGGCCTGAATCTGTTTCAATCGTCTTTTACCGGCCTGTGCCCGGCCGAAAAGATCATAAAGAGAGTATTCTACACGAAAAAAGCCGCCTGAGGCGGCTTTTTTCGTGTCCTGCGCCGCCCCAAAAAACTCTATACTTTGGCCAAAAATAGTGTATAATTTAATACTGTGTATAAAGTTAACATTGGGTTAAAATTATGCGGGATTTGTGTCGATATAGACTAAGTATGAAGGCTAATCTCCATCTTACAATCAAATCGCCGGGTATCTGCCTGATCCTCTTTGCTCTTGCCCTGATAAATGGCTGCGATAGCTCCGGGTCAGTCCGTACTTTGCCGCCAACCGAGACCTATCGTGTTGATGCGGTGCTGGTCAACGACCTGAACGCTGACCCCATTGCGGGTGATACCTCCCGTGTAGCCGTGCTGACCAAACGCAACGATTCATTATTTTTCACCGCCACGGTTACGTTCGGTAATGATACTCTGCGGATCAGGGAAAACACGTTTGCTTTCGACTCCGTCTATTCTTTCGACTTCGGACCCTCTTCGCTCGTGGAAACCGGCGCCTACACCCTGGGTATGGTGGATTCATCACGCTTCGGCGACACCCTTATAGTCTTTATACCGGATACTTTCAGCGTCGACGCTTACACGCCCGACTCGCTTATACCCAACACCAACGGGCAGGAGATGCAGTTGAGCTGGACTGCCTCGGCCAATTCCGATGGGTACATAATTGCCGTTGTTCTGGAAGACTCGGCATATACCGGTTATGGATACTCGCAGTACGTTACGTCACAGACTACATCGGCCACTATACCTCCGGACGCCTTCCGTCTCCCACCCGACACCGCCGGCGTGGCGCAACTCGATACCGGATGGTACAACATCTACGTGTACGGCTTCAGTGGACGGCCCGACAGCCTTATGTCTTGGCCGATGCTGCCGGTAAGAATTCCGTCTACCCTTTCCGATAACGTTGACGAGGGCGTGCTAACCGGCCGCATTGGCTCGGTGACCGTCACCAGGCGCGTTCGCACTCACGTTGTCAGCCAGTAAATTTCGCGACCATCAATATTCTGTTTTCGTGCGGGGCTCGGCCCCTTTTTTATTGCCCGCTTCTGTCCATTTGTCTAACTTTCCTCCATGTCCGACTACGATGAGCTTATAAAAGCCCTGGGGCGGCTTCAAACCGAACAGGTCAATCGCAACACAATCAACATCGACCGGTTGCCGGCGCTGGAGATTGTGCGGAAAATAAGTGACGAGGACAAGAAAGTTGCTTCAGCCGTTGAGAAGCGTTTAGCCGAAATCGCCGCGGCTGCCGAAATTTTCGCGCAGACAATCGCGGGCGCAGGACGCGTCTTTTATATCGGGGCCGGAACTTCCGGACGGCTCGGTGTTCTCGACGCTGCCGAATGCCCGCCAACCTTCGGGACCGACCCGAAACAGATAATCGGCGTCATCTCGGGTGGGTACGACACTCTCGTACTGTCTAAGGAAGGAGTCGAGGACAGCCGCGAGGCCGCCGTAGCGGACTTGAAAAGCCATAATTTCGCATCACGCGACTTCCTGATAGGATTGGCCGCTTCGCGCAGAACCCCGTACACAGTAGCGGGACTGCAATATGCCAAAGCAGTTGGCGCGAAAACTGCTTTTATAGTGTGCAACACCACCAGCCAGTTATCCGATAGAGAGCCGACACCGGATATTCTCATCGAACTCGAGGTTGGCCCCGAGGTGATCACCGGATCGACAAGGATGAAATCCGGCACGGCCCAGAAAATGACGCTCAACATGATTTCAACCACCGCTATGGTGCTGCTGGGGAAGACTTACGGCAACCTGATGGTTGACCTTCAGGCACGCTCGGAAAAACTGGCGGCGCGGTCACGCAAAATCCTGATGGACCTGTTCGAGATTACGTCGGATCGCGCCGACCAGGTCCTGCGACAGGCTGATGGCTTGGTGAAAGTGGCGGTCGTCATGCTAAAATATGAATGTGATGCCGCTTCGGCTCGCGACAAACTGAACCGAGCAAACGGATTCATATCGAAAATAGAATAATCATCCTAAAGAAATGGGGGTCAAATGAGTACAGCCAACATTACCAGAATGATTATAGCCACGCTGATGGTGTTTCTGCTGACTGCGGCGGGAGCGCTGTGGGCCGACGCTGAGTCAGAGCAAACCACCAGCGCACCGGCGCCCGGGCAGGTAGATTCCATCAAAGACAGCGTCTTCAGCGATATCAACGCCGAGTATCTGACTATAAAGCCGATCTTTGAGAAAAGTTGTTTCGACTGCCACAGCCAGAATACAGAATATCCCTGGTACCACAGTCTACCTCTCATAGGTGGTATGATGGATGATCACATTAAAGAGGGACGAGAACATCTTGACCTCAGCAATGATTTTCCGTTCACGGGTAAAGAGAGTCTGCCGGAACTTCTCGATGACATCAAAAAGGAAATCGCCGAAGAAAAAATGCCACTCTGGAGTTATCGGCTGATGCACTGGGGAACGCTTATTGAAGGTGCACAGCAGGATTCAGTGTTCAGTTGGATCGAGCGGGCCAAAGCCGCGATCAGTCCGTTTTTTGGCGATGAAAAAGCGGCGGAGACCTCTGAATCAAAGCAAGAACATTAGGTCGGTCGCATTGTAGTTTTCGCATTCGACCGAAGGCTCAACTGGTATGAAGCGCACCTGTTGCGACGGAATTTTCGTACCCCGGCGTTCAAACTCGTTCAAATGTACCGACAGGTACAATCACACCTGACTTTATCCTCTTTGCTAATATCACATAAGATATTGTTTATCCATAACTTAAGTTCTCCCGCTCAAAAACGGCACAGAAATTGTTGTGTTAAGGGCAGGCGGCAAAAACCTTAACCTTAATCAACGGACTTTCTGAAATGGTAAACAGCCTGATTGAAACGCCTCCAAGGGACCACTCGCACGGCGAGACGGTTTGGCCTCAAGCAGGCCAGCCTCGTGTGGATACCGTTGATGATTTTGCTGCTCCGATCCTTCGACAGACAGCCTCCGATTTTTCGACCGTCTACGAGGGATCGGTAAAATTTGAAAACGAGTTAGTGTGGGGTCGCCTATGTCTCGATACAGTAGTGAGCGTAGTACCTGACTTAAGCGGCTCATTTTCCAAAAACAGGGGCGCTGAAACCAACCACAGGGTGATACGTTTAGAGCCCAACTACATCTTTGACTTCATTCTTCCACTGACGGACCGACAGGGAGTAAAGTGGGCATCCAAGAGCACTGTCCCCATCGATAGTATTCGTGAGGATACTATCTGTGAGCTTGACGGACTGGTTCTCGATACGGCCACCATACTCGAATCTTCCCCCGAAAGCGATACCGGTGTCAGCTTTGTAGGTCATGTAACGTATCTACGACCGGAACCTGTAGCATCTTATCTTACAACTGGATTGCAGACTAGCACCTTTGTAGCACCTTTGCCCGCGGTAGGGTCAGCGCCTTTGGAAAAAATTTATGTTCCAGTGTTCGAAGTGGGCCCGTTAGCCTTAAGCTGAGGTCTACATTCGAATAAGCTCCAAACGGAATTGGAGCGGGGAAGAACTAAAGGAGAGTTTCTAAGTCCTTCATACCTTTGCCTTTACTGTAGAATCCCGGCGGCGCGAAAGCGCCGCCGGGGACGAAAAAAGGCATCTGACGGCAAGCGAAGGGCGACGGCGGGGTAAAAGCAGAACCTTTGCGAAGCAGATTTTGTTATAAAGATAGAGACCCACAGCAAACCCCCCTCTGTCTCTCTCAGAGACAGCCCTGCGTTGGGCAGGATTAGCGATAATCCTGCCCTAATTTTTTTCGCGATTTACTGATTGAGCTGCTGTTGGAGAGCGTTCAGAATGGAATCCACTTTCATAGCCGGGTTGACCTTTCCAACCACCTGCTTGTACAGCTCGACAGCCTCAAGTTTCTTCTCACGCGGCCTTTGCATGGCCAGGGCAGCCGCGAGAGTGGCTCGATATTGAAGTGAATTAGGGTCGATAGCTATCAATCGCCTGAGGATGAATTCAGCTTTCTCGAATTCTCCCATGGCGGTGTACAAAACACCCTTGATTTGCAGAAACTTCTCCTGCTCACCAAATCGGTCAATAGCCTGGTTTATGATCGAGAGGGCAAAAGCAAGTGAATCCGCCTGATGGGCAATAACAGCCATCTGGTAGTAACGATCCGGATTGTCCGGACTGCTCTCCAAAAGCTTTCGCATGTGGATAAAGGCGACGATGAAATTCCCCATTTTGACATTGAGATCTGCCAGTTTAAGGCGGTAGTGCTCCAGGGAATCTCCCGTTCCGATGAGTACGTTGACAGCTCGCGCGGCCGTCTCCCATTCTTTTAACTCAGCAGCTATTGGATAGATGGCCTGGTTGACCACGCGATCTTCCGGATGAAGCAAATCAGCGCGCTTGAGATAGAACAGGGCCGAATCCAGAATATACTCTCGCTGGTAGCTCATACCCATAAAGTACAAAACATCGCGATCGGAGGATTTCATCGCGACAGCCCTGCTCAGGTATGTTCGTGCTTTGGCAAAGTCCTCATTGAGATAAGCCTCCCGGCCTGCCTGCTCGTACTCGGCGAGGGTATTGGGTTCATTGCCGCAGGCAACCAGGGTCAAAAGCAGGACTACGAGATATCGGTATATTTTCATGAAACGTCGCTCGTCTTTCAATTTCTGTTTTCGCAAGATACTCAATTTGTATCGTCAATTCAAGACCGTATTAGACCGCCCACCACGGCGCGACACGAAGTTGATTGAAATTGACTCGAAATCTGTTTATTCTTAACTAACAATCGCCGGAAGTCCTGTTAGGAGAGTTCGCAATTGAATCAGAAGCAAAAAACGATACTGATCATGCTGCTGGCGGTGCATCTAGTTCTGCTCTACCTGGTTCTGTCACGTAATCTTGATTTCCTTTTCAACGATGCCTCTCACCGGATCGGTCCCGGCTCGGACTTTTGGGCTCTTTACAACGCTGGTAAGCACTGGCGGCTCGGTGACAACATTTATATGCGCGGTCCGGGCTATGGATTCAGATACCACCCTATTTTCGCGATGACGATTCTCTCCTACCTCTCATATCTCGCCCACCAACCCGCATACTGGCTGTGGGTCGCGATCAACGAAATCTTCCTGGTAATGTTTCTGGTTGTCGCTCGCAGAATGATTGTCAACACCGCCCATTTCCTCGTAGCCTGCGCGGTGATGGTTGGCTTTTCTCCGTATTACCTCGAAGTATACATGGGAAACGCCTCGTTCATAGCCGCTGCGGTACTTCTAATGGCTATCTACCTGCTCCAGCGCCGGGCACAACTCGGTGCTTATATCACCTATCTGGTCAGCATTTTGATAAAACCTGTCGGTCTGGCCTTACTTCCAATACTCCTGCTTCGCAGGCGGTTCGCGACGGTTTTTCTGACACTGGTAATCATCGCCGGGTTGGCACTGCCATACTTCATCGTTCATCCAAACGACTGGTATGATTTCGCCCGCGTCAATTTTGAAGGTTTCTCGACCACTCCCGGTTTCATGGTGCACGGAGGTAATCAGGGCTTTTACGGACTGATGGTGATGATCAGCGCATTCGCCAATCATGTACCGACGCGCGAACTGTACAACCTGACGCAGTTTTCTGATTTCAGTCGAATCCTGATCCGCGTCATACCGTATTTCTTCATCGCAGTCTCAGGCCTGGCAACGTATCGCCTCCGCCGCACCGACAATCTGTACATACTCGTGTTCTTGTGGTCCGCCACTTATCTTCTGGGCTATAAAGATGTCTGGGAGCACAGTTATGCATTTCTGGTTTTGGGGCTGTTGATGCTGTATCTCTCCCGCGCTTTCGATCCGAGGCTTCTTTTGATATTAAGCGGCGCAATCGCTCTGCCGACACTTTTCGCGTTTTATGACATACCGATGCGATCGCTCGGTATCAGCGATCCCGGCTGGTACTGGGATTTCAAAACCTCACTGCTTCATCATGCCACGAAGCCGGTGTTTCTTCTGGCTTTGTACCTTCTATCTCTCCGGAAAGCTTTCACCGGTCGAGTGCCGAATCTCCCCGAGTCGGGCTCAAGCCCAATGTCTATTGCGGGACAGCAACTTAGCGACTGACGCCTTGACTTTTTCGGTCGGGGCGGATTCTACAATATTGAGTTGACAGAATGGTGGACGGCTTGTATCTTGAACCCAAGAGGTTGCCGGGTCATTCATCCATAGAAATTGCTAACTTTGAGACGCACGAGATCACATTCTTGGTCTCAGCCCGATGAACCGTAAAAACACATCGGGAAAGAACCAAAGCTTTGTCAGGCCAAAAGTGTGACGCCGGCAGGTGCCGGCGGGCGACAAAATGAGGTTACCCAAGTAGCCGAAGCATCTTAAATTCGTATCTTTATTTACGGTCATCTCAGGTCCCTGGGGTGACCGTTTTTTGACAGCCTCAAGAATCTGTCTTGGAAAATGGCCGTGATTTGATTACCTTTACGCCCACCATTGATAGCGATTTTTTAAACACTTTTAGAAGCAACAGCCCTTAGCACGATGTCTGATTTCCTTCTCTCAATTCCATATCTGGGTGAATCGATGGCGCTATTGACCGCAATTGTCTGGGCCATCGCCGTTGTCCTGTTCAAAAAGAGCGGCGAGACCGTACACCCGGTCGGACTGAATTTGTTCAAGAACATGTTGGCGGCCGCGCTTTTTCTCCCCACTATTTGGCTCTGGGGAGGGAAACTGCTTCACGACGCTCCCGCGTGGGATTACCTGTTGTTACTGCTGAGCGGCGCGCTTGGTATCGGGATCGCCGACACCCTGTTTTTCCATTGCCTCAACCGTCTGGGCGCCGGACTGACCGCCATCGTGGATTGCCTGTACAGTCCGTTTATAATCGGGCTGTCTATGATCTGGCTCGGCGACGTGCTTTCTGTATGGCAAATAGTGGGAGTCATGTTGATTATATCAGCCGTGCTTACGGCGGCCCGTCCTCGAGGGGAAAACGGTCCTGACCGGCGCAACCTGATGTTGGGACTCACCTATGGCGCTCTGGCTGTGGCTCTGATGGCCATCGGTGTGGTGATAGCCAAACCGGTTCTTGACCGGGCGCCGCTTCTGTGGGTCACGGAGATCCGACTCATCGGCGGCGTTGCCATTCTTTGGATAAACCTTGCTTTCCATCCCGGGCGACGGCAGATAGTGAGATCCGTGTTTGCCTCAACCGGCCGCATATACACGGTAACCGGTTCATTGGTGGGCGGGTATCTGGCTATGGTCATGTGGCTGGCCGGAATGAAATTCACCCAGGTATCCACCGCGGCCGCTCTCAATCAGACTAACAATATCTTCATCTTTATCTTTGCCGCTCTCTTTCTGAAGGAAAGAATTGATCTGCCCCGTACCATTGGCATAATTCTCGCCGTCGGCGGCGCTTTTCTTGTTACCTTCGCCTGATTCCGCGTATCGACTCTGGTTGACTTTCGACCGCAATACCGTAGATTAGAGAATGACAAATCACGCAGACAACACCGAGATAATCCGCATCCTGGCGCTGAGCCATTTTTCATCCGTCCAACCCCGGCTTCTCGAGGTGCTGATAAGACACTATGGCAGCCTGGAGCGCATTATGGCCACCGATGCCGGTTCGCTGATGGCGGTCGCCGGCATGACGGCGGAAATAGCCAATCGCGTAGCCGAAGCGCCTTCGAAAATGACGCAAGCGCGGCAATATTACGAATTGCTCAGGAGCAAGAACGTTAATTTCGTGTCGCGTTTCGACAGCGATTATCCCAAGCTCCTGTTCGAACTCAACGACCCGCCCACGCTTCTGTATTACCGCGGTACACTGCCGAACGAAAACAGCAAAATCGTCGCGCTTGCCGGGGGTGACAGGGCAACAAGCGAAGGGATCGAGCTGACGGTCGAGGCTGCAAAGAAATTCGCGGAGGCGGGGGTGCAGGTCATTTCCTCGCTGGACAGAGGTATCGATTCCGCAACGCATCTGGGCGCAAAGGTCGGAGCAGGCAGGTCTTTCTCGGTTCTGGATAGTGGCGTGGACGAGATTTATCCCGACGAAAGCCGTCCGCTGGCTATCGATATTGTCAAGGACGGCGGCCTCATCAGCGAATATCCGCCCGACCAAAAATACCATACCGAGAATTTCAAAAGCTCTAACCGGATAATCGCCGGCCTGTCACAGGCGGTCGTGATGACAGAGTTCTATGACCATTCTATGCGCGCCCTTGATCTTCTCTCGTGCTGCAGCCAAATAGGCAAATTGGTTTTTATCCTGATCGATCCGCGCCACGGGGCTCTCACCGACAAAAACAGCCTTGAAACCGCTTACTCATCCGGCGCCATACCTATGGTCGGACTTCACCAGATAGACGAGATTGTCAAATCTCTGGTGTGAGGTGGCTTCATGGATGACCGCTACCTGACCATAGAGAAAACATCCACCGAAGAAACAAAAGTCAAAGGTTCGCGATTCATCGCCCGCGCCATTCGCGTGGACTCGCTTGAGCTGGCGCATGCCGAACTGGAGCATATCCGCAAACGCGAATACGCCGCCACTCACAACTGCTACGCCTATATCGTGGGAACGCCACCTCACGATGTCGCTTTCAAATATTCGGACGATGGCGAACCCAGCGGCACCGCCGGCCGACCGATTTACGATATCATCAGCGGCGCGGGTCTGACAAACATACTGATGGTTGTCACGCGTTATTTCGGTGGCACCAAACTCGGAACTGGAGGACTGGTCAAGGCCTATTCCGAGGCGGCCAGACTGGCCCTGGAAAGCGCCGGGGTCAGAGAAAATTTCGTTACCGATAAAATTAAAGTCGACATCGATTTTCCGTCATACGATAGTCTCCTCAAGGCAATCCATCGAAACGGCGCCAGGGAGATCAAGGCCGATTTCTCCGACCGGGTGTCAATCGAGATAGAGATTCGCCGGAGCAGGACCGATCAACTGGTAGGCGAAATAGTGGAGCTATCCAGGGGGAAGGCCGCGATTGAAAAAGTCGAATAAACCTGATACTATCGACTGTCTGGGGATGGGCATAATCCCTTATGACCTGCTGTTCAGCATCGATCGCTATCCTCTGCCGGGAATGAAGATCGACGCTTGCGATTTCTTCATGCAAGGAGGCGGACCCGTACCCAATGTAGCAATCGGTCTGTCGCGGCTCGGATTCAAAACCGCACTCATCGCGGTCGTCGGCGATGACCCATTCGGGAAAATCTCGATCGACGAGTTGAAGCGAGACCGCGTCGATCACCGCTTTGTCATCATCAAAAAGCAGCCTTCCGCGCTCGCCGCAGGCTGGGTAGAAAAGGAAAGCGGACAGAGGACAATGGTGCTCTCACGGCGAATTTTCGTAACGCCGGCGGATATCAAGACATCGTCTTACCCGATCCCGAAGATACTGCATCTCGATGGGCGCGATATGCCCGCGACACTGAAACTGGCCCTGTGGGCCAAACGCGAAAAGATTATCGTGTCGTTTGATATCGGATCGATGCGTAACGATGTCTTGGCGGTATTCCCCTATGTCGACCATCTGGTGGTAGCCGACAACTACGCTTTCCCCTTCACCAAAAGCGATTCGGCCAGAGTGGCGATCGACAGGCTGGCGAAGCTTTGCCCCGGTACAATCGTGGTTACCGAAGGCATCAAAGGTTCGACCGGTCGCGAGACGCTCAACGGCAGGACCGGAGAGTTCGTGTTCCAACCTGCTTTTAAAGTCAAGAATATCGATACTACCGGCGCCGGTGACTGTTACCACACGGGCTATCTATATGGTCTTTTGAAAGGATATTCGTTGTCGGAGAGAATGAGATATGGTTCAGCCGCGGCGGCGCTAAAATGCACCAGGCCGGGGGCCCGAAGCGGTATTCCCACCGAACCTCAGTTGCTGGCGTTTTTGAAAAGTAAACCAACCATCTACAGGTAGAGCAGTATGCTGGAGAATTTGATCGGGTTAGACAACACTCTATTTTTCTTTATCAACTCGACACTGGCCAACCCGGTCACTGATTTTATCATGCCGATAATCACCAACGATATGCTGCTCAGAGTGATTTACGGCGTGGCGATGGCGCTTATTCTCTGGAAGGGTAACGCGAAATTGCGCTGGCTGGTTCTTGTATCGGCGGCGACTCTGCTTTTGACCGATCAAGTCAGCGCCGGCCTGCTCAAGCCGATTCTTGCCCGCCCCCGGCCATGCCACGAGTTTTACGGTGTCCATCTGCTCGTCGGTTGTGGCGGGGGCTATTCTATGCCGTCGGCACACGCCGCGAACGCGTTCGGACAGGCCTGCCTGTTCACATTCTTTTACCGCAAATACGGATGGCACCTTTATGGCTTTGCCGCGCTGATTGCACTGAGTCGTGTGTTCGTCGGCGTTCACTACCCGGGCGATATCTTTGTCGGAGCGGTAATCGGACGGGTGGCCGGTGTATTGACAGCGACAATATTTAACGTAATCACGAGATTGATACGTCCCTGGCAATCAGGCGACTGATTCGCGATAGGAGGTTGCCGTGGCCTACAAAATTGAGATCGTGCGAGGCGACATTACCCGGACCGATACCGAGGCCATCGTAAATGCCGCCAATAACCATTTCTGGATGGGTTCCGGAGTGGCCGGAGCTATCAAAGCGGCGGGCGGCGAAATAATCGAGAAAGAGGCCGTGAAAAAAGGCCCGGTAATGCCCGGCGAGGCTGTTCACTCGACGGCCGGGACATTGCCCTACAAGGTAGTGATTCACGCCGCGGTGATGGGACAGGACCTGCGCACCTCGGATAAATACATCAGGCAAGCCACCATAAGTTGCCTCAATATCGCCGAGAAACTGGACATCAAGTCCCTGGCTTTTCCCGCCTTCGGAACCGGCGTTGGCGGCTTTCCCATGAAAGCCTGCGCGCACATCATGATTGATGCCGTAATAGCCTATTCGGACCTGTCACGGAAGATAGAAAGAGTGCAGTTCTGCCTTTTCGAGGAGCACGGTTACACCGTTTTCAAAGACATGCTTGCTAAGAAGGAAAACCCGAACTGATCGGGACCGGCTCACTCGGAGCTTCTTACCTTAAACTGGCCGGAAAACGCCAGAGCCCGATTATCACGATTCACATACCGGCCGTCAATTGTCATAAACACATGCTTCGAGGTAACTGAATCGACCGAGTAGGAGCCTTCCCTGGCAAGGAAGATTTTATCCTCTGCGGCAATATCGTACTGGCCGAGCACCTGGAAATACGACGCCTCGTTCAGGTCGGCTTTAACCGCCGTGACCGGCTGCGGCAGTTGAACGTAAAGTCGGCAGCGCCAGTATTGATCGAAACCCATAAGCTTGAAGTCGTCGCCGGCATCCTCGGGATTCCATCTGGTGCCAACAGTGACAACCGCCACGTTTCCCTCACCGGTAATCAGATTGTTGTTGTCGCTGAAGGGGTCGCTGATTACGGCGCTCTCGACATACTGCGTCTGTTCGACATCAACCTTCTTCGTTACGGCATCGTCCGAGACATAGAGATCCATACGGTACCGACTGGTGATACCGCAGGATAGCAGAAAAGACACCGTGGTGACAAGGATAATGACCGCCGCGAGCGATTTTCTTAAGATAGCCATATCGAATTATATGCTTTCCTGAAATTGATGTCAATCAACACTAAACCAGACGGCCGGCGGCGACGGGCTGTTTACGGAAATATCCTAAAGCGGGAGTTCTACGATGCGATACTTTTTATAAGGTTTTGCCCCCATTTGGGCGGCTGCCTTGAGCATCAGCTCATTTGTCTCGAGCATCCATGACAACTCGGCCCACTTATATCCCAACTCAATACCCCTGTTGTATGTGAGCACGTACATGGCCATGTCGATCCCGCGCTTCTGGAATTGAGGCACGACGCCGAAGGTGATCATCCGCACGCAGTCGATCTTATTTCTGATTTTGGTATGCCACAGCAGTTTCAGCAGACCGAAAGGCAAAAGCCGACCTTTCAAGTGAATCAGTGCCTGATTGATGTCGGGAAGGGCAAGACTGAAGGCCACCGGCCGATCCTCATACTCCGCTATGAACACCAGCTCGGGTTCAACAATCTGCTTGAGGTTTTGCGCCGTGTAGAAGAACTCATCCTCGCCCATCGGGACAAAACCCCAGTTGTACTGCCAGGCCTCGTTATAGATTCTGTTGACTCTTTTTATCTCCCGGTCAAACTCCGACATCCTGAGAGTGCGGATTTTCACCTTGCTGCGCTCGGCCTGTTTGGCGACCACCCGCTGTACTCTTTCCGAAATGGGCTCCTCTTTCGTTATCCGCAAAGCCATCAGATCCATGACCTTCTTGAGCCCGAATTTCTCCGCCAGCTTGGGCAGGTACGGCTGGTTGTAGGTCATCATGACTGTCGGCGGCGCGTCGAAACCCTCGACCAAAAAACCGCACTCGTGGTTGGTGGAGAAGCTCATCGGGCCGCGCATCTTATCCATTCCCTGACGCTTGAGTTCGATCATGGCCACTTTGAGCAGCGTGGACGCTATTTCATAGTCATCAGGACAGTCGAAAAATCCGAAAAAACCTGTCTGTTCCTCGTGAAACTGGTTATGATTGTAATTGATGCAGGTGGCGATACGCCCCACAACCTCGCCGCTCTCCATGGCGAGAAAGAGCTTCACCGATGATGTCTTATAGAACGGGTTTTTCTGGCGGTCAAAAAATTCCTTACGTTCCGATATCAGCGGCGTAACGTAATTACTATCCCCCCGGTAGAGCCTATTGGGATAGGTTATGAATTTTTTCAGATGTGAGGATGATTCAACTTCTACGACTTCGATTCGTGCCATAAGCTATTACGAAATCAGTCCCTTGGCGCGTCCAACTTTGGCCACCACCTCGACAACCCTGTCGAGCTGCCCACTGGTATGGGTGGCGGTATAAGAAGTACGAATCATCGACTGGCCCGGAGGCACGGCCGGCGATATCACCGGGTTGGTAAACACGCCGTTGTCGAATAGTTCCTTCCAGAAAGCAAAGGCCTCGAGATCTTCACCCACAACTATCGGGACAATCGGAGTGGCTGAATGACCGGTATTGAATCCGAGACTCTGAAATTCCTTTTTCATGCGACGGGCGTTTTTCCACAGGTTCTCACGTCTCTCCGGTTCCGCCTCGATAATATCCAGCGCCGCCAAAACCGCCGCCGCGTTGGATGGCGGAATGGAGGCCGAAAATATCAGCGAGCGGGCGGTGTGCTGGACATAGTCGATAACCTTCGCGTCACCGGCGATAAATCCGCCGAGAGAGGCGAACGACTTGGAGAAAGTGCCCATAGTCATATCGACCACGTCGCCCAGACCGAAGTGCTGCGCGGTGCCGGCGCCGGTCTCACCCATCACGCCAATACCGTGAGCATCATCGACAAGAACACGGGCGTTATATCGCTTGGCAATCTCGACAAGTCGCGGCAGTTCGATAATGTCCCCCTCCATCGAGAAAACACCATCCACCGCCACCAGAATACCCCCGCGACTGTTGATATTGCGCACATTGGCGATGACCCGTTCGAAATCATCCATGTCGTTATGGGCGAATTTATACAACTTGCCGTAAGACAGGCGGCAGCCATCCACGATGCACGCATGAACCTGACGATCGATTATGACCGCATCACTCTTTCCGACAAGACTCGAAATAGCGCCCAGATTAGTCTGAAAACCGGTCGAGAAAACCAGTGCCGCCGGTTTCTTCATGAATTTTGCCAGGCGTTCTTCAAGCTCCAGATGCAGATCGAGCGTCCCGTTGAGAAAACGGGAACCGGTACATCCGGAACCATACTTACGAGCCGCCTCGGCGGCCGCCTCTTTCACTTTTGGATGATTCACCAAGCCGAGATAGTTGTTGGAGCCAACCATGATACACTTGTGGCCGTCCACAACAACCTCATCGCCGGGCGCAGATTGAAGGGGGTGAAAATAGGGATAAATTCCCATCGCCTTGACGTTGTCGGCGTCATCAAAATTGAAGCACTTTTGAAATAAGTCCGGGTATGTAACTTCAGTATTATCGCTGGTCTGCAAGAAAGCTCCTTTTCAGAGGATATAGTCCTTTTCCAAAGCTTGAGTAAACGAATCCTGTTCTCTATTGTCAATTGTTAAGCAACCCAATATAAGAAACTATATTATTTAGCGAAAATAATTTTTGTCCAAACGACAGCAAAAGATTTTTACTTCAGCGCCCTCAAACCGGAAAGGCTCGAGGGGAATAACTCGTTGTCTCTCAAGCCAATACGCCTAGACGTTATTTCGGCCGGGTCCCGAAAATGTACATATAGTTTCGGCTGATTGCTATTGGCTCTTCCTTGTTGGACCCATACCCCTCGATATCAACGAAACCGACTTTTTTGAACATACCAATCAACTCGTGGTAAGAGTACAATCTGATCGAGGTGTCATGAGAAGACGTTCCATGGGGGCCGATAAACGTCCAGGTGGCGGTGCCGACAGACCGGGCAAAATCAAATCCCCGTTTCTCCAGTACCTTCATTTTCCCGGCCTCATACCAATCGCTTGAACGAAAGTTGGCCATGACCCAGTCGCGATTTATGATATGGAGCAGAAATTTTCCTCCCGGTTTGAGCGCCTTGAACATCTTTTTGAGCACCAGAAGATTGTCGGACTCCTTCTCAAAATACCCGAACGAAGTCCACAGGTTTGCGGCAGCATCGAATTCACGATCAAAGTTGATTCGACGCATGTCCATCCGATGAAGGTCGATTTTCAAGCCCGACCGCCTGGCCTTTGCCCTGAATTCCTCGAGATAACTGGAAGTGATATCAACGCCCCTTACCTTAATGCCGGCCCTTGCCAGCGGCAGGGAAACGCGCCCTATGCCGCAGGGGCAGTCGAGAAATTTCATGCCCGGACGGAGATTGAGCTTTTTGAGAATGAGCTTAACGTCGCCATTTGTGGTTCCACGCTCGGACATTATGGCGAAAACGGGTCGAAAGTCCGGAAAGAAATCGTCCCACCACCCCGGGTCCTTACCTTTTGCCATATAACCTCCCTGCTTATAGAAAAGTGGCGACCGTCATTAGCCGCCACTTGTGAGAATCTCAGTAGTTAACGTTGTGAGTAGCCGCTTTGACTACCTAATTGTTCTTCTTGAACTCTTCCATGAACTGCGCCAGGCGGTCCACACCTTCCATCGTCATAGCATTGTACATGGAGACGCGGATACCGCCAACATCGCGGTGACCCTTCAAACCGCCCATACCGGCAGCCTTGGCATCGGCGATGAACTTCTTTTCGAGGTCCTCGTTGGGCAGCCTCATCGTGAGATTCATCCAGCTGCGGCTGTCGGCCTTCACCGTCCCGCGGTAATAGTCGGGGTGCTGATCCATGAGTTTATAGATGCGTTCTTTCTTGGCGAAGTTGGCTTTCTCGATCGCCTCAAGACCACCCTGCCTTTTGATCCACTCCAGCACCAGCTTCACGATATAAACCGGGAAGGCCGGCGGGGTGTTGTACAGGGATTTCTTAGCGGCGTGAGTCTTGTAGTTGAGCATCGTGGGAAGGCCCTCCGCACACCGGTCGAGAAGGCTCTGCTTGATAATAACAACCGTTACCCCGGCGGGGCCCAGGTTCTTCTGCGCCCCGGCGTAAATCATCGAGAACTTCTTGAAATCGTGGCGACGGGAAGCTATATCCGATGACATGTCACAAATCATCGGTACATTGCCGGCGTTAGGAAACGACGAATACTGGGTGCCGAAGATCGTATTGTTCGATGTCACGTGCAGGTAGGCGGCATCCTTGGGAAAGTCGATTTTTTTCGGAATGTGGTCGTAGCTGGACTCCTTGGACGATCCGGCCAGATGCACGTTGCCGATTAATTTCGCTTCTTTGATGGCTTTGTTTGACCAGGCGCCGGTATCAACATAGGCGGCCGTTTTCCCTTTGTGCAGGAAATTCATCGGCACCATCGAAAACTGCATCGAGGCCCCACCGCCCAGAAAGAGCACATGGTAGGACTCATCCAGGCCGAGAATCTCCCTGAACAGAGCGATGGCAGTGTCGTTGATTTCGTCGTATTCTTTGGACCGGTGCGAGATCTCCATCACCGACATACCCGTCCCTTTGTAATCGAGAAATTCCTGCTGGACGATCTTCAAGACATCCAGAGGCAGGGTGGCCGGTCCGGCGTTGAAGTTATGAATTCTATGAGTCATTTTATTTCCTCGCTTGAGCTAAACGTTCCGGGTTTTGTTGCCCTTACTTTGCCTTTACGTAATCAGCTATCAGAAGGTCGACAATATAACCGATTCTGAGCATATTTTCTTTTGTCGAAGCGCCGATATGCGGGGCCATCAGCGTGTTTGGAGCCTTGAGAATGGGCGACGACGGATCCGGCGGGTCGGACAGCCACACATCGGTGCCGTATCCGGCCAGTTTGCCGCTCTTGAGTGCCTCGGCCACGTCTTCTTCAACGATACACCCGGCACGGCCGGTGTTAATTAAGTAAGCTCCGTTTTTAAACCACTCCAGAGTCTTCTTGTTAATAACGCCCTTAGTGGCGGGAAGCAGGGGCATGTGAAGAGAGACGAAATCGGACTGCCGGATGGTATCTTCCATACCGGGTACGATCTCGGCGAAATCCGTGAAGAAGACATCGGGGTGCCATCCGAGCACTCTCATGCCGAACGCCCGCGCCCTGGTGGCCAGCGCCAAGCCGATTCTTCCCAGACCGAGAATACCGAGAGTCTTGCCCAGAAGCTCCGTGCGTTTCAGCTCCTTCTTAAGCCATTTACCTTCACTCATCGAGACATGAGCTTCAGCAATGCGGTTGGGCATCGCGATCATCAGGGCAAAAGCCAGCTCGGCCACCGCGACCGTCGAAGCGTCGGCGGTGTTGGACACTCTGATGCCCTTCCCGCGGGCATAGACCTGATCGACATTATCGAGGCCAACGCCTCCGCGGATGACATATTTCAGCTTCGGTGAGGCGTCAATATACTCTTTGGTCACTTTAGTCTTGCTGCGGATAAGAATGATTTCCGCCTCGGCCTGACGGCTCTTATCGTCGGTGACCTCCCCGTACTTGGCCAGCTTACCGGGGAGAGTGGAATCGAATGCGTCTGAGATAAGTATCAGCATTTTTCACGCCTTTCTGCTTAATCTTTCAATAAATTGACAACCATACCGCTTCGCAGCTTGGGTTCAAACCAGGTGGACTTCGGCGGCATTACCTCGCCGGCATCGGCTACCTTGAGAAGCTGCTCCACCGACACCGGGTACATCGAAAACGCTATCTTATATTCATCGCTGTCAACCAGCTTGATCAACTCTCCAACTCCCCTGATACCACCGATGAAATCAATGCGGTCATCGGTCCGGATATCCTCGATCCCGAGAATCGGCGTCAGGAAGTTCTTTGTCAGAATAGCCGAGTCAATCGAGTCGACCGGGTGAGCGGCATCGAAACTACCTTCGCGCGGCGTCAGGACGAACCATCTGCCTTCGGCATACAGACCGATGCGGTGATTCTCTTTCGGATCCACCGGGCCGTCATGAGGGGCTACCTCAAATGACTTTTCGGCCTGAGATAAAACCTCCTTTAGAGAAAGTCCCCGGAGGTCCTTAACCACCCGGTTGTATGGCAGGATGCGGAGTTCATCGGCCGGGAAGATGACGTTCAGAAAGAAATTGTACAATTCCTTGCCGGTGTGGCCGGGATTCTTCTGCTTCATACGACGGCAGACTTCAGAGGCCGACTGCGAGCGATGGTGTCCATCGGCGATGTACATCTCGCCAAGCTTCCCGAATGCTGCAACAATCGCCTTTATCGTTATTTCATCATCGACCACCCATAACTCGTGAGTCACCCCGTCGGGGCTGGTAAAACTGACTTTTGGCGCTCTTGAAGACAGCCTCGTGAACAGACTCTTTATTTCGGGGTTCTGCCTGAAAGTCGTAAAAACCGGACCCACCTGAGCCTGAAGGGTCATGATATGGTTCGCCCGATCGTTGACTTTGGCTGGACGCGTATGTTCGTGCTTTTTAATAAGCCCCTTGTCATATTCTTCAACCGATGTCAGCGCCACCAGACCGGTCTGTGAACGACCTCGCCAGGAAAGGCGATAAAGATAGAAAAACGGCTTGTCGTCCCTCGCCATCAGACCTTCATTCATCAAGCGCTCGAGGTTTTCTCTGCCCTTCTTATAAATTTCCTCGCCATACGGCGGAGTATTCGGGGGAAAATCGACTTCGGACTTGTTCACGCGCAGAAATGAATCAGGATTGTCTTTGACTATCGCCCGGGCTTCTTCACTGCTAAGGACATCGTAGGGGGGAGAAGCGATCACATGGGCTTTCTCCGGCCGGGGTCTCAACCCCCGAAAGGGACGTACGACAGACACGGATGAACCTCTCTTTCCAGACTAAAAAATGGACGTACCAGCTACCGTTTGTATAGTCCGCCTAAGATAATCGAAACGGCTCGCCCCTGTCAATCCATTAATACCCGGCGCGAAGACCCTGTGTTTCATTGTTTTTTGCGCGAGGTGGAGCGTATATGCTCAGGGTTCGTGGGATAAAAGCACAAAAAAAAGGGCCGGCTCAAAGCCGGCCCTTATAGGCTATAGCCAGAGGCTTATTTCATGTGCTTGGAGACCAGCTTGGTCATCTCAAACATCGAAACTTTGCCCTTGCCTCCGAAGATCTTCTTCAGTTTCTCGTCAGCATTGATCATACGCTTGTTAACGGTGTCCTGAAGTTTGTTCTTCTTGATGTACGCCCAGAGCTTCTTGGTAACTTCGGTGCGCGGAATCGGCTTGGTGCCGACCACGGCGCCGAGGTCAGAGGAGAGCGTCATCGGACGCATGAAAGCGGGATTTGGTTTCCTTTTGGTTTTCGCCTTTTTGGCGGGTTTTTTCTTGGGCGCGGCTTTTTTCTTTGGCGCCTTTTTCGTCGCTTTCTTCTTCGGGGCAGCTTTCTTCTTGGTGGTTTTCTTCTTCGGAGCAGCTTTCTTCTTCGGAGCTGCTTTCTTCTTCGGAGCCGCTTTCTTCTTCGGGGCGGCTTTCTTCTTGGTGGTTTTCTTCTTGGCTACTGCCATTGTGTTGCTCCTTAGCATTAAGGGTTGGTTTGTTATAAAAATTTTTTGAGAGTGTTCTCTCTCTCACAAAGCGCATTTCCAGACTCAAAATACAAGTTTTTTGAAAATTTGTGCAAGAAAAATCTATAGGCAAGCAGCAAAAAAATGAGATTTTTTCATAGGGGATTTAGACCCTCCCGAACCCATTTTCAGAGTGCAAATCAGCCTCGAACGAGTTCAATCACCGGCGCCTCGGCCGGACACCCCAGCCGAAACGGGAACCAGTGCCCCACTCCCGAAGAGGTGTAGAGGTGACTGTTCTTCCTCCGGTAGTGCCCCCAGAGATAACGATCGGGCCAGACCGATTCGAAGAGGGAACGATTCATATCGCCCACCTGTCCCCCGTGCGTATGCCCTGCCAGAGTAAGCTGCACCCCCGTATCAGCGGAATAATCGAGAGCGTCGGGACGGTGGCTCATGAGCACTACGAAGTCATCGATGGTTCTGTCCTTCAGGGCAGCATCGGTGCAGGAGCGGAAAAAATCATAATCCTTCGCCCCCAGAAAACGCGGGTCGTCGATACCGGCAATATACAGCGGCTGACCTCTCTGCGACAAACGCACGCCTTCGTTGACCAGCAGGGGAACGGTTGACCGATCGAATATCTGCCGCACCTGCGTAATCCCCCTGAAATATTCGTGGTTACCCAGGCATGCGAACGCCCCGAGGGGCGAGGCGAACTGTTCGACCATCCGCAACGCATCGGGGAGCATCCGGAGATTATCGGCAATGTCGCCGGTCAACACGGTCAGATGCGGCTGGAAACCACTGGCCTTATCGAGCACCTCGGCCAAATCATCCAGGGTCACATGAAGACGCAGGTGACTATCGGACAGGTGAAGGATCCTGAGCCCCTCGAGGGAAACTGGCAGGTCGGCCATCGCGATAGTCTTCTTGTACACTTTCGCGCCGGTCACCGCGGCCGCCATACCGCCCGCCCCCATAGACAAACTGGCCAGTGGTATCGCGGCGGCACCGGCACGAAGGAAGCGTCGGCGATGATGGTCAACCTTCCTTTCGTGAAAGACGCTGCGACGACGAGCGAGTCGGTCCATAAGCGAGTTAATCAAATGAAGGGAGCCTGAAACCGGCAACGACAAAATCAGACTCAACTGAAGAACGAACGAGAGGATCGCCCCCGTTGCTCCAGGGTACGACAGCCAATTATTCGCATGATACTCCCCGACACCCCACAAAATAACAAACAGCATGCCTGCCGTCGGGAGAGCCCAGGCCGACATCTTTATCCATCTGCGGCGCCACCATTCGCGATTTAAAAAACGCAAAAAGAGCAGTTGCGTTATGCCGAACAACAGAATCAAAAAAACCGCTACGGCTACGGGGAACAGGTTTCTCACGTATGCTCCATTTCCGGGTCCGGGATCCCATGGTCATCTGCAAGGTTTAAACGAAAAACACCACGATAAGTTCTCATATTTGCGGCCTTTGTTTTGTACAGGATGTAGTGTTGGCTGTGGAAGACTTTTTTCCGGCAGAGCTATTTGCGCCATACCGACGGACGAAGGAGGATTATGACGGTGAGAATCTCGAGACGACCCAGCAACATCGAGAATACCAAGATCCATTTCCCCGGTATGGGTATCCAGCCGTAATTTTCAATAGCCCCGACTCCCGCAAGACCCGGCCCGATATTTCCGATCGTGGCGATTGAGCAGGTGACGGCGGTGGTCAAATCCGGGACGAACAAAAGCATGAGACCGCCGGTGATGATGAAAAGGGCCACAAAGAGAATTACGAACGAGACGACGTTTATAATCCGTCGGTCATCGACCGAATCATCGCCCACCTTCACCGGCGACACCAGACGGGGCTGTGTCAGCTTGCGAAGTTCGTTCATGACTATTTTGCCAACCATGAGGACCCTGATCATTTTCATACCACCGCCGGTGGAACCGGCACAGCCTCCGAAAAACATCAGCAAGACAAGGGTAAACCTGATGAAATCGGGCCAGAGGTCAAAATCGGCGGTGACAAACCCGGTGGTGGTCACCATTGACAGCGCCTGAAAACTGGCCACACGAAAACTGTCATAGAGCGATTCCACCTTATTGCTCTCGTTTACATAATGCTCGACGAAGGCATCTGTCGACATTGGTTCGTGACGGAAACTGAGGGCGGCCTGCTCCGCCGGAGCCGGACCTTTGAAATAGAGAACACCGGTAATCACGGCAATTGCGAGCACAATCACCGTCAGGTAGAAGGTGAATTCCCTGTTTTTCGTGAGGATGCGAAAATCACCGCGCATGGCCCGAAAGTGGACGAGGAAATTTATACCCGCAAAGAACATGAAAACGGTTATGACCCATTCAATAAAGTCGGATTCGAAAGCGGCTATAGAGGCATTCCTGGTGGAAAAACCGCCGGTCGCCATAGTCGCGAAAGTATGACAGACAGCGTCGAACAGGTTCATTCCGCCCACCCACAGAAGGACTGTCTCTATAGCCGACAACAGCAAGTACACCCCCCACAGCACCGAGGCGGTCTGCGTCAAACGCGGATAAAGGCGCTCCTTGGTCGGCCCGGGGACCTCACCCCGGAACATCTGGTAACCATACACCCCCATCGCGGGAAACACCACTATTGCCAGAGTGATAATTCCCATACCTCCCAGCCAGTGAGTCAGCGAACGCAAAAACAGCATCGATCGCGGAACCGACTCTATGTCGGTCAGAATAGTGGCCCCCGTAGTGGTAAAGCCGGACATTATCTCGAAATAAGCATCGGTAAAATGGGCGAAGAAGTTGGGCCATCCCGAAGGATCGCCGGCGATAAAATAGCTTAGCAGCGGTATGGAACTGATCAGAGCCAGCCCCAACCAGCCGAATGTGACAATAGCATAGCCCTCCTTGATCCCCTGAAGATACTGGGCACTCCTGAACGCAACCACCATCTGCGTACCCACCAGCAATGATATCAGAATCGCGATGCCGAAGCCGACTACTTCACCCTCGACAAGCATCTCCTCAAGAGAAAGATGAAAATTGTCATAAACAGCGATGACCATGGGAACCAGAAGAAACAGCCCCATCACCTGCATAAGCTTACCGATCGCGTATCCAACGGCGGCCTTCTGCATGGGCTAACCTCTATCGAAAAAACGACGTGGTTTGAACAATTTGGATAAAGTCGGGATATTCCGCTGGTGGGTTATTACGATCACATGATCGTCGGCCTCGACAACGGTCTCACCGCCGGGAAGAATCATTCGGTCCTGACGTATAATCACCCCGATTATGGAGCCTTTTTTGAGCTTGGTGGCGATATTCCTTACCTTGGTACCGGCGACATCGCTGGCCGGGTCAACATTGAATCGCACGGCCTGAATATCGATGTCGGAGAGACGTACCACCGCCCCGATGTGTCCTCGTGAGATAATTTCCAGAATCTCCCGGGCGGTCGTAAGGCGGGGGTTGATAATATGATCGATTCCGATAGACTTGTAGAGCTTGTTGTGTCGCACGTCAGTCGTGGTGGCGATCACTTCATGAGCACCCTCGGCCTTGGCCAGCAAAGCGGAGAGCATGTTGTAATCCGGGCTGTCCGAAACAGCGATAAAAAACGACGCCCGGTCAACATAGATCTCCCGCAACAAATCATCTTCTGTACAGTCTCCGTGTAAAACCTCAACCTTGTTGAGCACGGCCGCCGCCTGCTCGGCATGCTCGCGATTGGGATCGACGAAGGTCACCTGATAATCATCGAGTTGCTCGAGCGCCTGGGCGAGCACAAGAGTGGCATACGAGTCGCCGGTGATAATGATCTTGCGGCTGGCTTTCTTTTCAAAACCCACCAGCGTCATAAAACGCTCGAGCGACTCTTTCGGGAAGAGCGCATAGACCGTATCGCCGGGATGAATGACCGTGTTCCCATCGGGAATCATGCCGACACCGTTGCGGACAATAGCGGAAAACAGCACTGTATCGGGGGCAATATGCTCACGAATCTCGCGGGTCACCTTGTTGGCCAGCGGCATGTTCTGAGTTACCTTGTAGCCGCGTATAAGCATTTTGCCGTCCTCAAAATTGGCCGATTGTACCGAGTGAGGTGTCTGGACGAATTGAAGAATCTGGTCCACCAGCACTTTCTCCGGGTGAATCACCGAGGTGATGCCCACTTTGTCCAGGTCTATGAGTTTGGCGTCGCGAGCGTACTCCTCTCCCCGAAGCCGGGCGATACGCTGGCTGACATTGTACTGCGCGGCTATAGAGCAGGCCACGATGTTGACTTCGTTGCTCGGGGTGACGGCCAGAAGCATGTCGGCCCCTTTTATACCAGCCTGATCGAGAACCGAAGGGGACGCCCCTGAGCCGTTTATGACCTGTAAATCGAGGCGTTCCGATATATTCTGGCACAGCTGCGGATCGACCTCGACCAGGCTGAGCCGATGCTTGTCATTAAGCAGATACTCAGCCAGGCTATAGCCGACTATGCCCCCGCCCACGATTATGATGCGCATTTGCTTACCCTACAAATTATGACCGGATATCATCTCCGCCTCAAATTCAGTCATAAATACAGGCAAAGCCCCGCTGGAATCAATTAAATTATTTATCCGGGTCCTTGCTCCGCCCCGCCTTAAAGCCCGATAAAAGGCATAGTTTCTCGCGAACCAACTCCACCCGGTTGCGGTTTGCAGCATTGACAGGTATATTCTTTCGACGGACGGGCAATCCGGGTGCCCGGGTCAAAGTATGGCAGAATTTAGATTTCGAAAGTTTTTGAAATTCCCCAGGACGTGGCGTGAGGTAAAAAGCCTCGGCTGGAAATTCATTCTCGCTTTTGTGCTTTTCTATCTGATCCGGGACAGCATTCTATACCTGCTGATTCCCTATCTGATTTACCGAGGCGTTATCGGCGGCTGACGATGACTATCGGCCGGTCTCTGTGTTTAACAGGTCCTGACCATTAAGGATTTTCAGACTCTGCTTTTGAGCCCATTCGTGTTCGGACTTCAGGCGCTTCAAATCGGCGGTTAGCCGCTCAATTTCCATCGTGGTCTCTTCGTTGTTAAGAAGTCCTGACCTCACTTGCCGCGAGATCATAAAACAGCGTTGCAGGATAAGTTCGTGGTCATTCATGAACCTTCGATGGATGTTGAAAAGCGCTTCGTGCGTATTTTTGATTCGAACAAGTTCGTCTTCCGATGTCAACTCCGAAGCAATGTTGTGAAGTTGCTTCTGAACATAAGCATCGACCGAGCGCATCCTGTTGCTCCGCCGTTTGAAATTCCTCTCTTCGCCAACAATTTTGTCGAGCAGCCTGAAGAGCCGCCGCTTGTTGACGGTGTTATGTTTTATCATTTGAGTTGCCCCCACGTGAATACCGTTGTTATTTCAATATGCGGACCGAACGGTCCAGTATCAAGCGAAAAAGCCGGCAGGGGACCTGCCGGCTTTTATTTTTCCACGGACCAGTTAGACTCTAAAATCCGTAAATCTGACGGTATTTGGCATTCATATAGTCAATTAACGGCTTGAAGGACAGTGGCTTACCCGTAACCTTCTCGGCCAGTTTGTTGGCCCGGTATCTTTGCCCCTGAAGATGAATCTTTTCGCGAAGCCACTCACGAAGCGTGCTGAAATTCCCGACCTCGAACTGTTTCATCAGGTCCGGCATTTCCTTTTGCGCCTGCGCGAAAAACTGAGCCGAATACAGGTTGCCCAGAGTGTAGGTCGGGAAATAACCCACATAACCGGCCGACCAGTGAACATCCTGCAGACAGCCATTGGCATCCTTGTCGACATCAATACCGAAGTATTTCTTAAACCGGCTGTTCCACTCGCCCGGAACATCGGCGGGCTTCAAATCTCCGGTTAGAAGCGGCCGTTCGAGTTCGAAGCGAAGGAGGATGTGAAGGTTGTAGGTAGCTTCATCGGCTTCAACGCGGATGTATGAAGGCCTCACATCGTTTATGGCGCCGTAGAAATCATCGAGCTTAACATCACCCAGGGCATTTTTGAAAATCCGCTGGGCCTGCGGGAAGAAATAAACCCAGAAAGCGCGCGAGCGCCCCACCTGATTCTCCCACATGCGTGATTGAGATTCGTGAATACCCAGGGAGACCGAGTCGCCCATGGGAGTGCCGAAATAATCTTTCTTGTTCAGCCCCATCTCGTACAGACCATGACCGGCCTCGTGCATGATCCCGAAGAGGGCGTCGTTGATCCGGTGCGGGTTATACCGTGTGGTAATACGGGTATCACCGTAGCCGATACCGGTACAGAACGGGTGAGTGGTGATATCGAGCCGCCCCTGATCAAAACCAAAACCCATGGCCGCCGCGACCGATTCGCCGAAAATGCGCTGAAGCTCGACATCATAGTCACGCTCCACAATGCTCTTATCAGGCTTGCGAGGCGCCCCCTGAATCTTACCCAGGAGTTCGACCAGTTCCTTTCTGAGATTGACGAAAACATCGACAATATCCGTGGTCTTCGCGCCAACCTCATAGTCGTCCAGAAGAGCGTCATACGGTTCGCCATCGTATCCATAGGCGTCGGCTTTCTTCTTCTGCAGGGCGATTACTTTCGCCAACCAGGGCTCGAAATGTTTGAAATCAGATTTCTTGCGGGCCTCGACCCACTCCCCCTGCGCCAGAGTCGTGACTTTGGTGATTTCCTCAACCAGATCCTTCGGAAGTTTGGTCTGCTTGTTGTAAAAGTGGCGCATTTCGCGCACGTTCACCGCCTCAACAGATTCCGGATCCTTGACCAGTTCGGATTGTTCCACCTGCGATAGCAGTTCCCCGACTCTGGGATCGGTCATCTTTTCGTGAGCCAGACCGGAGATCAGACCCAACTGATCCGCCCTATGATTGGCGCCGCCGCGCGGCATATAAGTACGCTCGTCCCAGCCCAGCACGGCGTTGCAAGAGTGAAGCAGGGACACCTCTTTCATCCGCCTGATGAGTTCGTCATAAGCCTGTTGCGTTGACATCAGAAAACTCCTTTGTATTCCAGGTCCAACAGTATTGTCGCCATGTTCGAAACAGCGCCTAAGATAAGAAAAAACTGCGCCCGGCGCAACCTGACGGTCAACATTAATGGCATTATTAATCTATTTTATCCCGTAAGAGAAGGCATTACCGGGTCGTCCGGCGAAAGAATCCGCAAGCGGCGATAAAGAGATTGTCCGCTTGCGACGGTTTAATTATATTGCCGGCTCGGGGACTAAAGTCAGCAAAGGATGTTTGTGGCACACGTTGTGAACGAAAAGGCCGACGCTCTTCTGGATAAGGAATTCAAAGTTCTTGACCACGGGTTTGTCCGACTGGTCGACTACATGGGCTCCGATGAATCAATTGTCCAGGCGGCCAGAGTAAGTTATGGCAAGGGGACCAAGAAAGTATCCGAGGACCGCGGCCTGATCCGATACCTGATGCGGCACCGTCACACCACCCCTTTTGAAATGGTCGAGTTCAAGTTTCACGTAAAACTCCCTATTTTTGTCGCCCGCCAATGGATACGGCACCGCACCGCCAGCGTCAATGAGTACTCCGGCCGATATTCGGTTATGAAAGAGGAATTTTACCTTCCACATCCGGAGGACATTCGCTACCAATCGACAGTCAACAAACAGGGTCGGTCTGAAGATGAAGTCCCCGAAGAACTCCAGCGGAAACTCCTCGATTATCTTGTTACATCACAAAAAGAAAGCTTCGACAGCTATATGAAATTCGTCGACGACGGCGTGGCCCGCGAACTCGCCCGCATTGCCCTGCCGCTCTCGATGTACACCGAATGGTACTGGAAAATCGACCTGCACAATCTTTTCCACTTTCTCAAATTGCGCATGGATCCCCACGCCCAGCAGGAATTTCAGCAGTACGCCGTCATAATGGCTAATATAGTTAAGACAGTCTGCCCGGTAGCATATGAAGCCTTCACGGACTATTCCGTAAACTCCGCCTATTTCTCCGGGCCCGAGTTGAACGTCCTCAAAAAGCATCTTGCTCAATGTGATTACGACATAGACGAGTTGGTAAATTTAGGGCTGTCCAAACGCGAAGCTGCCGAGTTTCTGGAAAAGCTTTCGAAAATCAGAGACATCTGAAGACCGCCCTGGCTTCGGCGGAAGTTAATCTCAAATCAGACGAAACTCCACCGTTTCGAATACTTTACCGTTAACGACAATATCCAGTTGATGTTTGCCCGGAAGATGTGTTCTGGTGCTGTGGTTGCGCAAAGAGTGCTTTGTAGCTATCGCTAAAACACCGTCCGCCGCAAGTTTCTTCTCGGTGAGTTTGAAGACTTTGGGGGAGAGCTTGCCGCTTTTTTTCACAAAATGAATCCGGTAATCTATTGCCAGCTTCTGGGCGCTCTTGCCAAGAGACACTACCTCAAAAGATATGGTGGCATCGGAGCCGATTTTTATCTTTTTCGGCGACAAAGTGAGGCCGCGTAGCGCTATCTTCGGATTGGCCGTAAATCCAAGCAACGAAAACACCCTCGGATCCCCTTTTTTGATCAGCGTTCGGCAGGCATGTTTGATGATCCAGTCGGTGTGCTTATGTCTATCTTTCTGCCACACCGTTGCGGTCTTGATAACCAGAGCGGGATGGTCTTTCGAGATGTCATTGAGATTGTTCGCCACCGCCTTTCTCACATACAAAGACTCATCCGCTTTGAGCTTTTCGAGAAGCTTTATAACCGGTCGCGGGTCCTTCTTGAACTGCTCGATATGGGCCGTCCAGACCCCTCTGGGGCGCGATCCCTCGGCAGCCAGGCGGCGAATGTGCTCGTTTGAGTTCTCCGCCCACATGCTCATCACCGAGAGCATCTTCGCCGGATCGCGATTTACATAAGGTCTTATGGCGAACTCAGCCGAACTGTATTGCGTGAGATCCCGCATGGCATCGACTGAGATGTCAAAATGTTCCAGTCCAAAAAGCTCGATATAGGACATGAGCGCCCAGTTCTCGAACCCTCCAAGATTCGGTGCGATTTTCCTGAAAATATTCATGACCCGGCTGTAGTCGGTCGGAAGAAAATCCCTGAGCGCCTCTGCGATTTTGAAGATTCGTTGCTTAAGTTCCAGCCTGGAAAAAGCGTCATTGGAGAGAGATTCCACAAAAGAAGATTGGTCGAATCCTTTGTGGACCCGACCAATCTCGCCGGCAATCTTGCTTATTGACGCCCTGTTCAGGTAGTCTTTCCACAGACCGCTTTCGGGCTTGTTGTTGTTCTCAGGCGGCATAACTTAAGAAAGTGAATCCGCCAGCTTGACGAATTCATCCACATCGGCCAGCGACCTGTTGATGGCATCGACCCAGAAATCTTCTTTGGTCAGATCGACCCCGAGGTATTTCTGAGCCATTTGCTCTGTGGTCATGCTGCCGGTCTCCGCCAGAAGCGCCTTGTACTGTCTGGCGAACGCGGGACCCTCCTTTTTAGCGCGGTCGTAAACACCGCCGGCGAAGAGATACCCGAAAGTATAGGGAAAATTGTAAAATGGCTGGTCGCTGATGTAGAAATGGAGCTTCGAGCACCAGAAGAGCGGATGATACCCGGACTCATCGAGCAGCCCGCAGAAAGCCTTCTTCTGAGCCTCAACCATAAGCTCGCTCAACTGATCCGGACCGACCACTCCGTGTTTACGCTCTTCGTAGAAGGCGCGGTCGAACAGGTAGCGGCAATGAAGATCAGTGAACATTACATAAGCGCTCTGGAGCTTCTGCTCCACCAGCATCAATTTTTCCTGCGGGTCGGTCGCTTGCGCCAGGGCAGCATCGTTGACGAGAGTCTCTGCGAAGATTGACGCAGTCTCGGCGAGGTTCATCGGGTAAATGGTGGAAAAATACGGTTTGTCCTTCAGCACCCAACCGTGATAAGCGTGTCCCAATTCATGCGCAAGAGTGAGAAGATTATCGTAAGAGCCGGCGTAGGTCATAAAAACCCGCGGCTGACGAAACTTGCCCGTTCCCGTGCAGTAGGCGCCGGCGCGTTTGCCGGGCCGATCCTCAGCTTCCACCCAGCGTTTCTCGAGAGCCATCTTGCAAAAGTCGGCCATGTCAGGCGAGAGGCCGGCTATGTTCTTTCTTATAAACTCACCCGCCTCCTCGAAAGAATACATCTTGTTGACACTGCCGCACGGGGCGAATTCATCGTACCAGGCGTATTTGTCAATCCCCAGAAGTTTCTTTTTGGCGTTTATGTATGGCTGGAGCCGTTTGGTTTCGCGGGAAATAACCTCCCACATCGTATCAACCGTTTTCTCCTGAGTGCGCGACATCACCAGAGCTTCTTTTACCGGCGGTTCCCAGCCACGGCGGTCATAAAGGGTGAGACGGAACCCACTGAGGGCGTTAAGCATCATTGCGGCCAGGTCGGCCCTCGATGACCACCCTTGCACCATTTTTTCAAACGCCTGCTTGCGAATCTCTCGGTCCGGGCTGGCCATTTTGGTCGCCAGCTGACCCATTGAAATCTTGCCGACCTTACCGTGCTCTTCGAAGTCGACTCTGAGCCCACCCGCCATCTTATCGTAAATCTGATTCCAGGCATGGTAGCCGTTCACCGACAACTCCAGAGCCAGCGACTCCAATTCCACGGGCATTTTGCTTCGGGCAATCACGCGTAGTTCATCAAGGTAGAACCTGATTCCTTCGAGCCGGGGGTCGGCAAGAAGCATCTTCCACTGGTCATCCGATTGCGCCATGCTCAGCGCCTCGAGTTGCGTGCGGAGCTTCTCCCATCGTGACAATAGAACGTGCCCTTCGCCATAAACAGCATCAGCCGTCGAATCCTCGACATTCGCCGAAGCCAGCGCGTTGGCGAACGATTTGGTCAGTTCGATATCCTCCAGAAGGGACTGGAGCTTCAGTATCACTTCGACCCAGGCGCCCCGCGAATTATCGTCAATCGACTCCGGGAGCTTATCTATCATAGCGGAGGCCTCTTTCAAACCGGCCTTCACGTTCTCACGATGTTTTCGGAAATCTTCGGATTTACTGCCGCCCCTGAAAATTGAGTCAAGGTCCCATTTGGGCGCGGGGGGTATTTTGGCTGATGTGGTCATTTTCTGGCTCCTGACAGGAATACTGTTTTTCTCTTTGGTAGACGCCAATATAGGTAATGCGGCTCTCTAAAGCAAGAAGCGCAATCAGGAGCCCCCACTGCTGACACCGCTTTAGAGGTTGGCCCCCGTCATCCGATTCGCTGTATTGACAAAAGGCCCCGGCTATACGTCCGGAGCCTCGTGCTTTTTAACCCATTTAGAATAGAACACCATGGCGATCGCCGAAGCGATTCCGATCGCCGCAAACTGGTACCACAGCTTGTACGGATGATACGCCGACCAGAGCATATCCGTCGCCTGCTGATGACTCATATTCGTGATATCGACCAGTTTCTGCATGGCGTCGGTGCGGGAAACATCGGTGATATTGAAATTCTTCGCCAGATAATCCAGCGCCAGATTCGCTTTGTCACCCATTCTGTCATAAACGTGTCCCGCGAAGATCGACCCTACTCCCCATCCTATTCCCTGTGGAATATTGGCATACCCCATATATAGCCCCTTCTTGCCCTCAGGAGCTATCACCCCGAGATATTCGTTCATTTTCGGCGATGACAACATCTCACCCACCGAGAACAGAAGAATACCGAGAAGGCAGAAGTAGCCGGAAGTTGTGAATCCGGCCGCGATCAGTCCCACCGAAGAAATCGTAATGCCAAGCGTGATTGAGTGCACTCTTCGCATCCGCGACACCAGATAGGAGACGAAAATGACCGCGACCACGATAAGCCCGGCATTGGCGTTGATCAACCATTCCTGGGATATTTGAGGTGCGCGATTGGAATTGGCCTGAAGCATCCAATCCGGCAAACCGAGGTCCTTTACAACCTGAGAACTGTTGACCCAATCGACGATAAAATTGGGAAGCATATCGAAAAGCTGCATGAACATCAGCCAGAACCCCGACATGATAACAATAAAAACGATAAGCCGAAGGTTGAAAATGTTCTTAAGGGTTATCCACAGAACTTTGAAGGGATTCCCTGTCTGGTCGCCACCCGCGGCCGGGTCCTTGTAGGTGAGAAGCATCAGGAAATTAAGCGACACGATAACCGCGCAGCCATAAAACACCACCGGCCACGAATAACCATAAAGGTAATGTGCCAGAGGTGGTCCGAGAAAGCCTCCCACGTTAACCAGCATGTAGAACGTTCCCCATCCGACCGAGGAGTTCTTTTTGGTCAATACTTGACACATTGTCCCCTGCACACCCGGTTTGAATATAGCCGTGCCTAACGCCAGCGTACAGCAGCCAATGAGAAAAGGCCAGAACTCCCGCTGGGTGGCCATAAGCAGATAGCCGATAATCTTGATGACTATCGAGGTGGCGATGGTCTTTTTGTAACCATAGCGGTCGGCAAACCCACCCGAGACCATCGGTGTCAGCGACTGAAAAAGCGCCCACCACAAAAAGATTATCCCCTTATCGGTCTGGGAAAAGTGAAGCCCGCCAATCTCATCCGCCTGGGCAATGTAAATGGGTATTACAACCCGAACGCCATAGTAGGCCAGACGCTCAAGCATCTCCATCACGTTGACCATCCAGAACGGGCGGGCCATGCTGGCGAGCTGGCTTAACAGGCCGTCGGAGGTGGGCGATGGTGGAGCAGCCGATGTTTGCGTGGTCGACATAGAAGTCCTTTTACTGAGATAGTTAGTAAATTTCCCCTAATAAACTGGCATTTCGACACTGCGTCAACAGCAAAGACGGCCTGACCATCAGCTCTGTCTACACCAAAAAAGACGCTGGAATTCGGCCTTTGGAGACTTATTATTACGGAGGCGCTATCTGGGTTGTGTCAGGTCTTGGCCAGACTAAGTCGGGGTGTGACCTGAGGCTCAAACAAAGACCGTCAGATGACATCCCCGACACCATCGGGGACAGCATCTGACGGAACGAGACATCATCCCGTTGTGTCAGGTCTTGGCCCGACGAAGTCCGGGGTGTGACCTGACACGGAAGCAGCAGCGCCAATCCCGTTGTGTCAGGTCTTGGCCCGGCGAGTTCGGGGTAGCGGCCTGAGGCTCGAACAAAGACCGTCAGATGACATCCCCGGCACCATCGGGGACAGCATCTGACGGAACGAGACATAATCCCGTTGTGTCAGGTCTTGGCCCGACGAAGTCGGGGTGCGACCTGACACGGAAGCAGCAGAGCCAATCCCATTGTGTCAGGTCTTGGCCCGGCGAGTTCGGGGTAGCGGCCTGAGGCTCAAACAAAGACCGTCAGATGACATCCCCGACACCATCGGGGACAACATCTGACGGAACGAGACATAATCCCGTTGTGTCAGGTCTTGGCCCGACGAAGTCGGGGTGTGACCTGACACTATAGCCCGGATGATCGGAAAGGAAGCATGACCGAAGACAACGACGAGCCGGTTGAGTACCCTATCGATGGTACCCTCGATTTGCACCTCTTTGCGCCAAAAGACACGAAAGATGTGGTCTTGGAGTATATCCAGGAGTGCCTGAAAAGGGGTATTTACAGGCTTCGCATTGTCCACGGCAAGGGGATCGGCGTCAAGCGCGAGATAGTGCACTCTATCCTGACAAATCATCCCGATGTTGTTCGGTTTTATCATGAGGGTGGGTCGGGTGGAAGTTGGGGTGCGACAGTCGTTGATCTCAGGCATTGATATGGAATGCGATACGGCTATAAAGCAAAAACCCTCCATCAGGAGGGCTTTTGCTTTGGCGGTTCAGTACTGCTGATTTGGCAGTACTACCCAAGTGTTGCTGCACTCTCCAGCCTTCACACGGTTTGTAGTACAGCTTTACCCGAAGTATAAAGCAGGGCATCCCGTTCGGTCTTATTCTGATTGCCAGTTTCGCCGTGTGTGCCGACGACTGAGGAGGTCTGTCCGTGGCTGCGAAGGTACTGCGAAACCGGTTCTCAGTTTTGATAGGGACAGACGGGGATCTATTTTAGAATACTCACATTCCTCTTTTGAGTCAAGGGAATTCTGGTGTAGCAGCCGGGTTTAGTTGCGGTTGGCTTTGAATAATAAAAGCTCCGGCGGCCCATTGCGGGCCTGACCGGAGCATCGTTCCCCCCGTTTGTTATGCTGTGAATCAGACCATTACTTCACAAGCAGCATTTTCTTGGTTTCGACAAAGTCAGCGGCCTCCAGACGATACAGATAAACACCGCTGGCTGCGTTGCTGCCGTCCCACGACACCGTATGGCTACCTGCTTCGACAGGCCCGTTAACCAGTGTCGTTACCTTCTGTCCAATTATGTTGTAGACCTCTAGCTTAACGTTGCACGCCTGTGGTACTGAGAAGGCAATATCCGTTGACGGATTGAAGGGATTGGGGCAGTTCTGCTGGAGTTGGAATGCATTAGGCAAACTACCCGTCTGCCCTATATGGTATGCGATATCTATCGTGCTAAGCGGTATGACACCAGCATCTATGACCCGACTGTGATTCAGTTCATTACAGATGAACAGAACGAGATTGTGATCACCTTCAGGGTCATCAATAAGGTTATCACAGAAAGTTATCGCTTGTGACACTGTCGCACCATCTTCACTTATTACGTCTTGCTGGAAGATATTACCGGCCGCGACATTGAATAGTAATGCCATAAGGTTTTGCTGGGCGCGGGTGCGAACACCCACGTCAGCCTTGAGATTCATCAGGTCGGATGCCAGGGTCAGTTTGTCAATGCAGTCATCCGTAATCGGTGGTTCATAAAGCACGACTTGATTTATTTCGTTCGAATTGAAGTGACCTGCAATCAGATCGAGATAGCCGCAGAGTTGGTCCGCCGTGAGTTCTGCACTCCCAGCCCCGCCGAGAGCCACAGCAACTTCGTGCTTCCAGTATCCGATCCCCCTCGGGCGCCCACTCTGTTCGAGGCAGACCAAATTGAAGTCAACAGTAACTTTATCAGCGCACCCAACGGAAAGGGGTATTTCCTGCTCACCAGCCTCGTATCCAAGTGGAGTGACAATGGACAGTACATAACTGCGGTTGTTAATGACACTCTCAAAATCAAAATATCCCTCCTGGGAAGTCAACTGAGAAGCGGCGAGGTTACCATCGGCGTCATACAAATCCATTGTTACGCCGGCCAACGCTGAACCGGTCTCAGGACAATTTGCGAAGACATATCCGGATACTTTGCTTTCCGCAAAGGAAAATACGTACGCTTTACCGGGGCCACTATTGTTATCGGCGCGGGCCCCTACAATCATCTCGGGCCAACCGTCACCATCAACATCACCGGCATCTGAAACCGAAAGACCGAACTCGTTATAAAGTGACGCTCCCTCGCCATCCAACGTGTGAAGTATTGAGCCGTCAGCGCCCGAGTAGATATAGACCCGTCCCAGCCATGACTCGTAACCATCAGCGCCAATAGCGACATCATCATAGCCATCATGATTAACGTCGCCGGCACCCGAGACACATATTCCGAACTGATCTTGTGTGTTCTCCCCCTTGAGAATGCGATCCGCATCTCCAGCTTGAATATTTAAGGGAAATGGGCCGACCCGACCATAGAATATATATGCACGTCCGGCATAATAGCCCTCCGAACTGTGTCGGTAGGCACCAACGACGAAATCCATTAAACCGTCACCGTTTAGATCGCCGGCGTCGGACACCGAATATCCGAATAGATCCCCAATCGCCTCTCCCGTGAACACATATAATAGACTGCCATCTTGACCTGAGTAGATATTTGCCACACCTTTGGCCGACCAAACCGCCGAGCCGACCAGCAGGTCATCGTATCCATCTCCATTTACGTCTCCAGCACCGGACACGGAGAAACCAAGGCACTGCCCAGTCTGCCCGATGAATTCATACAGCAGGGAATCATCGTGGCCGGAATAAACGTACGCTTTGCCCGCAAGATTTCCGCCCTCGTCGTTACTATTCGCTCCTATGATAATATCATCGTAGCCATCATCGTTAACATCGCCAGCATCTGATATGTCATACATACCAAAACGGTCGCCCCAGGCTTCACCGTAAAACTTGTACAAAAGAGTAAAATCAGCGCCGGAATAGACATATGCCATACCGTTTCCCCAAGCGCTGGTACCAGTAGCTTGAGAAGCACCGACGAGAAGATCATCATGGCCGTCACCGTTAACATCGCCGGCACCGGACACTGTTGTGCCAAAGAAATCATAGTCCGACTCGCCAGTAAACTCGTGTAGTAACGAGCCATCACGTCCCGAGTAGACATACGCCTTACCAGTACAGGAGCCCAGCTCATCGTTCCAAGGTGCCCCCACGATGAAATCGTCATAGCCATCAGCGTTAACATCTCCGGCGTCACAAACGTGCATCCCGAACGCATCACCCGTCGCTTCACCTTCGAAGGTGTACAAGGGCGGGCACCCTTCTGCTTCGACGACACTTACTAGGAGCAGAACCGATGTCATTATTGACAGCACAAAACTCCACAATCTCATATTGTACTTCTCCTTTGTGTTACTTTTGCAGGGTTAGTTAATTGTTTACTTGCTGCTTCTGCAGTTGTAATAGCAGCTAAAGAGAAGATTTGTGGAAAAATTAGCGGGATTTTTCGGACGCCCGGAGCTGGCCCTCGGTCACCCAGCCGGAATCCGTCCAGTACTTGACAGCATCACGCAGGTTTGTGAAATATTCTGTTGTATCGTGCATAGGCTCGAGCAACCCGAGATCGACAAGTCTCTCTCTGGCACGCATGAATGGGTCACGCTTCTTACATTCGATCGCGCGCAGACTGCTATCGAGACAATATGTCAGCGGCTCGTCGCCATCGACGTTCTCTTCCACTATGACGTCCAGTAAGTTTGAGCCCAATAATTTTATCTCACTGACGCCGTTATACTGGTTGTGCATTTTTCGGCAATAGTCAGTAGGCGGAAAGACCATGTACAGCGATTGATTGCCTCTGCCAACACTTGAAGTATCATATGCCTCATCTTCGTACGGAGGCGCTGTCCCATACGCCGAATCAGGAGCGAGAACAAAAAGACTCGCACTTCCCTCGGGGTTGTTAATACCGTAGAAAATTAACTGTTCGCACACACCAGATCCGTCCGAACTGAGTTTTGGCCAGCTTGTAGCGGTGCCGGCGTCCACATACCAGCCATTCAGGTCCCCCTCAGAAGTCCAAAACTTGATATGGGTTCTGGCAGGATGTGATCGCGTAAGACTGGTGAGTATAAGTGTGTCATCTGAAAAACGGATTACTTTCAACTCATGAGAGTTGTATGTCTGGTTTCTTGTGGAGTCTGCGATGCAGTGGTGGAGTATAACGGCATCTCGTGTGAACAACATTTCTCCCCTGAAGTCATAGGCATATAGCATGGAGCTACTGCCGCATACGGCATTCGACTGCGGTAAAACATATACTTCATTCACACCGTCCCCGTTCATATCATCTACCACCCACCTCTGGCAATCCACAGTGTCACAACCGTATTCAACTTCCCACAGCCGTGTGGAGTCGGCGTTCAAAGCTTCAAACCCTTTCTTGGTCGGATGTACATACTTCGGATTATCGTCAAACCCCACCCACGCTTTCGGATAGATAAGGCTGATCAACAGGTATGCCAGCGCCAGAAGTATCGGCACCTGGATATGAGTCGCGCGGCTGTAGCGCGCGGCCTTGCGGGCAACATACTGACCCATGCACACTTTTTCGGAGCGAAGGACATTTTTGTCATCCAAAACATCGGTCAGGCGATCATACGGCACCAGATGGAGCTTACGGCTCGGATATTCACTCTCAAGTTGTCCGAGGACAATCTTCGCGTTATCAAGATTATCCTCCGGCAGCACCAGAAACCGGATATGCGAAAAGAAGGCGCGCGATATCTTCTCACGGAGCGTCTCCTCGTTAACCGGCGTAATATTACCGGTCTCGCCAACCCCGCCCGTAAAAGCCACCTCCTGCGATATGAGGCGCTCATGACGCATCACTTCGGTCTTCATCAGACCCGCGAAAGTAACCGCCGCCACCCCAAGACCGATTGAATCACCCGTAAACGTCTGGCTGCTGTCAGCAATACTGAAATGCCCGTGGTAGTATCTGCTTGCCTTGTCTTTGTAACCATGAATTTCAAAATACTCCCGGAGAGCCGCGAGAGCGTTGTAGCTGCTTCCCACAAAGGGATCATCGGGCGTCTTTATCTGATTCTCAAATGTGATTTCATCAGTCGTGGCTGATTTGCCAAATAGTTCCACACTTGCCCGCAGGGCGCGAAGTCGGCCATGACCGTGGCCGCGCTCACCCGATGTCTCCACGAACAGACAATAGGCCTGATCATGACGAAGTTCTTCAGACAGAATAGTCCAATGCGAGTGGATTTGTTCGAGAGTGCCGACCACTGGAGAACCGGCCTGCTTAAGATACTGGCAGAGTATGGATAGTCCCTCACGGTCTCGAAGACTGTCCAGTTCTTCCGGCAGCATGCCCCCCGATGATCGTTCGGTCAATACCGAAACCGCCTTTGCGAACTCGCCGACATAGCAGTACACCTGAGCCAGACGAAATCCGATAATCTTGCTCTGATCGGGAAGGTCGAGCAGTTCCGTGACCCGCACGATTTGATCCAGCTTGTCTACGGGGAGGTCCGCCAGCGAGGCATCCGTGATAAACGTCTGGACAAATTGCCGCAGTTCCAGACGGTAGCTTTCAAACTGGGGTTTATCGATAAGGGGATGATTCTCCGCAGCGAAGTCCATTAAATGCAATAGCCTGATATCATCGGCGACATTAGCCGCGAGACGGGCCTTGAGCCGTTCGAACTCTCGCGCGAATTGTACCGGGGATATGCTCATTGATGAAACAGCCTGAAGATGATTTTGCGCGCCCTGTCTTTCAGGGTAATCTTGCGTCCCATCTGCGGCCCAGCCCGCCACGTGTCAACAACACCATCAGCCATCATCACCACCCGCACCGGATCAAAGTCGGGTCTGCCATCCAATTGGAGTATCTCGATTGTGAATTTCTTGCCTACCGTTTTTCCCTCGAATGTGATCTTTATCCGATCATCGTTTTCAGTCGTAAGAATAGTCTCTTTTTCGTAAATCGTTTTATCCGGGTCAAAATCCAGTGCTTCGAGGGTGAAAACAGCATCGGGAAGGTGCAGCTGCCATGCCGAATCGCCCGCGCGGTCAACCATCCCCGGCTCGATTTCGGCGTGCCCCTGTTCATCAGTCACCACCGAAAGTTCTCTTTCGGGTACATCGACCATGATATGCGCGTAAAGTGAAGAATCCTCGGCAATAACCTGCAGGTAATCTTTGGACAACTCGGTATCCCGCATCAACCTCAGGACCACATCGGGCGACTCGCAGTAGAGCGTTTTCAGATGTTCCAATTTTGGTTTGGCCGCTTTTCCATCGGCAGCCAACTGACCAGCAAGAACGGAGGCGGCGTGCAGCTCCCTGAGAGTTATGACTTTAGGCCCAAAGGCTTGCCACGACAGTTTCTTTTTCATCGACTCGGCCGCCATTGGAATTCCGCGTTTCTCGGATTCACGTAGGGCGCTGACTTCCAGCCGAATATCATCAGCCAATTCGCGGCAAAACTCGCACGTTTCGAGATGCCGGGCAATCTGCTGTCTGCCCCCGTTTGATAGCTCGCCGAGGATATATTGCTTTATTTCATCCTTGTTCGGGTGCAAAATATCCCTTCCTTACTCCACCACATTCCAATAGACACCAAATTGGCGAATTATCGGGTTTTTTCTCAACCTTGACGAAAAGTCTTCCTTGGTGCGATCTATGACGGTTTCGAAGACATACTTGAAGTCTTCCAGGTATCTCTCAACATACTGCGGCGGCATAACTTCCCGAAAATAGTCCGGTATGACGGCGGGGTCGCCATCATGGCCGAAATCATCGAGATACCGGCCGCAAGCGGCCAGAAACAGCCCGGAATCTTCGCCCCTGATCCGAGTTTTCGTCACAAACGGCCGGATGACCTGATCATCGATGTATTTCATGGTTTCCAACTTAATAGCAGACACTGCGTCTCTTATGGCGCTCGTTTGCGGGCCGGGAACGGCCATCGGGCCGAACTGCGGCAATTGAAGAAAAGCCACATTGACGGCAACAACGGCTTTCAGAAGGTCGGTTCGGCCTATGGCAGCGCAGTAAGCCGGGGCCTGCGCGAGGCGCTCGAAGATCTTGCGGCACCAGTCGGTCCGGCTATTGCTTCCAGCGAAGGCCTCTTCGGCAATAATCCTGAGTTCTTCGTACGGGATTGTCGGCTTCGAGAAGTCGGGCTTGCCGGCCTTCAAATGGATGAATTCCTCATATCCCCTCATGAAAGTCACGTAATGGTCTTCTCTTAAAATATCCTTGAATCGCCGTTTAAGTGTCTCAACCTGCGGGTTGGCCTGCTTTTTGAGCCGGCTTATTTCCTGATGCGCAAATCCCTTCAGAAGACTCTCAAACAGCATCCAGAGCCTTTCCGGCTCACACTGTTCAAAATCGCGGACGCCGCTGGACTGATAGAACTCGAAAATGACACTAAATGGCCGTTGCGGCTTGGTTTGGAAGAGACTTCCGAGGATATCTACCGCAAGGTCGTCCACGGCGCTCTCTTCGCTGTACAAATCGAGAGGCAGACGATACCCTTTCTGACGCAGATAAATCAGATATCCCCTGATAAAAACTAGTGTACTGTCAAAGATGTCTGAGAATCTTTTTTGATCTGGACTTACAAGGAAATTCTTGAGCCTTAAAGGTGCTTCCCTACCCATCAAGTTTAGATGCCAGTCACAATGCTATTTACAGTCTGTTGAAATATAGCTCGTTTGGTCCTTAATGTCAAGGTTGTCAACGGGTACGCCGGACTGGGGTCGCTACTGCTCGACGCGGGCAAGGACAGACTCAAATGGGTTGAGTCGAAGCTTGTGCGGACGCTGCTTGAGGCCCGGAAGCGAAAAATCGTAATCGGGGCTGTCGATGAAAATACGGACATACGCTTTGGTCTTGTCATCCATCTCGATCTCCAGCGGTACATACATCATGAAATCCTCGGCCACCCCGGTCGTGACCACGCGGCAGTGAGCCGTGTAAGCGCCCGACGAATCCTTTTCAATATCGTAGGTGAATTTATACGTCGGTAGGTTACTGGAATAAATCCACTGGTCGAAAAACCAGCCCATATCACCGCCGAAATACTTCTCGGTCAACCGCCTGAAATCCGCCGTCGTAACATCGCGACCACGATACATCCCGTAATACTCCTTCATCATGGTCAAAAACAGATCCTCGTTCATAGTCTGAAAATCGATGAGCATGTTGCGCAACATATGGAGCACCAAAGCGGCCTTCTTGTATATAACCAGGCCGTAATCTTCCAGGGTCTCGGAGCTTCTCGTGCGATACCCCAGAGCAATCGGTCCGGATTCTGCCCCCGATGTAAACAGATACTGACGGGCGGTGAAGACATCGTTGCGGTAGTCTCTCACGCGGTCAAGGAACTTGTCATTGCCGAGGACCGCCTGAAGATACATAAGCGAGCTGTACTCGGCGAATCCCTCGCTGAGCCAGGTATCGTGATAAGTTTCATAGCCGACCCCGACGCCCCACCACTGGTGAGCCACTTCATGGGCGCGGTTCACCCGCTGGTACCCCTCGTAATCGGTGCTTATCCAGGTATCGACCCCCAGATGCAGAAAACCCGGAAAAGCCTCGTGGCCGGCTTTCATGACCTCACCCACTACCAGCCTGTTGTACTGGCACGGTCCGAAATAGTGTGTGAACAGCTTCAAGGAGCCAATGATATCCTCACCAACCTGATCTTGCATGTTTCTGCCGGTCGGGGTCGTGCCCTGCGCCAATTCCTGCGCCAGGGCACTATGAAAATCCTTTGAAAAATAAATATCCACCGGAGGTACCTTGTCGGCTTCAAAGGCATACTTCTCCAGCGGTCCGATATTGAAAGACACATTCTCGGCCGGAGGAAATACTTTCCATGTCGTAAAGACAGTATCCTCGGTAATTTCCTCCTTAAGGCGATTGCCGGCAGCCACGAAAGCATACTGCGGATGAGTTTTGAAATTGAGAGTAAACAGCGCTTTTGAGCTATAACCATAGCGGGGATACCAGTCACCGCCGGTTTTCACGAAAAACTGGCCCATCTCTTTTTCTACGATATCACCATGATAGAAAAACTTCAGCGTCACCAACTCACCGGCTGCCAACGGGCGGTCAAACATCACATACAGCGGGTACGATTTATACTTGTCCTCTTCATAGCGCACGAACGCGACCTTCTGATCAGTGGAGTCTGTGATACTGTCCACGACCAGCTCCGGGTGAAGATACATCTCCAGCACCCGCGTCGGTCCCAACCTCACCTCGAACTCCATCGCGCTGGCAGCCGCGAACTTCGCGTTGTTTGAAATAGAGGCGTCGATCGTATAGCGGTCGGGGCGAATACGATCCTTATTCAGACCATTGATATTAACATAGCCGGGGTCAATGTACTGTGTGTATCGGCACACTGTCTCCATAAACGACAGACCGTATCCCTTATACCTTTTGAGAAAACTCACTTCCTCGCGTTCATTGGGATCGAACACGTAAATCACCGGATCGCTCTTATCCGGTTCAAGATGTACCATCAGGTAGGGAAGTTGCCCCGGATGGGCCATAGCCTGCAGGGCTCCGAAAAGGTACTCGCGATTTTCATCTTTGGTAATTTCTTCGAACAGCTTTTTCGCTTCGCCGGCATGGCTGTCGCCAAACACTCCCAACCCACCTCGGCAAGACTCTGTAATCATCTCGTAAATGGGGGGAGAAAACACAAGAAGCATGTTCTTGAAAGAGCGGTTCAAGGAATCGGTGGCAAAGAAGCGATTCAGTTGCTCCTGCTCCATTTTCACCGTGGGAGCGAACCTGAATTGTCCCATACCTTCGTAGTAGGCCGCCCAATATTGCTCGGCCCCGTCGATAGTCACCGGCTTGAAAAACACAAAACGACCTGTACCAAAAACTATTTCAAGGTCTTTGTGCTTGATCTCCAATTCACTGACATGACAGGTCGTGGAGACATCCAGTTCCCCCTTGAACATGTCTTTCAGGGCAGCCTGCAACTCGGTCCCGTCGGCGGCTGATAAACCCCCGGCGACAAGCAGAAGAACCATCAGGCAGGTGGTAATCACAATACGCCTGACCGAATTCAAACCAAACTCCTTTTTATACTACAACCGTTTTCACGGTCTATAGTTGCGCACAAAATCCATACGCTTATTCAGGGCGGGATGACTGTAAAACCAGAATTCGATGAACGGATGCGGGTCGGGATCCGAAAGATTCAACACCGAGAGTTTATCGAAAGCTATCGCCGCCGACTCTCCCGTCACACCCGAAATATCCATGCTGTATTTGTCCGACTGGCGCTCCATGTGACGACTGAAACCATTGGATATCGGGTTGAACAGGAAGCTGATTACAGTCAACATCAGCAAAATCAGGGGAAGGGAGGCTATATCATTGAGGGAGTCGAAACCAAACCGATGTTTGAGGCGGTTTATGACCGGCTGAATTGTCCTGCTCACCACCCACATGGCCACACCAATGAACGCCACCGCGATGAGCAGGCCAATCCAGACATGGTTCATCACATAGTGCCCCATCTCATGGCCCATGACAAATTTGATTTCATCGGTCGTAAAATTATCGATCATGGTATCATATAGAACGATGCGTTTGGTGGCGAAAAGCCCGGTAACATAGGCATTGATTTTGGATGACTGTTTGGAAGCATCGACCTGAAAAACATCGGAACCCTCTATGCCGGCTTTATCGGCCAGAGCGAGTATCTCCGCTTTGAGTTGCTTGTCTTTGAGCGGCTCGTAATCATTAAACAAAGGAGAGATAACCACCGGCGAAATCACAATGACAAACACGGCAATTGGAATCATTCCGGCCGACACCCACAGCCACCACTTCTTCGATTTTTCAATAGCAAAGTAGATTAGCCAGACAGGGATAATGGCGAATATCACGGTTATCAAAAGCCCCAGCAGGCTCTCGCCCAGCCAGGCGCCAAAGGTCTGGTTGACAAAACCATACTCACCCTCGACAAGAAAATCTCGATAGAGATGAAACGGAAAATTAATGATGTAGTCAGCCACGAACAACAAAACGATGAACAGCCACAGGATAAGGAATTTCCTTCTTGCCACCATTGCCCAGTTTCTTAGCCTTGCCGAGAAACCCGTGAACAAAATCAATGACAGCACCGCCAGCGTCAGGAAAAATTCTATGAACCGCCAGATGTGGTTGAATTGTGAGTAGGCGATGAGCTTGGCTTTGCGTTCCGGCGACATCGGATAGAGCGGCTCTGCATCCGATGTCTGGCCTGCGGCATAAGTTGAATCCGTTGCCGAAAGTTCTGATGTGCTGTCGATTGTCTGTCCGGATGACACCGAATCAGTCGCGTCCGACTCGGTCCGCGCCAACACATATCCGGCCCCCATCAGTGTGACGGTTAAAATCAATACCGCCAGAAGTCCTGTTTTTCCGATTGACATTTGTCTATCCCTGCTAGTGATTTATAGGGTAACCTAATTATCTTAAGCGGGGCCTTATTGTCAAGAACAGTTTTGACCCCTTCAACTTAGCCCTCTTAAGTTTTAATATTTAGTTGATGCCTGAACCATTTTTATACGTCTTTAGTATAGAGGAGGTTCTATGAGGAAGCGTGTTATTTTCGCGGCGCTGATGTTTCTCGCGGCGCCTTTATTTTCCGGATGCAGCGATGACGAAACAACAGGTCCCGAAGGGGGTGAGGAGTACCTCGTTCTGGGACACATTATGTGCAGACCCTATGTTGACTTCAGCGCGGTGGTACACGACGTGTACAGGAAGGGGTGTGACATTGACTCGATTCTGGTGTGCGACAGCCTCTGCAGTGAATATGAGAGTTACAACCTCGTTCCCGGCGAGGGTTCGGAGACCAGCTACTATTACAACAACCGGGCCGATTCTACGCGCTTGCGCTCCGGCGATGTCGCCACGGTCAGATTCTACGATGGTATCAATGCTGCGTTGACAGAGGTCGCCGTACTATCCTGGAATAATGACTCGGTCAAGTATATCTCACCGTTGGCGAACACGGTCATAAATCCGTCCGAATCATTTGAGCTGGTCTGGCACCGGGTGGCAAATGCTCATTGGTATGGCCTGAACATACACTTCGTAACCGATTCCGCCGGCACGATGGTATTCAGTGAGTGGTATGCTTGGACCGAGGATACGACTTTGGTGATCGACGGAAGTGGCTTTCCTAAAAATGGCCAGATTTCAATAGCCGGTGTTTCTGTGGCTGGCCCAAGTCCCGGTTCAGCCCCGAATGTCAGCGGCTTGAAATTAACCGGCACTATTTACGGTCTCGCAAACCCCGCCGCAGTATATTTCACGGTAGGCACCGGGTTCAATCCCGGGGTAGTTGGAAAGATCAGCCCCTGGCAGGACGAACCCGACAGCCTTGCCATTGAACTGATAGAAAAGCTGTACGAAGCTGGCCAGGTACGGAAGGAGGCAATATGAGAAAGCGCACATCAATGGCGATTTTGCCGCTGGTCATGTCGCTTCTTGTGTTTGGCTGCGGCGATGACGACAACAACCTGGGATTAGCAGGCGGTGAAGAGTACTACGTGATCGGGAGCATTGAACTTTATCCCAGCGTTCATTTTTATGCATCGATCTATCCCGTGTACGGACAGGGATGCGATATAGACTCCGTGTATTTCGCCGACAGCGCCTGCGGCATCTACCAGGGGACCTCTTTCAGCGTTTACGGCATGGAGTACCGCTACTACGCCGAGTATAGAAACGAAAGCGACTCGACTCGATTCAGATCCGGCGATACGGCCTCGGTGCGATTTTGCGACGATAATCAATCCGTGACGGTCGAATTTCCGGTCCTTTTGTACTACGAAGATACCATGGTGTATCTTTCGCCTGAGCAACTGGACACCGTCCGGCGCGCTGAGACTTTCGAGTTGGTCTGGTCATCGGTGCCCGACGCCGAGTGGTACGGCTTGCTTGTTTACTTCGTGCACGATTCTTCCGGCCAAATCACCTATGAGTCCTGGTATGTAGCCACGATGGATACTTCCATCATTTTCGATGGAAACAACCACCGGCAGGACGGCCTGCTTAGCATAGCCGGAATCGCAGTTGTCGGCCCGTTTCCCGATTCCCCACCCAACCTGTCCGGTCTCAAGATTGTCGGCTGCATTTATAGCCGATCGGCCGGCGCCTATCTCAACGTGGTCGTTGGAGAGGGTCTTTCCTGGGCCACAGCTTCGCCAGCCGTTGCCGACATAGCTGTACGCGACAGCCTGATAGACAGAATGGTGGAAGACCTCTACGGATTCAAATGACCTATTTCAATTAACACAAAAAAGGCTGCCCGTACGAGCAGCCTTTTTATTTACATAAGCCCTACGTCAGGCAATCGTAACTTCCTTACACAGATATACATCCTGAATGGCATTCAGCAGTTCCACACCCTCTTTCATCGGCCGCTGGAACGCCTTCCTGCCGGAAATCAAACCCATCCCGCCGGCCCGCTTGTTAATAACGGCCGTCTTGACAGCCTGCGCCAGATCTGTGTCACCGGCTGACGCGCCGCCGGAGTTAATCAGTCCTATCCGGCCCATATAACAATTAGCAACCTGATAGCGAGTGAGATCAATCGGGTTGTCGGAAGTCAAATCTGAATAAACCTTCTTGTGGGTTTTCCCGAACTTCAGAGCATTATAACCACCATTGTTCTCGGGCAGTTTCTGCTTGATAATATCGGCTTCGATTGTCACACCCAGATGATTCGCCTGACCGCTCAGGTCGGCCGAGACATGATAGTCCTTGTCTTTTTTGAATTCCGGATTTCTCAGATAGCACCACAGCACGGTGAACATCCCCAGCTCATGAGCATACGAGAAAGCCTCGGTGACTTCCTGAAGCTGCCGCGTACCCTCCTCGGAACCAAAATAGATCGTAGCTCCCACACCGGCCGCGCCCAAATTGAACGCGTCTTTTACCGATGAATACATCACCTGGTCAAACTTGTTGGGATAGGTGAGCATTTCACTGTGGTTCAACTTCAAAACCATAGGAATCTTGTGCGCGTATTTGCGTGAGATCGCTCCCAGCACGCCGAATGTGGAGGCGACACCGTTACATCCACCTTCCATGGCAAGCTCGACAATCTTGAGAGGATCGAAATAATCCGGGTTGGGGGCAAACGAAGCTCCGGCGGAATGCTCTATCCCCTGATCCACCGGCAGAATGGATACATAACCGGTTCCGGCCAACCGTCCATTGGTCAGCAGCCAATTAATTGACTGCATCACTTTCGGCGAGCGGTCAGACTGGCTGACAACCTCGTCCACGAAACGCGGCCCCGGCAGATACAACCTGGATTTCGAGATGGTCTTGCACTCGTGCGTCAAAAGGCTTTTGTCGCTGCCCAGTAACTGCTCAATTTTACTGATCATTTGAAAATCTCCCTGATTGGTTTGAACTGATTGTTATAGCCGATTTATAACCCTTTTGCGCTTGAAACGCAACCAGATTTATGGAGTGCTCCCTTCGAGGTTCAAACGACGTAAAAACCGCGTTAAGCAAAGAAAAACCCCGCCGCGACTTAGAGCCTTCGGCGGGGGTCTTTACTCCCAAACACGAAATCGGAGCAACCTCAAATCTGGAACAGATACTGCAGCTTCATGAAAAACTGTCTCGAAGTAAGGCAGGTTTTGGTGTCGCGGCCGTCAACACCCAACCCGTTATAAGTGCAGTAGTCATAGGTAGATCCGACATAGAAGACCGAAAACGGACTGATGCGGTAGGTCAGCAGCGGATCCAAATCAAAACTCTCTGAAAAGTCGTTGTATTGGCCCACCAGACGAAGCGAGAGAGCTTTGGTCAACTGAAGACTCCAGCGACTACGCATGATATATCCCTCGTAAAGCTCCTCATCTGTTTCGAGTGCATTACCTTTGACATAGGTATACGATGTCTCGATGTACAACCGGTCAATAGGTCTCAAATCCACCCAGGCCGACGCCGCTACCTCTTTTTCCATAATCGGCGGATCCTCGCTCTGGGCGACTACATGCGAGTAGTTGATCGAACCGCCGAAGGCAAGCTTCAGACCCGGCTGCGTGTTAAAACAGGTGTGAAGAAGCCAGATATCTTCGAAGTCAATACCACCCCATCGCTCTAAGCCACGGTAGTACCGTGAGTGCATATTTGTCTGGGCCGTTCTCAATTTCGTCTCGAAGCCAAGATCCACAAATCGCTCCTTGAGCTCACCGGCGAAATTCCAGGCGTTACCAAGCTGCACGGTCGGAATCACCCATTGAAAAAGCCCATCATCGAAGCGAAATACATACTGGCTATAGAGTCTCGCGCTGCGCTGGTCGTTTTTCGCCTGAAAGCCGTTCGCCGTCCGGTAGGTGGGGCTGCGCTCGAGATAACTGAGGTCAACGAAAGAATTGCGGGTTTCCCGATTAACGCCGAAATAATAAGCGTTACCCCAGAACGACTCGCCATTGAACCCGGCGGTATATTTACCGTCATCGAAAGTCGAATAATGGAAATCCGGATCGTCTTCATCGAATGTGATAGTGGAATCATCCGGCTCGGCCGTGTGAGTAGCCATCGTTTGCCATTCGAACTTATACTTCTGTGATAGATGCACCGCCCCGTCAAAGCTCAAGACAGACCCGGAGCCGCCCCCTTCAAAGCGCCGATCGGTTACCAGAATCCCTGCGTGGGAATTCTCGCCGAATGTCTGACGGGCGCGCATGATATTCGAAGTACTCTTGCCGCCAAGGAATATGGCGCTGCCTTCTTCAAACGGCATTATTATGGGGCTGTTTTCATCGTGCGCGGTCAGATAAGCAAAGCTCGTTCTCTCCTTGCGAGCGGTAACCTTGGCGGTGAAATCGGGGTCGTTTATTGAGCGCGTGTAGACGGCCGCAAAAATCGTCGAGAATAAATCACTTCCTTCCTGAAAGAAGGGGCGGCGCTCCGCGAAAGAAAGCGCAAAATTCGTATTTACATCAATCTGGTCCGCGTCAGCTTCCACCTGGCTGAAGTCCGGATTGTAAGAAGCCTCCACCACGATGTCCGATGTTACGGAATACTTGCCATTGAGCGACAACTCGCCGTCGGGATCTGAATTGTCAAAAGTCGAGAACGGATCATCCGAATCAGACAGAGAACCGGATTGATAACCGACGACAGTCGGCATAATCTCCACACCGCGACCCGGCTGCACATCTTCAATACCATGAACCGTACCCCATTGGCACGGCCAGCAGTTTTCATCACGGTCATAAGCTGCCCAGGAATACTGCCCGCGCACGTCACGGGGGTGATTGCGCCAGAAATCCACCCGCCAGGTCTGCACTTGCTGATTGGGAAACCGCATACTCGAAAACGGCACGGCCATTTCAATCTGGTAACCCGAATCCGTAACCTTACCAGCCGACTCCCAGACCAAATCATAACCGCTGTCCTCGCCGCCATTACGCGACCAGAGTAGATCGCCCTGAATACCATAAGGATTCACCGACAGCTCATACGCCCACGCCGCGTCACCATACGTATCTACGGCCAGAACAATATTGTCATCTACCCAGATATTGTCCCTTTCGCAGAATGATGCTCTGATGGTCGACGGATCATCATAGCAAACGAAGGCAACATAGAGATTGTCCGAGTCATACGTAATGAACGCCTCCGTATTGACCGGGGGTTTGGTCTGGTCGCCCGGCTGATGTTCGGCAAAATTATCAGCTTTGGCCGCGCCACGCCATCCGGAATCATTCAGGTCGCCATCGATTGAGATCTTTCCCTGCAGCCGTTTGGCGGTCAACTCCGGATGATATACCGGGGTGTACTCGGTATCCGTCTCCGTCGCCAGACCGGTCGCCGCAAGAATCAAAACTGTAAAACACAGACCAAGGCACTTCAAAGAACCGGTGCTTATCATAAATACACCCTCTTGTCAATAGGGCTATGCCCTTAGTTTTTCGTCAAACGGCGGGAAGTTCGAGACGCCTGTTTCTCACCACATCTGGGATTAATGTACGGGACAAATCTTATGGGGTTTCAAAAAATGTGGGCGCAAAACTCGCTATTTGGGACTAGACCCAAACACCGCAAAAACCGGCAGACGTTGCAACTCGCAGTCTGACTCCTGCGAAGGACAGAACCACCGACACCGGCGAAAACCCGCTACCTCATTTCGAGCTCAAAAACGGTAACCGCCTGGCCGAAAAGATAGACCCGATTACCCTCAACCTGAACCCTCAGTCGCCCGCCTCTTTTCGAGGCCTGGTAGGCCCGCAGATCGGTCTTCACCAGCCGGTCCATCCAATAAGGCCCCAGGCAGCAGTGTGCCGACCCGGTCACCGGATCCTCATTGATACCAACATCGGGGGCGAAATACCTCGAAATAAAATCATATTCCTCGTTGTCCGACCTGGCTGTAACGATCACTCCTCTTACGGGAAGCTTCGCGAGCGATGAAAAGTCCGGAGCTATGTCTCTGAGTATCGGGGCAGATTCTACTTCGACAATGTACGTTGCTTTACAGGCGCCGACAAAGACAGCGCTGACTCCAAGGGCTTCAAGAAGACCGGATGGCGGCGGCGCCGCTTCGGGCCGCCGCGAAGGGAAATTTAACTTTATCCATCCATCGGTTAATTCGGCGGTCAGCAGTCCGCTACGAGTATCAAAGCGGGCCATTCGGTCCACCGGCAGGTAACCCTGTTCCCACAGTATGTGGGCCGACGCCAGGGTGGCATGACCGCACAGGTCCACCTCGGCTTCAGGCGTAAACCACCTGAGATTATAACCGTCGTCGGTCGGATACAAAAACGCGGTTTCCGAAAGGTTCATCTCAGAGGCCACCGCTTTCATCCATTCCACGGGCGCAGCGTCATCCATGACACACACACCCGCAGGATTTCCCGAGAACGGCTCGCTGGTAAAAGAATCAACCTGATATATTTTTTGACGCATTTAATTCTGACCCTTTCAATACATCCGTATAAACAAGACGCTCCAGGCGGCACCATGCTTAATTACGAGACGGCCCGCAGTTTGTTGCGACACGGCAATAAGCGCATTGCTGAAGAAAAATAAAAAGCCCCGCTATCCGGGGCTTTAGTTCATCTTATCAAAGCAGTGGCTATCAGGCAAACGCCTTCAGGGCTTCCTTGCGACTGTCATAGTGCTCGAACACGGAGATTAGTCTCGTGATAGTGAGAATGGACTCAATCTTGGTTATGTTGGCCAGAACCAGCCTGCCACCGGCGTTCTTGACTGTAGTCAGGGCCGAGATCAGCATCCCCAGACCGACGGAATTCATCCAGTCAACCCTGGACAAATCGACCACGATGTTCTTTTTGTTCTGCTGGATGTATTCATGAATCTTGCCGTGGAAAAGAGTCGTTTCCTCACCTCCCATTATCTTGCCGGAAACATCAATGACAACAACATTACCCTCTAAAAAGTCTTCAAACTTCATACAATTTTCCCTCTAACCTTTCTTAAATGTTTTGATTTCCTGTTCGGAGCAACCGTGACTCTCGCGGGTTGTATTCAGTTTTCTCGTTCTGACATTGAAAGTCACAAGTTTGCCGCAGATTACGATTATATTAATTTCCCCCGCTGCGATTTCTGCATTTTCACCCGGACAATCCTCTAAAGTAGAGTAAAAGGACTTCGGCGGCGCTTATCGACCCGGGCCTGACCGCGTAAGTCCTTTAACGCCAAAATACGCCGTCGGTTTCAAAAATCAAGCGGTTTTTCCCGCACTCCGTTTCCCGCTGAAACCCAAGTTGCGGTCAAATAAAAACTTGCACCTACGGCGGCATAACGCCCCGCCCGACGCTCTTCTTTTTTAAAGTAGCGCCGGCGGCGTAAACAGTCTATCTTTCACAACTGTATGAGCATGGAGTTATTGGGACCCAATCCCGGACGGCACATCCCCGTCTTCTTTTTGATGGCCATTGCTGTCGGGGCCGCCCTGCTGTCTTTGCCGGTGAGTTGTCAGGATGGTCGCCTTGCAATAGTCGACGCCGTCTTCACCGCAACATCGGCGGTCTGCATCACCGGACTGATAGTCGTTGACACCGCTCACGACCTTTCCCGCTTCGGGCAAATCGTTGTCCTTGTCCTGATACAGGTTGGGGGGCTCGGCTTTATGACTCTCACCTCAGTCGTCCTGTTCTCTCTTGGAACAAGGCTTACCTTTCGTGAAAAGCTCAGCGTCGACCAAAGTCTCAATATCGGCATAAGCGGCGATATCGCCGGCCTCATTAAGGCGGTGGTAATGACCACTTTTTTATTTGAACTCTGTGGCGCGGTGGCGCTGCTTTTTAGGTTCTGGGGGGAGTTTAGCTTCGGCGAGGCCTGTTTCCATGCCGTCTTTCATTCCGTGTCGGCTTTTTGTAATGCCGGTTTCTCCACGTTCAGCAACAGCCTGGAAAACTATCGCTTTGATAATGTCACGATTCTGATCTTTTCCGCCCTGATCATTTTCGGAGGGCTGGGCTTCGTCGTCATAAGCGATATATTCAACCGCTTCCGCAATAGAAACCGCCCTCTTACTTTACACTCAAAACTCTGCCTGACAATGACGGCCATATTGCTGGTCGCCGGTACCATAGCGTTTCTGGTGGCCGAAAATAAGAATTTCTTTCAGGGAGCGCCGACGATCAGCAACCTGTCCAACGCCTTTTTTCAAGCGGTGACCTCTCGCACGGCCGGCTTCAACACCATCCCGCAAGCCAGCCTTGCCGAGATCAGCATCCTGATAACCATGATACTCATGTTCATCGGCGCCTGTCCCGGCTCAACGGCAGGAGGGATCAAGACCACCACTTTTGCCATCATAGCCATCATGGTGTACCGGCGATTCACCGGATACAAAAACGTCTCGGTTTTCAAACGGACAATAAGCAACGATTCTGTCTCTCGCGCGCTGACAGTCTTTATCCTGGCGATAATAGTAATCTTGGTCGTCTTTGTAACGTTCATGTACTCGGAACAAACACCGGCTTCACATAAATTGAGCCACGGCTGGTTTGTGGAAAATCTGTTCGAGGTGATATCCGCGTTTGGGACGGTCGGCCTGTCCATGGGCGTCACACCCCACCTTCACGATATCGGCAAACTGCTGATCGTGGTTACGATGTTCATTGGCAGGGTGGGACTTCTCACGCTGGCGTTCGCTCTCGCGCGCCCCAGCCAGCGGGGAGAAGTAATCTATCGCGAAGAAGAAGTTATGGTCGGATAATAGAGAGGTAACGATATGAAAAGATTCATAGTGATTGGCATGGGTAATTTCGGCTCCACTGTCGCCGAGGAACTTCTCAACCTCGACTGTGAGGTTACCGCTATAGACAGTGATAAGTCCAGAGTGCAGGCTCTCCATGAACATCCCAGACTGATCGCGATACTGGCCGATGCTACCGATCGCAATTTCTTGGAAAAGCTCGACATACAAAACGCCGACAGCATCGTTATTTCAACCGGCCGAAATTCACACGCCTCCATCCTGATGGCGTTGCACCTGAGTGAACTGAAAGCGAAAGAAATTGTCGTCAAAGCCAATTCTCAGGAGCATGCCAAGATACTGCTTAAAGTGGGCGCTACCGAAGCAGTCATTCCGGAACGCCAGATGGCCGTCAAGGTCGCGCATTCGCTGGCACAACCGAATCTGGTTGATTATCTGCCGCTGGGCGAAGACTATCACATAGCCGAAATAATGGCTCCGGCCGAGTTTGCGAACAAAAACCTGGCCGAGCTTAGACTTCGCTCCCAGTACCAGGTACAGGTCATTGCCACGAAAAACAGCGTTACCAACAAGTTCAATTTCGTTATTGACGGCGACTACAAAATCAAGGCTACCGATATACTGGTCATTCTCGGAAAGCAAGAAGACATCAACAAGTTAAGGGCATAAAGACACACTCTCTCACAAGCCTTTCATAACCGGGCTCGTCCCGCCAATCCGCGGAAAAAGCGGGGCTTCTCAAAATTTCCCCATCGCTCCGGCCCGACATCAACGTACCACGTCTGCTATCGCACAACAATCAAAAACGCAGGAGAAAATATGATCAACCGCTTAATATTGCCGGTTGCCTTTCTGGCATTGGCGGCACTTATGCTGATGATCGCGTGCTCCGGGGAACCAAAACAGGTGGACGCCTACGGCATGCAAAATCAGATCGAAAGAGGCAAATACCTCGTCAATATCGGAGGCTGCAACGATTGCCACACTCCAAAGATATACACGGACAAGGGGCCTGTGCCCGACGAGTCGCGGCTTCTTGCCGGCCACCCGGCTAATGGTACGCTGCCCGATGTCCCGAACAACTTGATTACACCTGAAGGCTGGGCCGCCATCACTAACAGCGATTTCACCGCCTGGGTGGGTCCATGGGGAATAAGCTACGCCGCTAACTTGACGCCCGATGAAGTCACGGGAACCGGCGCCTGGCTGGAATCTTCATTTGTCGACGCCATGCGCAACGGTAAACACATGGGCACCGGCAGAGCCATTCTACCGCCGATGCCGTGGATGAACATCGGTCAACTCAGCGATGATGACCTCAGGGCTATTTTTGCCTACCTCCAATCGCTCAAGCCTATCAACAATATGGTGCCGCAGCCGGTAAGCGCCGAAAAACTGATGTCAGGCGCTCAGCCAAAGAGCACGATGTAACTTTGTGGGGGATCGAATATAAAAAGGTCCGGGTGTTTCTCTGCCGAAACACCCGGGATAAATATCAAGCTTCTTCTTCCACCGCGGATTTAGCGAGAGGCTCGTACTTCATGCCGAGCTTCTCTTTGACTTTCGACAGAACCTCCGCCGCCACCTGAGGGGTATCTTCGAGGAAACGCTTGGCGTTCTCGCGCCCCTGCCCCAAACGATCCGAACCATAGCTGAACCACGCTCCGGATTTGTCCACGATACCTTTATCAACGGCGACATCGAGAAGCTCACCGCTCGAAGAAACACCTTTGCCATAGATGATATCGAACTCGGTCTCCCTGAATGGAGGCGCCACTTTATTTTTCACAACCCTGACACGGGTTCTTGAACCGATAACCTCCTGATTGTCCTTAATCGAAGCTATCCGGCGAATATCCAACCGCACCGTCGAATAAAACTTTAGCGCATTACCACCTGTCGTAGTCTCCGGGTTGCCGAACATAACGCCGATCTTCATACGAATCTGATTGATAAAAACGACGGCCGTTTTCGATTTACTGATAATGGCCGTAAGCTTCCTCAAAGCCTGCGACATGAGTCGGGCCTGAAGACCCATGTGGCTGTCGCCCATGTCTCCTTCGATCTCGGACTTCGGCGTCAACGCCGCGACAGAATCCACGACGATAATATCCACCGCGCTCGAGCGAACCAGTGTCTCGGTAATTTCAAGGGCCTGCTCGCCCGTATCCGGTTGGGAAACGAGAAGATTGTCGATATCAACGCCGAGGGCTTTGGCATACGTGGCATCGAGGGCGTGCTCAGCATCTATAAAAGCCGCCACCCCGCCAAGCTTCTGAGCTTCCGCGATTATGTGAAGCGCCAAAGTTGTCTTACCCGATGATTCCGGACCGAAAATCTCCGTAACCCGTCCGCGAGGTATCCCGCCGACACCAAGAGCGTAGTCGAGCCCCAGCGATCCGGAAGGAATAACTTCGATCTCCAAAACCGTATTATCACCCAACCGCATGATAGAACCCTTGCCGAAAGAACGCTCAATTTGGGTCAGCGCGGCATCCAGCGCCTTCTTGCGGTCAGGAGCAGTTGCCAAAGAAGCCATATCTGCTCTGCCTTTCTTTATCTCTATTTTGTTTTTGCTCATGACACAACCTATGCGAGTTCAATTTCAAAATATATCACATTCTCCGCGAGAATAAAATAATTTATTGCCCTGACAGGGAGTGTCAGTCTAAATACAGGCTCCGCAGAAAATTCTACGATGTCACTGCCCTCACGCGACCCATATTTCCAGGCCGCCAAACTGGTCTAAGCGAAGGGAATCCACCGATCCGCCTCTATCATCTTGTCGCCAAAGTATGCACATATTTAGCCATTTGTGAACAGTCGGAGTCATCTTTTAATATAGACTGTCTGGCTCCGTTATCTCCGTTATCGGCGCGTAAGCCAATGGTTTTGCGCCACAACCAGTTACAAGCACTACCGTAAAATCCACGAAACCCGCAAATTAAGGCACACGAATTGCTACAATATACGTATGGTTTTTGGGACAGCTAGAGAGAACAATTTAGTTAACAGGAACAAAAAGCCTTCGAAGTCCCCCGGATTAACCGAATAGTATATCCGGCTTTGACGGCTCTTTATAACGCTAATGAGAAATAGCAAAATAATCTTAACAGTTGCGGTGGTTGTATTGGTCTTGGCCACCGCGTATCCGTCACAGGCTCTGGTGCTCGGTAATAATAGGCCGACGACAACACTTCCGAGCGGTTGGAATTGGACACCTGGCAGTTCATACGCGCCGTCTCCCGGCGGCAGTGTGAACCCCACCCTGTTCACTTCGCAGCGATTTTCGGGCGGCCACGAAGGCGAGTCCGAATTGAGCGGCTTCTTCCAACGCAGTCGCTCCTCCGAATATCATTACGACCGGCAGGAGTGCGAACTCGAAACAACCCCGACCCCTGAACCTGCCAGCCTGATTCTTTTCGCGGCTGGTCTTGCCGGGGCGGGCGTCTACCGCCGCATCAGGAAATAATTGCGACCTCACACCTTCTCATTTTTACGCAGGGCGGCTCACCAAGGGCCGCCTTTTTTATGACGCCGTCAGACAACAAGACCAAAAATGTAATTGACCGCGACGCACTTTCATCGTACCTATTACTGCACACGAAATTTTAAATGATTTTAAACAGACTCACCTTTTTTCGTCGGTAGCGCAATCGTGACATTTCGGTACATACGGCCACTCTATGTTACAAAGACTGAACAATGAAATACGCTAATTTCGTTCATCTTCATACTCACAGCCAGTATTCGCTGCTTGACGGCGCCTGTCGCCTCGACAACGTCATAGATATGGCCATCGAATACAAAATGCCCGCCCTGGCTATTACCGACCACGGCAATCTCTTCGGCGCGATCGAATTCTACAAAAAAGCCACCAAAGCCGGCCTGAAACCGATAATTGGATGTGAGGCATACGTCGCGGGCGGAAGCCGCTTCGACAAACAGCCCTCAAGCAGATTTCCCGACGGCGGCTTCCACCTGGTGTTGCTGGCCAAAGACGACACCGGATACAAAAATCTCATCAAGCTGGCGTCAGCGGCTTTCCTGGAAGGCTTCTACCACCGCCCACGAATCGATAAAGAGATTCTTCGCCTGCACACCGATGGTCTAATAGCGCTGTCCGCCTGCCTCAAAGGCGAGGTCAACTGGAATCTGATAAATGGCCGAACCGAAGAAGCCGTAGCCGCGGCGAGAGAACTCAATGACATATTCGGCAAGGGCAATTTCTATCTCGAAATACAGAATCACGGTCTCGAAAAGGAATTGACCCTGATTCCCAAGATCGACGCTATCTCGCGCGAAACCGGCATACCATTGGTGGCGACGAACGACTGCCACTATCTGCGTCAGCAGGACTATGCGGCGCACGACGCCCTGCTTTGTATTCAGACGGGGAAAGTCGTCTCGGATACCGACCGAATGCGCTATTCCACCGATCAGATATACTTCAAGTCCCCTCAGGAGATGGAGTCGGCTTTGGGCGACTTTAAAGAAGCTCTCGAAAACACCGTGCACATCGCCGAATCCTGCCACCTGGAACTCGAACTCGGCAAGCTCAAGCTCCCGCGCTTCCCGATACCGACACCTTTCGTCGACCCCGATGTCTACCTGCGCCACCTGTGCGAGGAAGGCTTGAGACATCGATATGCTCAAATCACCGACGAAATCTCGGTGCGGCTCAATTACGAACTGGGCGTGATCAAACAAATGGGCTACGCCGGTTATTTTCTGATTGTGAAGGATTTTTGCGACTACGCCCGCTCCCAGAAAATCCCGGTTGGTCCCGGCCGCGGATCCGCCGCCGGATCACTGGTCTCGTACGCCCTGAAAATCACCAATATCGACCCGATCAAGTTTGAACTGCTGTTCGAAAGATTCCTCAATCCCGAGCGCGTGTCGATGCCCGATATAGACATCGACTTCGCCGACCGTGGCCGCGACAAAATCATCCAGTACGTGATCGAGAAGTACGGGTCTGAAAATGTCTGTCAGATTATAACGTTTGGCACCATGATGGCTCGCGGGGTGGTGCGCGATGTCGGCCGGGTGCTGGGTATGCCGTACAGCGATGTCGACAAGATCGCCAAGATGGTTCCCGAGCGCATTGGCATTACGCTGGAGACGGCGCTCAAAGAAGTCCCGGAGTTGGCCCAGCTTAAGCAGACCGACAAGCGCGTTGAACGGCTGCTCGATTACTCTATCACGCTTGAGGGCCTGGCGCGCCATTGTTCGACTCACGCCGCCGGAGTCGTGATCGCGCCATCGGCGCTAACAAACTATGTCCCGCTGTTCAAAGGTACCCGCGATGAAATAACCACCCAGTACGATATGAAGATGGTCGAAGAAATCGGCCTTCTCAAGATGGATTTCCTCGGCCTGCGCACCCTGACGGTTATCGATGATACTCTGCGTATGGTCAAAGAGAGCGGCGGGCCGGAAATCGATATAGACAACCTCCCTCTTGATGACCCCGAAGTATACAAGTTGTTCGCCCGCGGTGATACGATCGGGATTTTCCAGTTTGAATCGCCCGGCATGAGAGACTATCTTCGCAAACTCACGCCGGAGAACTTAACCGATATCACCGCCATGAACGCTCTCTATCGCCCCGGGCCGCTCGACTCTCATATGATAGACATTTATATCGAACGCAAGCGCGGCGCCAAAGGGATCAAGTATCTCCATCCCAAGATGGAGCAGATTCTCGGAAGCACCTACGGCGTTATTGTCTTTCAGGAGCAGGTACTTCACATCGCCAATTCCCTGGCCGGCTACAGCATGGGAGCCGCCGATCTTCTCCGAAAAGCTATGGGTAAAAAAGACGCCGCTCTGATGGCGGCTCAGAAAAAGGAATTTCTTCAGGGGTCCGATAAAAACAAAATCGACCGCAAAGTCGCCGAAGAGGTCTTCAACCAGATCGAGACGTTCGCCCGTTACGGATTCAATAAAGCCCACGCCACTTGCTACGCTTTCGTCGCCTATCAGACCGCCTGGCTCAAACACTACCACCCGCGCGAATTCATGGCCGCCCTCATGTCGTCCGAAATTAATAACTCCGACCGCATCTACCAGCTTCTCGAAGAATGCCGCCGCATGAACATAGAAGTGCTCCCGCCGGATATAAACGAATCAAAAGTCGATTTCTCCGTCGTTGACGGAAAAATCAGGTTCGGCTTGATGGCGGTCAAGAACGTGGGGGAAGGTCCGGCGCGTTCGATTGTGGAAGAAAGAATCAACGGGGGACCGTTCGCGAAGCTGGAGGATGTTGTCAGCAGGGTTGCGCTCAAGGCAATCAATCGCCGTACCCTGGAGTCGCTTATCGCCGGCGGAGCGTGCGATTCACTCGAAGGTAACCGGGCACAAAAATATGAAGCGGTTGAGGCAATGCTGGAGTTTGGCCACAAAATCTCAGAAAACAGCTCTTCGCACGATCTTTTTGCCGACACCGGCGGCACCATCGAGCGCGTCGCCCCGCCGCTTCCCGACATACCGGAGTGGTCTAACAGCGCCAAACTGGCTCAGGAAAAAGCCATGCTCGGTTATTATATCTCCGGACACCCGCTCGACAAATACAAAGATGAGATGGCCTATTTCACCACCTATCGCATAGGTGAACTCGGGCGGGCGGCTGACCAGAAAGAAGTTACCGTGGGAGGGGTCGTTTCTTCAGTGAAAAGAATGCTCGACAAAAAGGGCAACATGATGGCCTTCATCACCCTGGAAGACTACTCCGGCTCGGTGGAACTCATTGTTTTTGCCGAGTGTTACGACAAGAGCAAAGATTGTATCGTTGAGGAGCAGATGTGCCTGGTGACAGGACGGGTATCGACCCGCGAGGGTGAAGCTTCGAAAATCATCTGCTCCGAAGTGATGCCGCTGGAAAAACTTTCGGAACGGTTTAGCTGTCAACTGGTTATAAAGATTGATCGAGAGTGTTCCGACAGCAAGATTGAGAAGGCTCTGGATTCTCTGGACCAGTACAAAGGCGATGCTCCGGTGCTGTTGGCGGCTCAGGAAAACGGCTCGGAAGTCTATATCAAGTCTCGGAAATATGCCGTCAGACCGGATTTCGCGCTTTTGAACAGCCTCAAGGAATTGCTCGGTGAATCGGCGGCCTTCTTAAGACCGCTAAGCAAAAAGGACGAATTTCAATAAAACCGGAATCACTTATGAAAATTGCCAGGATCTCACTAATCGCCATACTCCTAACCGCACTCGCCTCTGTCGCGCTGTCGGGATCAAAAAATGAACCGGAGAAAGAAAAGAAACCGCCCGAAGAAACAAAGAAGGAAATAGTCTGGCTGTCCTACGATATCGCCCTCAAAAAAGCGAAAACAGAAGAAAAACACATATTTATCGATTTCACCGCCGCCTGGTGCGGATACTGCAAAAAAATGGATCGTGAAACATTCTCCGACCAGCGGGTGATTGATATCCTCAACAACGACTTCGTCCCGGTCAAGGTCGATGGCGAGTCGTCGAAAGAGCTGGATATCGACGGTTACAAAATAACAGAGCGGAATCTCGCCATTCGGGAATTCGGCGTGCGCGGCTACCCGACTTTCTGGTTTTTGAAATCCGATGGAAGCAAGCTCGCCCCCATCGGCGGGTATCGAACCACCGAATACATGCTCGAAGCCCTGACCTACGTCAAGGATTACAAATATCAGGATTCAACATCGACGGAAGGCGGCAAACAATAATCCGATAGTCTCTTCGGCGGCAAAAACACCCAGGGGGAAAACGCAATTTCCCCTTGCTCAGGCGTTAGTATTTATTAACTTACCGCCGGTGAATTCGAAAATTGACAAGAAGGAAAATTATATGCTTAGAAAATTCATCCACCTGAATCTGCTACTGGGGATAATGCTGCTTCTGGCATCGTGCGGTTCCCAGCAAGCGGCCGACCAGACTAACGATCAGTCCGCACAGAACAACCCAGCCGTCGACACCACCGGGACAATCGGCGAAAACGGCATGTTCGTCTTTAAGGCCTATGATCTTGAGGGCGGTCTCCGCGACTCGAGAGAGTGGGTCGGCAAAAAACCGGTAGTACTGAATTTCTGGGGCACCTGGTGCCCGCCCTGCCGCAAGGAAATACCCGACCTCGTTAAAGTCTATAACGAATACACCTCCGACCAGATCGAAATGATAGGCCTGGCGGTGCGCGACTCTCCCGAAAATGTCAGGACCTTCTCTGAGCAAAACGGCATGAACTGGATCATGCTCATGGGCGACCAGAACCTTGGAATACGCTACGGCATCACCGGCGTGCCAACGACGATCTTCATCGACCGCAATGGCAACGAAATCGGCCGCTTCGTCGGACCCCGCGATTACCAGACTTTCAAAGACGCCTTCGAACTGGCGCTTCGCAGCTAAGCCAATCAAATCACCGCAAACAACAAAGGGTGAACCGTAAATTCGGTTCACCCTTCTTTTATCCTTTTTATCCGCCTGTCAGGCTGCCTGACCTTTTCCCGAAACGAAAAGCTTCAGCATATACCAGACCAGACCGACAGCGACCAAAAATAGAATCAAAAATATCACGAAGATCGACCACTGCGGACTGACCGGAAGCGAAGCCGGGTCGAACTTGCCGTCCAGAAACAGCAACCTCACCGTGTGGCGAATCCATACCATTGCGATCATCGAAAGAAACAGCATAAGCGACGCCGCCAGAAACTTCTTCTTGAAGAAAAAGTGCAGCGAACCCAGTGAGAGAATAATCGCAATCAGCAATGCCCACGCCGCCGTACTCCGCATAAACGGCAGAATATACTCTCCGAACATGAACAGATAGGCCAGACCGATCACCATCGCCGCCACCATCCCCCACAGGTAGAATGTCTTTCCGATCTTGAAAGCGCCTTCGTCGTCTTTCCCCAGCAGCCCGACGAAAAAGCCACCCACCGTTATCGCTCCGAGGATCATATGGAGCCATCGGAAGATATAAGAGCCTAAATCTGGATTTATGATCAGTCCGCCCTGGTGGCCGGCATACATGGAGGCGTACAGCTCCGGCCGCTCCGCGAGGGAAAACACGGAACTGTATACGAATGAGATGTACAGAAGACCCACGAGCGTAATCCACAAAAATACGTTGACCCGCTTGTTCTCACGTCCGGTGACAAACGACGCCGCGTACATGAAATAATAGGCAATGATGGCCACCACGAATATCATCAGCCAGAACCATCCGCTGACAATCGACGCGGCATACACCGGCTTGGCTAAAACAAGCTGGGCGAACAGTAGTGGCGCCACGCCGATAGTGACCGTAGCCGCCATGATATTCGGAAAGAGCTTGATGAACTTCTGCACCACCGGGTGACTCCATCGATCGTTGAATTTCCCGAACAGCAGAATTATCACTCCGCCAAGAAGAAAATTCATCGCCACCAGATGCAGTGTCAGCGTCACTATGTGCAGCACGTTGACCAGCCAGAGAGGCGCCGACAGGAAATTGTAGTCAGGTAAATTCATTGCGTCCCCCCTTTGTTTAACGACAGCAGATATTCGATCAACGCCTTCCGCTCGACATCATCACCGGTAAACGCCGGCATCTCTTCGCCTAAATCAGCCGCCATATCCAGCAGGTCGCTGAGATCATCAGCCGTGAGCCCGGCCAGCGTTGCCCATTTATCATTGAAGCCGCCGATTTCATGACAACGACCGCAGCGGACCTCATAGACCTTCTTCCCGAGCGCCACACCGCTCAGCTTGTAGATTTCGCTCAGATGCCGATTGTCAAGTCTGGCGTAGAGATGCGCGGCAATCAGGTCTGCCTCCTGAGGAGTACCCGTGAATGGCGGCATATTGCCCTTGATTACGTTGATACCACGCACCGAAGCGGCGATGAAGGCCGTGTCGGTTCCATCGAGGGCCGGCTTGAGCGCCTTGTATCCGCCTCTGGTGTGACAGCTCCGACAGGCCCGCCGAAACAGGTCGGCCCCATCATCACCCGTGCGGAAAGTCATATGCTCCAGCATTCCTTCGCGGGTGTAAAGGTCGGCTTTGGCGACTTCGATGCCGTTTCCATACATGTAGCCCGAAATCACATACGGCTTGCGAATTGATTCGCGCAGCCACTCATACTCGCCGAACCAGCTCAAACCGAAAATCATAAGAAGAATCGCGGCGACCATGTTGTGACGTTTCGGAATGAGCAGCCCGAAGACAACAATCAAAACCAATATCAGACCGGCGTTCCAGAAAGACCCGTACAGACTCGCGATTGGTGTTGGCATCTGGGCCCAGGCGTTCTGCACGATGTCCGATGGAATGGCGTTCCAGTACCAGTAAAACGTAGGCACCATCACCGCCAATCCCACCAGCGCCCAGATCGCGTTGTACCTGACTACTCTGGCCTTGAATTCATCGGCTTTGTACCTCGCCGCTACAACCAGCGCATATAAACCGGCCAGCATAATAGAGATCCCGGTGCGCAGCCAGAGTGAGGACCAGAACGTGGGATTGAAAAATCCATCCCAGAAGTTTCCTGTGGCAAGCCAGTCACCCGGGGTCAACATGAAAGTTACGATTCCGTTGATGATGAACAACGACATCCACGCGGCGCCGAAATAAACCCAGCCGACAAACATGTGCGCTTTGGCCGACATCTTGTCCCAGCCGTAGAAATACACCAGGGCGGCCGTGATTTCCATCAAGAAGAACGTCCATTCCGTTGCCCAGCCCCAGACGAAGTTGTGAATCAGAGCCTCTGTCGCGGCCGGGTTCAACAAACCGATAACGAACCAGATGCCCACGCCGGTCAGAGCCCCGAACACCACGGTGACGAGAACGAAGAACTTGCTGAGCTTTTTCAAAAACCCCAGCATCAATTCGTCATTTTTCCTGCGAGCCGATCGCTCGGCTACCACAAGATAAAGACCGCCGCCGATCGCAAAGTGCGACACAAAGACGTGAATCACGGCTACGACAGCCATCAGTATCCCATAACCGATGTCCACGTCCCAGAAGGGATAGTTCATACCAGTAACTCCACTCCTTTTGGTAGTTTAATTGATTGTGGCTCTATTTTATAAAAACAAAATGCGTGACGCAAGTCTCATTGAGTCAAAAAGTGCAGCATAGGCCAAAAAAGTCCCCTTTTGGCTCAGGCATCCATCGACGGTCTCTTGGTAAAGTATTTGATGTTGTGCTCGCACCTGTAGCCGTTATTTTGAAAACATGAAATCGACGGATAGTTAATTTCCTCAATGAGTGCGCATATAACCACTGCCCCCCTTTCCCTTAAAAATTCCTCGGCGTGCGCAATAAGCTCACCGGCCAGCTGTTTTCCCCGAAAGTCCGGATCGATAGCCAGTCGATTTATCCATCCCCGGCGACCATCAAAATTCGCGATCACCACCCCGATCATCGCGTCATCTTCAAACAAACCATAAAAAGCGCAGATTGAATTGGCCATTTCCCTGGCCATCGACTCGCGGCTGTCACGTCCCTTTGGTTTGTAAGGCAGGCCGGCAATGGACCAAACCCTGATAATATCATCGTAGTCATCAATTGAAAGTATCCTAATCTCGCGGGCCATATTTTTCCTCCAGAATCGCCTTCAACGACGACCAGGCGAATTCGGATGCGAACGGCTCATCGTTCCAGTGTTCGCATCCGGTAAAATTGAGAAGCACGCCGCGCGCCGGCACGCCAACATCGGCCGCCGTGCGCATTCCCGAAGCCAGCATCATGATACACGCTATGCCGATAACGCTCAAGTCTTCCATCTTAGCGGCAAAGTATTCAATCTGTTCGGTCAGTTTGCGTTTGGAAAAGACAATCTTCAAACCGTATTTCGCGGCCAGATCACCAACCTGATATGCCTGACAGGTCGGCAAACACCTTTTGCAAAAATAGCCATACCGCTTTTCCACTTTCTCACACTCCTTCTCGTGAATAGAAAGGCAGTCCGGCATGATTATCAGGGTGTTTTTGGCCTTGTTGAATTTCTCCCGGTTGATCTGATCATAAATCTTGAAAGCGACCATCTCCAGCAGATACTTTTCTTTCTCCGACTGACGAAGCTCACTGTCATCGCGACCCGTGTCGGCTTTGGCTCGCTCGACAAAACCCTCGACTCGGGAAAACTCCTCGGAAAAAGTATCGAATCCCGACTTGATGAATTCGCTGACGAATTTATCTAGCTTTGCGGTGAAATCCGGTCCGAGACGGTAGGTGGGATGCTTGCTGTCCATGGGCCCAATATAGAAAAAGGGCCGCACGGGCGACACAATTTTATTTGCCCTCAAGGCTGGTGAGCGGTTTAAGCCTCTCTATGCCGCTTCTGGCCTGCTCTGACTGGGGATTGAGATTGAATGCGGTAATAAAATTCTGCTGAGCGCGCGCTGTTTGACCACTTTTCTCGTAGCAATTCCCCAGAGCCACGTAAATTAATGAACGATCGGTTGCTGTATTAGGGCAATGTCGAAGAGCCATCCGGAGGGTCTCCAGACTCTGCTCGAACTCATCTCTTTCTGTTTGAATCATGCCTTTCAGATAATAGGCTTGCCAACGGTCGGGGTTGAGCGATAGCTCTCTATCGACAATCGTCAGGCAGCTATCCAGCGAGCCTCGCCCGTACAACTCTTTTGCCTGTGAAAGCCGCGGTTCATCCGGCCTTGACTCTTTCTGGGCGGTCACGGCAACCGGATCAGCCACCGGCCTCTGGCCGAGATACCTGGCTTTTACGGTGTCCATACCGCCGCTACAGCCAAGGATAAGGCTCAGAATTGTGGCCATGCCTAAAGGTATAATATGCCTCATTATTACTGATTATCGGCGTTTCGGTGGACAATATTCAGAGGGAAAAATACTTCAAAAAGGCGTTGAATTAAGCTTATGAGCCGTAGTATTATAAGCAGGTATCAATAACTTTTGCGCGCGGGAGTTCACAGTGACTTATCAACCACCGCCCAGGTTTTTCAAAAATCCCGGCCTTGCCGCCGTGTTTTCGTTTTTCTATATGGGGCTGGGGCAGATCTATAACGGCCAGATAGCCAAAGGAATACTCTTCATCGTGGCTTACACAATCTCCTGGCTGTTTATTGCCTCAATCATACTGTTGCCAATCGGGATCATAAGTACCCCTGTCTTGTTTATCTACGGCATGTACGATGCCTATAAATCGGCCGAAAAAATCAATCGCGACATTGCCTCACAACCGCCTCACGGCAGCGGACCGGCCGTCAACTAAGATAAGACAGGCGGGGATATACCCGGACTTGACGATTGATGGGCAAAACGGCTATATTCCACCATGCTTCTGGCTATAGACATCGGCAACACCACTATCGTGGTAGGTCTTTTCAAAGAGACAATTCTTAAGGACCGCTTCAGCCTATCCACCCGGCACGGTATGACGGCCGATGAGGCCGGTTTTGTGATTACCGGCTGGCTCGAAAGAATGAGCCTGTCCGCTGAGGACGTGGAGGTTGTCATAATCAGTTCCGTCGTACCGCCGCTGACCACCACGTTTGAAATTACTTCGAAAAGGCACCTTGGTTGTCTTCCTATAATTGTATCGCACAAACTGAAATTGCCGATCACTATCGAAATTGACCAACCCGACCAGGTAGGCGCCGATCGAATCGCCAACGCGGTGGCCGGCTTCACCAAATTCGGCGGACCGGTCATAGTTGTCGATTTCGGCACCGCCACGAATTTTGATATCGTCGACAACAAAGCCGCCTACGTTGGCGGAATACTCCTGCCGGGCCCGGAAACATCCATGGCGGAGCTGGCAAAACGAGCGGCTCGCCTGTTCGAAGTTCGTATCGAGCCGCCAGATTTCGTAGTCGGCAAATCCACCGCGGGCGCCCTTAAGTCCGGGTTGTTTTACGGAACGATTGGACAGGTTGACTACTTGATTGATAAGGTCCTCGAAGAAACCGGCTTTAAAGGGTGCACGATTGTGGGCACCGGCGGCTTCTCGCGCGGCATCGACAAATATTCAAAACATATCAAGACGATAGAGCCGAATCTCACTCTCGAAGGTCTTCGGCTCATAGCCGGCCTTAACGCCAAATAAAAAGGCGCCTCTCGGGCGCCTTTATCGCTTTCATCGCAAACATCGCTTCAAAGCTTATAATACTGCTGGAAATCCAGCTCGAAACCTTTCGGAGCGTATTCCCCTTTTTCCTTGTTGAGGACATAGTCTTTGAAATAGTCTCCTGCCGCTATCTTGCGAATCATCCCCAGGAATCGGTCAATCTCATCTTTGGTATTGTATATACCGAACGACACGCGAATCGTCCCCGGCAGGTGAGAGCGGTCGCGGGCGAGAATCTCTTCTTCCAACACCCTCGATTCGTCGTCACTCACTTTCAACAGCGACTTGACATAAAGGTGAGCGCAGAAACAACCCGACCTCACCCCGATAGCTCCCTCATAGCTCAAAATCGCCGCTACCAACGCATGCGGCAAATCGCCGACATTCAGCGATATTACACCAAGCCTTTGGGCGGCATTCTTTGGGTCGGCGTCACCATAGAGCTCAACCGAAGGAATTTCTTTCAGCTTCTCCAGAGCATAGGCTGTCAACTGGGCCTCATGACGAATGATCTCATCCCAGCCAATCTGCTGAATCATCTGGATGACCTTGGCCAGAGCCACCACCCCGATGATATCCGGCGTCCCGGCCTCTTCCTTCTCCGGGAGATCGGTCCAGTAAGCATCTTCGAGCGTGACTATGTCAACCACACCTCCACCGACTTCCTCCGGATCACCCCGCTCGAAAGTCTCCCGCTCACCAATAAGCACCCCCACCCCGAACGGCGCGTAGACCTTGTGGGCGGAGAAAACAAGATAATCAAGCATGCACTCTTTATTGTTGGCCTTCATGTCAACGGGACGGTGCGGTGCCAACTGGGCGGCATCGACCAGGATCTTCGCGCCAATCTTGTGCGTCTCGCAGGCGAAGAAATCAATATCGTTGATATAACCTGTCACGTTGGAGGCGCCCGTGATGGCCACGAGCTTTATTTTGGAGCCGTAACGTTTCAGCTTCGCCAGAAAGTCGTCTGTGGATATGGTACCGTTATCGTTTAGCCCGATATGCTCGACCTTCGCCACCCTTCTCCACGGAAGTTCGTTGGAATGATGCTCCATTAGGGTCGTAAGAACGATATCCTGTTTGGTCAGCGGCAGCCGGTTGGCCATTTTGTTGAGCGCTTCGGTTGAATTTTTCGTAAAAATGACAACCTGCTTGCTCAAATCGGCGCCTACAAAATCAGCAACGATATCACGCGACCGCTCAAAGGCCCAACTCGACAATTGGGACTTGAACCCTGTTCCACGGTGAACATTGGAGTACCAGCGCAAGAACGATGTTACTGAATCGGCTATATGAGAAAAGGTCGGCGTGGAAGCCGCGTTATCGAAATTAATATACTTCTGCGGACCGTGCAGTGTCGGCACCGTCGTCTCAGCGCCGATGAGAAGTCCCGGCAGATCCTTTATCGTAATTTTCTTCGTATCAGCTAAGACACTGACTGGTTTAGACATATCCGTACCTCGATATTACTTTTGGCTCTGGGCTAATATAGGTAAATGCCTCGATAAAGCAAACAGATTAAAACCGATTTCGACAAGTGGCTTTGAGTCCGGCATGCACCTAGCCAAGTTTCTGCGCTAGTACATCGACAATGCGCTCCGAACTGCGACCGTCCCAGAGTCGCGGAATCGTCCCCTTTTTACCTCTTCCATCCAGTATCTGTTCCACAGTAGCTAAAATGCACTCTGGATCGGTCCCACAAAGAGTATTCGTGCCCTCGTCGATAGTGGCCAGAAGTTCAGTGTTTTCGCGCATCGTAATACACGGTATGCCCAGATAGGTAGTCTCCTCCTGGATACCACCGCTATCGGTCAACACTATACGCGCCTCGGATTGAAGTTTAAGGAAATCCAGATAACCCAGAGGCTCGATGAGACGGAGGCCTGTCCCGGTCGATCCTGCGCCCAACCCAAACTGCTCAATGCGACTGCGAGTGCGAGGATGGCAGGGAAAGACGACGGGGAGTTTTTCGCTTATCTTTTCGATACAAGACATAAGCCTGCCCAGAACCTCCGGATCATCGACATTCGATGGCCGGTGCATGGTCATAGCCACATAGCTCCTTGGCTCCAAAGACAGCCTGCCGAGGATGTCGCTGCCGCCGGCGATTTCCAAGTTGGCAACCAATGAGTCTATCATGATATTACCGGTGTAAAAAACCTTTTCACGGGAAACACCCTCGGCCTCAAGATTCACCATCCCGGCATCCTCGGTCACGAACAAATAATCTGACAACCTGTCGGTGACAATGCGGTTGATTTCCTCCGGCATCCGGTTGTCGAAACTGCGCAATCCGGCCTCGACATGAGCCAATTTGAGGCACAATTTGGCCGCCACGATTGCCGCGGCGATTGTGGAATTGACGTCACCAAAAACAACTACCAGGTCGGGACGAAGCCTGATCAGTTCTTTTTCCAGCCCGACCATAATACTGCCCGTCTGCTCGGCGTGCGTCCCGGAACCGACACCAAGATAAACATCCGGTTGCGACATCTTCAGCTGCTCGAAAAACAGCTGAGAAAGATTGTGATCATAATGCTGTCCGGTGTGAATAAGGACCGTCTCGAATTTGTCAGGATATTTCTTAAGTTGCGCCAGAAGCGGCGCCGATTTCATGAAATTCGGCCTGGCCCCCACGATTAACACTAGTCTGTATCTACGCATCCTGGTTTTCAATCTCCCCGTCAACAATCCGGACGGTGCGGCTGGTAATGGTTTTGTAAAGTACTAACTATAACACTATAACACCGCGATTTGCAACCGATTTTGCCCCCCAAGACAGACAGTTGCCGCAAATGGTTACAAAAATGTTTAGTTGTTAGCGGGTAAACATTTATATGGAGCTAAAATGATGCGAACGCGGTATCGGTGGTCACAAGTTGCAAATCAGATGCTGTCCAAAAACGACAGGTATCTCTCCGCCCATTTTTCACGACAGTGATTGCGGGTGACATGCTCGTGGTACTTCTGCCCCAGCGCTACGCCGTCGATTTCTCCGGTCTTGAGCGCCATTATGAGTTGAGTCAGACGGTCAGCATCATCTGCCTGGAAAGAAAGCGCTCCTCCGGCCAGCTCCAACTCCGAAACAGCCTCACCGCCGGATGAGCCATAGATGATCGGCTTACCTGACGCCATGTATTCGAACAACTTGCTCGGCAGCGAACCTTTTGTCACCGGCACATCTTTCATACTGTGCACCAGGACATCACCGGCACGAAGGAAATAAGGGATGGTCTCAAGGGGCTGAAGACCGAAGAAGCCGACATTTTTAAGACCGTAGTCTCTGACCATTCCCTCAAGAACCTTCTTTTTCTGCCCATCGCCAATAAAGGCGAAATATATATCGGGTTGGTCAGTCAACTGTCGCGCCGCCTCGACAAGAGTCTCCAGGGAGTGGGCCCATCCCAGAGTACCGGCGTAAATGACAAGAAACTTCTCCTCCAACCCGAATTTTTTGCGTATGCCGTTGGAGTCGGAATCTATGAACTCGCGACTCACGCCCGACTTAACCGTCGTCACCTTCTTCTCATCCAATCCAAGGCCGAGAAGATAATCAGTTATCCCCTGGGTCACCGGGACTACCGCGTCGGCCTTGCGATAAAGATGGTGCATCATTTTCTTCAATAGCCGCGTGAACGGTGAACGGCTGAGATTACCAAAGTCCTCGCTCGACTCGGGCTGCAGGTCACGAATCTCAAGGACAAATTTGCTCTTTCTAATTCTGCTGAGGATATAGCCAATCACCGGGGTCGTGACCGGCGGCGACGAAGCTATGACGACATCAAAACGGTCTTTTAATCGAAATGAATTGAGGATGGAGGTTGTCAGGAAACTTATAAACCCGACCATCCGCTTGGTCGGCTGACTGTTAGAAGCCGGCAGCACCCAACTGCGATGAACCTGGACACCATCCATTTCCTCTTTAAAGTAAAAACGCCCACGATAACGGGGCGGGACTATTCCATCCGGATAATTGGGCATAGCAGTGAGAACCGATACCTGATGACCTTTGCTAACGAAGTATCGGGCGAATTCAAAGAGACGTCTAACCGCTCCCCTCTCCGGAGGGAAATGTTGAGTTACAATGAGAATCTTCATAGGCCCACAGACTGTAAGTCTATCATCTTTTACGGGTTTACGCAAGATTTTTCTGCCCGGCCCGCTCCTTTTTAATATTTTTCTTTTAAACGCTTGACTCCGTTGGAAATGCTCAATATTTTTTTCGGGTTGCGAACCTGAAACCAAAACTAATTGTATAAGGGTTAACAGATAACTTCAAAGAGGTAGTATGATGCGTAAGTTAGTGGTTATTGCCCTGTTAGGTTTCGCGCTTTTGGCCTTTGCCGCCATGCTCGCCGTGGCTCAAGAAGAGACCAAAACCGAGGCCAAGACTGAGGCCAAAGAAGGCGCCAAGGCCGAATTTGTCGGGGCCGAAAAATGCGCCAAGGTCTGTCATAAGGTCCAGTTCAACTCATGGCTGGAAACCGGTCATGCCAAAGCGTTCACCGTTCTCACGGATGAAGACAAGGCCAAGCCGGAATGCGTTACCCCATGTCACGTCACAGGCAAGCTCGCCGATGGCACGCTGCTTGAAGGCGTTCAGTGCGAAGCCTGCCACGGTGCCGGTTCTGAGTATAAGTCGCCCAAAATCATGAGCAAGCCAAAATGGAGTGGCGATCCGGCCGGTTACAAGAAGATGGCGATGGATGCCGGATTGATTTACCCGACAGCCGAACACTGCACCCAGTGCCACAAGGAAGAAGGCAACCCGAATTTCAAGCCGTTCGATTTCGAAGCTTCCAAAGGCAAAGTGCACGCATTCGAGGAATAACCGACTCGATTCCGAGTAAGAAATTAGTAAACTCTAAAGGCGGCCTTCAGGCCGCCTTTTCTTATATCATCGGGGGATTATCAGAGAAACCCTTAAAGGGAAATGTGCGCACGGAAACCCACCGCTCATTTACCAGCGGCGTCATTAAATCCAGCGAAGATGCAAAGAATTTTTCCCGCGGAAGATACGAAGCTATTTGTTCCTTCACGAGCACCAGGCGGTGTTCTGAAATTTCCCGCGCCACAGTTACGTGAGGCTGATACAACTTCTGAGCCAGAGGTATGCCCAGCCGGGAATACAACCGGTAATACAACTCGGTGAGATGATCGTTCTTGAGGACATTCCAATAAATAGTCGGAGAACCCGGATAAAAGTCGCCGATACTATCGAGCTGAATCTGAAACGATTTCTGGCCATCGGTCTCGGTTTTGATCAGGCCGGCGAGTTCATCAAGAGGAAGATTCGTTTCGAATGGAAATACCACCGTTATGTGAGGAGCCACCAGGTTGTAAAGCGGGTCGAATCGCTCGCGAAGCGGCGCGACTATCTCGTGCAGCGCCTGCGGCAGAAGTATCACCACCGCATAGCGATTGCGACGACGCTCACCGAGAGCCCCGCCATATTCAAAAATCCTATCCATCTTATCCGACAAAATAACAGAAGTACTACTTATAAAAAATGATCTCAATGCGCCTGTTTTTGGCGCGCCCTTCGGCAGTGTCGTTCGAAGCTACGAAATTCGTCTCACCCTTCCCGAACACCTTGATGCGCGATATATCGACCCCGTGCATCGCGAGATAATCACGAACACGGTTAGCGCGCTTCTCCGACAGCTTCTGGTTGGCGACATCGGTGCCGATATTATCCGTATATCCGCTGATTTCCAGACGGATCTCGGGCACGAAATTCAGTATCCGGGCCAGTTGCCGCAGTCTTTCCTGATTGTTGGGATCCACTTCGAACGAACCGGGCGGATAATCGATATTCAGCACCATCGGATGCGAGAAGTCAGTCAGATCAATACATCCAAATTTGTCCACGTCCACACCATAAAGCGTGTAAGGACAATCATCGATCCCATCCGGAACTCCGTCGCCGTCTGAATCCGTCGGACAACCGCTGCTATCGACGCGAGCTCCCACCTGATTGAAAGGACACTTGTCGAGATAGTCAGGCATGCCGTCAAAATCCGAATCGATCGGACAGCCATAAATATCAACCATGCCGGCCGCCCGCGGGTCGGTACCGGCGCAGTCATCGAGGCCATCGCTGATGCCATCGGCATCGCTGTCAATGGCACATCCGGTTTTGTTCACGATAGCGCCGAGAGGCGTGTCCAGACATCGGTCAAGTTCATCCGGCACACCATCACCATCGCCGTCAAGAGCCTGACGCGACGACTCACCGGCCGCCGCCACCGTCGCCTGCGACCAGGTACCACTCGATTTCCATCCCCCGCCTGAACCACCGCCAAACGCGTACTTAAGGGTCAAGAATGACCCTACCTGCCAGGTGTTACGAGCGTCCTTCACCGAAGTCTCGAACTCGGCGCCGGCTCCCGTCAGCATGTCGGCTTGAACATCCCAGCACAGCGCCAGTTTTGACGACAAGGTCAAATCAAAACCCGTTCGCGCCGTAACAAAGATCTCGGTGGCGGCAAAGTCTGTTCGCTCATTGTGCACCCCAAGAACATCAATTGCCGTATCACCGACCGGCTCCACGATTTTCCACACCATCAACCCCCCGCCGAATCCAACATGCATATTCAGGCTGTTATCGGGATTGAACAGATATTTGTTCAGGGTGATTCCCAGCCGCGAAGCCTTCCATTTTTGCGTGGCGTTGGCATCATCGCCGCCAAACGACAAACTGGAAGATGCTGTGCTGTCGTTAAGATTGCGATGTATCGAGAAATCAAACTCAAGATGCCAGCGGTCCGAGAATCTGTAACCGGCGCTGCCGCCAAAGCTCTCGTTCAGGGGAAATTTGTAACCGTCACCTCCCGTGATTGTCGATACACCGCCCTTCAAACCGAAGTAATAGCGATAGTCCGATCCCTGACACGGAATCGAAAGCATGAGTACAAGTATGAGAATCACAAATCGAAGCATCAACAATCTCCACGGCGAAGCTTAATAGAGCTTCCTTACCTCCGCCCCAACATAGTAGTGAGTGAGAATTTTATCGTACGTCCATCCCTCCCGGGACAAACCGATTGCTCCACACTGGCACATCCCGACACCGTGACCGTAGCCGCTGCCGGCGAACGTGATCGACTCTATCTCCCCGCGTCCGTCACGCTCTATCTCAACCTTGAAACGGCCCGATGGCAGGATCAGATCCGGATTCGAAGTACGCCCGACCACCCAACGAATACGGTCCTTGTAAAAACGGAAAACATCATTGTCGGTATGGACCAGCATGGTTGCCACCCTGCCGCCGGGCGTTAATTCCGAGATAGTGATATCGCGGATTTTTCCGATTCGAAGGTCACGGCCGCGATCGCTTGAAAGGTACTGTTCTATTCGGCCCCTTAGCTGCTCCTCCGTGAAAGTCTCTTTCCAATTATAGTATTTGGACCAGGAACAGGCGCCGTTGTCCGCCACGGGCTGAAGATAAGGCAGCTCCTTGCGGTCCCAGACCGTGGCGATATCATCGGTATACCCGCCGCACGTGGAATGATAGTAGGCGTTGATGTACTTATCCTCAAAGAAAAGAACCCGTCCGGCGGTGAGATCGATGGCCCGATTGACCAACTTTTCTTCGACATCGTGCCCCTGGTACACCTGGTCGATAATACTCGATTTCATATCATACTGCTTGTTGGCATACTGCTGAAGATGCGCCATGGCATAGGTCCGGGCAGCCACCGCCTGAGCCATAACCGCCTGAAGTTCATCATCGGTGCGCTTGCCTATCTCCGGAGGAACAACGCCGCGCAGATAATCTTCCATATAAATCACATTGATCAATTCCACCGACTGACCTTCCGGCAATATTTTGAGAATCCCGCGGTATCGCGCACCGTTTAGAACCACTCTATTATTGTTTCCTCGCGGAATAATATTCACCTCATCAAGTCGGTCCTGAATTATGGCGCCTTTGTGATTCTCCACCCTAAGGAAATCTCTCGAAGTCTTTACTGTTACCGCCCGCGATGAATAAAATACCGTTTGCTCACCCTGCTTGAGGCATTCAATGGCGAATGAACCGTCCGCGGACACCGTAGCTTCGCCGTGACTTTCGTCAAGAAGTACTCGCACAAAGGGAATTCTGATATACGTGCTCGATGATTCCTCCTGAAGTCCCGGCACAGTGGCGCAACTCCACACGAGTATCATCAAACACAATACCGTTCCGATTCGACCGGCGTATTTGATAAGTTTGTTCAAAGTCTTTCCTATACTCATCGCTTCTTCATATATCCGGGCGGTTGAGTTATCTTCCCCGATACCGGTTGCCGACTGTTATCGGCTGCCTTTCCAAATGAGGTCCGAAACGCCCGTGAGCGCAGACAGGCCTCGCCCATCACGGCATAAGCCACAGCCTCGACATAATCTCCGTCAATTCCCAGTTTATCGACAGGCACGATTTCAAGATCCGAAAGGTAGTGGCTAAGTCTATCAATCAGGAAAATGTTATGTTTTCCGCCACCGGTCAAATATAATTTTGACAACATCTTATCGCGTCTGACCAGCGGCTTCGCTCTATCGGCAATCGATACCGCCGTGAGTTCTATGGCCGTAGCCAGAAGATCATGGTCACTCAACCCAAAGCCGCGCCCTCTGTCGACAATCCGGCTGGCCATTGACTGACCGAACGATTCGCGGCCGGTCGATGTCGTCTGACCCCTGTAAAACGGCGACTTCCTGAGCTGGGAAACGAGCCGAACCGAAGGCTCCCCCTGCCGCGCCCGTCGACCGAACCGATCATACTTCTGTCCAAACAGGCGCTGCGTCAAAATGTCGCTGAGACTGTTGCCGGGACCACAGTCAGCCGCCCTGACATGGCGCCTCGAACGAAAGGCCGGAAAATAAAAATAGTTGGAGATTCCCCCAATGTTTACGATCAGGCGCGACTCATCTCTGTTTCGAAACAACTCTTCCATGGCCGCCACCGTAATAGGCGCGCCTTCGTTGCCCAGGGCAATATCGGCCTGACGAAAATCACTCACCACGATTTTACCGGTCGCAGCCGCGATGAAATCAGCCGAGCCCACCTGCAGGCTGCCCCGGACTTTATAGCCGGCATACCTGGCTTCATCCGGCACGTGCCGTATGGTTTGTCCGTGCGATGCTATGGCGTCGATCGCCATACGCGCCGGGAGTTTCGCCATAAAATCCCTGGCCGCGCTGCCGTAAAACCGACCAAGGATATTATCCAGATAGACAACCTCCTCCAACTTCATTGTCTCGCCGTCCACCGCGCCAAGAATCAGTCGCCGTAGGACGGCTGGATATGGTTTTGTGGATGTTCGCAGGAGTTTGAAACTACGGCCGCTCGGACCCTGTACCACCCGCACGGCAGCCATATCGAGACCGTCTGCCGAGGTGCCGGAATTGAGCCCGAGGATAGTCAGGTTCTTTTTTGTGAGGATTCGACTCAAAGACATGGCCGAAAGGTATCAATATAAAACGGATTTGCCCAGTTTGAATTTTATACCGGCAATCCGGTCGAGTGAGGCTTTCAGGCGCTCCACGGGAACCTCACCGCGCTGAACGGCATTCTTGAAATGCTCGTAGGCCTCCATGGCGGCATCAATATCCTGCCCGAACAAGAGCAAATCATGCCCGGCGTTAAAGGCCGCTACCGCCCGGTTACCAACCGAGCCGAGTCTGGCGGCTCCCTTCATGGTCAAGTCGTCGGTTATTACGGGTCCGTCAAAAGCCAGACGTTCCCGCAGATACGTCGATATGATCTTATCAGACGCAGTCACGATCTGGTTGTCCAGAGCCGGCAATTCAACATGCGTCGTCATCACCATGTCGGCGCCCTTTTCGATACCGGCGGCGAAGGGAAGTCTCTCCCTTTGTTCCCACACCAGTTCGTCGTAGGGGGCAACGGCCGTCTTTTCGTGCGGGTCTATCTCGGCGGCGCCCAGACCGGGAAAATGTTTCAGGCAGGAAAGCAAACCGTATTTGTGACAGACATCAACAGCTCTTTCGACAAAAGGGACCACATCGTGCGCCGAACGCCCGAAGCAACGCCCTCCGAGACACTTGTTCTTCTCGTTGAGAAAAATATCACAGACCGGCGCCAGTACGAGATTGATCCCCAGTTTTTCCAGGCACAACGCTGACCGGCTGAAATCCTCCTCGAAAGTATCGATCCCGAGCTTGCTGCCATAATCCTCAGCGGAATCGAATTCGGCCGGCGCGCCGTGAATGCGGGTGACACGCCCGCCTTCCTGATCCACCGCTATGAACGGCATACTCTCCCGGCAGTGATCGGAAATCAACCGGATATTCTTTTCGACCATCTGGTGCGTCGGACAGTTCGACGCGAATAGAATCACGCCGCCGATGTTTTCTTCCTGGATGAAGTTCAAAAAAGCCGGTGATGGTTTACGCTCGGGAAAACCGATTATGAACAGCTGCCCAATCTTTTTGAATGCTTCCAACATTTTATCCTCTTCCCCCAAATGTCAGTATATCACACAGGCGCTCGGTCTAGATGACACATACTGCGTTCTTTCCTTCGTTCTTGGCCTGATACAACGCCTGGTCCGCAACCGACACCAACTCTTCCTGCGACTTGCCGTTTTCGGGGAATGAGCTGACACCCACCGAAACGGTCACCTTAAGCTTACCGTATTGACGCGCCTCGAACACTTCCCGTTCAACCTGCTCTCTGATACGTTCGCCGATAATGGTCGCTTCCTGCCGTTGGGTCTGCGGCAGAATAATCGCGAACTCCTCGCCGCCGTAACGCGCGAATATATCAACATCGCGGATACACCGCTGTATTATCCCGGAGAGCTTGCGAAGCACATAGTTACCAACTTCGTGACCATAAGTATCGTTCAGTTTCTTGAACCAGTCAATATCAACCATGATGAGCGACAGCGGCAGCGAATACCTGCTCGCCCTTCGCTTTTCTTCCTGAAGCTTCTGTACAAAGTACCGATAGTTATACGTTTCCGTCAACTCGTCAATGATGGTTAATTCCTCGGTTTTCTTGTGAAGTTCCGAGTTTTCCAGCGCCAGCGCCGCCGACCGAGCCACTACCGACAACATCTGAAGATCCCGGTCGGTGAAGTGCGCGACCTCGTCCGACTCGGCTGTCAAAAGACCGTTGGTGTGCGCGTGCGATGTCATCGGCACAATCATCATCGAGCGCGTGCTCTGGTCGAGCGACTTGACATCCTGGCGGCTGGACACATCCTTCACAATGATCGGCTCGCCCATATCGGCCGCCTTGCGCACCAGTTCCATCCGCGAGATATCAATGGCCTTGAGGTGAAAATTGTTCTGGCCGCCCTGAAACCGCGCCCGGTAGTAAAAATTTCCCCACTTGTCCTTGAAAACCACGGAATAAGACTTGTACTGCAAAAGACCACCCATAATCCTCATGACTTCTTTGACCACGCTGTCCGGCTCGAGAATCGACGCCAGAATACGTGTGTTCTCATAGATCATCTCAAGGTGCGCCTGTGAACGCTCCAGCTCCGACGTTCGCTGGTTAAGCGTGTTGAACAACTTTAAAAGACGTTTCTCCGAACGGCGCATGTAGTCTGAGGCGTAGAGAATCGCGAAGTAATAAACCCAGATGAAACCTGCCCGGATGGAAATGTCAAAAAGGTTCTCCATCTCCAACTCACCGCCCGCAGACACAAGAAATGCTATGGTAACCAGACCGGTGCTCGCCAGCGAAAACCAGAATGTGAGTACATAAGCCGCCACCGAAACGGTGAGGAAGAACAGCAAGTAAAACGGCGACTGAATTCCGTTGGTCCCGCTCGTATAAAGAACCAGAAGCGGTATCATCAAAATGTCATAAATGATTGCCGATAGATAGGCCAGCTTCAGGTCAAACTTGCCTTTCATCGCCGTGAAAAACATCAGCAGGTGCACGACGAACGTACCCATCAGAAAATAGAAAACCGTGTGGTCTTCTGCAGACAGGTCGCCAAAAAAGGCGTACCAACCCATGCAGCAGAGAACCATCGACCGTGTCAGCAGATAGATTATATCTACTCGCGGCAGCAGCGTCTTGTGGCGGTCGAGAAATAACTTCATGTCTGGCAGTATCCTACTCTGCCTATATATCGGTAAAAACCGCCGTTTTTTGATTGAAAACCCGCAATTAGGCTGAAATGGTAGAATCAGCCGTCGCTTTCGGCTCCACCAGCTTGCGGATAGAAAGCCGCGCCACACCCAGAGCCAGCACCAGCAAAACGACATCAATAGCAGCCAACAGATAATTGTGACCGGGGAGATAATCCCAGAAAAGCTTGTAACTCAATGCCCACATTGTGGTTACAATCATCACTAGGGCCGGGATGATGGTAAACCAGGAAGGCCTTTTGGCCCGATTAAGCCAGACCGTTACAGCTATCAGCGTCAGGGCGGCCAATAGCTGATTGGTAGAACCGAACAGCGGCCAGATAAGTTGGTAACTGTTGGTCCAGGCAAGCAGCAACATCAAAATCACGGAAAGCCCCGAATTGAACCAGAACCTTTTCATATACGCGGGTGGATGCTCAAAGACCGACTCCCAGAGTTCCTCGAACAGATAGCGATTCAGTCTCACCGCGGAGTCGAGAGTCGTAATCAAAAAACCCTCGACAATCAAAATGCCAATCACCGTACCGAACGCCAGCGACAGACCAATCGAGCCGTTGAGAAGGTGCCCCAGCGACAGCGCGAAGGCCAGAATCGGGTTGCCGCCTCCAACATCCGGCCACGCGATGGCCATGTACTCGTCGTACTTCAGCGATGATCCAATGGCGATTAGAACGAGCACGGCAAGAAGCCCTTCCAGCAACATTCCCCCATAGCCGACAACTTTCGCCTGGCTCTCCCGCGCCAGTTGTTTCGACGACGTTCCACCGGCGACCAGAGCATGAAAGCCGGAAATGGCGCCGCACGCAATCGTAATGAACAGAAACGGCCAGACCGGACCCATTTTCGCCGTTCCCGCCGCCAGATTCGTCATCGGGGCCGTCACACTCAAGCCCTGAAAACCGGAGATCACTATTCCAACCGTCATCGCGATCATACCGAAATAAAGGATCTGGACATTGACGAAGTCACGAGGCTGCAAAATGAACCACACCGGCGCTTCACACGCGAAGAACGTGTACACCGCGATTATGAGCATCCATACCGTCGGCGCCAAAGACAGGGGATAAGTGAACCCGACATAGACCGAAAAAAAACAAATACCGAACGCGATTACGAAAGCCAGCCATGTTTTGATCTGACGCTTGCCGACCAGATAGCCCAGAAGCGGCGCCGCCAGCGTAATGATTATTACCGACGTAGATGCTATCCCGCCGACTATCCCCATCGTCTGGCCGCCGACAGTGGTCGTGCGGAGCATCGTCTGCCCCGCCTCGAGACCAAGCTTGTCCAGCGGATAGAGCGAAGTGAGCGATATGGCGGTGAACGATAAGAACGCCGAGGTAACCAGCACCAGCAACACAATTGTAAAAGCAATAAACATGACAAATCCGGACTCGCCAAGCGACTTGCGGGCTACCTCCGCAACAGAGTTTCCCCTTTCACGAATCGAGGCGAAAAGAGCGGCAAAGTCATGAACGGACCCGAAGAAGATCGCGCCGATTACAACCCACAGCCACGCCGGACCGACACCATACAGGATACCCAAGGTTGGACCCACGATCGGGCCGGCCCCGGCAATGGTGGAATAATGATGGGCAAACAGAACCGATGGTCTGGTGGGCACATAGTCCTTACCATCATTGATCTCTACGGCGGGGGTAGGGCGGTCCGCGCATTCGCCCAGAGCACGCGCCACAAACCGTCCATAAAAACGGTAGGCCAGTATATAACAGCCAACGGCAACAAGAAGGTAGGTCAGAACATTCATGCTATCTCATCACTTCAGAATATACACGGCTGTGCCCTCATCCAGAGAAAATAAAACACTACCCCTCAGGATTTCAAGTATAAACATGGCCGTTACGAAAGGCCCAAAAAGAGCCGGCCGCCGGCAGAAATTCCCCTGAGATCCCAACCCAAAAAAAAGACTTTCCTAAAACACGTTTAGCCCGTTACTTAACGGATATTATTGCAATTGAGGCAACTCAATTTCCTGGCGGACGTAGTTTATTGATGGAGCCTGAAAGGAAATGAGATGAAATCGACTCATAGCCCATATCGCCTTTTCCTCTTCGCCGCAATTCTTATCCCCCTGATAACGGCCGGCAGCATCGGCGCCATTACTTTTGAAAAAGAAGATAATATTCACATATCCAATCTGCACCGCATTGATGACGACCTGATCGCCTGGGGCTCGGTGATTACGGTCGACGGCCTCATAGAAGGTGATCTCATCGCCGGGGCGTACACTGTCAACACCAACGGACACATCAGAGGCTCACAGAACGTATTCGCCTATACTTTCACTCACGCCGGTAAAGTCGACGGCGCTCTCAGGGCATTCGTGAATCGGATCGACGTTAATGGCTATGTGGGGCGGTCGATGATGGTGAGCGGGCAGGAAATTCATGTCGGCGAGAAAACCGTCATCGAGAAAGACGCCGTACTGCTCGGCGGAAGCGTTTATTTCGATGGCATGGCGCGCGAGGATGTCGAGATAACTGCCGGAGCGGTCTACATCAGCGGCGTCATTCACGGCAATGTCGTACTGAAAGCAGAGAACATCAACATTCTTCCACCCGCTTTCATCGAAGGAAATCTTACCTATTACTCCGAGAACGAGGCCTTCATCGATGAAGCCTCCGGCGTCACCATCGTCGGCGAAACCGTCTGGGAACCCAAAGAGGCAGACGCCGATAAAGATAAAGTCGGCCTGTTCACCCAGAGTGTCGTGGGAATATCCAAGTTACTGGCGGCATTTTTGTTCGGTGTCGTCCTTCTGTTGTTGTTCAAACGGTACGCGGCCGAATCAATCAAACAACTCAAAACAAACTTTGCCGTCTCTACCGCCACCGGCCTTCTGGCCATGATTATTTTCGCTATCAGCGTCATTATCCTGATGATCTCCGGCATCCTCGTCATCACCGGACTGGCGCTCGTTTACAGCTCCGACGGCTCGCCGGCGGGCGGTCTGGTGCTCGCTCTCTCTATCTTTATGGTCCCCATCACCAGCTTCATGACCGTCTCGGGGGGAGTGCTTTTCTACAGCGGCAAGATTGTCTTCGCCCTTTTGATCGGATATGCTCTCATGAAGATGATGAAACCGGGCGCGGTCTATTTGGGACGCTTTCAGATGTTGCTCGGCCTGGCGATACTCGCCGTACTCTGCGCGGTGCCGTATGTCGGCTTTATTGTCTACCTGGTAATAAGTATCATCGGAGCCGGCGCCATTATTCTGGGAGTCAAAAACTGTCGAAAAGATTCCGAAGCGCCGGCGACGCTTTCCGCCCCCCCCGAACCACCGGGCGAAACCGGCTGATCATAAACCGGCGGCTGTCCCGCGCCGGCGCGGATCCGAGGCGCCCGTCATCGTACCGTCGGAATTTACGTATATTATCTGAATATCACTGTAGGGAGCGCGCTCTTCGACATGATGCCCCAGCGCGATCAAAGCCTGAACGACATTGATATCGAAGCCGCCTTCTTCCAGATAAAGCACGTCCGGAAGCCACTGGTGGTGTACTCTGGGAAGAGCCGCTGTCTCTGACGGACTGAGGTCAAATCTGGTAAGGTTCAAAATCGCCTGAGCCACCACTGTTATTATCTTCCCGCCGCCCGGAGCGCCAATAGCCAGGCAAGGATGATTGTTCTTCAAAATCAGCGTGGGGGACATCGATGACAACATCCGCTTGTTCGGCTCTATTTTGTTGGCTTCCGCTCCCACCAGCCCGTAAACATTGGGTACGCCCGGCTTCACGGAAAAATCGTCCATCTCGTTGTTCAGCAAAAATCCGGCGCCGTCCACGACCAGCATACTGCCGTAAGAACCGTTGAGCGTGTAGGTAATCGCCACCATGTTACCGGCGCGGTCACACACCGAGTAGTGAGTGGTCTGCTCTGATTCCACCCTGGGAATCACCCCCGGTCTGACTTCCTCAAACGGCATGGCATGCCCAAAAGTGATGTGGGAACGGCGTTCGGCTATGTAGTTCTCGTCGAGCAATCCCTGCGTTGGAACATCATAGAAACCCGGATCCCCCAGATGTTCACTGCGATCGGCAAACGCCAGGCGGCAGGCTTCGGCAAACAGATGGATAAACTCCGGTGAATTCGGTGATAGACGCGAAAAATCGAAAGGCTCGAGAATCTTGAGAATCTGACCCACCAGAATACCACCGGAACTCGGCGGCGGCATCGAATAAACATCGAGCGAGTCGAATTTCACATGAATCGGCTGGCGCCACACCGGCTCGTATCCGGCGAGATCATCAACCGTAATCAAACCACCGTGCGCGCGCATGGTCGAGTCTATGAGCGCCGCAGTCTGCCCTTTATAGAATCCATCCCGCCCCTCGGCGGCAATCAGGTAAAGAGTCCTCGCCAAATCCGCCTGTACCAGCACCTCGCCTGCTCCGGGAGCGCGTCCTTTGGGAAGATATTGTTTTGATGTCGCCTCGAAAGCGCCCAGTTCCGAAGAATACTCCTCGAAGGAACCGGCCAGATACTCATCCACCACGAAACCGGTATCAGCCAGCGCGGCAGCATATCCAACCAGTTCGTCCCACGGCAAACTGCCGTATGATTCCCACAATCGGTACAATCCGGCCACGGTGCCGGGCACACCGGCTGCCATGGCGCCGACCGTTGAGAGATTCTCTATTACTTCTCCGGAATCATTGAGATACATCCGCTCGTGCGCCGCCGATGGAGCCGTCTCCCGGAAATCAAGCGCCCGGATAGCGCCGCTCTCGCCATCACGGATGAGCGCGAAGCCGCCTCCGCCGATATTGCCCGCTTCCGGGTGACAAACCTCCAGCGCGAATCCAACCGCCACGGCAACGTCGAAAGCATTGCCCCCGCGAGCGAATACCTGACGACCTACCTCGGTGGCGATCGGCGCCGAGGTCGCTACCGCGCCGGTATCAAAATACTGGGTAACCTCCAGTCCGGCGCAACCGGCAACCGAGATCACCATGAAGACAGCCGCGACGGTTGGCCGCGCGGCTGTCAGGAGATCTGATATGAATTTAAGCATTAGATTGATTCTGCTCAGCGTTTATCTACCGCGAATATCAACCCGTCGGGATACTGAATCGTCAGCGGAATTCCGTCCCTGAGCTCCTTGGCGGTCATTTTCACCGGCTTGTCTTCCTCGCCGGCGAAAACATTGGTCAAACGGAGATTGGCCGACTTGAACCCCGCGGCCCTTAAATCCGCCTTGATAATGATTTCTTTCTCGCCGGCCTCAAACCCATCCGAGAGCTCTCCCGCCGGAGGAGCAACCACAAACAGCAGACCGCGCTTTTCACCATTCTGGAACGATACATCCACCGCCGGGTCGCTGCAGTAGAGATAGGACTCTATCTTCTCACCCGTGAGCAGCGACTCCACAAACGACAGCTTCTGATGGTTTCCGCCGGAACCGATGTCGAAACTGAGCAAATAGAGATTACCTTTGAAGCGCGACGAACACACGCCCACTACCTTCGTATCCGACTTCACCAGCTTCTTCACCTTGGAATCATCGGTGCTGCGAATCGAACCGTAGATATAACCCGGGAACGATCCGTTCTTGTGGGTGATATTACCGATCCGGTACTCGACCGTGGTCTTGATTCGAAAATGATTGGCGAGTATCTGGCAATCTTTGAAGTTCTCATCGTACTTGGGCATCAGGCCAATCAAGACAACCGTCACACCCGCCTTTGCCAGCTCGACAATCGCCTCCTGATCGCTTTCCGCCATAATCTCGGCGGAGGGAATAACCACCATCTTGTAATTCTTGAGCGTCTCAAAATTCTTGTTCTCGCGAATACCGAAGTTCAATTTCAAACGCATCAGATCGCGCAGGAACCCGACTGTCGAATCGTAAAGCAGCCTTTTCATATACACGAATGACTTCGGGCTGGAGGTCTGAGCCAGCCAGGAGTAAAGGCGATTACCCACAACAGCAATCTGGGCCTCGTTGTCCATCTGCTCCAGGCCAATCTGAGTAACCACCTGATTGAACCGTCTGGCGGTATTGTAGCCCTCTGATATGGTACCGTCGTTGTGAAGCGGGGCGCCATACCATCGGTCGCGATCAACAAACATATAATGGTTCATTCCCTTGAAACCGGCAGCCAGACCGGCCGCCAGGTAGAACCGCTGCCTGTTGCCCGTTATCGGAGCCACCTGCTCCTCTCTATTTGGCTCGGCTGCCGCCGCCCCCGAGGCGAACGACGAAGCGAACGCAAAACCATACTCCGCCTTCAAAAACCGCGCCTTAACCATCAGGTCAAAATAGTTGCCCTCAGGAAAAACATTGGAGCCCAGAAACGGCTGACGATCCGATGGCACGAGATCGAACGCCGAAAGCAGGTCTCCGCTGCGGAAATAAAGCGACCTGAAAATAAGCGGCTCGACCGTATAAGCCTTAAATATGTCCTCAAGCTGTTCCAGATATGTGTTCAGCATCCACTGCCTGAACTTAAACCAGTCCGTAACTTTGGGATAATCCTTCATATCCAGGCCGCTGAACTGTCGCGGAGGTTCCACGGCGGCAAAATCGGCGTTCTTCTCCTTGTACTGAGCATTCAATTTCTTGATATCACCATAGATGCCCTCAAGATATGGAGGATAGTACTTGGCTATCACATCAGGATTATAATCGGCGCTGTCGGGATCCAGTTGACGGGCGAACGATGTCTCGTAATCGAGCTCAACCATGAAAATCGGACCGCGAGGATGTACATAATTCTTGGTCGTCTCTATAAACGCCTTGAAATAACTCTTCAAATGATACTGGAAATTGGGATGAAGATAACTCGGTAAATAGCCCGTCTCAACACCATAATCGTCGGATAGCTTGCGCTCCTGCCCCTTCGCGTCACGAGCGAATATCTTGATGTCGTTAAACAGATATTTCGGCAAACCGCCGTAAGGAAGCTGCCCTGCTACCCACGGACCGGGACGCAAAATCACCTTGAACCCGAATTCACGGGCCAACTCCAGAAATACAATCAGATCATTGTTCGGATCATCATATCCACCGAAATCAAAGTGCTTACTGCTGTCCTGATGTATATTCCAAGGCACAGCAGTAGAGATTATCCGGAAGCCCGCTCGCTTGATACGCTCAAAGCAGATTGACCAGTACCTTTTCTCTATCCGGAAATAATGCAACTCCGCCGAAAACGGATGATATGTCTCCCGACCTATCGAGAATCTATTCCCTATTATTCCTAACATAACACCTTTTATATCAATAACTTAAGGTTCTACAAATAAGTGGTCTAAACCACCAACATACCTAAACTACCCCATAAAGTCAATAATAAAGCTGTAATTCATTGATAAACAGCACCTTACGCGGACAAACCCGCCAATACGCCACCCTCAAAAATGGGCCGAAATATGCTAAAAAATCATTAACACCCTCAGATCAGCATTTGGGGGATCAAACCAGCCGTAAATAGACTTAAAAACAAGTCTCTCAATCCAAAAAAGTAACCCTCGCCGTCTCATTCACAGCGAGGGCTGACATTTTTGACAAAGGCTCAAGAAATGCTACTTCAGAAGAATCATCTTGCGGGTAGCCGTGAAACTGCCCGCGTCCATCTTGAAGAAATACATGCCCGACGAAACCGCCCTGCCGTTTTCATCGGTTCCGTTCCACGTGACACTCCAGGTTCCGGCGCCGCGCTCTTCATCAAGCAGCGCTCTCACCCGCTGGCCCAGAAGATTATATACCGACAACGTCACATGAGAACGCGTCGGCAAATCAAAACGGATCTCCGTGGCCGGGTTAAACGGATTGGGGTAATTCTGGCTCAGGGCAAACCGGTCAGGCAAACGACTGCCGTCGGGACCCACCACCAGCGGGTTGACCAGCGTGAAATTGTATGGTCCGCCCCAACTGAACGATCCTCCCGAGCCGGCCATCATCCAGTAACCATTCGGCGGATAAAAACAGGAATCCAAAATGAGTGTTTTGCCGTCGTGCGATGATGATATCGGACCAACGGTCAGCGAGTAAGCGACCTCGTCAAAACTCGCCGGAAGTCCACCATAGATAGCCAGGGCCCCCAGCCCCACAGTGTCGGCTCCGATACCGTCATTACCGTAGTAATTCACGAAAAATCCGCCGGGGGAATCCCACATCACATCCCAGCCGGTGCCAACCGCAAGAGTATCCGCGACCACACCACCCCACTGAGCGTCATCGGTTGAGTAAACCCTGAAGCCGGTGGTAAAGCCGCCCGAGACACCGCTCAATCCGACCAGTCGCAGTCTGAACACTATCTGAGTACTTCCGTCGGCCACAAGCATCGAATCGTCAGACTGGCCATATAACCCTTCGACACTTTCCAGCGTGATCCCCTGACCATAAGACAATCCGGCTGCCGCCAACAGAGTCGCCAATATCACCATTGCGCATCTAAATTTCATACGGGTTATAGCCTCCTGAGATAATTTGCTAAGGGCACCTCAAACGATATATACCGGAGACTGTCGATGAAACCGGTCCGTTCAGTTGCGTCCGGAGTTTCATCTCAATCTGCCAGACTGAACCGAATACTGATACTCCAAAAATACCACAAATCCCGCTGTTGTCAATACAAAACGGGCACGTCGGATGGCCGGTGAACCCACCGCAAAAAAAGCCCCCGCGAACGCGGGGGCCTTAAATACCCTTGTATTCGAACAGCCGGTTACTTCAGCAGGGCCATCTTCTTGGTTTGGACAAAGCTATCGGCTTCCATCTTGTAGAAATAGATGCCCGATGAAACCTTGTTCCCGCCGTCACTGGTACCATCCCAGGTCACCCGGTATGTACCCGCGGCACGCTCCTCGTCAACCAGCGTGGTTACCATCTGGCCAAGAACGTTGTACACTTTAATCTGTACATGAGAACGGGTCGGCACATCGAAAAGAATCTCAGTAGTCGGGTTGAATGGGTTCGGATAGTTCTGCTTCATGTCGAACTTGGTCGGGAGAGCCGCACCGCCCATGCCCGCCACATCGGTCTTGAGTGTATCCAGCGTGTACGTGTAGGGACCACCCCACGGTACGGCCGCACCGAGGACATCCCATACCCAACGGCCCGCCGGAGGATACCAGGAGGAATCGATAACTAACTGATCGCCCTGGTCGCCATGAATCGGACCGAGCGTGAACCAATAAGCCGAATCATTAAACAAAGCCGGCAACCCGGTGCCATAAATACCGGCGGAACCGCCGAATCCAATCGTATCGGATATCGAGCCGTGGATCGTTCCACCGGGCGAAACGTTGCCGTTATAAATAACGTTCACGAACATTCCCAGGTCAAAAAAGCACGGAAATCCAAAACTCAAATCCCACTTGTAGGTAGGATTCAGTTGGCCGGTAAGCGCGTCCCAGGTAAGGTTCGGGCTATCCATGCAGTATCCATTAGAGATCGTAAAGTGGGCCGAGTTTTCGTTGGCGATTCGCACAAAGAACCTCAGGGTGGCGCCATCGCTGAAGGTATTCTCTCCATATCCTTCTCCGGTATCGTTGAGCCCGGACACACGATCAATCGTGATCAACGGCTGCCCGAACGTCACCGCGCATGAAACCGTCACCAGCATTAACGTCAGAATTAAAACTTTGCTCTTCATCTTTTCACGAGCCTCCATTTATCAGAAACATTACTCTATTATTACCTTGCTTGACAAACAAAGATCATCTTTAGCGAATATTATAATCCACCTCCCGGGAATATATTTTGAATCCCTTCACGCTTCGTTGCGATAAAAACTCTTCAGCCTATAGTACGATTAATTATAAAATTCCGCTGCACCTTAGTCAATAGAAATAACCGAATTAACCCAATTATAATAATGGCTTATCCATACTGAAGTCCGGCTCTCATTCCCGCCGGCTCATTCAAAACTTCGCAAGGTATTACAACAAATATCATGCCGTGCTGCTTTTAGCCTGCTCCGCCCGTCTATCAGCCACTTAGCCGCCAAATCTCAAGACAACGTGGCAAAACGGTGCAGAATATGGTAAATCCTACCAATATGGTGACGTTTTCACCTACTGCCGTGTGTTAATCCTTTTGCCGAATTTTTTCGATCCGGATGCCACCGGCCCGGGACATTTCAGGGGCGCTTACCGGCGCTAAATGAAGCTTGACGAATCGATGACAAAACAAAACAGCCACTCCGAGCTAATCGGAGTGGCTGTATTTATCACATCAGAATCCGAAAATTCTGAGTCGTGTCAACAAATGACCTGCTTAGTGGCAAGGCACCGGAGCGGCTCCACCCTTCCAGGTGTAGTTGACGAGGTAGGTGAGGTCAAGCGGGTCACCCGCAAGGTCACCGTTCACATCAACTTCGTCTTCGCAAGCCGGATCCGGACCACCCTTCCACAGCCAGTTCACGAAATACGTGATATCCAGCGGGTCGAGATAGCCGTCACCATTGAGGTCACCCATGATCTCGCAGCAGCCTTCGCAAACGTCGATACCGCCGGTACCGTTAACGTCGGCAAACATGGTCATTCCGCCATGAGCGGTGTACCAGGCCTTGGCGGCGTCGATATTGGCCTGCAGGTTGGCCACTGTACCTTCATGAACCGTCGACAGAATGGTCACTACCTCGTAGTAGTCGGTAGCGCCGAGGTCGAGCGACGGGTGGAAGCACATGGCCGAGTGCAGATCCTCAACCGAGTCGGTAGCCGTGAAGCCGGAGGCAATCATGTCCCGATAGAACGGGCCAGGATAGAAGCCCACCGAGCTCTGCGACCAGTCGTTTTCCTGTACAAAGCCGCTGTAAGGACCACCGGCAGCGAACGCGCCGTTGAAGTAAGACTCAACAAAAGCGCTGCCGCCGAAGCGGTCGTCGTTCTGCTGACAGTCAGCGCCTTCGTCACCGTCATCCCAGGTAGCTTCGTAACCCTGCTGATAAATCAGGTTTCTGGTCGGGTCAACGCCACCGTAGTTACAAGCGGTCCAGGTGTTACCGGTCGAGTCGTCATCTCTGAAGTCGGCCGGAATATCCCAGTCCATCGCCTCACCGATCATCAAACCGGTGTGGGCGGCGCCGTCAAACGAGTACACCTTGTGGTACTGCAGAACGAACGGGCAGGCATTAAGCGGGGCAACCGTGATCTTCTCCATCGCGATGGCGGAGTCTTGAGTCACGAATACACCGGAGTGGAAAACCTCAGCGTTGAGCGACGCACACTCTTTGGTCTCGAGCTCGCCGTACTGAGGACGGAAACCGGAACTGGTCAACCAGGTAGCATCCCAGATGGCCCAGTAGAAAGTAGTATCTTCGGCAGTGGCCCAGCCGATTACCGGCGAACCGTCAAACAGATACACATTGGCATTGTCGGGGTCGCAGTCGCCAGCATTGACATAGTCCATGTTGACGCCGGCCTTACCGCCGTTACCAAAGTTACCGGTGCTTCCGCAGGTCAGAGCCAGACAGCTGGTGTACACGGTATCCCATACGGGCTTCTGTACCGTGTCAGCAACGATGAAGCTGACCGGGATGGTTCTCGGGAATGCCGGGTCGTTACCGTCGAATACAATCGAGCCTTCAAGCACGATATAGTTGGTCTCAACGCCACCATAGTTGAAATAGATACCAACGGTGGCAACGTTGCCCAGACCGGATGGAACGCTGCCGGAATAGGCACCCAGAGCCAACCAACCGGTGGCGCCGTTGTCCTCTACCGTAGTAGCGGTCCAGTTGAGGGTCAGGTTACCGGCGTTCTCGATACGGATAGTCGTATCAACCTGCTCGCCCGGATGACCCCAGCAAGGATCGCCGTAGCCGTTCGGCTGGAAGATAGCCAGCGGATTGGCAACCGGCTCCACGCACGGGATACGGAACCACTTAATCGGGCTGTTGGTCCAGCCACCTTCATCCTGAACGATACCACCGGCATCCAGGTCGTTTACGAACTGAATGTCGAGATAGTAATCGGTCAAGGAAGAACCGCCGGACGGGTCAACGATCTCAGCCGCGGACCAGTCTTCACCGGTGATTACCGGACGGCCCCAACGGGACATGGAAGGCCAGTAATCGCTCTGGCAGACTTCGCCACCAACCGGATCGCAGTGCGGGGTGTAGCTGTTGGTCAGGTTACGCTGAGCATCCCAGGTCATACCGTTGTCGGAGGAGATAGACAGCCAGATGTCGGCGTTCGCAGCGCCCCAGTAAGCATCCGGATAACCCCAGGCGGCGCAGTCGTTCTCGATGCCGTTCGGGATATCATTGAACTGTGACCAGATAGCGTACAGCTTGCCATCGCACTCCGACAAGGTCATCTTCGATACCGTCAACGCCCAAGCGGGAGTACCGCAACTGTCACCGGAGTAATAGTTGTGGTCAGCAATTGTACGAAGGTACGGAACGTTCTCGGACCAGTGGAACAGACGAGCCTCGGTTCCCTGCCAGAACTCTTCGAATACACCGTCGAGTTCCGGATCGGCCGGCCACGGAGAAGCGTGCCAGATCAGGTGGAGGTTACCCGCCTGATCGAACAAAATAGAAGCATCGCAGTAGGCCTTCCAGGCAGCATCGCCGTAAGGGCCAACTTTGGTGATGTTCTGTCTCGGATTCCAGTTAACGCCCTGATTGTCAGAGGTCTGGATATAAATATCGTTGTCCATCTGGGAGAGCAGAAGGCCGTCGTAGTTTTCGGTCGGAAGACCGGAGCAGGTATCGCACCACGGCTCTTGATACGGCGGGCAGGCAAACCACGACATACAGACGCGGTCACCCATTCTCTCACCGGTGATGTCCTGAGCGATATCTTCAACGGTGTCAACGTAGTAACACGGATAATCCCAGGTACCCACGCCTTCGTAGCCAACACAGCGGAAGTACTTCAGATAAAGACGACCATCGTCTTCCATCGCCGCCACGTGCAAAACCGTGTCGGTACCGAACTGGAAGAAGAATTTCGGCCAGGTGTTCTCAGCATCGCCACCAACATCGTCGGGCAGACGCAAGAAGGCCGCGAAATCTTCGCAAGCCGAGCAGGCGTCAAAATGGAATTGGGGCTGATACGGAATCGGGCCCTTCTGGTCGCAGTGACCGCCAACGATACCGCGGTTATCGGGAGTAACGTCAACGTTGACATAACCGGAATACTCATCGTCCGGGTCGTGCAAAATCGCAACACCGGCATACGAGTGGGATGAACTGATGTACGCGTTGTAAGCGTACGAACGGCTCGCCAGTACGGCGTCCGGCAGGTACATCCAGCCGAAGTGTACAGTGGCCGGCCCGGTGATTCCCGAATGCGGTCCGGTCTCAATCATACGACCCATGGAACAGTTGTGCTGATAATCATAGTACGTAGCACCAACCTGCTTACCCGGAGAGGCAGAGGCGGCGGAGTACGCTACTGTTCCAAGAGTGACCTGACCTGCTGAGCCGGTACCAAATCGACCAGTCTCATCAGCAAACGAATAGGCCTGGGCGTTCATCCTGGTCTTCTTAGGCACATCGCCCTTGCCCATCGTGTGAGCCGCAAACGCTGTCATCGCCAAAAAGGCAACTAACAGTAAGGAGACAACAAGAATTGTGGAAGTTCTCCTTATCATTCATCGCTCCTTTCGAGAGTGAATTAGTTCCCAACTTAGTTCCTTGCGGAATTAAGTTCGCTTTTCAATCGTCCGGAAAGTGGCGAATATCTAAAAGCCTTTATCTACTAAAGACCCTCGGAAACTCGCAAAGCTACCCTCAGTTGTGGATTAACCTCCCTTCGGATACCATACTATACAATGGTTCACCGTAAGGCGTACAAAAGGGCTCGGTAAGTAAGATCGGTACCTTGAAGTAAGTGCGGCAGAAAAACAATTCGCCAAAAGTTCTCCGCTCACTCATAAAACATCTTGGTCAATCTAAGCTACCAAATACCTCGACTTAAAGAATGAAGCTGATTCCCTAAGCGAGATTATTTATAATGCAAGAAAGTTGTCTCTTTGGTTTACCTTCATCCACGAAGACAACCCCAAATTAAACGAATTGGCCACTTTTGTCAAGCGATTTTCATCCTTATTAATGGCCAATTTCTCCCTGTAAAAATTCCCTCACGGTAACAAACCAAAGCTCCCCGCCATCGGTCCCTGAAAATGATCATCAATTGCACATTGAACTCATCACTTTCGGACCCTCATAATAACCAGGGCTGCCCTTAACAACCTTTTCGGCGAATCCCCCAAAAAATCTTAGACTTACGGGCCGACATTTTCGCAAGCAAAGCATACCGATGCAGTGGTATTTGACGGCCCCTCGCTTCGAATGTAGTGACTTGCCCCCGAACAGGTGAAACGCGACAGCCTCTCGATTTTTACATAATCCCTTGCGCCATGCTTTTTTAGATTGACATGATGCGGGTAATTTCTATTATATCCCCCTTAGCGGTAAAAACAACCGCGGCGGTGAAAAATATGATCAAGCTCTCGCGACAAACGAAAGAAATTGTCAAAACCATTCTGTTTTTCGGCGCGGTCGCGCTGCTTTTGCTGGTCTATGTCATCTATCCGCTGAGCCGGTCCAAGAAGCTTATGGCCCGCAGTGACATCGATCAGTACAATCAGGATTCGCTGGTTGCCAATGACGCCGGCGCCTACCTGCAGGCCGGCCTGCCGGTTGACACCTTCAGGTTCGAATCCGATGCCATGACAATCCTCGCCTGCCTGAAAGTGCCCGCGAAAGAAGACACCGGCAGCTATATCCGCGGCACCGCGATACTTCTTCACGACGACGGCGCTAACCGCGACAGCCTGATCAACCTCGCCCGCATGTTCCACGACACCGGCTTCGCCGTTATAACCCTCGACCTTCGCGCGGCCGGTAAAACCACCGGCAAATATCGCGGCGAAGGCTACCTCGAGGCTACCGATATCCAATCTCTGATCAGCCACCTCGAGATTCACGGACAAATTTCCCACCCGCTGCTTATCGTTGGATACGGGCGCGGGGCGGAGGCTGCCCGCCTTACGACTTTCGAAGAACAGCGGGTCGATGCCGTCATCGCGGTCCGCCCATACCTGACAACCAAACGTATGCAGGATATCCTCAAGCAGAGATACGACACCTACTGGTTCCCCTTCTACCGCACCATCATGTGGTGGTGGTACAATATCCGCTCGGGATACGGCGCGCCCTACCGCGACACCGAGAATCTCCGGCCGGTGGAAAAACCCACTGTCATATATCTGGAGCCGCAGGACCTCGATATCGAAGAAATCAACCGCCTTAAAGAGATTTCATCCGGTGAATTGCTCGAGGTTCTCCCCCTGCCGGCAGGCGATCAAGAGATCTTCGAAAAAGCGGTATCGCTGGCCGCCACGATTCGTTCCAATTCCTGAAATCAACATCGAACCGCCTTCAGCACGGGAACTTTGCCCGGCAAGGTTGTTTTTAATCTTTTAGTGACTATATTATCCGCTAAATAAAGCAGGAGATTACCTTATGAGCGCAACGAAACTTGCTGAAAATGTCTATCACGTCGGCGTCAAAGACCCCGACCTCAGAGTATTCGATATTATCATGAAGACCGAACACGGCACCACCTATAACGCCTACCTGGTCAGGGGCTCCGAAAAAACCGCCCTCATCGACAACGTCAAAAGACCCTTCGCCGATGATTTCTTTGCCAACATCGAAGAAATTGTCCCGATAGAAAAAATCGACTATCTCATTGTCAATCACAACGAGCCCGACCACAGCGGATCAATCGAAATACTCCTCGACAAAAACCCGAACCTCAAAATCTACTGCTCGGCATCCGCCGTGCCTTTCCTTAAGAACATCATAAACCGCGATGCCGATATCACCGGCCTCAAAGACAAAGAAACCCTCAACCTCGGCGGCAAAACCCTGACTTTCCGCCTCATGCCCTATATGCACTGGCCCGACACGATGATGGAGTTTCTCGAAGAGGACGGAATTCTTTTTTCCAACGATGGTTTCGCGGCCCACATATCATCGGATTCGATATTCGCCGATGAAGTCAAGGTCGATGTTGATTTCGAAGTCCACTACTATTTCGACTCGATAATGCGCCCGTTCACCGGTTACATGCGCCGCAACCTGCCGAAACTCGATGAGCACGACATCAAAATGGTAGCCCCCTCTCACGGACCTGTTTTCCGCAAGGACCCGCTCAAATACATTAGCAACTATAAGGAATGGGCGGTGGACAAATCCGAAAACGCCAACACCGTCTCAATCTTCTACGCCTCGGCATACGGGAACACGCAGAAACTGGCGCAGACCATCTCAGAGCATCTTGGTAAGGCCGGTTTTACGGTTAATCTCTCCGATGTTACCCAAACCATACCCGACCAGCTCCGCGAACAGATTGAGTCCAGCAAAGCGATCCTGATCGGCACGCCGACCTTCAATGGCGATGCTGTCAAACCGATTTGGGATGCTGTCAGCTTGTTTTCGACCGTTTACAGCATCGGCAAGAAGGCCGCCGTTTTCGGCTCCTATGGTTGGGGCGGCGAAGCTTCCAAGCTCGTGGCTGACCGACTTACCGGATTGAAACTCAAGGTGTTCGAGGAAAACTACCGCGCCCGATTGATTCCATCGGATGAAGAAATGGCCGGTGTGGCCGACTACTGCCAAAAGCTGACCGAATTCATCGGGAAATAAAATTTTATTTGCGGGCCTTGACGCTGACAGGCCCGCTTTCTTATAATTCGCTATTTCAACACAAGTGGGAGGAATACCCCGTGAGAATATTTACATGTGCTCTCTGCGCCGTCTTTCTCCTGTCCACAGCGGTCTGGGGACATTCTGCATCTCTGACCGCGGCGGCCGAATTCACTGTTCCCGGATTCACCCGCCCGATCGAGAAAATAAAATTCAACGACATTAATTCCGACAGCAACCCTGAAATCCTGGCGGCCGATGGCGAAACAATGGTCCTCTATTCACCATCGGACTGGTCCACCCTGCTGAACATTCCGCTCACGGACAACTACACCGATTACGCGATCCTTTTCGACGACATCAACCGCGACTCAATCCCCGATATCGTGCTGGCTTACTATTTCGAGTGCCGCACCATACTGCCGGACACCGCCTGCCGGATTTATGTTTACGATGGCGCCTCGGGTTATACCCTGACCGACTCTGCTCACTACGATGCCGGCACGATGGTGACAACCGACCGGACTTCCCCGTTCAAGTGGGTGACCCTGGCGGCATTGGATGTCACAGGCGACGGTTACAACGAGCTTTTCTGCGGTTTCGACAAATACCGTTCGTTCAAACTGATGATCTCTGTCATGTTCAACACCATCGGCCTGTCTTTTTTGACCGACGATATTGCTCAGCCGCCAATCTGGGAAAAGACAGTTCTCATGAGCAATCCCTGCCCTGTCTTTACAGCGGCAAGCGATAGATTCTTCGCGACCACCACCTATTCCGTATTTGCCAGTGTACCCGGTGATGTAACTGTCGACGGCAGCGTAGAGATTATAGATGCTTATGGTGAGTCGCGACTGACAATCGACGAAACGACAAGTGTAACCTGCCCGCGCGATTCCGCCTATAGCTCCAACATCTGCAGCTTTGAGACTTCCGGTGATATCAACCCGATCTTCAGCGGCACCGAAATCCTCGTCCGGCACTCCGTACAGCAAACCTGCTTCCTCGACGACATGATTGCCCTGGATTCTACCGAAATATCACTAAGGCTTTATAATCTTATCGCCCCGGATTCGGTTGAGATTCTATGGAGTGTCTATGATGCTCCATCGTGCTCCGAGTATTTCTTCAGCCCCGATTACCCCGGCAGGTTTTACGGTATCGACGGCGGCTGTCTTTATGAATTTAACGGCGAAAACGGCCAACCCTCGCGCGATCGCATCGATGTCACCACCGGCGAACTATTCTGGACACGTTATGGGGCGGCCGACACCTACAAACTGGTCGCGGTGCGCAATCAGACCGTGACAATACATGAACTCGATCTGGTTACTGACGTTGCCGAACAAACGACAACGCTGCCATCGTCGTTCACCCTTGGCCCGGCCTACCCTAATCCTTTCAACCCATCCTGCGTTATCGAGTATTCGCTGCCCAAAAGCTGCCACACGAAAATCGGCGTGTATAACATACTGGGGCAAAAAGTAACGACCCTCGTCGACGAACTCAAGCCGGCCGGCAACCACTCGGTCGAATGGAACGGCACCAACCAATCCGGCCAACCGGCAGCCTCAGGCATATATTTGTTCAGCGCCGAATTTGATGGATCCGCACGGACTGTCAAGGCAGTCATGCTTAAGTGATAGCCTGGACGTATTTTAAGGTAGATTCCCAGGTTACGGATAGGTTGTTGTAGTCAATGGATTCACTTTGTCGTGGCGTTTGAACGGAAAACTGGTATCTCTCGTCTATAATACATTTGGAGGAGGGTTAGCATGTCTTATCGACGTCTATTTATTTTCGTTTCTACTGCCGCGAGCCTGGTAGTCCTCGCCCCGGCAGTCAGTAGCGGCAACGGACTGGACATTACCTTATCTGCTCCCAGCATCCTGGATACTACGCGTCTTTTTTATCCAGTCGGCGACTTTGACTTGGTGTCTCCACCCTATTCAGAAGTCTATGGAGCGGCAAGCCGCGGCAGAAGCCACGTTCTAACCGTAATCTACGCGGTGATTTCTGGCGGTAGCGGGGCCGGGAATCATTGGTCGCTAATAAGGTCGGACTACGATGGAAATCTGATAGACACACTGCCTAAACCGGGCAACTTCGCCGGTAACTGGTACAATTTCGAAACGGTGCTATCATCGGATTCTCTATTCTACGTATTCTTCCGCGACAATACGCGGGCCACTTGTTATCGAATAAGGGAAGATCTCACATTTGTTGATGATTCCCCGATAATCGTTGGAGAGTCCGACGATGCCGAGGTCAGTTATCACGTCGAAGGTCACACTTTATGGACAATTTCCACTTTTGACTACGATTCAGTCTGCGTTTCCGTGTTCGATTTCGACCTTTTGGCTCCCATAGTCGAGAATGTGAAGATTGGCCATCGACAGCTTTGGTCGAGCGTCGCCTCCGACAAACTCTATATGTGTACGGCACCCTGGGACAGCGCCTATTTTGGCGCTTTTTACATCGATAAATCAGGGACCGTAACTCGACTTCAAAACATAAAAATGGATGGCTTTGTAAAAAACAACATCTCCTGCTTCAGCGGCTTACCCTGTGGAGCCGACTCGGCATTGTTCTTCTTTTTTGATGAAGACTCTCTGGGGCGCGACCAGTTCAGGTATTTCTATCTATCGGGTTCAAACCTGACCAATGAGACCGAGGTTTGCGAGATACCGCTCTCACTACCGCTTGCTGCAGGTGTTGGAGGACCCTATGCATATCAAATGTCCGGTGACACATTGGTTCTCATTAGCACCAATCTATCGGTGAGCGAAGAATTTGTGGATTATTTGGTGTTTGCTCTTGAGAATGGCACGCTTCTCCAGAAAAATTGGGTCGACTATACAATTGTGCCGACGGCGTATCAGTTTCTCACGTATACCTTCTCCGAAGGCGTCGGCTCCTATTACCTGATCTACCAAAAAGGTGTTCATGTCATGCGCCTTCCTTTTGAAACACCCTTCGCAGAAACGTCGCATAAGCAGCTTTTTTTTAATTCTGGCCACCTTCGTCGCCCCAGCATCACTCACAACGTTGATGAAGTATTGGTGGTTTCAGAATGGCAGGACACCTCCGCTGTTTGTCTCAAGGCTTCTTTATTGAAGGATCTGGATCGATTGACAGTGTATGCGGACCGCCGGCTTCTCACCGACGGCTGCAGACGCTTGAGGCCGCAGCTTCATAGAGCCGCCGGCAAGGAACTACTGGTCTGGCTTGAGGGGCCCTATGCCCTAAGTACGCCTTCATCAAGCGCGTCATCGATCGCTGAGTATTACTACTATCACAAGGCAACTCTGTTCTCGGGGTATTTGCCAAAGACTACCGACATGATTGATGAGGCAGTCAGCCTACCGCCAACACCCCTGCTGAACAGACATTCAGTCTGTCGGACCATAGGCGATACAGCATATGTAGGGGTAGCGAAAAACGATCTGTATAGAATTGGCAGAATCAATGTAAACACAGAGGCACTCATTGGCGGTTTGATCGACGGGAATGAGCGAGGGGAACTCGGGACACTTCTGGTCAACAATGACACCCTGCTTTGGCTGTCAGGGTTTGATTACTGCACGGAATGGGAGTGGTTCCAGTGTATCTATTATTTCTGGGGATATAACGGCATCGCCATACGCAACGGCCAAATAATTGACAAGGGCACTTACCACACTCCGCCGTACTCTGTAGAATATTACGAATTTCCCTGGTTGAGTGATTTACGGTCGTTTGTGATTATGGATGGGTATGGTGTGAGAGACCTCCCCTTTCTAACCGAATTCGGAGAGCTTAGGGAAATTGATTTCGAATCGAAGGAATTGGTTCTTTTTAAGGACTTATCGTGTCTGGGATGTGAGGCTGCGATTTATCCGACTGTCTATGGCAATGTCGTGGTTCGCTATTATGCTTCCTCCCGTAACATAGGGGTCACAGTCTACGACTATTGGTGGAACAACGTGATTACGACTACCACACTTACTCTAGAGGATCAGCCAATAGAGTTCTCCGAATTCGTCTATCTCCCAGATGACAGAAAAGTGGTTTTTGCTTATTCCGCTTACGTGCCCGAGCCCTATGCCGCTGTGCGCACCTTCGTCAGATCGATCGATTTTGACTACCCTACCACCGCAGAAGAAATACAAGCCGAGTTGCCCGCTCAGTTTCGTCTCTCCCAGAACTACCCCAACCCCTTCAACCCATCCTGCGTTATCGAGTATTCGCTGCCCAAAAGCTGCCACACGAAAATCGGCGTGTATAACATACTGGGGCAAAAAGTAACGACCCTCGTCGATGAACTCAAACCGGCCGGCAACCACTCGGTCGAATGGAACGGCACCAACCAATCCGGCCAACCGGCAGCCTCAGGGATATATTTCTACAAAATGGAAGCCGGAGATTATGTGGGATCAAAAAAGATGTTGCTGCTGAAATGATGGGCTAATACAACCGCTCTCGTTTAGACAAAAATGCATAAAGCGCCTTGTCAAAAGGCATCGCCGTATCCACCGGGAAATAATCTATATTGCTCTGGCGACACGCCGTGGCTACCTCGTCCGAAAAAGCCTTCACCTGACGCGCAAAATCGCGCTTGATCTGATACGGCAGCGTCGTGACTTCCTCGCCGGTCTCCATATCCTTGAAAATCGCCTCCTGCCCGAAAGCGAAATCCCGCTCCCGCGGATCAAGAATATGAAAAACAATCACCTCGTGCTTGTTGTATCGGAAATGCTTCAGCCCGCTGAGTATCCGGTCGGCCTCGTCGAGTAGATCCGACATGATAATCACCAATCCCCGCCGTTTTATCCGGTCCGCCATCTCGTGAAGGGTCGATGATATATCGGTCGTGGCCGAAGGCGTCTGGTTGGCTATCTCGCTCAAAAGCACATGAAGATGCCCTGACTTCGAGCGCGGGGGAATATACCGGCGAATCTTCTGGTCAAAAGTCACCAGCCCCACCGCGTCGCGCTGACGAAGCATCATAAACGAAAGCGCCCCGCAAAGCATCCCGGCATAATCGAGCTTACTTACCCTGTCGCCACTGCGATACGCCATCGATGCCGAGCAATCCAGAAGCAAATAGCCTTTAAGATTTGTCTCTTCTTCGTACTGCTTGATATAAAACCGATCCGACTTGCCATAAACTTTCCAGTCGATATCGCGGATATTGTCGCCCGGCATATACTGACGGTGCTCGGCGAACTCGACCGAAAAGCCGTGATAGGGCGACTTGTGAAGACCGGCGATAAACCCCTCGACCACCATCCGGGCACGCATCTCCATCCCCTTCAAATGCGAGACAACTTCGGGATCGAGGTATTTTCTATATTCGGCAGACATTATCCAGCGTTAGTCCTTAAATATCTTCAAGACAGCCTCGCCGCCCTCAAGCAAATAACCGCGGTACATCCCTTCGGTATTAAACGGCATGGCTATATTGCCATCCTTATCGATCGCGATAATCCCGCCGGTGCCGCCAAGCTCGGTCAGGTTCTTGTGAATAACCATATTGGCCGCCTCTTCGAGCGACATCCCCTTAAGCTCCATCAACACCGACACCGTGTACGATACCACCGCCGTGATAAAATACTCCCCATGACCCGTACCACTCACAGCACAGGTGCGATTATTGGCGTAAGTACCCGCGCCGACAATCGGCGAATCGCCCAATCGCCCGAACTTCTTGTTGGTCATGCCGCCCGATGAGGTCGCCGCGGCCAGGTCGCCACTCTTATCGAGCGCCACCGCCCCGACTGTCCCGTGTTTGTCATCGGAGTGATCCAGTTGAGAATAATCCGATTGCGAGAGTTTCTCTTTGTATTTGGCGGCCTTTAGCTGCTGCCACCGATGTTCAGTATAGAAATAGTCGTCATCGGCGAATTCCACCCCGTGCAGTTTCGCGAACGCTTCGGCTCCATCCGCGCCCAGCAGAATGTGCTCGGACTTATCCATTACGAGCCGCGCCAACTCAATGGGATTCTTTATGTGACGTACCCCGGCCACTGCCCCGGAGTTGAGTGTTCTGCCGTCCATTATCGAGGCATCCTGCTCGTTTTTCCCTTCGTGGGTGAACACCGCTCCCTTTCCGGCGTTGAACAAAGGGGAATCTTCCATTACTTTCACCGCCGCCTGCGTGGCATCAACCGCCCGACCACCCCTTTCGAGAATGGTATATCCGGTTTTGAGACTCTCGCCAAGTCCCGCGAGATATTCAGCCTCCTTTTCCGGCGTCATCTTTGCCTTAAGTATTGTCCCCGCCCCGCCGTGAATTACCAGACCGAATTTCGATGCCATCTCACTCCTCGCTGTTTGCTTTTGCGGTCGCACCGCGCGCCAGATCAACATAAATCATGAGCGCCATATAGATTATTGAGACAAGTATGGCCACACCGCTGATTGCCAGGATATCATCAAAAAACCAGTGAAACCCCTCGCCCGTAAGACCAACCGCGTGCACCAGAACAGCCACGGCAAAAGTCAAAAGAACCGTCTTCTTCACCCGCGGTTTCACCGACGTGAAAATGAAAACCAGCCCCAAGGCGAAAAACAGAAGTGTCTGGCCATTGATATGGGTATGCGCCAGCCCCAGATTATGACCTATATGATCGACATCGTCCGGCCCGGGATATTCTTCGATTTCAAGAGCCTGATCATATGGCACCGCCTGAGCATCATATTTCTCGAAACTGTCGGCCAGCTCCGCTGAATCATACTCAACCTGCTCTTCCAGCAGATTGCTGTCCCAGTCGGGCGCCAGTTCCGACGCCGAGTCGGCGAGTATTCCCTCGATATCCAGCGCCATATTGCCGTCAGCAGCCTCGGCCGGTAAGGTATCGTACCCGCCGCTTGACAATTCATATTCGTCAACCGTGACAAGGCCCTTCTCGACATAAAAAATCGCCATCGCCCAAAGGCAGACAAAAAGCATCAGCGTGGTAAACAGCCCCACGAACAACTTGCCATATGGCGGCAGTTCCGAGAGTCTGATATTTTGTATCATAGAACTCACTCAATTAAAAAAGGCCGGTAGTCAGTGCGGCAAATGCCAGGAAAATTAGGCCCGTTCCTTCACCGAATCGAGCACCCGCTTGATAATCTCGGTCGAATCCACACCATCGGCCTCGGCGTTAAACGATGTTACAATGCGGTGGCGCAGAACCGGGTAAGCCGCAAAGCAGACATCCTCCGGGCCGGGGGTCGGCCTGCCCTCTAAAATTGCCTTGGTCTTGGCGGCGAGAATCAAATATTGCGAAGCACGCGGGCCGGCCCCCCAGTTGACCCAGCTTTTAACAAAATCGGGCGCGTTCGGCTCGGTCGGACGGGTAGTGCGAACCAGATCAACCGCGTATTCGATAAGATGATCCGAGACCGGCACCCGGCGAACCAGATTCTGAAATCCAATGATATCCTCAGGCGACAAAATCTTGTCCAACTCGTACGAAAGAACCGCTGTGGTCGATTTGACAATCTGATGTTCTTCGGAACTTGACGGATAATCCACGAGAACATTGAACATGAACCTATCAAGCTGAGCTTCCGGAAGAGGATAAGTGCCTTCCTGCTCTATCGGATTCTGCGTGGCCAGCACGAAAAACGGCTCGTCCAGAGCGTAAGTCTGTCCTGCCGCAGTAACTTCGTGCTCCTGCATGGCCTGCAAAAGAGCCGCTTGAGTCTTTGGAGGCGTGCGGTTGATCTCATCGGCCAAAATTATATTTGCGAAAACCGGGCCTTTCACGAAGCGAAACTGACGCCGACCGGTCGAATGATCTTCTTCGATAATCTCCGTACCGGTAATGTCCGATGGCATCAAATCCGGAGTGAACTGGATGCGATTGAATTTCAGATTCAACACGCGGGCAAGAGTTGATATCAGCAGCGTCTTGGCAAGACCCGGCACACCCACCAGCAAACAGTGCCCGGAGGACAACAGGGATATCAGAAGCTGCTCGATAACCTGCTCCTGACCAATTATGACTTTTCCTATCTCGCTTTTGATGCTGGTATAAGCTGAATTCAGCGTTTCAACCGCCGCTATATCAGATCCGGTCTGTTTGGACGACATCAACTCCTCCGTAATTAGTTACCATCGTGCCAGTTTTTCGCACCAACGATTATTTATACAATACGTCCAGAGAAAAACATCGATTGCTCTTGAAAATATCCGGCAGACCCAAAGGCGCTTGTATGAAATAAAGCGATAATATTGGTCCGCTTTATGACAAGTCGGCAATTTGTGCCGGTAAATGGTCTTTTCAAAACAGGGGTTAAAATGGCCCCTGAGAAATGTTAGATTTACGCTAAACCTCGATAAAACTTTAACTTAAATCCAAATAAAATGTGGATAAACGAGTCGAAAAGTCCACTATCCGAAAAGGTTATCTTGTTTGTTAATAATAAGATAAGGGGTTATCCACAAAATGTACACCTTTTCCACAAAAGTGCCGTATTGTCAACAATCAGAAAATCTTCTTCTTATCCGCCGGCTCTACTTCCTTCTTTGGCTGCTCGGGGGGTAAAAATCCCAGGCTACCCTTGCTCTCCTTCATATTACAGGCGCCGCAGAAGACCGCCCCTTGCTCTATGACCAGTGATTTGGTTTTAAGATCACCTTCCATCTCGCATTTCGCCTGAAGTTCTATCTTCTCGCTTGTGACCACATTACCAACCATGCGGCCGGCGATAATAGCGGTGTTGGCCTCGATCTCGGCCTCAACGATCCCTGTCGAACCAACTGTCACACAGTCAGAGCAGATAATCTTTCCCTTTACCGTACCATCAACCCTCAGCGCTCCCTTAACATCGAGAGTCCCGTTGATGACAGTATCTTTGCCAATAATGGTGTTCATTAATCCATCCACTTCGTTATTGTTAGTCTTTTTGATCATACCAATTATCCAGCGGATCTATAGGGTTATCATTTATTCTTATCTCATAATGAAGGTGCGGCGCTGTCGATAAACCGGTGTTACCCGACAGGGCAATCCGACTGCCCGCCGGCACCGTCTGTCCCACCTCAACCAGCAACTCCTTGTTATGGCCATAAATGGTCGTTATCGAATCATTGTGTTTTAATACCACCATGTATCCGTATGCGGTCGAATCGTAGTCGGCAAAAATAGCTTCGCCGGCCGCTGTCGCCAGCACCGGCGTCCCCTCGGCGCAGGCAATGTCCACCCCCGGATGATAATGCGCGTCGTCTTCTATCTCGAAATCCTGGCTGATAAACCCCTGGATGGGAAGTCCGGCGGGTAAAGATATATCTATGCCGGCCGCGCGAGACACCACCGCCATACCACGCTCGTCGAGCGACGCAAACAACGTGGAATCATCCGGCAATTCAGGAAACTCAATATCGATACCGGCCAGCTCTGTAAGTCGTGTCACTATGCCCCGGGCCTGTTGCAGATTAGCCTCAAGAAGCTGCACTTTATATTGATAGCGCAGCAACCTCTCATTCTCCTTAGCAAGTTTATCAGCCATCGCCGCCCGTGTCAACACCTTTCCATAGAATACGAAAAACAGAAGTATCCCTACCACGATAACCACCAGGCCGATCGCGATAGCCTTGAACAGCCACTGACGTATACGGAAACCGCGGCGGCTCTCGGTGCCGTCGGGTATCAACATCAGCGTGATATATTTCCTCTCGGCCATTGTCAGCCCTCGATTTTATGAAACAGTTCGACAAGGCGATCCAGATCCTCATCGCCGTAATACTCGATCTCTATTTTGCCCCGCTTCAGACCGGGACTGATTTTCACCGATGTCCCCAGAAGACGTTTGAGATAATTCTCAACTTCGGTGATGGCGGGAATCTTTCTCTTCGGTACCAGCCGCCGTTTTTTCGTACGCCGCGTCTCGTCCTCCACCTGCCTGACCGACATAGAACCGGAGACTATCTGCTCGGCCATGCGAAGCATCGCCGGCTGATTATCCAGCGACAAAATCGCCCGGGCGTGTCCCTCGGTAAGCTTTCCCTGACGAATCATCTGCTTGATCTCATCGGGAAGAGTGTTCAACCTCAACACGTTCGCCACCGAGGCGCGACTCTTACCGACCCGCTCGGCCAACTCGTTCTGCGTGAGATTGCACTCTTCGATCAACCGACGATACGCCTGCGCCATCTCCATCGGATTGAGATCCTCGCGCTGAAGATTCTCCACCAGCGCCAACTCGAGCATGCGCGTGTCGGCAACGTCGCCCGCGACCATCACAGGCACCTCCGTCATACCCGCCATCCGCGCCGCCCGGTAACGCCTCTCGCCGGCGATGATCGTAAAACCGCCGCCGTTGACGCGCACCACCAGCGGCTGCATGATACCGTTGACCTTGAACGAATCGGCCAGATCGCGAAGACCGGCTTCATCGAAATCGCGACGGGGCTGCATCGGATTGGGACCTATCTTATCGAGCGCCACCATGCGATACTTGTTCTCCTCCGACACCACCCTGCTGTCACCGGGAATCAACGCTCCCAGCCCTTTTCCAAGAACTATCTTACTCATCGCGTAAGCACCTCTTTTGTAAACGACATATAATTTTCCGCTCCGGTCGACATGATATCGTAAAGGATGATCGGCTTGCCGAACGACGGCGCCTCCGACAACCTCACGTTGCGCGATATCACCGTATTGTAAACCTTGCTGTCGAAATGCTTGCGCACCTCGTCGGACACCTGCCTCGACAGATTCAGACGACTGTCGAACATCGTAAGAAGAACACCTTCGATCTGAAGATTCGGGTTGAGATTATCCTGCACCAGCTTCACGGTGTTCATGAGCTGCCCCAACCCTTCCATCGCGTAATACTCGCACTGGATGGGAATGATGATCGAATCAGCCGCCGTAAGCGTGTTAAGCGTCAAAAGACCCAGCGAGGGAGGGCAGTCGATAATGATATATTTGTAATCATCGAGAATGGGGGCCAACGCGCTCTTTAATCGCGTCTCGCGCGCCAGCATCGACACCAGCTCCACTTCGGCGCCGACCAGGGAGATCGATGACGGCACGATGTTGAGATACTGAAGTTCGGTCGGCTGCACCACTTCTTTCATGGTTTTATTGCCGATCAGAACATCGTAGATAGATGACTCTATTTTTTCTTTGTCGAGACCCACCCCGCTGGTGGAGTTGGCCTGCGGATCCATGTCAATCAGACAGGTCTTGTGCTCGGCGGCTGCCAGGCAGGAACTCAGATTAATCGCCGTGGTGGTCTTGCCCACACCGCCCTTTTGATTCGTAATCGCGATAACTTTGCCCAAAGGACACTCCTTAATGAAATCAACCTCATGTAGAGCAGAAGTTTAATCCAATGGGAATTGTTAAGCAACAAAAATCTAAACGATTTTGCGGCAGATAGTGAAGCTTTTGGTGGGAGCGTCTACTGACGTTTTATAACAATAAGTTACGCAGGACATCGATTTGGGCGTTTCCAAATCACTAGCGGCAGCATAATAGATGAAAATACCACTGCTCGCGAGCACGGAATCGATCTTCTTGAGAACCCTTTTCGTCAACGCGACCAGCCTGAGAGTAACGAGATCAAACTGCCCCTCAAACGAGAGCTCTTCGAAATTCCCCTCGACTATTTCCACGGAAGTACTATCCATGTAAAGCCCCCTGACAATTCGGCCAAGAGCCAGCGACTTCTTCGAAACGCGCTCTACAAGCGTGGCTTTCTCGATCGGCTTGGTGAGAAGTATAGGAAATGCCGGGAGGCCCCCGCCGCTGCCAATATCCAGGTAATTTCGAAAAGGCTGACGTTCGATCTGGTCAAAGGGGAGAAGCGATTCCGCCGCCAGAATCTCCAGCCCGGAATCAATTGTTTCACGTGAAACAAGGTTGATTTTCTGATTCTCAGCCTTAAGAATTTCAAAATATCTGGTCAACCGCAAGTCCGGGTCGTGCCTTCTAAGAAGCTCAACGGGAGCGAGTTCGATGATATCGCCGTTTTTGGTCATCGCGCCGAAGCCTTGTGTTTTTTCAGGTAAACCGACAACACCGCGATATCCCCCGGTGTCACCCCCTCGATCCGCCCCGCCTGGCCCAACGATGATGGCCGGAATTTGCGGAATTTCTCCAGCGCCTCCCGCTTGAGCCCTTTTATATCATCAAAAGAGAAACTCTCCGGAATCTTCTCGCTCTCCGTACGTTTGAATTTCTCGATCTCCCGAAGTTGCTTGTCGACGTATCCCCGGTATCTGATAGCTATAGCCGCCCTCTCCAGAACCTCCGGATTGTCAGAGAACTCACCATCGAATTTCGCCAGATAGGGAAGAGCCTCCTTAATAGTCACCCCCGGCTGTTTCAGCAGCTCCTCAAGACTGATCGATTCCTTCTTCTGAAACCGCGCCCCCAGCGCGCCTATCTCGGACACCCGGAGACGCTTCTTGCGAAGTAACTGGATCTCCTCCTGAGTGGCTTTCTGAAGCTCCTCAAACGCCGTGAACTCACTATCATCAATAAGGTTATAACGCTTTGCGTACCTGTTAAGTCGGTCCCTGGCATTATCTTCCCGGAGCGCCAGACGATACTCCGCCCGCGAAGTAAACAGCCGATACGGCTCAGTAGTCGACCGGGTCGTGAGATCATCGATCATAACTCCGATATAAGCCTCCGACCTATCCAGCACCAGCGGCTCCTCACCCTCAATTCGCAAAACCGCGTTGATTCCAGCCATCAAGCCCTGACCGGCAGCTTCTTCGTACCCCGATGTACCATTAATCTGGCCGGCGAAAAACAACCCCGCCAAACGACGGGTCTCCAGTGATGGCTTTATCTGGTAGGCCGGGCAGTAGTCATATTCGATAGCATAGCCAGGCCGGGTAATTTTCACCCTTTCAAGTCCAACCACTGTCCGAATGCTTTTGTATTGAATCTCCTCGGGGAGCGCGGTCGAAAACCCATTGGGATATATCTCGTTAGTGCCGTTTCCTTCAGGCTCGAGAAAAATCTGATGGCGCTCTTTGTCAGCAAACCGGAAAAATTTATCCTCTATTGATGGGCAATATCTTGGCCCTCTGGAGTTGATTTGGCCGGAAAATATCGGCGACAATTTGGAATTGGCTGAGACCAGCTCCTTCGTTGCCTCGGTCGTGTAAGTCAGGTGACACGGTGTCTGCTCGAATGATTCCCTGGTCGACCGATACGAAAACAAGGGGAGAGGCTCCTCGCCCGGCTGAATCTCGCATTTCGACCAGTCGATCGTGTCGCCGTCAAGGCGGGGAGGAGTACCGGTCTTGAGACGCCCTACCTCAAACCCCAAACTCGTTAGTGACTCGGAAAGCTTGTACGCCGCATTCTCACCCATTCGGCCCGCTTTGATCTTCTTTTCGCCGATATGAATAAGCCCGCCCAAAAAAGTCCCGGAGCAAATGATAACGGCCCGGGAGATAATCACCTGTCCCGACTCAGTTCTGACTCCGGTGACTGTGCCATTGCTGTTAAGTATTTCCCCCGCAACACCTTCAACGACGTTTACATTCGCTGTCCAGCCGACAAAATTTACGATATACTCGTTGTATTTAATCCGATCGGCCTGTACCCGGGTCGACCAGACCGCCGGCCCTCGCGACAGGTTGAGACGCCGGAACTGAATCCCGGTAGTATCGGTCGCCATGCCCATCACGCCCCCGAGGGCATCGATCTCTTTCACCAGATGCGACTTGCCGATCCCGCCCACGGCCGGATTGCACGACATGAGGGCGAGCTTCGATGAATCCATCGTGACAATTGCCGCAGTCCTGCCCATGCGGGCCACCGCCAGGGCCGCCTCGACTCCGGCATGACCGCCGCCAACCACTATGACATCATAATCGTAAGTCATTGATCAATTCCCTAAACAACGGTCTGCAATAAACTGTTCAAGGCGCGAATTGGCAACACAAATCGGTCCCATGCGGGTTCTGGCCGTGTTTCACGTGTAACACAATTGACGTGGTGCCTGTACCCTTTGCCTTTTAACGTGGACGTCCAGCCGAAAACCAACGAGTGGCTGCAAAAATTGTTGATAAATTTCACGCGGCGTTGAATCTTCCGATAGAACAGACCTGAAACCGAGGGGAGATTTCTTTTGAATTACCTAAGCCTGAAATGCGTATCGGCAATTGCGATGCTTTTTACCGTACAGTTGATGTTGGCATCGTGCTGGGCCGGCAATTCATCCGGAGATTCTGAAGAAACACCGTCGGTACCGGGGAGCGACTACTCTGCAATTGACATCTGGTGCGGCCCTCACAGCGAGGCATTGATTGTTGATCCATGGGGCCGTCGAATCGGCCTGGATCTTGTAACGGGTACTTCGTATCAGGAAGTACCGGACGCTTCGTACTATCCGCGCTACATTGAAAGCTCAGAAAGCTTGAGCGGGCCGGAGGTAAAGGAACTGCATATTCTTGGACCTGCAGATGGGGATTACAGATTGACCGTTACTGCAACGCGCGACAGCGTTGGCAGTCCTTACAAATCAAGTAGTGCATCCATCGAGTGTTATTACTCCGACGATGATGCGCGCGACGTCACCGGTAGGGACTTCAGAAGTATCGAAATGGCAATTGGTGAGGTACACAGCTTCATCATACATTTCGACAAAACCCCGAGTGGGAAATCCTTTGTCACTGGCGGCCTTGTTGGTGGCGACGAGTCGGCAGAAATCGACCAGCTTCTATCGTATGTGAACATAACCAAAGCGAAGACCGAGTTGCCGTCCGGCACTGACAGCACCGATCTGTTTATAATTTACGGCGACGCCATTCTTGCCGAATCATTTAAGGCCGTGTTGAATGAACTGGATATATCAAATCTGTTCACTCCGGTAGCTGGCGGGCACGAGGTGGTGCGACTCCCTGTCGCGGCCGGAAAAAACGTGCTGACCTTGTCTGTCCTGGGAAATGTGGCTGAAGAAGAAATAACCGATACCGACTTTCTGGAATTTATTGTTAAATAGTCCTCAAGCTTGGGGTTTGTAGTATTACACTGCCTTTTAATTGCTGAAGTGGCAGTTGACGAAGCAGCAAAAATGCCCGGCATCAGCTAAAAAACCCGGGCCCGAGGTGCCTCACCTTTTGTGAGGAAGCAAAGATTCTTCTTCGACGAATTGTGAGGTCCCTCCCACCCAAAGGTGGGTCCATGCGTTTGAAACAATGGGAGAGTGATGTTTTGAAAATCAAAGCTTTTTTTCTCGCGAAGTTCTTAATTTGGCTGGTAATCCTATCGTTGAGTCTGGGTTGCCAGGGGACTGCCGAAGACCAAACCGATACGCAACAGTCGACCCGAAATACAGCGGATACCGCACGGGTGCCAACAGGTCAGCTTCCTGATGCCCACTTGGCTGAGACCGCAAACAGGAAGTCTGTAACGCCCGGCGCCAATGACGTTTCCTCGATCTTTATCGGGTTCGAACTGCCCGGCGAACTGCTCATCACTGATGCGCAGGGCAGGCGGGTTGGTTTCGATTCGCAGACAGGGGAATCATTCGAGGAAATTCCCAAAGCTTCATATTACAGAGAATATATCGAAGATCCCGACGGCAACGGTGACATGGAATCCAAGCACGTGGAGATTATGACGCCCTCAAGTGGCGATTATAAAATAGTCGTGTCGCGTGTCATAGATAGCGCCTATAACATCGGAATTTTCTGTTACGACTCAAACAAAGGGAGCGCACCCTCCAGGTTCGACTTCAGTGAAATATCTATTCTACCTGCCGCGACTCACGCATACACTCTCGGTTTTGACAAGACATCCTCGGCGCAATGCTTTGTCACTGGCGGCCTCGTTGGTGGTGGCGAGTCAATTGAAATTGACAGACTTCTGTCATACGTAAATATCGCCGAAGCGAAGACTGAGTTGCCACCCGGCACCGACAGCACTGATCTGTTCATAATTTATAGCGATGCCATTCTTGCCGAATCGTTTATGGCTGTGTTGAATGAACAGGACATATCAAATCTGTTTACTCCGGTGGCTGGCGGACACGAGATAGTGCGACTCCCTGTCGCGGCCGGAAAAAACGTGCTGACCCTCTCTGTCCGGGGGAAGGTGACAGATGAAGAGTCAACCGATATTGATGAACTGGAATTCAGAGCAGAATGAGCCGTCATGGCTCAGCACCAACCTACTTGCCAATGCAGAACTTGGAGAAGATACGGCCGAGGATATCCTCGTTATAGACTTTACCGGTGATTTCATCAATGGCATTGACCGCCTCACGCAAATCAAACGCGGTCAACTCCGGTGATTCACCCGCCATGATCTTCTTGCGAGCCGACCTCAGCGACTTCACCGCCGATGATAACTTCTGTTTGTGACGGGCCGATGTTACCACCACTCCCGAGGTAAGATCAGGCAGGTTTTTCTCGATACGCTCGAGTATTGTCTCTCGAAGCTGTTTTATCCCCGCGTTGGTCTTGCACGAAATGGCGATCATGTCCGCCGGCAATGCCTTTGCGGTGTCCTTGGCGCTCTCGCGCATAACATCTAATTTATTGCCTATCAACAATATCAGGCGATCACCGAGTGCCTCGAGATCGGGGCCAACCTGCCGATTCCACCCAGGTTTGGATATATCCACCATCCAGATTACCAGATGCGCCCCAGCGATAATAGCCTTCGATGACTTCTGCCCGGCCCTCTCTACAGCCCCGCCGGTCGCACGAAGTCCGGCAGTGTCGATTATATTGACTTTGTAACCACCGAGATCAATCCACTCGGACAGGTAATCGCGCGTCGTCCCCGGAGTTGGAGTCACAAGAGCTCGCTCCTGACGCAGCAGCAAATTAAACAGCGAAGACTTGCCCGCGTTAGGCCTGCCGGCGATGGCCATCTTAAATCCCTCGCTGATGATCTGACCACCCTGATAAGTCGCGGCTAACTCACTGATATCAGCCATTATAACATTAATTGCTTCTTCCAGTCTTTGCTTATCGGCCGCTTCAACATCTTCTTCGGGATAGTCAACTGAAGCTTCAACATCCGCCAGAATATCTATAAGCTTTTCGCGCAGAGTCGCGACGTGCTGTTGATATTTACCAAGCAGATGGTCGCGCGCGGCGTCAAACGATGTTTTCGTATTGGCTGCTATAACTTCGGCTACCGCCTCGGCTTTGGTCAGGTCTATTCTTCCGGCCAGAAACGCCAGTTTCGTAAACTCGCCCGGTTCGGCCATGCGAGCGCCATCACCGACAATCTCACTCTGGATGAGCTGCACCACCTGGCGACCGCCGTGACAGTATATCTCAACCTGGTGCTGCCCGGTGTATGATTTGCCCTTCGGCATGTACACCACCAGCACTTCATCGATAACAGCGCCATTGCGATCGACAAAATGCCCGTACCGCATCAGAAACGGCGAGAACTCGCTGTGGTCGGATGCGATTGGGTTGAAATGACGTTTGAGAATCGACAGGCTGCGGCTGCCGGCGACGCGAAGAGCGGCAACGCCGCCCTCGCCGGGAGGAGTTATGACGGCAACGATTGTATCATCGCTGCCGTCGGCATTTTTTTTTTAGCGACCATTGCCCTAAGCCGTCTTCACCTGCGCGTTTTTATTGCTACGTTTGAAAGCGAAATAATCGATCAGCGAAAAGATGGAGAAACACGCCCAGTAGAGCACCAATCCCGCCGCGAATCGATAGAAAATAAAGCCCATAAACAGCGGCATGATATACATGAACATTTTGTTCTGCTGCGACGACGCCATGGTCAACTTCTGCGAAATATACTGCGCCCCGATCATGATAATCACCAGCACGATATACGGGTCGGTGAAACTCGACGCCCCTCTCGAGAGATCGTCGATAAACCACACGAAGGGTGCGTCGCGAAGCAAAATCGTCGAACGGAAAACCGAAAACAGCGCGAAGAACAGCGGCATCTGCGGAAGCATCGGCAAACATCCCGACATCGGGTTCACCCCGTGCGTCTTGTAAAGCTTCATCATCTCCTGATTGAGCGCCTGGGGATTGTTCTTGTGCTTCTTCTTGAGCTCTTCCATTTTCGGCTGAAGTTCTTTCATCGCGTTCATCGACTTGAACGACTTCATCGAAAGCGGCATCGTGATCAGCTTGACCGCCAGCGCGAACAGAATAATCACCAGACCGTAATTGGGAATCGCCGAGTACATGCGCGGCAACAACCAGATTATCGCGATCGCGAACGGCTTGATAATCCATCCCACGTACGGCGTCGTGCCGATACCCAGCATATCCTCAAGGCCAACATCGTAACTCGACAGCAGCGAGTAACTCATCGGCCCGACAAAAACTTTGAAACTGTCGGCGAACGATGGGTTGATGTTGGAGAACGGTAACTCCATGCCGACCGTGATTTCCCGCATCTCGATATTGCCTTCGCGCGTCGCGATTTTTTCCTTGATGCCCGAGGCCGACACGCTCTCGGCCACCCGGTTGGTGGGGATCATCACCGCCGCGAAATATTTCGAACGCACACCCGCCCAGGTCGCACTGCCGGTCATTGACTGCTGAAGACGCCCGTCCTCGAAATCATCGAGTGTCACTCTCGACCCGCCCTGCATGGCCACCGCTTCCATAGCCTCATAGTCCGTATCGAGCTGCGGCTCCGTTGGATCAAGGGGAGTGTTCCACTTCAGATGATACATCCGATCAAACCCCAGCTGGTCAAGACCGTTGACCTCCAGGTACAGATCGTAGTGGTATGTGTCGGGATAAAACCGGTAGTGGCGCTTGATCTCACCACCCGATGCGTTCTGATAAGTGTAGACAATGTCGAGCGGCTCGCGCGAGACAGCGTACTCCCTCGGCGCAAGGTCGCACGAGAAATTGATATTCGAAGTCGAGAACTGACCGCCCGCGAAAGTGGCTTCGGGGGTAACCCGTCCGGCATCCGGAAGCATCTCTATCAAAGTGTCATTGCGGTAATCATACTCACGCAACCGCAGCGACACCGGCCCACCGCCAAAGGTACTGAGGGTGATTATATACTTGTCGGTGGTTACGATGACCGTATCGACCTGCGCCGGTTCCACCACTACAGCTTCGACTTTCGCCGCGGTATCGACTGCCGCGCGGGTTGTGGTATCGACTGACGACGGAGCAGGCGGTGGCTGTTGAACGACCTGGGTCGTTGTGTCAACGGCCGTTGTGTCCTGAACTGCGGGCTGTGGCGGGGCAGGTTTATACAGCCCAAGGAACTCCATTATCTGGAAATAAAACAGCAGTACGATCACCAGTGCTGCCACAAGCGCAATTGTCTTCTTATCCAAATCTGTTTACCTCTCAATCCTGCGAATTCAATAACTTGTATACCCGCCGTCGGGCCTCTTATTCAACCGGGTCATAGCCGCCCTCGTGCCACGGATGGCATCGCAGAAGGCGTCTGGCGCTCATCATCACTCCTTTGAAAGGACCATACTTGCGCAAAGCATCCTCGGCATAATGCGAACAGGTGGGATAAAAACGGCAACTGTTGCCTATAACAGGCGACAGGGTGTACCGGTAGATATAGATGGCGAAAATCAGAGGGTAGTTGAGGATGTCTAAGCTTTTACGCCCGATTGCTGATAGTTTCGAATATTTGACTGATCTCAGCATTGATAATTTCGAAATCGGCCTGGCCGACTTTCTGTTTCGGAAGAATCGCTATGCTCACCGGCTGTTTGAGCGCGCGTCGGTTGAGTCTAACAGCTTCCCTGACAAGGCGTTTCAGTCTGTTTCTGTCGGCGGCTGAGCCAAACTTGCGGGAAACAAAAACGCCGTACCGGAACTCCTCGCTTTTCTCCCACGAAAGAGAAAAATAATCCCCAGAGATTCTCTTTCCTTGTTTCAGAAGGCGGTCGATATCAGCCCGGGATTTCAGGCTGAGTCTCCGGGGTAATTTATTTCTTCCGAGCAACTTTGACAGTCAGTCTTTTTCTGCCCTTCGCACGGCGTCTGGCCAGCACTTTGCGGCCGCCTTTCGTGGCCATCCGGGCCCGAAAACCGTGGTCATTGAGCATCTTCTCGTTTGAAGGCTGATATGTCCGTTTCATATTATTGTCACCTCAAAATTCTAAGTTTGCCAATATAACACAATTACAAACATCGTCAAGCAGATTAATCCACCATCAAAACCGGCCTTTTTGATGATTTTCTCGTAAGAAAGTCATATATAATGTAGCACGCAGAGCCAATACCGGCAAAAGGAGAATATTTATGGTCAAACGGACCCTGTGGCTTGACCGAAAGTTCAATTTCAATTTCCCGGTCAGCGATTTCCCCTTCATTATAGAACGTCTCCGCGGCACCCCCGACCGCGCCGAAGCTCTCGTAAAACGCCTCCCGGCCGGGATTTTGACCAAGAAGCCCGAGCGCGGATGGTCAATTCAGGAGCAAATCGGCCATTTGATTAAAGTCGAGGCGCTACATATTGGCCGTCTGGATGACTACGATGCCGGCCTGGAAAGCCTTCGGGCCGCCGATGTCAAAAATGTCCGCACCACCAACGCCGATTTCAATGCCGAGAGTATCGAATGGATCCTGACCGAATTTCGCAAAGTTCGCGAGGCCTTCATCGACCGGCTGGAGGCTATGGACGAAGCCCGGGCCGCTCGCTCGGCTCATCATCCGCGCCTCGATGTTCCCATGCGGGTGTGCGACATGGCCTTGTTCGCGGCCGAACACGATGACTACCATTTCGCCATGATCACGGAATTGGAGCGAAAGTTCGAAGGTTGAATCCGGGTGTTTCGTCGTAACGAATAGTCGTATTGCTCGTTGCGGCAATTTGGCTTCGTTTCTTAATTCTTGCTGTAACCCCTCACCCCGGCCCTCTCCCGGAGGGCGAGGGAGAAAGAGGCGTGATGTCGCGTTTGATAAATCAAACGCCTACCATCAACGCCTATGGCGCTCGATTAATCCAGTGCCTGGTGCCCGGTGATTCTTCAGATGTTGTGCCCGGTGAATCTTCAGATTCACCGGGTTCCAAATTTGGCTTCGTTTCGCCTTTTTTGTGTAGTGACGAGGCGAAAAACCGTAGCCGAGTCATTCCGTTGAAAACTTCCGAGTCCCGCAAGGCGGGGACGGAATCCAGCAAGTATCGTAGGGGTTCAAAATTTTGAACCCCTACGAAAGGTGTGTCAGGGCCAAAGCAAGTTTGACCCTGCCACCCGCCGTAACGAATAGTCGTATTGCTCGTTACGGCAATTTGGCTTCGTTTCTTAATTCTTGCTGTAACCCCTCACCCCGGCCCTCTCCCGGAGGGCGAGGGAGAAAGAGGCGTGATGTCGCGTTTGATAAATCAAATGCCTACCGATGCATGCGTATGTTTCCATACGAGCATAGCGAAGGACTATTTGCCGCGGATTTGTTGCGAAATTGTCGAGGTATGCCTGCCGAAATCTGCCCTGGAAACGGAAGACTTGACCTGCGTTTGCTTATGTGCCGAGTACGGTCCGCAGAATACGCTCGGTCGCGGGGGGATCCCTGCGTTTTGGCTGCTACCACAATTCATAAGTCTTTGTTCGACCTACTCCTACTTGCTTAGTTCGTGCAAAACTCGTATATTTTCGTTCGGTGAACGACTCGGCCAATCTGACAAATGAGATTTTCGCCCTATTCGGTCAGGCGTATTGCGAGAGTGACGGATTGAAGCAATTGCTCAGTGTTGTATATGCATTAGCAACATTTGACAAACCTCGGGATATGACCGGTCCGCGGGTTCAAGAAAAACTTGCCCTTGCATTCTCGTTGACACTGGGACAAGTTATTGAGAGGCTGAAGGGTGTGGTTTCCGAAGACATCCAGCAACAGCTTGAGCAAGCTCTTGCTACACGGAACTACCTTGCCCATGGTTTTTGGCACGAGCGCAATCACTTAATGCACGACGAAGAGGGCCGGAGGGCGATCATTCAGGAATTGTCCGAGATTCTCGTCATTTTTCAGCGTTTGGACGATGAGATACAGAAATTTTTCGCACCAATACGGCGGTCATTTGGGGTATCAGATGAGTTGGTTCAACAATTGTATGTCAGAATGTTGGCTGGCGAAAAAGATCAGCCATTGATGTCACAGAGAATGAACAAGAAAAGGGAAAGGCTAGTAAGAGTATGGAATGCGCGGCATCCAGACAAGCGCCGAACTCTGATTTTTGAAACTGAAGACCGCTGCCTTTGGCAACTCTGTGACATCGGACTAGGATGGACCCAGTTGGACAAACCGGATGAGAATTGGGTAGTAAACAAAGAGATTCAAGAATATCTACCGGCAACCATCAATCCACGACCTTCCAATGTTCCTTGGACATATGAGTTCAATTTGGCTCGTGGTGCAACTCTATGGATACGCCCCGGCAAGCGAGAGAAAACTTTTGCATACGGAATAAGGGTAGATTTGAATTCGTAGTTACACAGACTGAGGTGGAGAGTCAGACATGAGCTCAAGGAGACGAAAACACAAGAGAGAAATGGCGGCGGTCGAAAGGCTATTTCCTCATGTTGTTGCACACCACTATCTGGATTCTGGCGACTTCAACGGTCTACCGATAAGCGATTTGGAGGCAGTTTTTGAGATTACACACGAGCAGGCTATTGATATCACGCGAAAATCAATCGTCGATGAGCTAGTTTGTATAACTCATCCGGGTAATAGCAGTAACGCTCACATTAAGGCATCAGTGGTCGGACCTATCAAAGACCAGCTTGCCGCCTTGGAGAAATATGGTAATTCGACCATTTGCCTCTATCCCACGGAATCGATCTTGAAGGAACTAGTAAACGAATCAGATTTCACGGATAGACCCTTCACTCTCATGCTGTGCCTGGGCCAACCGCAGTTGCGGCTATTGTGTTTTGACCTGAGCGTACTTGAGTTCTATCGAAACGATCCACGATTCTACTACGTCAACACGGATTTAGATGGGCGGATCGGTGTTACTGACGAGTATTGGGACAATGAAAAGATGAAGGACCATGACAAAGTCATGCTGAAAACGTTTGGCTTTGCAATTGACAAAGAACTTAATCGGGCTGTAACAGTCTTCATATGCTATTTATCGAGGCTAACCCCGGAGCATCAGAAACATTGGCAAAAGTATATCCTGCGCGAAGACTACATACCACACCCCGACTATGTAAGAACTCACTTGGAGGGGAAATTCCCAGAACGACTCCCTATTTTCGTGGCGTTCCTCGAAGAAATGAAGGTAATTAATAACATGTGTGTGGCTATTGATCGCAAACCTCTATTCAGGTGTGTGTTCGACGTACACACGAAACCGAGAGAGTTTACTTTTCTGATAAGACCGACCCAAAAAGAGTATCGAGGCTTTCTTCAGACATTGGATAAGATGGTGTCAGACAATATTGACATCAGCTTCTTCCTCAACGAAGTGGAATTGGAGGTAGATGAGTTGCGCAACGACGGCAGGGTGAAAGTCACTCAGAAGGGGTCCCTCCAAGTGTTGTCAGATTGGTTAGACGCTCATTTTGTCACTGAAGAAAAACAGCCAATATCGGAAATGGTATCTACATTCAGGGAAATTCGTAAACTTCGCCAGAAACCTGCACACACCATAGAGTCTGATCAATTTGAGCCGAGCTTGCTGGGGGAGCAGAGGGAGTTGATGATACGTGCTTACCGCGGGATGAAGACTCTGCGGCTTATCCTTGCCAATTTCCCGGGCGCAGATAGTGTCAAGGTGCCCAAGCCACTTCGCGAGAGTTTGATTTGGACCTACTGAACTTCGTGGCAAGTTATAGATGATGGCTGTAGAGGCGCGTGCTTTGGCGTAGTACCGTCTGACCCCCTCACATCTCCACACCAAAAATATAAATCAGCGTGTAGTAGATGCCGACGAGGATGAAAACAACTCCGGTGATACGTCGGGCGTAGAGTTCGAACCGTGTCAGGGCATTGAAAAATGTCGCCACAAACCGCGTGCCCATCGCCACCAACAAAGCGACCGCGATAACCGGAAGACCGGTCCCCAATCCATACAGCAGCGGCAAAACAAATTTGGAATTGTGCGTCACAGAAAGCGGCACCAGACTTCCAAAGAACAACGCCGCCGATACCGGACAAAACGAAAGCGCGAAAATTATCCCGAACAAAAACGCCCCCCAGATACCATACCCTTCCAAACGTTTCTGCGTCCGGTCGCTCATCCCGAATCCGGGGAGGTTGAATTTGATAATACCAAACAGAAGTACCCCCACGACTATAAGCACCGGGCCGAGGAAAGTGTTGATGTGTTTCTGAAGGACAAACGATAGATCCGGAATCGACAGGAGACTGGCCACCATGATAATCCCCAGCGCCAGATAGGCCAGCATCCGCCCGGCCACATAAAGCAATCCCGACCAGAAGACCATCGATGGACGCGTCATCCGGTTGGAAATATACGACACCGCCGCCACGTTGGTCGCCAGCGGGCAGGGGCTAATCGATGTCAGGATGCCCAGCCAGATGGCCGACCAGGCGCCGATCAAAAACGAATCCATCAACCTTCCCCGAGAAATGCCTTCACTTCATCCTGAATATATTTGATATACGCCTCTTTATCACCGCGCACCAACTCCCAGATCTTATCGAGATTCTTCCAGCGAAGTTCTTTCCCGTCCTGAACCTCGGAGAGAATGACCGACTTGGTGTAGAGCTGGTAGTCCTGAATGAAGTGGCTATTGCCCTCTTCATCGGTGTTCACTGTCTGCCACTCGATAGTTCCGGCTTCAAGTTCTTTGACAAAACCGCTCTCGATTGCCTCCTGAGTGTATGCTTCGAGCTTTTTGCAGGTGGCACACCGGCGCGTGCCATGAACATAGTACACAATCAATTTTGCGGCCGCGTCGGGATTGGTGACTTGTGTCGAATCGTTTGTGGCGGGGGTCTCGGTTTTGTCTTGTGATAAGACGGAGCCACAGATCAAAGCTGCGGCAAGCAACGAGGTGATGATGATTAACAGTCTGGTTTTGGTCATATAGATATCCTCTATTTTGTGCGCGGCAGATGTCCTCATCTGCCCGTAGTGTTTGACTTGTCGATGCATTTGATAAATCAAATGTCTACGATCCGTTGTTTTCGTCATCGCATAGTGCCCTACAGTTTTCATCTTTTGTAGGTCGAAACCCCTGAGCATCGTGCCCGCATGCAGCGGGGACGAGCGTGGTTTCGACATCGTTCTCTTGATTTCTTCCTAATTTTTCCATTGTCGAAACCTCTCCCGTGAAACGGGAGACTCTGACGAGCAGGGGTTTCGACCTACGCTTATACCTCTGTCTGAGCCCACAGTCCCGCCGAGGGCCGGATGGGGCACCCGTAAATCAAATGCCTACGATTCACCATTTCGTCACTGCAATGTGCCGTCATGTGTCCCCACGTGACGGCTTTTCCGATCCGAAGCGACACTGTCAGGCGAGGACGCCTGACAGCACTTGTACCCGTCATCGCGCCCTCTCACTCCTGCAGCATCTTTTTGATTTCGTCGACCGATGGCACCTTGCCGGACGTTTTCACGACACCATCGATAACCAGCGCTGGTGTCATCATCACCCCGTACGCCATGATCTTCTGGATATCGCTGACTTTTTCTAAATCGTACTTGATACCCAGATCCATAGCAGCCCGGACAGCTTCTTCGGCCAGCTTGTTGCACTTGGCGCAGCCGGTTCCGAGTACTTGAATCTTCTTCACAATATAGTCCTTAATTAATAGAACGTTCCAAAAATCAATCCGCTTATTGTCGCCATCACAATCACCAGCGACACGAAAACCACCGTCTTTCTGATCCCCATGATACTCCGGATGACGAGCATGTTCGGCAGCGAAAGAGCCGGTCCGGCCAGAAGCAGCGCGAGAGCGGGGCCTTTACCCATACCCGCCCCCAATAATCCTTCAAGAATGGGGACTTCGGTCAGAGTCGCGAAATACATAGACGCACCCGCTACCGATGCGAACAAATTTGCGCCGAGCGAATTGCCGCCGACCGAGTTGCTGATCCAGTGCGAAGGGATAATTCCTTCGTGCCCGGGCCGTCCGAGCAACAGTCCGGCAACAAGCACACCATAAAACAGAAGCGGCATGATCTGTTTGGCAAAACTCCAGGTCTCGCTGAGCCAGTCGCGAGTCTCCCCCGTGCTTGTGCCGGTAATCACAGCCAGACCGACCACCGCCAGTCCAAACGGGATAAGCGGTTCGTGCGGAATGAGCACGGCCAGAATAGCCGTCAGCACCGCCACCGTAGCGACTTTCCACCAATCTATCTTGAACCACTTGACCAGCAATAGGCCGAAGACAACCGACACTGCCGATGTGATAATCCATTTATACGAATAGACCGTGAACCACAATCCGGTTGTTTCTTCCGGTCTGCCCCAATTGGCGAAAACCAGAATGGCGATCATGGCGCCGAAATAGACTACATTCTGCCACAGCGGGCGATCAACATCCTGTTCGGGTAGAGCGTGCTGGGCAGCGATCTTTTCGTTTTCTTCGCTACGGAACATCAGATGCATCATCAGACCGACCAATATACTGAACAGCACCGCTCCCACAGCACGGGCAACACCTAGCTCAACTCCCAACACTCGCGCCGTGAGGATGATAGCCAGAACATTTACCGCCGGTCCGGCATAAAGAAAAGCCGTAGCGGGCCCCAATCCCGCCCCCATGTGGTAGATACCGGCGAACAGCGGAAGCACCGTGCAGGAGCAAACGGCGAGTATCGACCCGGATACCGAGGCGACACCATACGACAGCACCTTGTTGGCTTTCGCGCCGAGATATTTCATTACCGATGCCTGGCTGATGAACACCGCGATTGCTCCGGCGATAAAGAACGCCGGAAGCAGACAGAGAATGACATGCTCGCGGGCGTACCACTGCGTTAACGCAATAGCCTCCATCACGGCATTGTCAAACCGTGACGAACCCACCGGCAGGTAGAAGAATATCAGGAAAACGCCCGCTATCATGAGCAGCGGTCTTATTTCTTTTCTCAATTCCATTGCTCGATACTACTCCAATTCAACGAGAGCCATGCTCTCTCTCGCTGTTGATTTCAGAACATTCTCGATACATCCGAAGAAGTTCAACACGCAGGGCGTCTTGAGATAATAGAAAACCTGTGTGCCTTTCTTCTCATCTTTGATCAACCCGGCCCCTTTCAGAATTGAAAGATGCTTGGAGATGGTCGATGTATCGGCGCCGACCATTTCGGTCAGTTCGCAGACACAGCGTTCGCCACGCGAGAGCTCATCGACAATGAAAAGTCGCGTCGGGTGAGCCATCGCCTTGATTATCCTGGCACGGGCTTCGAATAGATTTTTCTGCTTTTGATCCATATAAAACTCTCAATCCAAATATCGGTTACTTGGCAATATAACCAAATAGCCAAAAATAGCAAGTTATTTCGACTTTACCGGTGAATATCGTAATGTCTTGCGAGGGTGACGCTTAAGACAGAGGGGGCGGCTTTGGTGCCGGCCGCCCCTCTGGTTGAAAGTCCGCTTATTGGACTGGAGCCACGAACCCAAAGTAACCGATATTGTTATCCTCCAGCAGGACAACCCTGCTCTCGTAGAGGATGCTGCCGTTGCCTGATTTATCTATGGCAAATGATGGTGTCGCCGCCAGATTGTCCACCACAACTTCCTGAACCCATTTCCCTTGTGACCGGTAGGCGTGAATCAAGCGCCCGGTAGAGCGGGGTCCGAGCAACTCTTCGAATACCAGATGCGGTTCGTTGTCGGGAGTGAAGGCTATTCTCGGTCGCGCGCCGGCATAGTCGCCGTCAACCTCCTGTTTGCCGCCAAAGTGTCCATCGCCTCTTCGGCAGGCGTAGTAGGTGTGATACTCGGCGCCGAGCTCGATATTGGTATGGAAGCCCAAATGAAGGTTACCTTCGGCGTCTCTTTCCAGCGATTCCGGATAAACGATAACTCCCGGAACATCGACATGTTCCGCGGTCCACTCCTTGCCGCCGAGCGCGTTATTTTCTTCGACCCGGATAAGCAATTGCCCGGCAGCATCATGATGATAAGCGATGACGACACTGCCATCCTCGCGGGCCACGATATCCGGAGAAGAGAACAGGCCGTAATGCGGGACGATAGAATTCTCGAGCACCTGGAAATGGAAATCCGAAGAGCCATCGAAATACCCGTAAGCAATCTGCCACATGACATATCCGCTCTCGGTGTCCCAGTCGATCATCATAGCGACATGAACGATCCCGGCGGCATCGACTGCCAGGGCCGGTTTCCCGACACCGTATTCATCGGGTGTATCGAGTGTGTGCATCTCCCAGGCTCCGCCGCGGCGGATTCCGAGCTGCAGATCACTTACATTGTAGAAAGCCACATAGGCTTCACCGGTCTCTTCGCAAACTTCGAGCCAGCCGGTGCCCGGGTACGTTCCGGGCGCGCCCACGATCTCGGGTTGACTCCACTGGCCGCCCTGCGGCTTGCACACATAGTACAATCCCTGCTCGGCGCCGATACCGCGCTGATATATAGCGTGGACCGTCCCCATATCATCGATACCCATCGCCCTTCGGCTGAGCATATCCAGGTCCGGGCTGGTCGTAACCATCTCTGTCTGGGCGAACTGCCACACATCATAATCGACCGGCGCGAGACTGGCGCCAACGCTCGGGTCATTCACTGCCGGGCTGACCGCTTTGTCGCTCGAGCAACCAGTCATGAATAACATTCCTGCAAGCGTGAGCAGAATCGCGCTGCCGGTAATCATAGAAAGCTTTTTCACAGTGTCCTCCGGATACAAGTTATTGTTCACGCGGTGACAGACCAAGGTGCCGTTAGCTGTATGCCAGGGTTGCACGAAGTAACTGAACCACTATTCTGTCATCTGAATCTGCGCCGAGGCAGGTTCCCTTGTGAATGTACGTTAACACGGGGTTGCGGCAAACATACCGCGGTCACCCGTAGTGAACAGACGCGGCGGCTTTGGGGGCGTGTAATAAAATACTGCTGTACCGGGTTCTATCATCCGGCGGGCAATTATTGCGCCCGGACAATAAAGACCGTCTGACAAGGCGGGGGCGTTTCCGCCTTTATTAGCGTCTACTCCACGTAAGAGATGCTTACGTTGTCAACTCCAAGTTCCCACTGCTGGAACATGAAAAAGTACTCCGGATCACCGTAGAAGAACGTCACCTGCGACACATTCTCCATCACCGTGTTCCAATCCGCATCATCATCGCCGGTGTTATAACCGTACATGACTTTCCATCCGTCGGGAAGGACCGTGCTTTCGGACGGAACCTTGAACCTGAACGATCGGAAGTTGTTGTTCGGCCCCGGAATATTGACATTGCCCACGTAGAATACCTGAACGTCATCCGTCCAGTCGTACGGCGTGCCGCCGTCATAGCGAATCATCAGGCTGAGCGGCCGTCCGAGCCAGGTCACGATTTCCGGACCAAAAGTGGCCAGATCGACGCCGAGCTGTGCCACGCCTTTGGCGCGGTAGTTGCCGGTGAATATGGAAGTGTCTTCGATCTGGGTGCGAAGCTGCGGGGCGTACGTATCGAGGCAGGCCATTCCATCACAGGTAGCATGAAGGAAGCCCCCCGGATTGCCGCCATCTTTCTCGACAACTTCGACACGATTACGCGGATTACCGAAATAGCTCCAGTTACCTTCGATATTCGGATTATCGAATGTCTCGACAAATGTTGTCAAAGCAGTATAGCCGGACCCGATGCCGTCGGCGGAACTGCCGGTCGGCTCCACAACACTGTCGCGTGAGCAGCCCAGGCTGATCAATAGAGCGACCGTTGTGATCAAAACGGTGAAAAGTGTAATACGTAAGGTTTGATGCATCAAATACCTCCTGATACAAAGATGCGTTTTACAAGGTATGAATACCTTATTTCAAAATACTATTCTTCCCAGGTGATCCGTGGATTGTCGAGGCCCAGATCGAAACTCTGAAGGATGTAATACAGTTCGGGATCGCCATAAAAGAAGCGAACGTAAGACACGTTGTCCATCAGTTGTTTCCAGGAACCTCCGGGCGTGACCGCCGCACCGCTTCCGTTGCGGAAGTACACCCAGCCATCGGGCAGCGAGCCCGACTGCGACTGTATCTCGAAATCGTAATTCACCCATCCCGGCTCGTTGGTTGTGGTGCTGGACAACCAGGCCACGTACTTTGACGGAAGTTTGGTAGAGCCTATGATGTAGGCGCCCCAGTCATCCATCTCGTCGAGCGGTGTTCCGTTATCGTTCATCAGCATCAGAGCGAGATAGCGATTGGTGATGTCGTATTCGTAGTCGAGACATCTCAGGTCGATGCCCAGCGATGTTACTTTTCTCTCGCGGTAGTTGCCGGTGAATATCGACTCTATCCCCGGGGCGGTTGACGGGCTCGGCGCGAAGGTAATCACGCTCTCATCGTGCAGATAGCCGCCGGGGTTGCCGCCTTCTTCCTCGATAACCGGTTTGTGGGTGGTGTGGAAACTCCAGCCCCCCTCATTATGGCGGCTGTCGTAGGTTTCGACGAAAATGCCCGGGTCGGTGGCTTCGAGCGGATCCACAACGAACGACTGGGTGACCGGCGAGGCCGATGTTGGCTCCAGCGAATTGTCGTGCGAACAGCCCGCTACCAGCATAACAACGGCCGATAAAATCATCAGGGGGGTGAATATGCTTGCGGTTGATTTCATTAGAATCTCCTAACTCCGGTTTTTCGTTCGTGTAAGTTGCTACAGGCTACATGACGTATTCACTCATTCACCCGTGCGCCGCAATAAGCGACATCGCATATTATCCACCGGGCGATCGCTCGACCGCCCGGAATTTCTATTCAAATCACTATTCCCAGCTTATGCGCGGATTATCCAACCCCAGGTCCCAGGTATATAACAGATAGTACGTGGTCGGGTCGCCGAAGAAAAACCTGACATAGGAAACGTCTGCCATCAGGTCTTTCCAGGTTCCGGTCACAGGCTTCGAACCACCCTGCATCGAGTTGGTCCACTTGTTCCAGCCTTCCGGGAGACTCCTTGATTGCGCGTCAATCGCGAAATCATAAGATACCCATCCCGGAACGTTCGTCGTCATCACACTAACAGACGCCTTCATCGGGACATATTTCGACGGTATCGCTATATTGCTCATGTAATATGCGCCCCAGTCGTCGGAAACATCCAATGGCGTGCCGTTGTCATTCATCAGAAAAAGAGTCAGATAACGCCCCGTAACCACACCGTCGTAATCGAAAGCTCTCAAATCGATTCCAACCGATGTAACATTGCGTTCTTTGTAATTGCCGGTGAAGATTGATTCCACACCGAGAGAGGTTTCCGGATGCGGGGCGAATGACACGACAAGGTTGTCATGAAGGTACCAATCGGTGTTGCCGCCTGTGGTCTCTATAACATAATCGTGATCGGTCGCGAAACTCCAGCCGCCCTCATTGCTGTAATTGTCGAAAGTCTCGACAAACGTGCCGGGCTCCAATGTCGTCAGCGGAGCATCGGGGGATTCCCGGTTGATATCGGTCAGTGATTCCGTGCTTGAGGTAACCGGGTCGACCGAAGACTCATGCGAACAACCCAGACCGAATGCGATTAGAGCAACCGCGATCAATAGCACGAGTGCGGCAGTGCGTGATGTTTGCATCATAGAGGATCTCCTGATACTATTATGGTTAGACGCTGATCCACCGGAATGCGGACACGACGCACCGAAAGTCGCCGTCCGGCCAGACCGGTGATTCAAAAAAGCTTTCTTTCTCTGTCAGCTTTCAACGCCTGGGCGTGTAAAAAATGAAGGCGTGGAAGTAATGCTGTAACTTGCTGCTAAGTAACCAGATATATATACAAAATTATCCACAATTGTCAAGAAGTTTGCATCGCCCACGCAGATATATTTGAGACGGCGCCAGAGTCAGGGAAATCCTTATAACCGAAGCAGTGACTTCACTTTATCGTGCAGGGCCGCCCGATAATGCAGCCCCCCTATCGGCATCTGGCGCATTATTTTGGAGAAATGCTCGAACTCGCTCAGCTCGGCCAGACGGACCTCGCGAATCTCGTGGGTGTCCGTGAATTGGAAATCGCCGCTAAGATACTGAGCCTGAAACACATAAGATGTCCACTCTATCGTCCGGCCATCGCGCGGAACCAGCTCAAATATCACGTTACTGACAAGTAAAAACCGCTTAAGCTCTACCCGGCAACCGGTCTCCTCCAGCGCCTCCCGCTTCGCGCCATCTTCGAAATCCTCCCCCGGATGAATCCCTCCCGATGGCGCCCGGTACATCCCCGGCGGATAAAAATGCTTCGCGATCACCACAATCTTACCATCCTTGACAATATAAACCGTAACGTCGTGGCTGCGCTCACGCTTCTGCGAGGCCTTGATCCGCTCGAACTCCTTCAAATCCACCGGAATCAGAAACGATGCCTCCTGCGGCATGCCATATTTCTGCTTAAGCCTTTCGATTGCTCCGGATTCTAAAAACATAATTACAATCAGCACATACTTGTTGTGTCGGGTCTTGTCGCGACGGAGTCGTGAGATGACCTGACACGCGCACAAATGCGGCCCCTAAAACAACGGCGTGATCTCCATCTGAAGCGGAAGCGTTGTGACCTCGGCTCCGTTGTGACCTATCAGTACATTTATCTCGGTGCGGAAACCACAATCCAATTTGTATATCCCCGGTTCGATTGAAAACAGATGCCCAACCTGCAGACGCCGGCTGTCCTCCGCTTCGAGATTGTCAATATTCGGCCCCGGCCCGTGACCTTCGATATGTATCGAATGACCGGTTCGATGCGTAAAATACTCCCCGTACCCCGCGTCGGCGATAACTTTCCGGCAAACATCATCAACCTCCGCCCCGAACACCGGGCGATTATCGATATGTTCACGGATAAACTCGACAGCAGTATCGCGCGCCTCAACCAGCACCGCGAACATCTTTTTGTGATCATCGGGAATCTCTTCCGATGACCCCGCGTACGCCATCCAGGTGATATCGGCAAAGATACCATCCGCGTGCTTCATTTTCGCCCACAGATCTATCAAAATCAGATCGCCTTTCTTGATGGTCTGCGATTTTGCCGCGGTCGGTTCATAATGCGGATCTCCGGCGTTGCCGTTGACGCCGCAGATAGGAGTGTCGTGCGTCTCCATGTCGAATTTATCGACCTCGCTCAGAATGTGACGGGCGACATCGTGTTCCGTTACTTTCTCACCGGCGGACAGTCTGGTCTTGATGAAGTTGAAGGCGGAGTTTTTGATTTCGATCATATTGTTGGCGGCGATCCGGTGGGTCGCGATCTGTTCCGGCGTGAGCCGCGCCTGAAAATTCGCCACGAGATCCGCCGAAGGTACCACCTCGGCGCCGAACCCGCGCACCATCTCAACCGTCCCGGCATCCACCAGCCCGATATACGGCAGCCGCCCCATCGGCGAATACTCCATCGCGAGCCGTTTGTGTCCTTCAATAGTTGCCTTCAGTCTCCGCTCAAGGTCCTTGTATCCGAAATATGGAATTATTTTACCCGGGAGGTGCTGGAACTTGCTCTTTTCGATAATGTTGACCAGCCCCACCGGTTCACCATCGGCCGGGATAAAATAAAACGACCGTCGGCTGACAATGCCCGATATTCTCAGCATATCCATGGCGATATTATTTCTCGCGTGAAAGTCCGCCAGCAACCATCCATCGAGCTCATGCTCTTTGAGATACTCTTGTATTTCTGGTATATCCATCTGCCTTCCTGCCTTCCTTTACTGATTCTCACGGCGGATTCGAAGCCACCATCGGTGGACTTTGACGGACCCACCCTGCGAATTTAAGGTACAGCTTTGAGACGTGAATGTCACCTGGAAATTATTCACGACAATATCGCCGTATCTGTCTGGCTGCGCTGCGCCCCACCCTTTGCGGCATGTTGAATAACCTTGCCGCCGTTGTGTCAGGTCTTGATTTCGACGAAGTCGGAATTATGACCTGAGGCACAAGCAGAGACCGTCAGATGACATCCCCGACACCATCGGCGACAGCATCTGACGAAACGAGACATGGACCCGCTCGGTAGAAAAGAAACTCAATCCCGTTGTGTCAGGTCTTGGCCCGACGAAGTCGGGGTGTGACCTGACACATGAGTCCGAGCGCAGCACAAGCGCCGGGTGGGTCTCCGCGAAATGGTGGCTTGATTTTGACCCGGTCCATGGATATCTTAAGTTGTCGTGATTATCCGTGACCATCTCGCGTCCGCTATGCGGCTCTATCTGAGAGGGAGAAAATCGGGATGAAACACAAGCGCGCCCAGAAAAACACATTCTCCGGCAAAGACAGGACTTCCTACTTGCTCCTCGGCGGATACCTGTCTGTCCTTACGCTCTTTTTTGTCGGCTCTCAGTGGCCCGGTTGGCGCGTATGGGGATTCAACTGGTGGGCCTATCTGGGTGACCTGTACACCTACAGCCTGCTTGCCGCCGGCATTATCATCGGCGCCGCCGTATTCTTTCTCACACAACGAATCACCGCCGATACGACCGGCCCGGATAACAACGCGCTCTATATCACGCTGATGTCGATCACGGCCGCCGCGATGATGGCTGCCTATGTTGCCTTTGGTTCCACGACGCATTTCCTCGGCGATGGTTACCAGCTTCTATCACGACTGGCGAATCATCAGCACGATGTCAAAACATGGGACAAAGGCGCGGCAATAATTCAATCGGCGATATACGCCATCACAACCGGAACACCTCAGGCAAGAGCCCTGTCAACATTCCGGATATGGTCAGTCGCTTCCGGCGCCTTTTTCCTGATTGGCGTGATCGCTGTCTCCCGCTTCTTGTTCGACTCCAACCGGCATCGGTTTTTGTTCTTTCTCGGTCTCGCTCTCGGAGGCTACAGCCTCATGTTTTTCGGTTATGTGGAGAACTACGCCACTTTGATCGCGGCCATGATGATATACATTCTGCTTGGCCTGAAAGCCGCGCGGGGAGAAATCAATCCGATGTGGCTTCTTCCTACGCTCGCCGCCGCTGTCTTTATCCACCTGTTCGGACTGCTGCTGGTTCCATCGTTTCTCTACCTCGTCCTGCGAAAAACATCTCTCGCTCAGCGACTCAAACAACTGAGCACGCTGAACAAATGGCTCATATTCCTGGCCCTCTCTGTGCTGGCGGCGGTTGTTTATGTGATGTTGTACAATCGAAATTACTTTTTCAAGTTCATGTTGATGCCGCCTATACGCGACCGGTTTACGGTCGAAGACGACATGTTGTTTTCAGTGAAGCACGTCATCGATATTGTCAACTTGCTCTTATTAATGATGCCCGGCGTGGTGCTGTATGTGCTCATGATGCTTACGAGCCGCAAGCTGCGCTCGTCGCTCAAAAAGCCCCAATATGTATTCACGCTGATCACGCTCGCCGCTACTTTTGTGACGGTGTATGTGGTGAATCCGGGGATCGGCATGCCGCGCAACTGGGACCTCTTCTCGATAGTCGGTGTGCCGCTGGTGGTGTTGTGCTTCTACTCGGTGCTTCGGCTCGACAAGGTCGGCGGAGTGAAATATCTCGCCGTGTGGCTGATGATTGCCCTGGGGGGGCTGTCGCTCGCCCCGCGCGTAGCAGTTAATGTGTCCGATAACCTCGCCATTGCTCATTTCAGAGATTATCTTCAACTCGATCGCGCCCGCAATCGCAATGCCCGCGGTATCCTGGTGGACTACTACAAAAACCTCGGAGACACCGCCCGGGCCGAGATAGAATACACAGCGCTGGTGCGGGAATTGCCCGAGGTAGGCTTCAACAATCAGGCCGAGTGGCTCGTTGATCACGGCGAGTTTGCCAGAGCCGTCCCTTTTGCCCAGCGGGCAATACAAATCAATCCTTTGTTCTGGGATGCTTATGCCAACCTCGGTCTGTGTTATCGTTCTGCGGGCCTGCTCGACAGCGCCCAAGTGATGCTTGAGATTGCCGATGGTCTCAACCCGTACAATGCCCGTGTCACCGGCGAGCTTGGTTCGGTTGCTCTGCTCAGAAACGATCTCGACAAAGCCGAACGTCTTTTCCTGAACGCTCTCGCGCTCGACAGCGCTCTTGGCGATCCCATGTTCGGCCTCGTAACGATTTACCTGAGAACCAACCGGGTCGAAGAGTCATTTCGCTTTGTCCAGACGCAACACCGGCATGGTCTTCGTGATTCGACATATTTTCGTTTTGCCGGTGACACTTATCTCAAGCGCGGGCTGTTTGATCTGGCCGCGAAATCTTATTCGTTCGCTCTCGATAGGGGTCTCGATAGCTCCTACGTAGCATCGCAGCGCCAGCGCTTCCCGCAATTGTCGGAGCAAAAGTAGGTCGAAACTCCTGCCCGTGAGCGGCAGAAGTCCCCATCTGCCCTAACCGAGCCGACTCCCCATACCGTGAGCGGCAGATGTCCTCATCTGCCCTAACCGAGCCGACCCCCAACCGTGAGCGGCAGATGTCCCCATCTGCCCTGCAGACTTGACAACCAGTCCCATGCCGTATTATCTTTGCTCATCATGGTCGTCCGTAAGAGACTTGCTATCACCGGACGAGCCCTTGCATTCCTAACCACTACTGCTTACCAATGGACACCGATTTTCGGGGAGGGCATCGTCGCAAAAGTTGTCGTTAATAAACTGCGTGAAGCAACCGAGCACTTTAGGGTCTCCGTGGTGGGATATGTTCTTATGCCGAGCCACCTTCATATGTTGTTGGGGTTTCCCAAAATTGCCGGATTGTCGAGATTCATGCAAAGTTTTAAGATATTGAGTTCAAAGGCAGTTAAGATTGACGTCCCGCAGGATCATCTGGCCCCTTTCATGACCACGTCAGGGTTCCGACTTTGGAAACCGCGTTTCGACGACCTGATCGTGACTTCCGATAGACAATTCAGGATAAAGCTCGAATACATTCATAACAATCCGGTGAGAGCGGGCTTAGTGACGCGGGCAGAGGAGTGGCGATTCTCAAGTGCATCGGACTGGCTGCTGGGCAAGACCGGTCCGCTGCCTGTGGACAAACGGTGCGAATGGTTGATACGCGGGGGCAGATGAAGACATCTGCCGCCCACGAAACACGCCTTATACATTTACCGGCAAGGAGCAGGATGACGATGGTGATTTCGAGTTCCACTATTTCGGCGCACGGTACTATGATGCCCGGATCGGGATGTTCTCCAGTATTGACAAAGCCAGCCAGTTCGCCGGAGGGTATTTGTATGGCGGGAACAATCCGATACTTCTGGTCGACCCGGATGGGAACGACGCCTATAGTTTGATCTACCAATGGATGCCCACGTTCATGGAATGGATGAACGTGTTTCCCCCACAAAATAACGCAAATATCTACGCTCAGGGCAATGGCTGCTTTTTGGCGAATGAAGAGTTCTTTAACAATGGTGTGGGTGTGGGCGGTTACTCAAAGTGGCCTGTTCCTCTTGATGTATCTATAGTTGTTAATGGAGGAGCGCGGTATAACGGGCCGATCATGGCTTATAGCTCGGCCGATTTTTCAATGTATAACGGTGCGATCTATGTCAGAGGGCATCTTTGGAATGACCTCCGCTTTGGACCCAGAAATGGTCAGATCGATGAAACAATGCTTGACCCGGTGCTTGTGGGCGGAGCAACTTATGGCATAGCTAAGATGGGAAGTCTTTTTCTCAGGCGTATGGCGACCAGAGGCGCACAGAGTCTGGCGGATGATGCAATTACTGGCGCCGCGAGATATGAAGCGTCAGAAGGATCGACTGTGTTGCTGCCCCGGTATCAGGCACCGGGAGCAGCAACGTTGACCAACACGGAGATTCGCGCATACTACAATTCGCATATTTCGGGAATTGAGAGAGCGGTAGCCAGGTGGGAAGCAAGGGGATTATCACGGATGGAGATAGCCAAAAGAGCTTCGCAATTAAGGAATACTCTCAGGCTGAGATCTAGGGCTCTAATGGGCAACCAAGCAGAGGCTGCAGGCCTTCCACCCCTACAAGATTTCGATTTTTATGTAGCAAAGTACTCATCGCAGGGTTATTCAGGGGATGCACTATATGATAGGATAATTGAGGGAGCACTGACAACAAATTCGATTGTTAACCACAAATTTGGGATTTATTGAGATGAGGTACATAGGCAAAATGCTGCGGGCTACTATCGAATGGCAGAGGTCCCCAGAGAGTAAGTATGAATTCACAGCAAAGTATGAAGGTCGGCATTACAGACTCAGGCTAAATGACTTTCCTGTGGAGCCGATATGTACCTTGATTTGGGACGACGGGGAACAGGACCTAGAGGAATTCGGTCCGAATTGGAGTATTCCTTTCCACAAGCCGAAATGAGCCCGATCTAAGCAGATACCGCCGGGTGGCCCGCCCTTTGGGTGGGTTTCTGGCTACAAATTGTGGCAACAGCTATTTCGTGGAGATCCCACCGCAAGCAGTGGGGTACCCAGAATCGGAGTGTCGAGATCAAAGAGAGAGTCCCATAGCAAGCTATGGGTTACCGGGATAACGAAATCAGAGGTTTCTGGGATGATGTGGGAGATTTCATTTACAATGTTTTTCACTGATGCGCAAAAAAGCAAAGGAAACGGACGGGAGAAGCCTTTCCTCTGCCAAGAACAGTCAGGTTGTGAGGTGTATTGAATCCTATGCGGCAATATCGTTTTGACAAAGGGAGAATATTCGTAATTTTCGCCGTTCTGGCGTTGGTTTCGGTAATCGCCTGTTTACAAACATCATGTTCATCCGAAGAGGTGGCCACCTATGGACCGAAGGATGGAATAGTGCCTGATTCCTTAACGGCGGTGAGAATTGCGGAGGCGATCTGGTCTGCTCGCTACGGAAGAGTGATTCTCGATCGAAGACCTTTTAAGGCGCAGCTTAAACAGGATGACGTTTGGTTTGTGCAAGGTACTCTTCGAGAGGGCTACTTGGGAGGTGTCCCTGTGGCAGAGATTCGAAAAGAGGACGGATGTGTGCTTCGGATCGGTCACGGGCTGTGAAGTAGAAGTAGATACCGTCTTTTAGGTCAAGGGTTGATATTCTGGATTGAACCTTTCTCTTGTTATGAGCATAGCTCTGATTATGTTCAGCAAGAGCAGGTCGAAACTACTGCCCGTCAGTCCAAGTAGGTCGGCGTTCCGCCGGGCACGCCGCGAGTAACGCGAGCGGACGTGAACCAAGCAACCCGACATCTTAAACAATCCGATATTAGGTGTCGGGTTTCTCACAATTGTAGTTTTTATGGAATCCCGCGAAACGCAGGACAGGTCGGAACCCGACCTGCTTTGATTTAGGTAACAGGCTCGTGACAGGGAGAGGCTGAAACCAGCGCAAAGAACAATTTCCCAACAAAATCGCAGCAAATCCCCCTACTGGATTCTTTAGTAGAAATGATGGACGGGTGGCAGGCTCAAACTTGCTTTGGCCCGGACACACACTTCGTAGGGGTTCAAAATTTTGAACCCCTACGGGATAATTAACGATTGACGATCAAAAAACAACGAAACGAAGCCAACTCTGGATACCCGGTGAATCTGAAGATTCACCGGGCACAATGGATGATAGCGGATTGCGCGGAAAAATACGGATACACCATCATGGCAGAATCCTTGTCGGTTCTTGCTCTCTGGATTCCGTTTTTCAACGGAATGACCGCGTCCGGGTGGCAGGGTCAAACTTGCTTTGGCCCTGACATCAAAAAATACACCTGGCGCATCCGTAGGCGTTTGATTCATCAAACGCGACATCACGCCTCTCTCCCCCTCGCCCTTCGGGAGAGGGTCGGGGTGAGGGGTTACAGCAAAAATAATGAAACGAAGCCAAATGGGCGAAACGATATGGCTGATAAGAAAATACAGGGGACAATAAAAGGCAGAAAAGCGCCTTTTGATCGGATTCACGCGACCCGAGCTGTCGCGTGTGACTGGACCCCTGCTTTCGCAGGGGTGACTCGAATGAGGCGTTCAAAGCAAAAAATGACGAAACGAAGCCAAATGGACGAAACGATATGGCTGGCAAGAAAATACAAGGAACAATCAAAGACTGGAACACGCCTTTTGGTCGGATTCACGCGACCCGATCTGTCGCGTGTGACTGGACCCCTGCTTTCGCAGGCGTGACTCGATTGAGGCGTTCAGAGCAAGAATTAGCGAAACGAAGCCAAATGTCGGTACCAGAAAGATGTCAAAACCTTCATCTGACGATGAACCCTGTCGGGCAGGGGATTTTGACCTACAAAAGAAGCGGCGTGAATGGTAGGGGTTTGATTTATTAAATGCACCCATGCGCGTCAAAAACACAAAAATAACGAAACGAAGCCAATTCTCTGTAACTGAAAAAACAACAACCGACTACAAGGATTTTTCGAGCCGATTTTCAGCGGAAATCTTGATTCCGCTAAACCCGTTCACTAACTTAAATAACGTATGCCCATCAAAATCGTCATAACCGGCGCGCCGGCATCAGGAAAATCAAAATTCATCGAGCGCCTCAAAATCGACCCCCGTTTCGCGGACTTCGTCTTCCTGAAAGAGCTGGCCCGGCAACTTCTACAGGAAGACCCCACCTACCGTCAACGATGGAGCGAGTTCCACCGCGAAATCTACCGTCGCCAGGTGGCGCGCGAAGACCAGTTGGCCGGCAATTCGTTCATCACCGACCGGGGCACCGCCGATGCCTTCGCCTTCCACCCGGAAACCGACGCCGACATGGGCACGACAATCGAAAATGAATACAATCGCTACAACGGGGTAATACAACTCGAAAGCACCGCATCGCTGGGTGAGCCGTACTTTCAGCACGACGATATCAGAAACGAATCAATCGAGGATGTCCTGTTCATTGAAAAGGCAACCACAAATGTCTGGAATAGGCATCCAAATTATCACCTGATAAGGGCCGATATCGACATGGAAATGAAGTATCGAATTTTCGTCCAAACATTGGTTGACCTGATTCGTCGGCTATAAATAATTGACAAATATAGCGACTATCCGTCTATAAGACATAAAACTACATGGAGGCATGCGTGAGAATGTTCAAATTCGTGCTAACACTGTTAATCTGTCTGGCGCTCGCCGGCGTGTGCGGTGCGTCGGAGTTTTTCGACAAATTCAAATCCGATTACGCTACGTTGGATCTCGAACTTCTCAACAATCTTGGGGAGAGGGCCGAGGTCACCAATTTTGTCTATCAAAAAGACATCGCGACCTTCACCTTCAAAGAAGGCTTTATCCACTTGCTTCGTTATGTCGACGGTCGCCCGACCACGGCGGTCTTTGTCGGCAAAGGAAACGCGCATATCGAGATTCCCTCGCATCTGGAACGACAGTCGCTGCTGAGCGTAAGCAAAGACAGCGTGGTTGACCGGGATTTCGAGGTCTGTCTGATTCGGATGGCCGATGATTTCGACCTCAAGCTCAAGGAGCAGTTCCCGGTCGAGCAAAAAGAGCTCAAGTGGAAAGACTACACCGCGATGATGCAGGAGCAGGGCGAAATGTATTTCAAGCCGCTTTTGGGACATCAGTACGACAACTATTTTCAACTGCTGAGGTCTATATATGAGCGGGCGGCCGATGGCTATTTCTGGATCGATTTCGGGCGCTATAATTTCTGGTTCGACCCGAACGCGCCGGAAGAAGTTACGGTCTCCTACGTTTTTGAGCCATCGGACCAGATGACCACCGACGCGGTCTGCCTGCAGAGAAAAGAAGAAGCCAGGTACGATGATTTCGTGCTGTCAAACATCGGTTTCCCCACAACCACGATAAGCAAGAAGGCCGAGATTGAGATGGGCGGCATGGATGGCCGCAAGATCGAAAACGCCCGGGCTGATATCAAACTCGTGATAAACGAAGATAGCGCCCGGTTTGTCTCCACCTTCCTGCACTACAACCTCTATGAGGATTCCATCCATTACAACGGCCGGTCGGTCGACTATTACCGCCGCAAGGATTTCAACTTCACCGGCATCATCCTGCCCGAATACGTATACAGGGGAGACACGGTCACGCTTACCTACTGGTATCGCGGCAAGGACTACAGCGTCTTTCTCCCCTGGGTGGAAGACCCGACACCATCGATGCACTCCCTCACGTTCACCATCCCGAAAGGTTTCAACTATCTCATGCCGGGGCAGGGGGAAACCACGCGCAATAACGGCAAAGAGACATTCACCGCCGAGCCTCAGGTTCCCTTTGATAAATTCTTCATTCAGGGGTATGCCTCCGGATTCGACACCACCACCGCTCTGTCCGATAACGGCATAACCCTGAATTTCCTGAAAGCCAAACATATCACCAAGCAGTTCAGCTGCTACGTAAACGACGCTCTTTACGAAGGCACGATTCTCGATGCTTTCAATTTCATGTCGTCCAAAATGGGCAATCCGCCGAACACTTTCGAAGTGTACATATACCCCGAGAATTATTACAGCATGCCGGGGATGGTCGAAGTACCGCAGGTAGTGTGTTACAGCGAGGGCGGATTGGAGTTTCTGGGAGGGTTCAACATATTCGCCGGTTATTCCGTTTCCAAACAATGGTTCGGTTTCGGTTTAAGGCCGGTGTCGGATCGCGAGACCTGGGTACGCGACGCTGCCTCGGAGTACCTGTCGCTGCTGTTCATACAGAACAGCCTGAAAGGCAGCACTTACTACACCAATCTCTTAAATCGCCGGGACACTTTGCTCACTTACAGCGGTTTGAATCGCGATCGCCCGATGGCGACCGGCAGTCGCTGCCCGTCGGCAATCCGCTGCAACAGGGGAACCTGGCTGTTTCATATGTTGCGCTCGGTGATGTATGACCTCGGGACAAGAAGCGAAGAGCGGTTCTTCAAGTTCTTCTTTGAGCTCTGTCTGACAGGCAACATGGGGCCGTTTTCCAACCACGATGTCGTCAAACTGGCCGAGAAGCACTACGGACAGCCGCTCGACTGGTTCTTCGATTACTGGCTCTGTGATTTCGGTTATCCGGAATTCGAAGTTGAGTACAAGACAGAGCAAAGAGACGATGGGTACTTCATCACGGCCAATGTCTGGACCAAAAACGTGGGCGAGAGTTTCCGCATGCCGGTCATGATAAGAGTGGTCGACAAAAGCGGTCAATCGACCTTTTCCAGAAAAGACATCACCGGCACGACCTGTACTTTCGAGCTGGGACCATTCGACTCCGAACCGGATGAGTTTGTGTTCAACGAGCTTTACTCGGTCCTTTCGAAAGACAAAGTCAAAAAGCTCTAGTGCTTTCCCTGTGGGGTTTGTTGACTAACCCCTGAATCTCACTGGCGGCAGGTTCTGTCCCCGCGCGAATAGGGACACGACCTGCCGCTCGTGCGTTAGGTGCACAGCCACCTGCGACAAGCTCGATGCATTAATGCCGGAAGGATGGCGACAAAGCAGTCACCATCCTTCGTGCAAGAGTTGGAGAGAGATAAATATATCAGATAAAAATATGAAGGAAAGAATGTTTAGGCTAAAGCAGTGAGTTCAGAAGCTGCTCGATATCCGACATCATGAACGGCTTGGCCAAGAAACCATCCGGTTTGATTTTATCATCGGATACTTCGCTGCTGTCAACCGAATAACCCGAAATGAGCACGACCGGGAGTTTGGGGTATTTTTGTTTGACTTTCTCGATCAGTTCCAGTCCGGTCATGTTCGGCATACGCATGTCGGTGATAACCATAGAGAAGCTTTTTTTGTCGAGTTCCTCCAGCGCTTCATTGCCATCGGAAGCCCGCACCGACTCATAATCGAAAACTTCGAGCATCTCCGACAGCAGAGTCGACATATTGGGGTTATCATCAACTATAAGAATAGCTTTTGCCATAGTTGTTACCTTTGAAATATTTATCGGCAGAAAAGGCTGAAATTTTACGAAAAAACGCTGCGCTTCTTGATGAACTGGGCCGAGTTGGCCAGAATTTCGGCCTGAATGGCGGCTATTCCCAGGTGCTCACGGGCGGAAATCATGAAGGCTTTGTGATGGTTTTCGGGCCGTGCCACGAAATCGCCGGCGACATCTATCTTATTGTATATCAACAGATATGGTATATTGTCGGCCCCTATCTCGGCCAAAACCTGGCGGGTGTGCTCGATTCTCTGCTCGAAATTCGCCTCGGAGCAGTCGACTACCAGAAGCAGCAGATCGGCCAGGCTGACTTCCTCAAGAGTCGACTTGAACGATTCTACCAGTTCATGGGGGAGTTTTTTGATAAACCCGACCGTATCAGAAAACACTACATGGCAGGGATATCCCGACGACATCACGCGGGTGGTGGAATCCAGGGTGGTAAAAAGCATATCCTCGGTACGGACATCGGCTTTGGTCAGCAGGTTAAACAGGGTTGATTTCCCGGCGTTGGTGTATCCCACCAGGGCAACCTTGAAAAGGTCCTGTCGTCTCTTGCGTTGGGTGGAACGCTGACGGTCGAGCTTTTGAAGTCGCTGCTTAAGATGGGCAATCTTCGTTCGCACCTGCCGGCGGTCGATTTCAAGCTGGGTCTCCCCCGGCCCCTTGGCCCCGATTCCGCCGTATTGACGCGAGAAGTGGACCCAGGCGCCGGTCAGGCGGGGAAGCGTGTACTCGAGTTGAGCGAGTTCCACCTGAAGACGAGCGGCCGCGGTGCGGGCGCGCGTGGCGAAAATATCAAGTATCAGAATTGGACGGTCAATTACCTTGCACTCGAGCTCGGTTTCAAGATTGCGTTGTTGGGCAGGGCTGAGAGTATCATCGAATATGACGCAATTGCCGCCGGCCTCGGCGAGCTGCTGCTTGAGTTCTCGCACGAAACCGCTGCCGACATATAAGGCCGGGTCGGGATGAGGCTTGGTCTGAATCCGGCGGCCAATCACAATGGCGTTGGCTGAGAAAGTCAACTGCGCCAGTTCATCGAGAGAATCCTCGACTGCCGAACGCCCAAGTGAAGTGCGGGCCAAACCAATAAGAATCGCTTTTTCGACTTCGGTTTTACCGTATTCAATTGCCATGTCTATAATATACGCTTGCAGCGTATATTTTCAAGTCGGTAACGGTGCGATAGTTTAATAGTTCTTAACTGCCGGTTGACCAAAAATTGATTGCCAACGCAGGCATTTTTATTACCTTACGGCCATGTACAACGATACGGTAATGGATCATTTTCAGAACCCGCGCAACACCGGTGAAATTCCCGACGCGGACGGCGTGGGTAAGGTGGGTAGCGCCGAGTGCGGCGATATCATGATTATGTATATCAAGGTGAAGGACAACCGTTTGACGGACGTGAAGTACAAAACGTTCGGATGTGCCGCCGCTATTGCCACCGGCTCGATTGCCTCCGAGATGCTCATGGGGAGAACTCTCGAAGATGCGGAAAAGCTCACCAGCGAGGAAATCGCCAAAGCTCTCTTTGGCCTTCCTGAGAAGAAAATGCATTGTTCGCTTCTGGCCCCGGATGCCGTCAAGGCGGCTATCGCCGACTACCGGTCAAAGAACAAGACCCGGTAGCTGCGGCGGACAGCGATTGCCTTTCCAGTTTCTCATCGATTTGAATATTCACAGCTCACAGCGGTAATTTGTGCATAACTATGGCTGTATTTTATTGGAGGTTTATGTATGATGCAGTTGAATTATAGATGTCCCAAATGTTCAAACACCGGCTACGAAACCGGTGAGATCCGGGCGGCGGGAGGTTTCTGGAGTAAGATTTTCGATGTTCAGGGGTCGAAATTCAGCCGGGTTACCTGCTCAAGATGCCGGTACACGGAATTCTACATGGCCGATACCAGCATGCTGGGCAACATATTCGACTTCTTCACGAATTAGGAGATTGCCCTTATTACGGCGTGATATAAATGACAAAGCTCATAACGCTGTTGAGTACGCTTTCGCCGATAGAGCGGTCGATAGGCTTTTTGATGCCCCGGCTGTAGCGAATCTCCAACCCTGCTTCTCTGCCTTTGACAGTGAAATCCAAAGCCGCGCCGACAATAAGACCAAAATCACTCGTGGCAACATCGATCTCCTCGAGCGGATCGGAGAAATCACTGTCATATGAAATTTCTTTGTCCAGGTTCCAGGCGAGATATAGTCCGGCGAGCACCGATGGGTTAAACGATGATGTCAGGTTGGGCCCCGCCTTGAGCATCAACGGGATTTCGAGATAGTCCAGTTTCAGCGAGCCTTCAGCCGAGGCCACTTCGGTTTTGTTGACTATGGTGTAGATATCTGTCTCGGCGCCTTTTCTGACAAAGTTCAGTTCGAACTGATAGTCAACGAACCTCGATATTTCGCGGTTGGCGCGCAGCCCGAAACACAGGGCGGAGAGATTATCGTATCTCAACTGCCCACTTTCCAGGGTAGCTATCGAGCCGCCGATGTGAAAGCCGGGCTTGAACGAATTGGCGGCGGCCGATGAAGCTACAGTGAAGACAATCAGCGCCGCGATACAGGCAGTCAGCCTTTTAACGGTCCGCGGCATTGTATTTCTCTCCCTTTGCGATTCGGTTGTCAGAAGACATAACCCACCATGATTGTCACGCCCCTATTCAGAATATCCGGGTCCGCGTCGGAATCGAGATCGAGTATCTTACGCAAGCCGAAGGTGTACCTCAGATCAAACAGCATTTTGCCTTTGGGTAGCGCCGAATCGAAACCCCCTCCTATAGCCAGCCCGTAGTCAAGGTTCTTAACCCCAGATATGTCTTCGGTCAATTGGAATTCTGAGTAGGTACGTGTGGCGCTGAGGTTGAAGCCGATGACCGGGCCGGCATAAAAGCCGGGCGTGAATCCCTCGTTGCCGACCGAACGATAGCTGGGTGTTTCCGGCTTGTCCTTTGAGGGCGGGAAGACGACTTTGGCCAGCAGCGGGAATTCCAGATATGTCAGGGTGTATTTCTCTTTATAGGAGCCTTCAATGATTCTCTTTTCGCCACCCTTCATGACGTACTGTGCTTCAGCCTGCAGGGTAAAGGTCCTGCTAATTTTGCGCGCGACGAGCCCCCCTGCGCAGAAACCGGCTTTGTAATCTGTGAGTCCGGCGCTTTCCCCGCCCATGGAGAAGTAGCTCACGCCGACCTTTAGGCCGAATTCCCATGCTTCACCGGCACGGGCAGAAGGCACCATCAGCGCGCCTGCCAGAAAAAACACGGACAGAATAACTGCTTTGCGTATCACAAGATTCCCTCCAATTGAAGTTGCTGGCTGTCTTTAGTTATCGCTTATAGCCGATTCGGCGCAAAAATTCCCGGCGTTCTTCTTTGTCTTCATCGGTTTCAATGCCGAGGGGCGGTTCTCCATCGACCACACCCATCACGCCTCTTCCCATTCTGGTCTCAATTACTATAACTTCAAGGGGGTTGGCGGTTGAGCAGAAGATATGGCACACCTCGTCGACCCCTTTTACCCGTCCGAGCACGTTAATCGGGTAACCGTCTCTCAGATACACGAAAAAGCAGTGACCGCAGCCGACATCGAAAGCCGCCGCGGTGGCGAGCTTTGTCAGCTCAGCGTCGTTGCCATCCGTGCGTATCAGCCGTTTCTGCGAGGCTTCGCAAAAGGCTATGCCGAACTTGAGCGACGGTGAGGCGGTTATAAGAGCTTCATAGAGGTCTTCGACTGTTTTGATGAAGTGCGACTGGCCGAAGATCACGTTGCAGTCTGATGGGATATTGACTTTAACGATTTTAGTTCTGAAGGTCGGATCCATCATTCACCTCGAATATTTCATCATCGATTTCAGTATTGATCACCGGATTGCGATAGTACTCCGATCCGGCGAATTTAACTCCTATAAAGAACATCGCTTTGCCTTTACCTGCAATGTCAAATTGTCTGGCCAGCCAGTAACCATCGTCCGTCGGACCGTATACAATCGACATCGACATTTCATTCAGTTTGAACATGGCTTTCTTTACCAACTTTGCCGGTGAAAAATCGACTCTCACCAGATGGAAAGACTCGACATCGAAAAAGTAGTCGCCATTGATCAGCGAGTCCGCATCCTCTTTGGCTGTTACTTCGAAGTGGTGGGCGACGTATCCCTCGACCGGGTCGGGGCTGACGCCAAGATATTCGATGTCATAGAGGTCTCTATAGTCGGGTCTGAACGGCTGAAGCATCGAGAAAGAAATGTCTTTCACCTTGCGTTTGGCCTTCTTTTCTTTGCGGTCGCGGGCTTCCTTATCGAGGTCTTTCTGTGACTGCAGTTTACCGTCTTTGTAGTATTCCACATAGTCTTCGTGATAGAGGGCGGTATCGGCCAGATACTTTATATAAATCTTCTTGATGAAACGAACCTTTTCGAAAAACTCGCCGTCTTTTTCCTCACCCTCCACATATTCCGCGTCGACAATCACCGTAGAGATTTGCTGTCGCTGTTGATCTTCGACAGCCAGAATTCTCTCGATGAGAGCATCCGGATCGATACCGTCGTCAACCTGCGCGCGAACGCGAGGCATCAGACCACAGCAGATTACCGCCAGCGCGGTCCATAGAAAAAGATTGTGCTTTTTCATTGTAATTTGCCTTCATAAATCAAGACGTTCTTGATCGTATCCCCCTTGATGATTTGATCGACTACGTCCATTCCGGAGAGGACCTGCCCCATGACGGTGTAGCGTCCATCGAGGTGCGGCAGAGGTGTGTGGGTTATGAAAAATTGCGATCCGCCCGTATCCTTGCCGCTGGTAGCCATACCCATGGTGCCTCGCTTAAAAGGTTCACTGGAGTACTCACAACGGATGACATAACCCGGACCGCCCCACCCGGTTGCTTCGGGGTCACCGGCCTGCGCGACGAAATTGGGAATTACCCGGTGGAATACGATACCATCGTAGTAATCCTGCTTGGCGAGGTCGATGAAATTGATGACCGAGAGGGGGGCAATATCGAAATAGAGTTCGAGGTCGAATTCGCCGCGATTGGTGACGACGGTAGCATACGGATTGGCCAGATACTTTTCGATAGCGCCGGTAATTTTGCGTTTGCTCAGCCGGGTGTTGGCCGGTGGTACCTGATCGTAGCGATCTTCGTTCAGTTTGTCTTTATAAATATCAGCCGCTGTACGTCGAACGATTTGATCGGTGTCGAGGATGCCGGCGATCAGTATCTGCCGCGCCAGGCTGTCGGTGACGGCGACGGTGTCGCCGATGAATGCTTCGCTGCAGTCAACTATAGCGCCGCGAATATCCTTGTGGGTCTGCGGACCGGCCTCGACGAGACTTTTGAGTTTCGGCAGGTAAGACGCAAGTTTCCGGTTTTTGATTTCGTCGATAGCCACTATCGCCATCACGTAGGCGGAGTCCTCGAGCGCTTTTCCAATGTAGAAGGTCACGTTATTGGAGTCGATCGCAACCAGGCCATAGAACGCGCTCATGCGCACGAGCGGGCTGTTGTCATTGAAGAGAACCGCGAGGCGCGGGATTATATTCTTCGTACCGATAGTCGCGTAGGCATCGGCACAGGCCGCCCGTATCTCAGTGTCTTCGAGCGTTTGCAGTGAATCAATCAGCATTATCGCGCGCTCTTTCTGGATTGCCGCCAGATAACCCAGGGCGGCAACCGTGATATTCACAGGCGACCCGTCTGAAAGGACGGCATTGACCGCATCCAAGGCCTCGGCGTTTTGCTGACGAGCGAGGGCGTTGATGGTCGCCACTTTCAGTTTCTCATCACGCACCGTACCGAGTTTTTTCGCCAGCCTCGACATGGCTTCGGGCGTTTTCTTGCCCGCCAGATCGGTTATCGCCTGAGCGACAACCCGTGGATCGCTGTCGTTGAGGGCAATGGTCAGATAGCGAACGGCGTCGGCGTTATCTGATAGTCCGAAGCCGCGGACGGCAAGGCTTCTCACGTAGGGATCGGCATCAGCAACGAATTTCTCATATACCGCGAAAGCGTCGGGCACTCCCAGCCGGGCGAGCGCATATAGCGTGGCCACCTGTACCTGTTCATCCGGTTCAGACAGCGCGAACTCTATCAGGCGGGGCGCTTTTGATTTGGCGCCGGCGCGAAAGAGCGCCATACAGGCGGCTTCCCGCACCTCCGGACTCGGATGAGAAAGAAAATCGGCTATAGCATCGATTTCCGCCTTCATGCTCGTGTCGGTGAGCCTCCCGGCTGCTTCGACGAGACGGACGGTAACTTTGGACGGAAGATCGAGAGCGAGATCAAGCAGATCCGCGGTGTATTTCTTTTCGCCGGTGAGGCCGATGGCGAAGGCAGCCTGTGCGGCAACATCCATGCTGCTGTCGGAAGTCATAACCTCGTAAAGCAGCTTTCCGCTTCCGGGGGCGCCGATGCGTCCGACGGCCAGGGCGGCTCGGGCCCGAAGGTCAGGGTCATCATTTTCGAGATACTTGGTCAACTCCGGCGAAAGAACGCGTTGATCTTCGAAATAGATTATCTCGCCAACCTTTTCAGGGTAAGTCCTTTCCCTGAAAGTATCATAGATGTAATAGGCCGCTGCTGCGAGCAGCAGGACGGCTATCAAAATGAGCAGATTTTTCATAAAATTCCTCATGTTGCTCTGAAATTTATGCTCGCGCGGGAAGGCCGTCAACGTTAAAACTGGCAGGTTGATATCATTGGCTTAAGCTGAAGAGCCCTCTGAGAACAGGTCTCAGAGGGCTCCCGGTGAGAAAGTAATGACTATTCTTTCTTACAGTTCGTTCCAAATAAAGGTGTAGTGAGCGCTGACCGGGACGCCGCCGATTTCCTCGTAGTAGCTTTCGATCCGCAGCTTGTACACCACTTGACCTGTCTTTATCAGGTACACGTGCGATTTGGAGGTTAGCTGATGGGTCTGCCCATTGTAATCATACCAGTCAGTCAAGGCTGAACCGGGTATATCGGGAAACAGCGGAGCGCCGGTAGGCTGTTCTATGAAGGCATCGATATCGGTCGGGTCGTCGAGCTCGCTCCAGGCGAGAAAGGCGGCACATTCGCCGGTACCGTTGGGGCCGCTGTTTTGCATGATATTATAGGAGTTGAAAGCAATATCCCAATCGTCGGAATCGGATGGATCCGACGGGTCAACCGACCCGCCAGTGCTGAAATCAAAGTAGCCGGTGCCGGAGTTCACCTCAATCGAGGCCTCCACGCATGGCCCGGGAAGTCTTCTGACGCTGACCGTATCCTGATAGTAGTATTTCAGGTACACCGTGCCCATGTTCGGCGGCATGCCGGCCCCGACCATCGAGTCGATTTGAAACTTCACGTAATGTTCACCCGAGGCATCGAGCATGGAGTAAACGAACTGGTTGGCGGTCAACTGATGCGTGGTCGGGTTATAGGTATAAAAAGAATCGATGAAGTAATCGATAAAATCCGTGACCCATTCCGCGCCGGTCGTGTCATCAATCGTCACGGCATCAAAGTCGACCAGTCCGAGGTCAGCTCCTTCGACATCGCCGTCATTGACAGTCGAGGTCCCGCCGTTGAGTTTGATAACCTCGCGCCGGAAGGCTATATCCCACGAATCAGCGAGGGGTTTGGACACCGCGCTCGTCACTGTGTCGAGAGTGGTGAACGAGAAATGCATGTAGCTGTCGTAGTCAGACGCGTCAACAGTGCTGCTCCAGTAGCCACCGGTTTGATTCCAGGTTGTAGTGGCCGTTCCGGTCGGAGTGGTTGGCGTAACGGGGTTGTCATCATCGTCACTGCAACCGACCGCTCCGAACACGAGAGCCAGCAGAGAGAGTGAAATTAACAGGTGTTTCATTAAAGACTCCTTAGATGTTAGTTATCAGAAAGATTGAATTTTATCCCGGCAAAGACCTCGAATCCCGGCCAGTAACCGTAGTCGATGTTGGTTTCATCGAGGAGGTTCTGGAAAGTCAGGAAGGTTTCGAGTCCGTTGTCGAATCTCTTGAACAGATTAAGATTCAGTCTGGTGCGATGCGGCGCGTACTCGGCATCACCTTCGTTGCCGCCGGTGTTCGACCGCGGCACCCAGAGCTTGCGTGACTGATAGTCACCCCAGAAACTGGCGCCGGCATTCCATCGATCGATCATACCCGTGAAATAGAACTTGAAGGTATGGTCGGGGCGGTTGATAAGTTTCTCGTGGGTTTCCAGGTTGCGCGTATAGAGATAATTGTAGGAGAAAGACAGATCGAACGATTTGGAGAGGCGTATGCGCGATTCCCATTCAATTCCCTGGGTTATGGCCGTTTCGATATTCTGGTACACATAAACACCGCGCCAGTAAGGATCGGGGAAGCCTATCAGGGTAAAGTCAATCAGGTCCTCCAGGTGGTTGTAAAAGTAGGTGATGCGGTGCAGACCAATCGTCCCGTAGGAAAATTCCGCGGAGATTGAACTGTTGATTGAATTTTCCTGCGTCAGAGGCTCAACCTCCAGTCCGCCGAGGTCCAGATCGGTAGAGGTAACGGCAGAACCACCGTAAACGATATAGCCGGCCGCCGTGTGGTCAAAGACGAAATACTGCTGTTTGATAGATGGCGCTCTGAAGCCGCGACCGACAAACCCGCGGAACTTTACCTGCTGACCGGGTTTGAACATGACGTTCAGCGACGGGTTCACATGTCCGCCGAATGAGCTGTGGTTTTCGTAGCGGACGCCCGAAACGATGTTCCACGCCGAATGCGGTGAGTACTCATACTGCAGGTAGCCAGCCGCGGACTGGTCCGCCTCGGAACCATCGACCAACTCGTCGGACTTGAGGTCCTGGTAGTTGTATTCTAGACCATAGGTGGCAACGTGGTCCTGGCCTATGGCGTAGTTGGCATTGTAGGATGCTTCCAGGAAAAGGTCCTCGGTTTTGGAGGTATCAATCCAGTACTCGTCGCTGTATTTGTTCCAATCGTGATCGTAGTAGGTGCCGAACAGGCGAAAGTTCATCGAATACTTGTCACCGGAGAGATAACCGAGAGTCGTTGAAGCCTCGTAACGCTTGTTTATCTCTTCATCATCGTAGGTGAAAGTGATGGAATCGAACTGGTTGATCGGAATGACTTCCGATTCGACCCAGTCGCGTTTCTCGTGCATGAAGCGAGTCGAGCCGGTGAGATCCCATTTGTCGGAGAGTTTGTGACGAAGCTTACCGGACAGATTCCAGCGGTCAATTTTCTCCTGCCCGTTGGTGTGCGGCGTGCTGGGGTCCAGGTCGAAACCATCGGTCGAGAACAGCTTGCCGCCGAGAGTAAGGCCGGTTCGCTCGTTGCCGTACTCCAGATCAACCGCCGGATTGAAACTGGCGTGGGTACCATAATCAAAGTAGGCGTTGGCGCTGCGAATGTTTGTGGATGGTTTCTTGGTGATGATATTGATCACGCCGCCCATGGCGTCGGAACCGTAGAGAGTGGAGCCGGTTCCTTTGACGATTTCGATCTTCTCGACATTGTTGAGCGAATATTGACTCAGATCTATCGAACCGCGTACGCGTCCCACCGCCCGCTCGCCATCAACGAGAATCAGCACCCGGTCACCCTCGATCCCGCGGATGGTGGCGCCCTGGCCGGACAGATCTTCATTGATGGTAATGCCGATAGAGGATGTCAGAGCTTCATCGACCGTCGTGGCGCCGGTGCGCTCGAAATCGCGTTTGGTGACCACTTCGGTCTGGACGGGTACATCTTTGAGAAGGTGCGGCGAGCGCGTGCCGGTTATGACCACGTCGTTGAGCACCCACGGGGACGGTTTCATTCTGATATCAATGCTGCTCTTGCCGGAGACATTGACCAGAATGGTGTCACTCATGTCATAGGAGATATGGGTGGCGACCAGATGATACCAGCCATCCGGCAGCTTGTCGAATTTGAACGTGCCGCGCTTGTCGCTTTCGACGACTCGTCCGGATTCGACGATACGAATGTTTACGCCCCTTATAAAGTTCTTCGTTTCCGCATCCATTGTACGTCCGGATAGCTCTCCCGCCGCCACCGGGGCGTATGACGCGATCAGGGCAGCTATCAGGCAGACCTTAGAGAGAAGGGAAGCACTTTTCATTTTTCTTATCTCACCTTTTGTTAAATCAGGCAGAATTTAACCAAAGGGGGATAACGATTTGTCATGAGATTGTCATAAACAAAACAGTATTTGTGCTTTTTTTCACAAAGAACTTGGGCGGTAATTGCGGAAGAATACCGGGGGAGTCTGGCAACAATTTAAGTGGTTGGTAAAAAGCTACTTAGCGTGTTTGAGGGCGGCTTTTTCAAATGATGGTGCCACGCGGGATTTGATCTGTTTTCGAAGCCGGGAGATATCTTTTTGGCTCAGGCCGTTTAAGCACCGGGCGAATTTTCCGGACGCAATTTCCTCGTAGAGTTTCTCCATGTTCTTCTTAACCCCTTTATCCACAATGCGTTTGCCAGACATGACGGAACCGTAGCGGGCAGTTACCGAGATTCGATCATACATGCCTTCGATTCCGTAGGTTTTAATCAGATGGATTATGAGGTCAAGTTGGTAGGCTACTTCGAGATACGCGTTTTCGGGAGGAATTCCCTTTTTTACGAGCAAGTCGAAACCGCTGAGAACAAGTTCTGTAAGTCCGCCACAGAGGATGGCCTGCTCCCCAAACAGATCGCCGACTGTTTCGTGCTCAAAAGTGGTTTTCACAAGTCCATTTCCAGCTATGCCAATCGCTTGCGCCAGAGTCCGGGCTTTTTTCAACGCCATCCCGGAATAGTCTTGATGGGCAGCATAGAATGCGGACAAACTCCGGTCGGACAGGTATTTTTGGCGGACGCTGAGGCCGGGCCCGTGAGGGGCAACCATGATTATATCGCAATTCTCCGGTGGAGAGATGAAGCCAAAATGGATGGAAAAGCCGTGCAGAAATACAAGGGTGGCTCCGTCTTTGAGGTTCTTGCGAATTTCTTTGTCGAAGATTCTTCCGTGAAGGTGATCGGGAAGGGCAAAAACGATAATTGAGGCCGAACGGATGGCCTGCCCGATTGTTGCGATATTGCTAAGTCCATCGTGGGCGGCCAATTTTCTCGTAGCCGAGCGGCTTTTGAGACCGATGATGACCGGATAGCCGGAGTCGCGCAGGTTGAGCGCGATTGCTCGACCCTGGGAACCATACCCAAGAACGGCAACTGTTTCATTTTTTGATTTTGTTCGCGGCACAAATGGAATATAATAGCGTTGCAAGTCGTTGCCAACAGGAACATTTTTAGGTGGATTGATGGATAAAGAGCATTATGGCGCCGTTTGCCGCCTGGTGAAAGCGGCTCTCGATGAAGATGTTGGCAGGGGGGACCTCACCTCGCTGGCCTGCCTGGAGCCCGGGCCAATCAAAGCCAAAATAACGGCCAAGTCGGACGGCATTCTCTCAGGGATTGAACCGGCCCTGATAGCGTTCGATATAGTTGACTCCGCCAACGTGATCCGTCCTTTAAAAAAAGACGCCGAGCACTTCTCGAGGGGTGATATCGTGATGGAGATTGACGGTTTCAATCAGACGGTGTTGACCGCCGAGCGCACGGCGCTGAATTTCATGGCGCATCTCAGCGGCATAGCTTCGTTCACCAATCAATTCGTGGAGAAGATCAAAGGGTCATCTTGCCGCATTCTCGATACCCGTAAAACCACGCCGGGCTGGCGTTATCTGGAGAAGATGGCGGTCGTTCACGGGGGTGGATGTAACCATCGGTTCGGCCTTTACGACATGGTGCTGATCAAGGACAATCATATTTCATCGGCCGGTTCGATAAAAAGCGCTGTCGAGAAAACCATGGGATATCTTGACACTCCGGAATTCCGACTGCAGTTCGAGATGAAGGCTGAGGAAGTTGGTATTGAGGTAGAGGTTACCAACGAAAGCCAGGTCGAAGAGGCTATCAGCGCGGGAGTGACGCGGCTGCTTTTGGACAACCAGACACCGCAGACACTGGCAGTGCTCGTAAAATTGGCCCGGAGTCTCAATCCGAAGGTGGAACTGGAAGCTTCGGGTAATGTCAATCTCGATACCGTGGCGGATATGGCGGCTTCGGGTGTGGACTTCATATCGGTAGGTTCGATCACCCATTCGGCCCGGGCGAGCGACTTTTCGATGACAGTCATCGATTGATACCCCATGACAAACAAAGATCTGGAAAAATTATCAGAAGACCTTCTTCTTCGCATCCGCCGCCGTCCGGGGCGGCCGGTGGCAACAGCATCGTTGCAGAAGGCCTTTGGAGCCGGCGCGGACGATGTCGTGGCGGCGCTCGGCAAACTCAAAAGGCTGGGATACAAAATTCGCAAGAAGACAGGGGGGCAGATCGCTTTTGTGGCGGCGGCAGATTCACTTACGGTAACCGAGATCGGCTATGGGCTGTCTTCGAAGGTAATCGGCAAGAAAATTCATGCTTACCACTCGGTGAAATCAACCAACGACATCGCCACCCAACTCGCACAAAGCGGGACTCCTGAAGGCACCATAGTTACCGCGGAGACTCAAACCAAGGGAAGGGGCCGGCTGGGAAGGTCGTGGTATTCACCTCCCAAAACGGGGATATACGTTTCAATTATACTTAAGCCGAAATTCCGACCCGAGGCCGCACCCGGATTGGCCGTGATGACCTCGCTGGCTCTGGCCGAAGCGGTTGAGAAGCATACTTCCGGTGAGGTCAAGATTAAATGGCCCAACGACATTCATGTGAACGGCAAGAAAGTGGCCGGGATTTTGACCGAGCTGTCAGCCGAGAGAAACAGGGTTGACTATGTTGTGGTGGGCGTAGGCATAAATGTGAATCAGAAACCTGATGACTTTCCGCAGGAGTTGAAGTCTATCGCCACTTCGCTTCGGGCGGTCAATCGAAGGAAGGTTCCCCGCCTTGATTTACTCAGGCTGTTTCTTTCCAATTTCGAAAAGGAGTACCTCGGATATCAGAAGGGGCAGTTGGGTCGTTCAAGAAAGAGGATCCGCAAGTACTCTTCGCTCATAGGCCAGCAAGTGAGATTGAGTTTTGGTAATCGTATAGTTGAAGGCAAGGCTATCGACATAGACGCCACGGGAGCGCTGATTATAGAGATGGACGGGCAGCGTCGCGCGGTGACCAGCGGCGAGGTCACGGTAGTGAAAGATTAGGTCAGGCGTTTGTGCGGTATCTTTTCAGGGCGGCTACGACAATCGGAATAATGACAATCTGAACCGCAATACCGGGCAATCCGGCCACCACGGCCCCGGTGGATGAGAAGAACACCGCGACGGTGTAAGGTAATTCCATAAATCTTCCGAGCACAATGAGTCCAAGGGCAAACACGAGTCTTCCCAAAATCAACGCAGCCAATAGTGCTACGTAGATATTCAGTTTGAGTCTCTGATAGGCAATACCGGCGATGAGGCCGTAGACAGCCAGTTCCAGGGTCATAAGCGGCACGGCGTATGTCGGGGGCATGCCGGTGAGAAGAAACGAAGCCGCCGGCCCGAGCAGACCCACAATGAGCCCGCACCAGGGACCGGTGAGAAACCCGGCCAGCAAAACCGGAATATGCATTGGCAGAAAGACTCTCCCCCCGACGCCGAAGGCGTGGAAACCAAGCGGAAGCAGCACCGCCAGAGCCAGATAGAGCGCTACGTGTGTTATAAATTTGATTCTGGGCCGAAAACCGTTCACATCGATGAATCTACTTGGAATTCACGGCGATGGCAAGATAAAGGCCGGGGTGATCTTCGATGCTTATATTACTAAACTTGCTGGTGTTGAGCATGTCCCGCAGCCGTTTTTCGGTAGGGATCTCATCATTTTTAACGACACCGCCGATGCGATGGTGTACTTCGGAGAGTTCCCTGGAAGAGATCAAGTGTATGATATAGAACTTCGCTCCGCTTTTGAGAACCCGGTGGGTTTCGTCGATGGCTTTCTGCTGGTCGGAGAAGTGCGGAAAGGCCGAGAAAGCCACCGCCATATCGAAGGTCGAGTCGGCGAAGGGCAAGCTAATAGCATCGGCATCGACGACATTGACGTTGGAGAAGGGGAAGTTCCGGTGGGCTTTCTGGGCCATTTCATAGGAGAAATCGACACCGGTCACGGATCCCTGGTCGCTTACTTTTCGGCGCAGTATGTCGAAGAGAATGCCGGTTCCGCAGCCGAGGTCGAGCACCTGCATTCCTTTGTTAACCCCTAAAAGATCAACGATATGGGTGAGACGCTCAAGATCTTCGGCGGTGAACATCAAATCCCATTCGGCGGCCAGCGAGTCGAAGAATTCCTGGTGTTTGTCGTGCATAGGACTGTTAAATTAGGGCCACGTTGGGCATTGTCAAGCATTTTCGGCTACCGGTGAAACTGTTGAAGGTTGATCGGCGTTAAGGCGGATTAACAGAGAAAGTGACAGGGAAACTCGGTTTTCCGCTTTCGCCGTCTTGCGGATATAGTATATTTACAGACTGGACTTTTTTGGAACCAAAATGGCAAATAACAACGGAAAATATCAGAAGAATCAGGATTTCCTTCATATCAAGGGAGCCCGGGAACACAATCTCAAGAACATCGACGTAAAAATCCCGCGGAATACTCTCACGGTGATCACGGGTCTATCCGGCTCCGGCAAGAGTTCGCTGGCGTTCGACACCATCTATGCGGAAGGACAGCGCCGTTACGTAGAGTCGCTTTCAGCGTATGCGCGTCAGTTTCTGGGGCTGATGGAGAAGCCCGATGTTGATTTTATTGAGGGTCTCTCCCCGGCCATTTCGATAGAGCAGCGCGGGACGCCGAAAAATCCCCGCTCGACCGTGGGGACAGTGACCGAGATTTATGATTATCTCCGGCTTCTGTTCGCCCGGATTGGTGTGCCGCATTGTGTTAAGTGCGGACAGCCGATAACCCAGCAGACCGCCGAACAGATCGTTGATTCCGTTTTGACGTTTGAAGAGGGCACGCGCCTGATGGTTCTCGCCCCGCTGGTAAGCGGCAAGAAGGGGGAACACAAAGAATACATTGAGGAAGCTCAGCGCGAAGGTTTCGTGCGTCTTCGGGTGGATGGCGAGGTAATCGAAACCGACAGCGACATCTCGCTGGACAAAAAGAAGAAGCACTCTATCGAAGCGGTGGTGGATCGCTTGATAGTGAAGAGCAATTCGAGAAGGCGATTGGCGGATTCGGTTGAGACGGCGCTCAAGGTGGGAAAGGGGACCGTGCTGATCAATATCAAGGGCAAGGATCTTCTTTTCTCCGAGCAGTCCGCCTGTCTCAACTGCCACATAAGCTACGAAGAGCCGACGCCGCGGATGTTCTCGTTCAACTCGCCGTTTGGGGCCTGCCAGATATGCGATGGTCTCGGTCAACGGATGGAGATCGATCCGGACCTGGTGATTCCCGACAAGTCCCTGTCTCTGACGGATGGAGCGATACGTCCGTGGGGGGGCGCCGATATGTCCAACTGGTATCGTTATATGCTCAAAGGGGTGGCGAAGCATTACAATTTCAAATTCTCGACGCCGTTTGAGAAGCTTCCGGCCAATGTTCAGAAGGTTGTTCTGTACGGTTCCGGTAAGGACGAGATAGAGTTCGAATACGAGCACAATTCCGGCCGGGGGCGCGGCGCGGGGGTGTATGAGGCGGCCTTCGAGGGGGTCATTCCGCATCTGGAAAGGCGCTATAAACAGACTGAATCGAGCGGTGTACGTCAGTGGATTGAAAATTACATGTCGATCACGGATTGTCCGGGGTGCAAGGGAACGCGGCTGCGCCCCGAGGCGCTGGCGGTGATTATCGACCGCGAGACGATTGACAGCCTAACGAACATGTCGATCAAGCAGGGTTTGAAGTTTTTCAACGAAATACGTCTGTCCAGACGGCAGCAGACAATCGCCCGGCAGATACTCAAGGAAGTAAAGGAACGTCTGGGGTTTTTGTGCGATGTTGGTCTGGACTATTTGACTCTCGCAAGGGCTGCATCGACCCTGTCGGGAGGTGAGGCGCAACGTATTCGACTGGCCACCCAGATAGGGTCTCGTCTGGTGGGAGTGCTGTATATTCTCGACGAGCCATCGATAGGGCTCCATCAGCGAGACAACAAGAAGCTGCTGAGCACGCTGGAGGAGCTTCGTGATATCGGCAACACCGTGCTTGTCGTTGAACACGATCGCGAGACAATAGAGAGCGCCGATTATGTCATTGACCTGGGACCCGGCGCCGGCGTACACGGCGGGCAGGTAGTCGCGGAAGGCAAACCGGAAGATATCAGCAAGGCCAAGGGTTCTATCACGGGTCAGTATTTGAGCGGTAAAAAGAAGATCGAAACGCCAAGAGAGCGCCGCCAATCAAACGGTTCATCGATCAAATTGTCCGGCGCGACCGGCAACAATCTGAAGAAGGTCGAAGTGGATATTCCCCTTGGTTGCCTGGTCGTGGTCACCGGTGTTTCCGGTTCGGGGAAATCGACTCTTATCAATGAGACGCTTTATCGGGTGTTGGCGCGTAAATTCTACAATAGCAGGACCGCGCCGCTCCCCTTCGAGAAGATTGAGGGCCTCGAGAATATCGACAAGGTGATTGATATCGATCAATCCCCGATCGGCCGCACCCCCAGATCGAACCCGGCTACTTACACCGGGGTGTTCACGCACATACGTGATCTGTTTGCCGGTCTTCCGGAGGCGAAGGCGCGGGGATATCTGCCGGGGCGGTTCTCGTTCAATGTGAAAGGCGGGCGCTGCGAATCGTGTGAGGGGGACGGTATTATTAAGATCGAAATGCACTTTCTGCCCGATGTATACGTGCCGTGCGAGGTGTGTAAAGGCAAGCGGTACAACCGCGAGACGCTTGAGGTTACCTTCAAGGGCAGGAATATCGCCGACGTTCTCGATATGACTGTCGACGAGGCGCTGGCGTTCTTCGAAAACATCCCCCGGATCAAAAATAAACTGCTCACTCTCTACAGTGTCGGCCTGGGATATATCCACCTCGGGCAGCAGGCTACCACGCTGTCGGGCGGTGAGGCTCAACGCGTGAAGCTGGCCACGGAGCTGTCGAAGGTGGCAACCGGAAGGACCCTGTACATTCTCGATGAGCCCACCACCGGACTCCATTTCGAAGATATAAGAATGCTTCTCAAGGTGCTCAACGAACTCGTTGACCGCGGTAACACGGTTTTGGTGATCGAGCATAATCTGGATGTTATCAAAACCGCCGACTGGATAATCGATATCGGTCCCGAGGGAGGGGATGACGGCGGGAGAATTATCGCCACGGGCGTGCCTGAAGACGTGGCCGAGGAGCGGTCATCTTACACCGGGCAGTTTTTAAAAGACGTTTTAAACGGAAAACCGCTGTAATCAGCATGCCGGAACTTCCTGAAGTTGAAACAGTCGTGAGGGGGCTTCGCGATACGGTGCTTGGGCGCACGATATCGCGAGTACGCGTGTCGGCACCGCCAAGTTCCATTGTCGTGGGAAAATCACTGAAATCGCGCTCTTTCGCGCGCCTGATGACGGGTAGGCGGATCGAGTCGGTTGAACGACGCGGCAAAAATATCTTAATGGCGCTTTCGGGGGATCTCACTCTCTGGGTACATCTAAAGATGACCGGCCACTTCTATTTCTATGAGAATCCAGTACCGTATGACAAGCACGATCTCGTTACGTTTTACCTCGAACCGCTTCAGACTGAAAAGCGTCCTCCATCGCTCAGGTTCAACGACTACCGTCGTTTCGGCAGGCTTCGCCTCTTCTCGAACGAGGAGTTGTGGCAGCAGGACGGCCTGAAGGAGCTTGGCCCGGAGCCGCTTGAGCTGGACGCAGCCTCGTTCGTAACCATGTGCCGGACACGCTCAAGGATGATGAAGCCGGCGCTATTGGATCAGTCTTTTATAGCGGGGCTGGGGAATATCTATGCTGACGAGGCCTTGCACGCATCAAGGATTCATCCGAAGAGACTGACCTCTTCGTTAACGAAGAGGAAACTCGAGGAACTTCACGCGCACATCCAGAGGCTCCTGAGGATGGCCATCAGCAAGATGGGAACATCGGTAGATACTTACGCCGGTGTTGATGGCCAGCCGGGGAGTTTTCAGAAATATCTCAGGGCTTATGGCAGAGAGGGTGAAGCCTGCGCGTTCTGCGGCCGGAAAATAGTGAGGGAAAAGATTGGTTCCCGCTCGGCCCATTATTGCCCGCGATGTCAGCGTCTTTAGTTGTAAAGTAGAGGATCGTTCAGATTCGTTGACCGGTATCGGCGCTGAAGAACAGCAGTTCTTGGGGGTCGAAGCTGAACTGCACTATTTCGCCGGGGTCGTAGGCTTTTTTTGCCGAGGATAGAACCAGGTCTTGCCCGCCGAAATGGAATTTAACAACATAGCTGTCGCCAAAATACTCGCACGATAAAACCCTGCCTTCGTATTGTCCTCCCGGCCTTATTTCAATAGCCTCCGGTCTCAGCCCGATAGTCATACGGGGTTTATCGCCGGTCAGATAGTAACTCGATACCGGCAGGCCGAAGGGCACCAGCATTTCCTGCTCGATTCTTCCGGCGATCATGTTCATCGCGGGGCTGCCGATAAAGCGCGCCACGAACACGGAATTGGGGTTTCTGTAGAGTTCTTCGGGCGTGCCCACCTGCAGCAGCTTTCCCTCGTGGAGCAGAGCGATGCGGTCGGCCATAGTCAGCGCTTCAGCCTGGTCGTGGGTTACGTGTATGGCGGTGGTTTTGATTTCTTTTTGCAGCTTTACAATCTCAAGGCGCATGCGGGCGCGCAGGTCGGCATCGAGATTTGACAACGGTTCATCGAGAAGGAAGATTGACGGTTTGCGAATGATAGCGCGTCCCAGCGCGACTCTCTGGCGCTGGCCTCCGGAGAGTTGTCCTGGTTTGTCCCCGAGCTTTTCGCCCAGCCCCAGCATGGCGGCGACTTTCTCGACCCTCTCTGATATTTCTTCTCTGCTGACGCCTGAGACTTTCAAGGGAAAGGCCAGATTTTTGAAGACGGTCATGTGCGGGTAGAGGGCGTAGTTTTGAAAGACCATAGCCACTTCGCGCTTTTTCGGCAGGAGGTGGTCGATGCGTTTGTCGTTTAAATATATCTCGCCTTCATCGGAGCTTTCCAGTCCGGCGATCAGGCGCAGAAGGGTGGACTTGCCGCAGCCGGACGGCCCCAGCAGAACCAGCAGTTCTCCATCGGCAAGCTCGAGAGAAATATCATCGAGCACCTTGAGGGCGCCGAACGATTTGGAGATATTTTTCAGGGTCAGGCCTGCCATAACTTACACCTCGATTATTTTCCCCCCGGCCACCCGGTAGCCGCAGCTGTTCTGCCTGAGAAAACCCGGAGGTTCGACAGCCGTCGTCAAAAACAATTGCCGGAAATCCTCAAATGCCGCCACGAGGAGTTCCGCCCGTTTGTGATCCAACTCCGCGAATATTTCATCCAGAAGCAATACGGGGTGAAACCCGCGTTTCTCTTTAATAAGATGGTAAACGGCGAGCTTGAGCGCAATAGCCGCGGTGCGCCATTCTCCCTGGGAACCGTGAGAGCGGGCAGGGAGATCGTTAATATCAAAGATGATGTCGTCACGATGCGGCCCCACCATGGCGGTCTCTATTATTCGCTCCCTTTCGGCGGCCTTCTGGAGTGCGGCCGCAAACGCTTTCTTGATGTCGTCTTTTGACTCCGTTGGTTGAGGAAGAGATACCGACGGCTGGTAACCGACGCGCAGCATACCGCCATCGGAAATATGACCGTAGTATTGCGCCGCTGATTCGGCAACTTTAGCGAGAAAGTCTATTCGGTCTCTCATAATCGAAGCACCTGACTCGACAAGCAGTTCGTTGAAAGCAAAAGGGTCCATGTGCCTTTTCAGGGCGGCGTTTTTTTGGGCTATCACTTTCTGGTAGGCAGCCAGGGAGCTGAGATATTTCTGTGAGAATTGTGACAGGTAGATATCCAGGAAGCGACGCCGCACCGATGGTGAGCCGGCAAGTATTTCGCTGTCTTCCGGTCCAACCGCCACGGCAGAGAAATTGTCGTATAGCTCACTCAGCCGCACGGCTACTTTGTCTATACTTACTCTTTTGCGTCCCCCACGCTCGTATGCCACCGCAAGTTCATAATTTTTATCGAATTGGTTGGCTGTTCCCTCAAGGCGATAAAACTCACATCCCTCGCGTACCATAACCGATTCCGAAGCGGCGCGGTGTGATCGACCAAGATACAGGACGAATATAGCCTCCAGGAGGTTTGTCTTGCCCGAACCGTTGTCACCGTAAAAGATGTTAACACCGGGCGAGAGATTAATTTCCAGGGTAGCGATATTGCGGAAGTCTGTAATTTTAAGCGTCTCAAGTACCATGTTCGTGAATAAAAAAATGGCAGATACACTCTGTAATCTGCCATTCGGTATAGTCTATAAAAACCTCTAGTCAGCCAGACGAAGTGGCATAACCAGGCAGAGGAAGTTATCTTTTGCCTTATCCGGACTGTATATAACCCCCGCTGCAACAGAGGTTGAGAGTTCAAACACCGCCTCCTCGCTATCGAGCTTTCCGAGGATATCGTTTATGTAGTTGGCATTGTAGCCGATCTCGATCTCATCCCCGTTGTAGTCACAGTCGAGTTCTTCTTTACCTTCGCCGCCGACGTCGGCGTTAGTCGTTGAAAGTGTCAGTGAGTTTGGTTTGAGAGCAAACTTCACTTGATGTGTTAAAGCATTAGAGAGGATTGACACACGCCGTACGGCCCGAGCGAGGTCTTCTTTTGAGACAATAAGTTTCTTGTCGTTATTCTGCGGGATGACCTGTTCAAAGTTCGGATAGGGACCTTCAATGAGACGAGAAGTTAGAATAATATCATTTAGATTGAAGATAATATTATTCTCACCGAAGATTATGCCGATTTCTTTTTCCTCTTCCGATACAAACTTTGGAATGAGATTGAGGACTTTAGGTGGAATGATAACATCATCGTACAGCCCTTTTAGCTTCTTATTCTCCACCGCCATCTTGGCGAGACGGTGACCATCGGTGGCTACCATCTGCATTTGCTCACCTTTTGTCTGCCAGAGCACTCCGTTTAAAGCGGGCCGCGTCTCATCATCGGAACACGCAAAGGTCGTTTTGCGAACCATACTAATCAGGTCCTCAGCAGCGATCTTAATTTCCCGTTTCGTATTTACAGCAGGGAGTTTTGGGAATTCATCGGATGGAACGGAGGCAATCTTGTAATTACCGTTCGGTATCTTGATTTCCACTCGCTGTCCGGTAGCTTCAAAGACAATTTCCGATTCGGGAAGTTCCTTAATAATATCAAATAGAATGCGGGCTGGTAGTGACGCCGAACCTTTTTTCGTAACCTTACAATCAATCGACACCGCAATGGAGATGTCAAGGTCTGTTGCGGAAATCTTTATTTTGTTTTCCAGAGCTTCGATCAGAACATTCGTCAAAATTGGAAGTGTCGATTTGGTTGGAACAACCTGAAGAATATACTGCAGGTAGTGTGCCAGTTTTGATTTCGGTAAGGAAAACTTCATCTATTCAATCTCCTGAAAATTAATCTCCACATTCATTTCTTATTAATCTCTTCTTATATATCTAATTAGAGATTATAATAAGTGTGTTGATATGTTGATAATCCAATTTTCTCTTCTATATTTTAACTTCCCTATCCCCTGAGAATCAATAAGTTAAGGGGTTGGAGAAATAAACAACCACAACAATTCTTTGTCTACTATCTATTAACATTACAATACTGTTTTCCACTGGTAAAGTCAAAGGTATTGTATTTATAACTTATCCACATAGTAACCCACAGTATATCAATAAAGTAAGTCAGCTGAAATTTTGTCGATTTTCTGCCTCAAAGTCAGATCCAGCGACATCTTTTTAGAGATCAAATCACAGGCATGGATCACAGTAGAGTGATCGCGGCCACCGAAAGCCTCTCCGATTGTTTTCAGGGAGTTGTCCGTAAGTGACCTGGAAAGATACATTGCTACCTGGCGAGCAAGAGCGATGCGGGCCGTTTTTTTCTTGGCGCACATCATGTGTGGGTCTATACCAAAACATTCGGAACTCTTGCGCTGGATAGCGTCAATAGTTACTTCCTTTTTACGACTTGAGAAGGCATCAGAGAGCACTTTCTCGGCCAGCGGAAGATCTACAGGTTCATTTTTCAAGGATGCATATGCGAGCAGACGTATCAGGGCGCCCTCGAGTTCACGGATATTGGTCGATACCCGGTCGGCAATAAAACGCACCACATTATCAGGAACACTGATACCTTCCGACTCAAGCTTTTTGTACAGAATGGCGGTACGATTTTCCAGGTCCGGGGCCTGGAGGTCGGTGACCAAGCCCCACGAGAAGCGCGACAGGAGCCTTTCTTCGAGCCCTTTAATCTCCTTTGGAGAGCGGTCGGAGGTGAGGACTATCTGCTTGCCGAGATGGTAGAGGGTGTTAAATGTGTGAAAGAACTGTTCCTGTGTGGACTCCTTTCCCGTAAAAAACTGGATATCGTCGATGACGAGTACATCTACATCGCGATAGACGCGCGTAAAATTAGCCACCGAACTGTTCGAGATGGAGGCGATGAAGTCGGATGTGAATTTCTCCGAGGTCGCATACATCACTCTCTTGTTCGGGAAAAGCTCCAGTATACGGTGCCCGATAGCCTGGACAATGTGTGTTTTCCCCAAACCTGTTCCGCCATAGATGTAGAGCGGGTTGTATTTGGTCATACCGGGTGCTTCGGAAACCGCCGTTGCGGCCGCGCAGGCAAACTGATTAAAGTCGCCTACGACAAGCGAATCAAAGTTGTATTTTCCATTGAGGTTGTGTTGGTGATTTGCAGGAGAAATCCGGACGGCATCACTTGACACTTTCTGGAGAGAGTCAAGATTGAGTGCAGTCTGCGGTTCTTCTTCAGCCGGCTTGTTAATGACGTACGCCACGGTGTACCTGCGGCCGGAGACTTCATTAAGAGCTTCTTCAATCAGTTCGTTGAAGTGGGCTTTGATCCAGTCAGCGACGAACTGATTGGGGACGGCAACCTTGAAATCTCCATTTGAACCCGGCTCCCCTTTGGTAGGCTTGAGCCAGGTCTTGAACGATTGCTCTTTCACGCGATGCGAAAGGTAGTTGAGGCAATCATCCCACTGGTTTGAATTAGTTACTCTTTCGTACAAGGCAGTTTTCCCCCTCGTGGTTGTCCACAGAGCCGTTGAAAGTTTTTCTTTTCAGCTTTAGTGAGTTATAGCGGTACGGGTCACGCCCGTTAAAAATTATCAACATCTTTATCAACAATTTACTGTTTATTAGGTAATTGAAAGGTGAAGCCGGGTAAGGAGTTTTAGCTTGCCATCTATACTTACCCACAATTTATCAACAATTCGGGGCCTGTCTAATTTCATGCTAATTAATAGAGCAACGGGGGGATGTCGTCAAGCGCAGTCACAAACATTAATTCACATTTTTTTAAAGCGCTTGCTTGATACGGTCTTATAGAGGGGAAAAAATATGCCCGGTTCGGTCTCATGCTCGTCGAGTGTAGTGTTTAATTTTCTACGGACAAAAAGTTTGTTATTAACATATAGTTATCCAGCTAACACCGCGCTAACATGCATGATGTTTGTCGAGAGTGCATCCCGGCGCAAAAACAATTTTGCTCTGTGATAGTGAGTCGAGAGGAGAGTTCTTTTTCCCACGAGGGCGAGTTGGTGCGGGACATGCCGGCCGGCGCACGGTTGTGATCGGCTTGCGCATCACAACCAAAGATGTAATCTTTAATGTATTTGTTACTACCTCGCAGCATACTTTCGTCAGGCTCAATGAGTTTGGTTTGAGTGAAGCGATGTGCTCGTTGGAGGCGCCGTGCCATCGCGCGATGCAGCAGATAAGATCGTGGGCTATAGAGAGGGAAAAGAGTGATTTTTGGGAGTGTCGGCGGGGTGCGGCTGTGGGTGGGTGAAAAAGAATATTTTGATAAGCAGGTATACGATTGAGCAGCTTATGACTGCATCGGCAATATTAAAAGTCCACCAACGCTCGAGGTTATAGCCGAACAGATTTATATCGAAGAAATCGAAATCCAGAAAGTCGACAACCCTTCCGAAGCGTATCCGATCGATGATATTTCCAATCGCGCCACCGGCGATAAGTCCCAGAGCGGTGGTAATATAATATTTTTCGCGATGTGAGTATATATAGTATAGCAAGAAGATGAGAATCAGGATGGATGAAAGGAGGTAATAGGTGGGGGATCCGAAGTTGGTTCCCATAGCGCCGCCCTCATTGTATACCAGGGTAAGTTGGAAAAAATCGCCAAGGACTTTGACCGGTGGACGATCCGCGAGATAAGCGAGAGCCATCATTTTGGTGAACTGGTCGACGATGGCGGCGACGACGATGGCGACGGCGGGTAAAAGTAACTTTCTCAATTTACTATTTTCTCGAGGGGCCTTTTTCTTCTTCAGCTGATTTGCACTCGATACACAGGCGGGCGTGGGGTACGGCCTTCAAACGATCGAACCCTATTGGTCGGCCGCAGGCGACACATGTGCCATAGTCTCCGCGATCAATACGTCTGATAGCCTCCTCGATATGATACAGAAACCGTCCCGATTTGGAACTGAGCATGAATGCCATTTCGCGCTCCATAGCGTCTGTTCCTTGGTCAGCCATATGATAAGAGTAGGCTGAGAGATCACCGGTCGAATCTTTGATGGTCTGAGCGAGTTTGGCGTTCATCGAGGAGAGTTCCTCGTAAAGAGCATCTCTTTTTTCGACCAGAATTTTTCTTAATTTTTCTAACTCGGTTTTTCTCATTTATTACCCCTCAGCAGGCTTTTTTCTTATTGTGGCTATAGCGGCCTTAACGCCATTTATGTTCCATTCGGTACTACCGTCGAATGCCTTCTCCGAAATAAACGAGATGCGGTCCGCAAGAGTTTCGCGCTTGATGAAATCTTCGTATTTTCTGACTGCATCGGCCAGTTGATCGTTGGAGTTTATCTTTATATCAATCCGGTCGGTGACCTCATAGCCGGAAGTTTTGCGCATGTTCTGGACTTTGTTGACGATTTCGCGCGCGAAACCCTCGTCGATGAGTTCATCGGTCATATGAATATCAAGCGCGACAGTCAGCTGACCCTCGCTTTCAACGGCGTAGCCTTCATTTTCGGTCTTTATGACCTCAACTTCTTCGTCGGACAGTACAATTTTCTCCGGGTCGGCCTGGAAAGTCAAGGTTTTTGTCTCGGCGAACTGTTTGACCTGGTCGGATTCGAGGCCCGAGACGAAGGCCGCGGCCTGTTTGGCGTGGGGGCCGAGTTTGGGGCCGGCCGTCTTGAAATTGAGCTTGGCGGAGTAAGTCACCAGCTTATCGAGGTTATCCGCCATGAAGACCTGTTTGATGTTGAGCTCGGACTTAATAATATCGACAAACTCCTGAAGCCGTTGCGACGGCACCCACTTGGGTGGGTTTATCATCAGTTGCGCCAGGGGTTGTCTGACTTTAAGGTTTTTGCGGGAACGGGCCGCGCGTCCGAGCGAAACAATCTTCTCGACGATATCCATCGTTTGTTCCAGTTCGGTGTCAATGAGGGACTCGTCGGCTACGGGGTAATCGTCCATGTGGACTGAAAGGGGTATGCCGAATTTCTCGCGCGAAGCTCCCATGAGTTCTTTCCAGATGATCTCCGCCATAAACGGCGCTACCGGGGCGCTGAGCCTGCATACGCCGACGAGGACCCGGTAGAGGGTGAGGTAAGCGCGCATCTTTGACGGGTCGTCCTCTTCGGCCCAGAATCTACGGCGACTGTTGCGGACGTACCAGTTCGAAAGTTCTTCGATTACGAAATGCTGAATGGCTCGAACCGGACGGGTGATCTCGTAGCTGTCGAACGATTCCGTGACTTCTTTCACCAGCGAGTTGTATTTGGAGATAATCCACCTGTCGAACCTCTCCGGCTCGCCCGCTTTCTCTTCCAGGAAGGCGTCTATGGTCATACCGTCGGCATCGGCGCGCTCGACAATTCTGTCGATGTTGGCGTAGATGGCGAAAAAGGAGTAGGTGTTGCGGAAGGTATCGAAATACTTGCGTACCACCTCGCCCAGTCCTTCCAATCCGAATTTCGTCGGAAGCCATGGATTGGAGGTGGAGACAAGATACCAGCGGACCGGGTCGGCGCCGTAGTTGTCGACGGTGACGAACGGATCTATGACGTTACCTTTGTGCTTGGACATCTTTTTGCCCTCGATGTCGAGAATGAATTCAAGCACGACGACGTTTTTGAACGGTGCCTTGTCGAAAAGCAGGGTGGAGATGGCCAGCAGCGAGTAGAACCACCCGCGAGTCTGGTCAACAGCTTCGGATATGAAATCGGCCGGGTATTTCTTTTCGAATTCTTCTTTATTCTCAAAGGGGTAGTGCCACTGGGCATACGGCATCGCGCCCGAGTCAAACCATACATCGACGACTTCCGGGATGCGGTTCATTTTGCCGCCGCACTCGCAGGTCAGCCTGACCTCATCCATCATCGGTTTATGAAGGTCAATTTCGTCGGGAAGACTGACCGCTTCCTTGCGGAGCTGTTCGATGGAGCCGACAGCTCTCTGTTTGCCGCATTTTGGATCTTCGCAGATCCAGATCGGGATGGGCGTTCCCCAGAATCTCTCTCTTGAGAGCGACCAGTCGACATTGTTTTCGAGCCAGTTGAGCATACGCCCGGTGCGGATATCATCGGGATGCCAGTTGATATCATTGTTGTTCTTAATGAGCTGATCTTTGAACCGGGTTGTTTTTAGATACCACGACGGCTGGGCGATGTAGATAAGGGGTGAATCACAGCGCCAGCAGAAGGGGTAGTTGTGCTCGTAGAGTTCTTTCTTGAACAGTCTTCCGGCTGTTTTCAAATCTTTGATTATAATCGGATCCGCGTCTTTGATGAACATTCCGTTGTAGGGTTTCGCGAAATCCTTGAACATGCCGTTGGCATGAATTGCCTGGAAAACCGGCAGGCCGTGTTGTTTGCCGACTTCGTAGTCATCGGCGCCGAATCCCGGAGCTATGTGGACGATACCGGTACCATCTTCGAGAGTCACAAAGTCGCCGGTGATGACATAGAACGCCTTGTCGGCGTCTTCTTTGAAGGTATCGAAGAGCGGGATGTATTTGCGTTTGAAGAAATCCTTGCCTTTGAATCTGTTCATCACTGTGACTTCAGCGTCGCCGCCGAACGTGTGATAGACAAGAGCTTCGGCCAGAACGAGTTTTTCCCCTTGGAATTCGACCATAACATAGTCGGCATCAGCTTTCATGCACAGGGCGGCGTTTGATGGGAGCGTCCACGGGGTGGTGGTCCATACCAAATAAGAGAAGTCACCATCGGCCGCTTTCACTTTTACGTAGAGCGATGGGTCCTTGACCAGTTCATACCCCTGAGCTACCTCGTGTGATGAAAGTCCGGTGCCGCAACGCGGGCAATAGGGAAGAGTCTTGTAGCCTTTGTAAATGAGGTCGCGATCGAAGAAGTTCTTGAGTATCCACCAGACGGTTTCGATGTATTGGTTTTTCAGAGTGACGTAGGCGTCGTCCAAGTCGAGCCAGTAGCCGATGCGCCGGGTTATCAGGTTCCACTCATCGAGATACTTGAAAACCGATTCGCGGCATTTCTGGTTGAATTCTTTAATGCCATATTCGACCACCTGGGCTTTGCTGGTCAGTTTGAGCTGTTTTTCGACCTCGATTTCGACCGGCAGCCCGTGGGTATCCCACCCTGCTTTGCGGTCCACCCGGAAGCCTTTCATGGCTTTGTAGCGGCAGATTAAGTCTTTGACAGTACGCGAGATAACGTGATGAATGCCGGGCCGGCCGTTCGCCGTTGGAGGGCCTTCGTAGAATACAAAATGCGGCCGGTCTTTGGCCATTTCATTAGCCCTGTGGAAGACGTTGTTGTCGTCCCAGAATTTCAGAACTTGCTCTTCGGCCTTTGGCAGCGAGAAATTATCTTTAAGTGGGTCGAATTTCATAGGTACTTTCCTCAAATAACCCATCAATTTAGGCCGTTGACCGGTTTTTGTAAAGGGATTTGTGGTTGGAGGCTCTTCCGGACAGCCTACCCGGTCAGTTTCTCTACCTCATCGACCTGCTCGGCAAACAGCTTGAGTGTTGCCTCGAAAGGAGCCGGGGTGGTCATATCGACCCCGCAGGCTTTCAACAGCTCGATAGGATAGTCCTTACCGCCGGATTTCAGCAGTTCCAGGTAGCGATCCATGATGCCCGGTTCACCTCTGACTATCATATCCATTATCGCCTGCGAGGCGGCGTAGGAGGTGGCATATTGATAGACATAGAAAGTCAGGTAAAAGTGCGGGATGCGGGCCCATTTGTAGGTGGAGTACTCGTCGAGGGTGAGGGCGGGACCGTAGTAGCCCTTGGTGAGGTCGGCCCAGAGTTCGGTGAGTGATTCTGGTGAGAGAGCCTGGCCGCTCTCGACGTGCTCGTGAATCGCCAGTTCGAAACGGGCGTACATGACCTGGTGGAAGTATGTCCCCATGGTATTGTCGATATGCCGGTTGAGCAGGTAGAGCTTTTCCTTCTTAGTCTCGGCTCTGCTGAGCAAGTATTGGAGCAGGAAGTTCTCGTTGAGGGTGGAAGCTACCTCGGCAACGAAGATTGAATACTGAGCTTTCGGATATGGTTGGGTTGAATTGGACAGGTAGCTGTGCATGGCGTGGCCCATTTCATGGGCCAGCGTGAACACATTATCGACAGTGTTGTTGTAGTTCATCAGCACGAACGGATGCACCGCGTGACTCCCCCAGCTATAGGCGCCGCTGGCTTTGCCCTGCGTCTCAAACACATCGACCCATCGCGAAGTGAACGCTTCCTGAAGCTTCTGGTGATATTTGTCACCGAGCGGCTTTAGGGCTTCAAGAGTCTGGCTTACGGCCTGATCGTAAGGGATATCGTAATCTTTCTCGGCAAAGAGCGGGCAGAGCATATCATAGGGAGCGATTTCATCGAGCTTCATTATCTTTTTGCGAAGGGCTGTCCATTTGTGAAGTCCTTCGAGATTGCTTTCGGTGGTGTCGAGCAGCGATGTGTAGACCGAAGTCGGGATGTTGTTCGAGTCAAGGGCGCTCTCCAGGCTGCTTTTGTATTTACGGGCGCGGGCGTAGAAGATGTTCTTGTTCACTTCGGTGGAAAGGGTCGCTCCGATGGTGTTGAGGTGGTCCTTATAAGCGGAGTGGAAAGCATCGCTGGCGTCGCGGCGCACTCTCGGATCGGATGATTCCATGAATTTGGCGAAGCGCTGTTTGGTGAGTTCGATCTCGTCTCCCTTGTCATCTTTGATCGGGGGGTACTTGATGTCGGCATCGTCGAGAAGGGAAAAGATATTATCCGGCCCCTTGGCGACCGTGGCGGCCAGAGACAAGAGCTCCTCGACTTCTTCGGAGCGGATATGGGCGCGTGATCGGACCAGCTCTTTAATATAGAAATCGTAGATATCGGTCTTTTCGAATTGGTCAGCCATCCGGTAGAGTTGTTCGTCGGTGAGCTTAAGCAGTTCCGGTTCCACGAATGAAAAGGCAGCGTTGGCTTCGGCGGCGAACATGGCCGCTTTTTCGACCATAGCCTGGTATTTCGAAACGCGGCTGTCGATATCTCGATTGAGCTGGGCGTATTGATACAACCTCGAGATCATCTTGGATAGCTCGGTACGGAGTTCGAGACACGCGAAGACTATGGCCGGGTCGGTGCTGAGTTGACCGGCGAACTCTTTGGCCTTTTCTGCTGTCTGCTGGGCTTTTTTGAAATGTTGCTGCCAGATGTCATCGGATTCGTAGATGTCAGCCAGGCGCCAGGTGTATTTTTCTTCGATGTCGGTGCGCTGCGGAATGTCTTTGGGGCCGCTTTTGGGTGCGGTCATATTTCTGTCCCTTTCGGTGTAAGCTCGACGATTGCCTTGAATAAACGAAAAACGGTTAACAAATGCAACAGCGGTTGAACCCGAAGGTTCAACCGCTGGTAACTTTAGAGTCCAACGACCGTGTTTCCTAAAATGACGTCAGGCAGACCGGTTTCTGCTCGGTGGCAAACAGTTTGTGAAGCAGGTCGATATATTCGGGCCCCGAAACCTCGGCCATACCATATTTGACCAGCGATTTCAAGCCCACCGCGCCCATGAGCAGTGACGAGAAGTCCGAAATGTCCAGCTTCAGCTCGACATCGTGTGGCGACTTTTTCGTTTTGATCTCCGGTTTGCCGTCAGAGAAATATATCACCAGGCTGCCATCGTTTTCTTTGAGAAATGAATCCGTAGCCGTGAGTTTGAGCCGGACGGTCTGGCCGCCGAAGTCGTGGTCGCCCAGAATCTCAAAAACCTGCCGGGTGTTGAGGACTCTGAACATGATACCCACGCCGGAGATGTGACTCTCGTGATATACCGGCTGCATGAGATTACCGCTATCGTTGCGCGGATCTTTCAGCAGGTAATGGAAGTCATCATCGTTGGTGTGGAAGATGATTCGGTTGATCTGGTCGGCCTGGGTGCGCAGGAAGGTCATGAGTTCGAGCAGCGCCTCGGGGTGTTCGTAGATGAGTTCGTGAACAACGATGTAGTTGTCTACGAAGTTGGTTGCTTTGCCGCGCTCGAAACTGAACAGGATATAGCCCTCGATACGACCGTTGTTTTCATAGCCGACATATTTAACGGTTTTGGCGAGTTCGTAGCGTATTTTACGATGAACCAGGGTTTCTTCTATCATGCCGGTCACCCGGTCGACCTGGCGGTTGTAACAGTCGTTGAGAGCTTTCATGTCGCTTTTGCCGAGTATCCGGATATGTTTTTTGCTGCCACCGGTGGGAAGGTCTGGCGGCTTGACTTTGTACACGTGGCCTTTGGGGCCGAGACCGCAGCCCATAGCTTTATAGAAGTCCGGTCTGAAGGGCCAGAGGACCGCAAACGGTGCGTTTTGCCTGCGATAGTGACGGAAGTAGAAACGCATTATGTCGCGGGCCACGTGTTCTTTCTTGTGAATAAGACCTACCGCCAGCGATCCGCCGCCCCCGGCGAGGACTTTGTGGCCGAACAGGTTCATGGTGTAGTCATAGAGCGCCAGCGCGCCCAGCATCTCTTTGCCTTCGTACATCGCCCAGTACGATATACGCTTGTCCTTGCTTCGCAAGGCGAGTCTTTCGCGGATGCGCCTTTTGTCTTCTTCGGTGGACATGGGCAGGCCGGGGTAGGCATCGGCCATGATATCGATGAATTTTCCGATATCTCTCGGTGGAATTTTTTTGATTTCGTTCATATTCTGAATTAAGCGACCCCAATTTTAAAAATCAATGTTTCGTTTTATTGGGGCTTATACGGGAAAAAGCGCCGAAAGTTGTCCCAAGGGGTAACCTGCCTCAAGGCGCCGGCGCACGATTGCTTGACAAAAGCCGGGGAGAAAGGTTATTTTTGAGTTGTATAAACATTTGCAGCGCTCCAACGAGACATCACTAAATCTAAATACAAGGGAGGATTGATGATTAAGCGTTTTATGTCGCTCGCGAGCGGACTGCTTTCGCTGATAGCCGTTGCGGTCTGCCTGACATCCTGTGATAGCGGTGTGGACCCGAGCGGGGATATCGCGTCAATCGTAGACATGCCCAACAATGCCGTGCCGGCCGATTTTTCCACAGGGCATCCGAACACTATTAAGCTGTACTGGTCGGACTGTTCGCGTGCGGAAGGTTCGGTGACCTATGCTCTCTATTTTGGAAACCATGAGACGCCGGGTATAATTGCAGGCCAACTGACAGACACGTTCTATGTGATATCCGGGCTGGAGGACAACACGACCTATTACTGGCGGGTTGAAGCGTGCGGTGAGGAAGTTTGCGTGAAATCCCCCCTGTGGCAGTTCACTACCGGCGATGTCTGGATGTATCCATTAAGGCTGGGGCAGACCTGGCATTACCGGCACGAGCTCAGGTATTCGAATTTAGAATTGGACGACGACGGTTACTTCATTCGAATAACAACATACGTTGATACAATTCATGTGGCGGTGATCGATGACGACATAGTACTCGATGGTTACCCCGGATTTGTTGTCTATTCAAGTGTCTCAGGGGCGGAGGCCTTTAGCTACTCCTACCTTCAGAACCGCGACGACGGGTTGTATTACTACGGCGGTGAGGGGACTTTGGTCTTCGCTGTTCCCTGGAAAGCATCGACGAGCGCCGGGCTCGGCCCCGGAGGAATCGGTGTGTCGATTTTTGAGGAAGTAATCGGCAGTATCTCCGGTGAGGACGACGCGCAGGATATTATGTCAAAGCCATATCTGAGTCTGGTGTATCCACTGAATGAGGGCACGGAGTGGATTGTAACCAGACCGGAAGATAATGACGCCGGGTGGAGAATTGGCAAAGAGGTGTTAGCCCAAGGACACGCCATCGTTTATGCCGGAACGTTTGATTGCTTTTTGATTAGACGTTATTATGACAGGGATGGTGATGGCAAATGGGACGATGATATCCTGTTTTACGATTATATCGGCGAGCAGGGACTGCTCAAGAGAACAGTCACCTATTATGGCATAAGCCTTGTTGAGGGCTTTGAGGTAATCGGGACAGCCGATATCACCGAAGAGCTTTCCCTGATCAGTTATTATCGAGCGCTGCCGGATTAGAGTCTGGCAGCTCGCACACGTTTACATCTTTTCGACGCATCCGGCGATGAGGGCGCGGAGTTTTGGCTCGGTTCTCGAGGCGGCTCCGATCACGTCATCGAGCGAACAGGGGTGCATGTTATCGGCCAGGCCCATGTCGGTGATAATCGAAAACGCAAGAATTTTGATTTTCTGATGATGGGCGGCGATTACTTCGGGGACGGTCGACATACCGACAGCATCGGCCCCGAACCCGCGAAACATGCGGTATTCGGCGGCGGTTTCGAGGCACGGACCTGTTAATCCCACATAGACACCTACCTGCAGTGGCAGGCCCTGTGACAGGGCAACATCCTTGGCCAGCTGCTGGTAGCCGCAGTAGTACAGGTCATACATATCCGGGAAGCGATCGCCCATTTTGTCGTCGTTGGGGCCGATCAGGGGATTGCCGGGGAAGAAATTGATGTGGTCTTTGATGAGCATGATGTCGCCCGGCTTGAAATTCGGGTTCATGCCGCCGGCGGCATTGGACACGATCAGCGACTCGATGCCGAGTTTTTTCATAACTCGTATCGGAAAAGCAATCTGTTGGAAGGAGTAACCTTCGTAATAGTGGAAACGTCCCTGCATGCACACCACCGGTTTGCCTTTGAGGTTTCCGAATAGGAGTCTTCCGGCGTGCGATTCTACGGTGGAGACGGGAAAGTGGGGAATTTTGTCGTATTCGACGGTATCGATCATATCGATGCCATCGACCAGTGATCCCAGTCCGGTGCCGAGGATGATTCCGATTTTTGGCCGGAAGTTTGTTTTGTTTTTTATGTAATCAACGGCTTCGTTCAGTTGCCGGTGCAGCTCTACTATCGATTGCATTCTGATACTCCTTGTGCGATTGTGTTTTCTCGATTATCGATGAATATAGCAAATCCACAAGGCATGCGAAAGTGATTACATAACGGCGCGGTTCGGGAGTTTTAAGGGATGGTTATAAGTTACGCCTGGGTATAAAAAAGACCGGCTCTGTAGGGAGTAGAGGGCCGGTCTTTGTAGTGTCTGGTGGGAAAATTCTCAGCGCTTCTCGGCCTTTTCCATTTCCTCTTCGAACTTGCTCACGACACTGTCGAGGGCCTGGGCCAGTTCATCGGGGGAGACATCTTTTTTGGCCACATCATCCGACGTGGGCTTATCCATGTCGATGGCATTGTGTTCGGTCGGGCGATCCTGAGCATCGGGCGCCAAATCGGAACTACTATCTTCATCATCGAGCTTGCCGGTGTCGTCCATTGCTTCCCGGATGGATTTGGCCTTGATCTTCGCTGCCTTGATCTCGGCCTCGGAGACCTTGGCGATAAATCCGGGAGGAATATCTTCGGCTGTTCTGCTGGTTTCGATTATCGCTCCCTGAGGGGGGACAGGGCCGAAAGACTTCTCGACATCTTCGTCGGAGTGATACTTTTTCAGGGCAGCGGCCAGTTCCGGGTCCACCGCCGGTTCAGCCTTGGCATGGTCCGGTTCCGCTTTAGCTTCGTCGAACGCTTCCGGCTCATCGCAGGGGATTACATTGTCGGCCGCATTGGCTTCTTCGGTAGTTATAGCTTCTTCGCCCGGTTTGCTGGCGAGGGTCTCGAGATTTTGCCGGGTAACATCGGTTGACTCTTCTACCTCGATGCCGTTCTCCTGATGTTCATCGACTGCTTCCTGCTCGGCCTCAACATACTTGTTTTCGGCGCGTGAAGAACCAGCCTCGCCGTGGATGTCTCTCTTGACATCGGCGGTGGCGATTTCATCGACCATGTCCATGTGAGAGTTTATCAGGTTGCGCAGCTGGGCGATGTAGGATTTTTTGGTTTGTTCGAGATTACCGAGTTGTTTTCTGAGGTCTTCGAGTTTGTGGTCCTGGGCCACTATCAATTCAGCGGCTTCTTTTTTCGCCTTGGCCAGAATTTCTGCAGCTTCTTTCTTGGCGTGGGCGACGGTCGAGTCAGCGTTGCGCCGGGCATCAATAGCCGCGTTCTTAATTGTGTCTTCAAATTCCTTCAGTCCGGCCAGCTGAGTCTTCAGCGAATCCACTTCCATGGACAGCTTGAGGTTCTGCTGTCTCGCTTCTTCCAGTGCCTGAGCCACCTGCTCGAGGAGATTGTCAACTTCCTCTTTGTCGTAGCCACGCATCTGGTTGGGGAATTCGTAATTGCGAATGTCATTCGGTGACAAATCCATAAGCTACTCGCCTATCTTTAAGGTTTTATTCTTTTCTTTTTCGGACTATTGTCAGCTCAGGAAAATGACTGTTCGAAAAACGAACAATGAAGCCGGCAATAGCTTCTATTTTATTATCGTAATTTTGGGAAAAATATTAAGGCGAAGCCGTATTTTTTGTTTTCAGGCAGTGAAAACAGGGGGCGCCTGCTTGAAAAAAATGGTTGGGGTCAGTCGGAATAGTCCCGTTGTCCGAACAGGGCTGTTCCGATTCGGATCATGGTGGCGCCCTCGGCGATGGCGAGCGGGAAGTCGTAAGTCATGCCCATCGAGAGGGTATCGAAATCATCGCCGACAATATCCTGTGCCTGCTTGAACAAGTTGTGGCACAGGCGGAAAGAGTCCCTGACCGGTTCGTCATCATCGACATTCGGCCCCACTGTCATCAGTCCCGTCAGGTTGATGTTTTCCATGCGGTGGACCTCGCTTATCAGGTCGAGGCATTCATCGGGTTCAACGCCGAATTTTTGGCTTTCGCCCGAGGTATTGACTTCGATATAGCATTCGATGGTGCGTTGGATTTCGCCGGCCCGGCGGTTGATTTCATCCGCCAGCCTATGTGAGTCGACCGACTGGATGACATCGAAAAGCTCGACCGCTCTTTTCACTTTGTTGGTTTGAAGATGACCGACGAGGTGGAACCTGGCGATCTGACCGACCTCGAGTATTTTCGGCTCAGCTTCCTGTATCTTGCTTTCGCCGATATTGTGTATGCCGGCGGCGACAGCCGTTTTGATGATAGCGGCGGGGTGGGTCTTGGTTACGGCGACGATGGTGATGTCGTCGGCGTCGCGGTCATACTTCTCGCACGCTTCGGCGATGCGGCCGTGAAGTTCGATCAGATTTCGTGATATGGAGTTTTTCACTTTCGCTTGAAATAAAGGCAGAAGCGGCGGATTTTCGCAAGGAAAATATTGGATGGTCGAAGCCGCTCGACACTCCACGGCTTCGACGGTTCAGTAGGCTTTCTTATGCTGTCGCCAGTTGTGGCGGATTCTCATCCACAATCGAGTCCAGCAATTCGAGCTCCTGCGCGGGGCCAACTTCTATTTTCGTGACCGGCTCAGCTGCACTCGTGGGGACGAATTTCGATTTAATTGCGCCGACAGCTTCATCGACGCGTGAAAAGAAGGACGCGATGCTTCCTGTCAAATGTTCTCTGGCCAGATCGACCAGTTCGCCCGACAGTTCCAGTTCGCTGACGGCGAAATCGAAAAACTCGTTGGCTTTTGCCAGCAGTTGCTCTTCGGCCTGATTGAGATAAGCATCGACAGCATCGAAGAACGTCGCCATCATTTCAGGCGTGCCTTTCTCGGCGACATTGCCGGCCGAGGTGACATAGGGATCGAGATTCTGCGGATCGGTCTCGGCCATTTTGCTTGTCTGGACGTTGAACTTGTTGAGGAAGGCAAAGCTGAATTGGGTGTCCATCCGGTAGCGGAGCGAGAATTTCTTGACGGTGTTGCTGAAATTCCTGCTGCTGTTTGAGTTCATGGAATGCTTGATTTTCGATGCTTCATCGGAGAACGTATCCAGTTCGAAATTGCGGCTCTGGGCGGCGAAGCTCGCGGCGTTTTGCGCGCGGACGGAATTTTTGGCGCGAACCTGTTGACCATCGGTCAACTCTGACGGCTGGTCGGTCTGGGTGAGTTGATGACCCTTGAAATCCATCGCGGCTTTCAGGCCGAATCCGGCGGCGGCGAATTCCTCGAACGATTCGACGTTGCCATCGGAGATTTCCTGCGCGATTCGCGAGAAGGCGCTCAGTTGGAACTCCAGTTGGACTTCATAGGCGAATTTGGTGAGCCGTCGATAGCGGTAGTTGGCGTCGGTGGCCTCAGCGTTGTCGTCTTCGGGTTCGACCGGCAGGGTTTCATCGGGAGTTTCTTCGGCCGGATCGTCAATCCGGGTCTGGGGTTCATCGGCGCTCGCGGTCAACTCCGGCTCCGGTTCGAGAGACGCGGCTTCGAGCGGAACATCGACCATCGGAGAGTAGGTATCGTCCGAAGCAGCGGTTTGTTCGGGTTGGGATTTTTCGCAGTTGTAGGAAGGCGTGTGATTTTTGGTGATGTTTTCGGTCAGGTTCTGGTAGCGGCTTATCAGATTTTGGGCTGCCGCGGCAAATAGTTCAGCAATCCCCATAGTATCGCCCCTGATGTTTAGAAGTTTTCTTACCTTTAAGAGAGTATCGGCTCATTCGGTTATCTCTTCACCGGGGACAGGGCGGTCCATGATGGGGGCGGACCTGAGCAGGGCGGGTCCGTTTTCGAACCCGCCGTTGATTCAAGAAATTCCCCGCATTTTCTTTTCATTCATCCCGTTACCGCGATTTGGGTTCGTTTCGTTATTTTTATGTTTTCGTGTGTCTTGATCTTTCGCTCATGGTAGTCCTTGTAGGTCGAAACCCCTGAGCACCATTCCCGCATCCGGCGGGAATGAGCGTGGTTTCGACATCTTTCTTATTCGCCAACTTCGTCAACCTTGAATAACGAACCCCAATCGCGACTGTAATATCCCCGCTCGAAATATTTGTGTATAGAACTCTGCGTCCAATCAAACGGATTTGTCGCCAAACCGTGTTTAATCGGATTGTAGTGTATATAATCAATGTGACGATTCATGTCTGCTGTGTCTCTAATAACATGATCCCAATAACGGTTTTGCCAGACGCGCCCGCTGCCTGAACCAACACGTTTACGATAATAGCCCGAAAAGGACAATTTAAAGCGGCGGACCAGTAACGAGAGATCTTCCTTATCCGAGGATATCAGCATGTGGATATGGTCGGGCAGTATGACCCACGCCGGCATCTCATATGATGACGTTTTGGAGGGTCTGTCGAATGCCAGCCACAAAAGATCAACGTGGTCCAGAAGAATCGGGGCACGTTTGTGCGTGACATGGGTCAGGAAATAGACATTGCCGTGATCGAAATATCGTCGAATGTTCGTCATTTCTTGTTCCCGGATGTCGAAACCTCTCCGCTACGCGGAGACTCTGACGAGCGGGGGTTTCGACCTACGAGATCCTCGTGTTGCTCGTGGCGACCCCGTCGGGACCCAGCCTGCGAGGGAATTATGCAGCTGAATTGTGGAACTTGACAATGCGGCGTGGTTTTATAACTTTAGGACAATATTTAGGTTAACTTTCAAAGCAGAGGAATCATCCATGACCCCGGTTCATCCCGATACACTCGCGGCCCTTACAGCCGGTATTCAGTCCGAGGTGGCCAGCTATGTTTTTTACCTCGAGGCCGCCAAGAAAACCTTCGCCGCCGAACACAAAGATATTCTCGAAAAACTGGCCCTCGAAGAAAAGGACCATTTCCATATTCTGGAGCGGCAGTACGATTCATTGGTCCGTAGCGAAAAATGGATCAGCACGGCGGACATTCTCAAACAGAAAGGGCTCCCGGAAATCACCGAGGAAATGAGCGAACAACATCGGGACTTGATCGATGAGGTCGCGAAAGCCAGGTCGCTGGAGAAGATTCTGGATATCGCCTACCGTCTGGAAGAAGAAGCTCACGATCTGTTCGCGTCGGCCATGAAGAAGGTCACCACCGAAGAAGGGCGCAAGATGTTTGGCCAGCTATCGAAGTTCGAAGAGGGGCACATGAGGATGATAGCCGATATGAAGGCGGCTCTTTAGTGTAGCTCCAAGTTGAATGGATTTTGAAAAAGCCCCGAACGGGGCTTTTTAGTTTTCAGTCGTTGCGAAGAGCCTCGACCGGGTCGACCTTCGCGGCTCTTGAGGAGGGATAAAATCCAGCAATCAGACTGACCACCAGTCCGAACAGGAAAGCGGTTCCGACCAGCCAGAGCGGCATGGCGAACAGTTCCACCGGGTCGATTCCCTGATCTCTCATGACGGCTTTGGCGATGCCTGACGCGATTCGGGTGATCAACCATCCGAAAGTGATACCAACCGAAGCGCCGATACCTCCAATCACGCCGGACTCGACCAGAAACAGCACCCTGATAGCGCCTTCATCGGCCCCCAGCGATTTGAGCACCCCGATTTCACGCGTGCGCTCGACAATAGACATGACCATAGTGTTGACAATACCGAGCGATGCGGTTACCAGGGCTATAAGGCCCACCAGTCCGAGGGCGAGGTCAAAATAGAAGAAGAATTTCTGGATCTGGTCGAATTGTTCGGCAAAGCAGAAGGCTCTGAAGCCGAGGGCTTCGACAGAGTCTTTGATGCCGGCGTAGGGGACAGAGGGATCGAGGTCCAGAGTCACACGTGGATAGGTTTTGCCGGTGCTGTCGGACGATGAGGCAAAGATGTTGCCGGTCTGAGCGGCCGTGAGGAGCTGCATCGGGTCGCCCGAGAGGCCGCCTTTATCGAACCGGACCGCCGTTGCTGTTGGGATGATTATCGGTTCGAATCTTACGTGATGGTCGCGGGTCTGTTTGAGGACGCCTGATATGATCAGGGTGTCGGAGATTGTTTCGCGGGCGTTCATGTAGCCATCGACAAAGACCATCATAGCATGGCTCATCTCATCGCGGGCGATACGTTGCCAGTATCGTTGTTCAGTCAGCGAATCGATATCGAATTCTCTTGCCCGGTCGCCGACTCTTTCGCCAACCGACTGAAGGACGCGGGTCAGGCCGCTGTCGATACTGGAGGCCTCGATTGAGACGATGAGTTGTTTTCCGATGACCGAGTCGGGCTGTTCGATTCCGATTAGCTCGAGGAATCTTTCGGAGACCATTGCCTGTTTGGTGCTGTCGCCGGTGAAGGCCTGTCCGGCGCGCAGTTGCGAAAAGATTTTGGTCTGGACAGCGGCCGATGGAAGCGCCTGAGCGTCGGTTGTGACCTGCGTGTCCGCGATACTGGCGGTGACGGAGAACGACGCCATCGGGTAGGCGAGGTTGACACCCGGTATCTTCGCCAGGGCCTGGACAGCTTTCTGGTCGAGGGGCGGCCGGGGAAGCGAATCGGTGTTGTTTTCCTCGGACCGCGGGTAGGCGTACATGGTGGAGAATAAACCGAGCTCATTGAACTGCTGTTCGACCAGTTGTTGATTGCCGGCGCCGAAAGAAACCATAGAGACGAAAGCGGCGATGGCTATGACCACTCCGGATATTGTCAGAAAGGCGCGGAGTTTCATGCGCCAGAGGTTGTGCACCGAGACGAGTATCAGATCGCGCAGGGTCATTGTTTTTCGCCTCCATCGTTCGACAGTTCATCGGTTGGAGACATTTTGCCGTAGGTCATCCGGACGGTTCGGTGGACGACTTTTTGGGCCATGTCTATGTCGTGGGTGGCCATGACAATGGTAAGGCCCTGTTTGTTCAGGTCACTTATCAGGTTTGCTATCTGGCGGGTGTTTTCCAGGTCGAGATTGCCGGTGGGTTCATCGGCGAAGAGTATTTCCGGATTTTTGACCAGGGCGCGGGCGAGAGCCACTCGTTGTTGTTCGCCGCCGGAAAGGTCGGCAGGGCGGTGATCCAACCGGTCGCCCAGGCCGAGTTTTTCAAGGATCTCGGTGCTTCGAATGCGGCGTTCTTTGGCCGGCGTGTCGTTAAAATAAAGGGCCAGTTCGACATTGCGAAGGGCGGTGTGGTGGGCTATCAGGTTAAACGACTGAAATACCATGCCGACCCGGTGGGCGCGGTAGGCGGCAAGTTCACGTCGCGAAAGGGACTCCAGGGAAGTACCGTCGACTTCTACGCATCCGGAAGTAGGGGTGTCGAGGCCGGCCAGAAGGCTCAAAAGGGTAGATTTTCCTGAACCGGATGAACCTACCACGGCGACAAACTCACCCTTTTTGACGTGGAAATTCACCCGATCGACCGCGCGCACTTCGTGGGTTCCGCGCCGGTAATACCGGCAAAGGTCTACTGTTTCGAGCCAGTTGTTTTGCATAGTCTATTTACGAGAATTTTGGTTTAAAGATGTCAAATCGCTCGGAATAATTCTAAGTAGTCTGGTCGTTAAACACAAACGGTTTTGAGTGACATTTTTCGGTTTGGGCGGATTGTTTAAATCCGCAAATCTTCTTGTTGTTACCCGGCAAAATGCCGAGTATAAATACATATGATGACCACGAAGAATTTGCTCAACTGGGTTGAACTTTCCCAGACGGCGCTGACCAACAATATCAACGCCCTCAAGAGTCTGACCAACGGCAAGCTGATAGCGGTGTGCGTAAAGGCCAATGCTTACGGTCATGGCCTGACCGAGATAGTGTCGATTCTCAAAGATAATAAAGTCGTTGATTATCTCACGGTTCATTCGCTGGAAGAGGCGGCGTTCTGCCGCGGCAGCGGCTGGCGGAAAAGTATCATGATGCTCGGTCCGGTGGCGCTGGCGGATGCCGAGGGCGTTATCGAATTCGATCTTGAGCCGGTGGTTTTCAACAAGGAGTTTCTTGTCCGCCTGGGTAAACTGGGCAAGAAGCACAATCGCGAGATAAGAACGCATTTGAAGCTGGAGACCGGCACGCACCGTCAGGGCATCATGGAAAAGGATCTGCCGGGCCTTGCGGAGGTATATCGCGCATATTCATCTCTGAAGCGTCCGTACGGGGCGAGTATGCATTTTGCCAATATCGAAGATACGACCAGTCATGACTATGCCGAGTTCCAACTCGACAATTATCGCAAGATGATCAAAAAGATGGAATCGTTGAAAATAAAGCCGGTTATCAGGCACACGGCATCATCGGCCGCCACGATTCTGTTTCGTAAGACGCATTATGAGATGGTGCGGCCGGGGATTTCGGTGTACGGGCACTGGCCTTCGAAAGAGACCTATCTGTCGTATCGGCTCAAGGGGGGGCAGAACGATTTGTTCAAGCCGGTGCTTTCGTGGAAGACGAGGATTACCCAAATAAAAAACTTGCCCGCCGATTCGTTTATTGGATATGGTTGTACTTATCGCACGACTTCGCCGACGCGACTGGCGGTGATTCCGATCGGATATTTCGATGGTTACAGTCGGGCTTTGTCGAACCAGTCTTATGTTTTGATTAAGGGGAAGCGCGCGCCGGTGCGGGGACGCATCTGCATGAACCTGACCATGATCGATATTACCGACATCAAGGGTGTAAAACTGGAGGATGAAGTGACAATTATCGGCACCAGTGGCAAGGAGAGAATTTCCGCTGAACTTCTGGCGAGCTGGGGTAACAGCATCAACTATGAGATTCTGGCCAGATTGTCGCCGACAATGCCCCGGATTATCGTATCGTTAGAAAAATCCTAAAATAAGGGACACCGCAGGTCAGGATTTCCCGCTCAAAGTGTAACCTGTTGTAGTATAGCGTAGTAATTAGGCATAAATTTTCAGCCGAAAGATATTTCTCTTGACAGTCTCTGGCAGGAAGGATATACTTCTTGTGAAGCATTTCACATGGGCCAGGATTTTCAGGGGAAGGCTTGAGCACTTAAGGAGCATTTGAGATCATGACTCTTCTCACGAATACAAGAAAACGCATATCCGAGTCTACGATACACCGCTTGTCGCTCTATTATCGTACTCTCTCGCTTTTGGAAAAGGAAAATTACGAGACGGTTTCTTCCAAGGAATTGGCGAAGAGGGAGAAGCTGACGCCGGCTCAGGTGCGTAAGGATCTGTCTTTCTTCGGTTCGTTCGGGACGCGTGGTCTCGGCTACAATGTGAGCGAGCTCAAGCAGAAGATTGAGAATATTCTGGGTATCAACCGTGACTGGAAGGTGGCGTTGATCGGGGTGGGGAATATAGGTTCGGCGCTGGTCAGCTACAAGGAGTTTGCCCGGCAGGGGTTCAATATCGTGAAGCTGTTCGATAACGATCAGCGCAAGATAGGTTCCAATCACAAGGGAATCATTGTTTCGGATATTGCCAATCTCGAGAAAGAGATCAAAGACGCTGATATTTCGATGGTCATTTTGGCGGTGCCGGCGACAGTGGCGCAGTATATAGTCGATGAAGTTGTTAAGGCCGGTGTGACGGCGATTTTGAATTTTGCCCCGATAAATCTTCGGGTGCCCCCCGATGTTCACCTTCGCAACGAGAACATGTCGATGGAGCTTGAGTATCTTTCTTTCGCGATGGTGAACAATCACGCTCCCAGGAAAGTTAAATAGGGTAAGACAGTTCTTTCGCTGAGGCGAAGAACTGGCGCTTACCTCTCTTTTTAAGCGGGACGGTCCGTCTTTTTTAAGGCGGACCGTTTTTTTTCTGTTGCGGAAAAGTATGGGAGGGTCTCCCCACTTTGCCCCATTCGGTTCGGTTTTGAGGGCCTGTTTTGTCACAAGAGTATTACCCCGCAGTGACTTACCTGCGGCACGAAATTTGAGGTGTATTTGTGCGAGGACTTATTTGGAACACGCGGAGGATTAGACTATGAAGAGAATATTCGTGATTATACTGGCTATTTCGCTTGTGACAGCGGGTATTTCATTGGCGGGCGACAGCAAGCAGGGTAACCAGGATAACAAAGAAATTCGTCAGGTCGCCAAAGAGCTTGAGCAGACGAGGGCAAGCCTCGCAAAATTGAACAATCTGGTCGAACAGTGGCACCGAGCCTGTCTGGATACCGATGAGAAGAAAATACATCAGTACGAGCAAGCGATTTACAACTTCATTATTTCAGATATCAATGCCTCGTTTAGAGCTGTGCAGAAAGCCGAGAATGAAGCCGGCGAGTCTCGCGATGACTGGCGATCCGGCGAGGAAACGAGGCGTGAGGCGACCGATGAATACCGTGATTTCGTCAAGCTGAGAAAGATTCTCTCGAGTAAAGAGGGCGTGCTGTTTCGTCTGAAGAACAGCGATTCGTTTTCTCTGAAGTATCGTCTGTTGGCCGAGTATCGCGGGTTGATTCGCGAGGAGCTGGGCATGAGCCGCTGGGAACTGGCCGAGGATCTTCGGGAGCTCAAGAACGACAAATAATGTCGCGCATAGATTTCACTCCTTGTCCGGTTGAGTGAGGCAACCGGTATTTTAACAGCGAAGGGCCGTCGCATGGTAGTGACGGCCCTTATTTTTTTGTGCGTCCGCGTCCAGCGCGGGGATATGCGCCAATTAATTCGGACCGTCAGTTCACATCGCCGACTTCGTCGGGCGACAGGAACTGACGGAGCAGGGTATGGATGAGCCTGGATGTCGAAGCCTCCTTTGCAAGATGGAGGACCATTGCGGACCAGCCGTTGGGCGGATTGGGAAACAGGGGGTTTCGACCTGTCGGGTTTTGTCAGGTCCGAATCCAATTGCGTCGGGTCATGCGTTTGATAAATCAAACGCCTACGGATGCTCTCGAAGTGTTTTCCTTTGTCAGGCCCAAACGAGTTTGAGCCTGCCACCCGTCGGGACAAGCGCTGATAAAATCGAACCGTCAGTTCACATCGCCGACTTCGTCGGGCGACAGGAACTGACGGAGCAGGGTATGGATGAGCCTGGATGTCGAAACCTCCTCCGCCGAGGGCGGAGACCCTTCCGGTCAGGAGATTTCGACCGATGGAGTTGTATCAGGTCCGAGATAAATCAAACGCCTACTATTCGGGGTCGGGTTGGTGTGGTGGCGGGTTCGAAGACGGACCCGCCCTACAGGAGACTGTACTCGAGGCGATGTCCGTTCCGATGTTGTCTGTCAGGGTTTGCGGGCGTAGAGTTTTATCGAGGCGACCCGGCCGTCGTACCTGGCGAAATCGGTAGAGTTGCTTTTGTGCTTTTTGTCCTCGCAGCTGCAGTCGTTGCCGCAGCCGCAGCTATCGGTAAGTCCACCGAGCGCCGAGGCGGTGTAGATCTGTTTACCCAGGACTTTGACATCGACAAATCCCGCTTTTTCGGCGAGAGTGATGTATTCATCTTCTTCGACCGCCCCGGCGATACAGCTCACCCAGGCGGCCATATCATCGCGGAGCTCTTCGGGCAAACCGATCGTGACCAGGTCGGACACCATCATCTGTCCGCCCGGTTTTAGGACGCGGAATGATTCGGCGAAAACTTTTTCTTTGTCGGGTGAGAGGTTGATAACGCAGTTGGAGATAATCCAGTCGATTTCGTTGTCGTCGACCGGCATGTTCTCCATTTCACCCTGGCGAACCTCGGCATTGGTGATGCCGGCTTTTTTGAGATTGGCGCGGCAGGTTTCAATCATTTCGGGAGTCATGTCCAGGCCGATGGCTTTGCCGGTTGGACCTACTTTTTTAGCGGCCAAGATGAGATCGAGTCCGGCGCCGGAACCGAGGTCGAGGACAATGTCGCCCGGCTTCACTTTCATCAGGGCGACCGGGTTACCGCAGCCGAAAGAGACAATGTTGTCGGGCATGGCCGCGAGGTCATCGGGACTATAGCCGGAGGCCTTAGCCATCCAGTTATCCAGTTGGCTGTCGGCCTGATTGTTGCCTCCGCAGCAGCAGCCGGATTTGTGTGTGACTGCTCCGCCGTAGTGTTTTTTTACAGCCTGTTTTATTTCATGTTTGGATTTTGTCATTTTCAGTATGCCTTTGCCATAGTTGACCATTATACCTACTTAAGGTAGTCATAAAGACGGCGAAAATCCAGAAAAGTTTGGCTGTGATGACGGGGCAGTGGTATCAGTGGTTATGGCCGTTTGTTTTTTTCGGTATATTTTCATGTTAGTGTTGTAGTTACGGTAATTTGGGTTCGTTTCGTTGTTTTCGTATTTCTCTCTGTTTTGATCTCTCGCTCATGGTTGGCTCACGCCGCGGCGTGAGCCTACCAATGCGGGATCCATTTGTGCATCGATGCGTTTGATAAATCAAACGCCTACGTATGCGCCAGGTGTATTTTTTGATGTCGGGCCCAAACGAGTTTGAGCCTGCTACCCGGACGCGGTCATTCCGAGCGAAAGCCGGAATCCAGTAAGCAAGAACCGTCAAGGATTCTGCCGTAATGGTGTGTCCGTATTTTTCCGCGCAATCCTCTATCATTCATTTCATTATCCGTATTTGGGTTCGTTTCGTTCTTTTTGTGAAATGCCCTCACCCCGTCCCTCTCCCGGAGGGCGAGGGGGAAAGGGGCGTGAGGTCGCGTTTGATTAGATCGCCGTCAGGTGACATCCCCGAAACTTTCGGGGACAGCACCTGACGGAACAGGGGAATTCTCTATCATCGATATTGTTAGCACGATTTGGGTTCGTTTCGTTGTTTTCGTATTTCTCTCTGTTTTGATCTCTTGCTCATGGTAGGCTCACGCCGCGGCGTGAGCCTACCAATGCGGGATCCATTTGTGCATCGATGCGTTTGATAAATGAAACGCCTACGGATGCGTCAGGTGTTTTTTTTATCAGGCCCAAACAAGTTTGAGCCTGCCACCCACCGTGTCGGAGTGACAGCAGGGTTGCGGGGTGGCAGGAGACTAAGAAGGCTCCTGCCCTACGTCAGCTAATTTCCTTCGGACTCGGTGGACTGGGACTGTTCTTCGTAGTCGGTGGGGAGGGAGAAATGCTGCTGCACCAGAAGCCACTGACCATCGCGTTTCTCCAAAACCCCCGTCCATCGGGCATTGGTCCATCCAATTTTGCGGCCATCCCATTCGCCGTAGTCATCGAGAAGACACGAAAACCACGCCACGTTGCCATCGGGCGAAAGACTGACGCGCAATTCTTTTATCTCCGAACTGGTGGCTCTGAAGCGGGGGTCGAAGAAAATGCGCTCGGCGTAGGACCGGAATTCTTCGAAATTGTGAATGGTCGATTTGGAATCCGGCTGGAACATGAAAAAGCTCGAGTCTTTGGCGCAGTGCCGGTATAGTTTTTCGCGGTCTTTGTCGGGAAGGCACCATTTGATGCTGGTGTTGATGGCTTCGGTGATGGCGGCGATTTCCGCATCGCGATCGATTTTCGATGTCATGTTTGAACACCCCATAATTGCGGTTGTCAGGATTAGTGTCGCGACAATATACCTCATAATTTTTTCCTCCGGTAGCAGTCCGGGTCGGGTTTCTCGGTGGGTGTTTTTCACGATGCCAGAACACACCCGTCGGAACGCCGACCTACTTTGGACTTACGTTAGTCGGTTAATGTTGTTTCCATCAATGACGCTCAGGGCGGGATTTTCGTTGAGGGGAGCAGGTAGACGTAACAATTTTGTTGCTACGCAAGCTGCGGCGAGTCTATATACCTAATATATCAGGGACTTATGAAAACGCAGGGGAATGCATGAATATCTCGGTCAAGCAGATTCGAAGTTTTGCCGAGCCGGCGGGGGTTTTGGGCAAAATTGTCCAGTTCCCGCTGGTGCGGACGGTCATAGCGATTTTGTTCGTTGTAGTTCCGGTTCTTGTGCTCAAAGGTCTGATTGATCTTGTGTTGGACGCCATCGCCGAGCCGGCGGCTTCGTGGATTCGCGACATATTCGCAATCGTGCGAATAGCGGTGGCAATATATTTCTATGGTCTGTTTGTCAGGTTCGTTGAGAAGCGCAAAGCCGATGAGATGTCGCTGTCGGGAAGCCTGAGTGAGACCGGTTGGGGCATTGCACTGGGGGCGGCGCTGATGACGGTGATGGTGGGATTGTTCTGGGTGTTGTCGTATTACCGGGTCGAGAGTATTGGGCCCGTGTCGATAGTAATCCACGGCTTTTTCTTTTTCGCGTTTGCGGCTCTTATGGAAGAGGTCGTGTTTCGGGTGATTCTTTTCAGGCATGTCGAGGAGTTGATTGGAAGCTGGGGAGCGATTGTGCTGACGGGGCTTCTTTTCGGCTTTGTTCATCAGGCCAACCCTAACGCGACCACGTGGACATCGACAGCTATTGCCCTGCAGAGTATCATAATAGCCGGGTGTTACGTTTTCACCCGCCGGGTGTGGCTGGTGTTTGGTCTTCATGCGGGATGGAATTATTTCCAGAGTTCGATTTATGGGGTTTCGGTGTCCGGGGCGGATGAATTCGACAGCCTGCTGGTGCCATCGATAAGCGGGCCGGCCTGGATAACGGGGGATAAGTTTGGAATTGAGGGTTCTTATGTTACCACGGTATTGTGTCTGATAATCGGCATTTTGCTCGTGATGAAAGCGTCGAGGATGGGTCAGCTTGTGGGGCCGCTGTGGGTGCGGAAGGTGAAGAGGGAGGCGGTGTTAGCGTCGAGTGTCGATAGCGGTACGACGGAGTGAAAGCCAGAAAATTCTTGCTCTTTGGGAGAGTTGATTCGTAGATTAAATGCGAAGATGAAATAGTTCCGTTGGGGGTGGCGTAAATTACCGCCTGAGAACATACCCCCTCGACCTGATCCGGATAATACCGGCGTAGGGAAACGGAGATGTAGTAAGCATCCCCATTGCCTAATTACCGGCAAACCTAACGAGTCGGGACGGAATCTTGCTAAACAACAAGGTTTTATGCGAGGTAACGTCATGAATGCGATTTATCACTGGTTAGTGGAGAGGACCGTCAGGTCACATTCTCGACTTTGTCGAGCGCAAGACCTGACGGAACGGGGAAGGGACCATGAGGGGCAGATGGGGACATCTGCCGCCCACGAGGAGACCGTCAGGTCACACCCTCGACTTCGTCGAGCGCAAGACCTGACGGAACGGGGAAAGGACGATGAGGGGCAGATGGGGACATCTGCCGCCCACGAGGAGACCGTCAGGTCACACCCTCGACTTCGTCGAGTGCAAGACCTGACGGAACGGGGAAGGGACGATGAGGGGCAGATGAAGACATCTGCCGCCCACGAGGAGACCGTCAGGTCACACCCTCGACTTCGTCGAGCGCAGGACCTGACGGAACAGGGAAGGGACCATGAGGGGCAGATGAGGACATCTGCCGCCCACGAGGAGACCGTCAGGTCACATTCTCGACTTTGTCGAGCGCAAGACCTGACGGAACGGAAGGGGTGTGTGTCATTTATGCTGGTGGCTGTTGCGGTCCTGCTGATGGCTGTGCCAGACGTGAGGGCGAAAGCGGTGAGTGGTCTGGTTGTCGATAGCGATGGCAAGCCTATCCCCGGCGTATCGGTGGTCACCGATGTGAGAGGCAGAGGGACAATCACAAATGATGACGGTGAATATGAGCTTACCGACGCGGAGCAGGTGACGCGCATTACTTTTTCTTCGGTGGGATATCAATCGGTTCAGTACAATATCGCCAGTCTGCCTGACACCGTAGCGCTCGAAGAGATGTATTACCGGGGGACGGATATTTTGGTGCGTTCGGACCGGGCGGAGCGGGGGATTACGCCGATAGCGTTTGAGGATTTTTCGAAAGAAGATATCAAGCGCGACTACACGGTGGGAGAATTTCCGCTGCTTTTGTCAACCACGCCGAATCTGTATTCGTATTCTGACGCGGGGTCATCGCTGGGGTACAGTTACACGAAGATTCGCGGGTTCGATGATAAACGGATCGTTACATATATCAACGGCGTGCCGCTCAACGATCCGGAGGACCAGGCGACCTATTTCGTGGACCTTCCTGATTTCGCCGCCAACGTGTCTGATATTCAGGTTCAACGCGGGGTGGGCAATTCGCTGTATGGGGACGCGTCGTTCGGCGGTTCCATAAACATTGTCACCAACAGCTTCAGCCGGGAGCGCCAGACGACCATCACGGCGGGCTACGGCGAGTATATGTCGGACGGAGAGTCTGTCAGTGATGTTTACAAGCAGAGTATAGAATATGCGAGTGGTTTGATAGACGGCCGATGGTTGTTTTCGGGAAGATTCTCCAAACAGAAGACGGGCGGGTATCGCCATAACAGTTGGTACGATGGCTGGGCGTATTATTTTTCGGTGTCCCGGCTGGATCCCCGAATGACGACAGAGATTCATGTTTACGGCGGGCCGATGCGGATGCATCTGGCGTACTATGGAGTGTCGCGCGACGCGATAGCGCAGGATCGAAGGGTGAATCCGCTCACTTATGACAACGAGACGGATAATTTCAATCAACCGCACTATCAGCTTCACAACACTTATCGTCTGACCGACAACGCCACTCTGTACAATACTCTGTACTATATCAGGGGGAAGGGTTACTACGAGCAGTATAAGGATGACCGGGATTATTGGGAGTACAATATTCCGACCGCTCTGACCAATATCGATCCCGACACCGGCGAGCCATATACGAGAGGGGATGTGGTGCGTCAGCAATGGGTCGAAAAGAATCAGACGGGTTGGAACCCTCGATTGGATGTGACTCACAAGAAGGGGATGCACTCTGTCGGCGGGTCGTTTTACTATTTCGACTCGGATCATTGGGGTCAGGTGGTGTGGGCGCAGAACGTGAATGGCGCGCTGGATCCGCGGCATCGGTACTATCAGTACTACGGCAAGAAGTATGTTGCTTCGGTGTTCGCCGAGGAGTATTACCGGTTGAGCGACAAACTCAGCGCTCAACTTACGGCTCAGTTGCGTTATCAGAAATATGATTTCGACCAGGACAGGATGGGGGCTTTTCAAGGGTTCGACTACAGCCTGGATTGGCTTTTCTTCTCGCCGCGAGCCGGCGTCACCTTTAGCCTTAACGAAAGACTGAGCCTGTTTGCAAATTTAGCGGTATCATCGCGCACGCCGACCGATGCCGATATTTACGACGCCAACGACCCGTATATTCTTCCATCGCTCGAAATAGAGTCAGTTCAGGTTGACGCGGGCGGTGATACGGTTTCATATGTGTTTGGCGATCCGACCTCGAAGAACGAACGGGTTTATAACTACGAGTTAGGAGGGCGGTATCAGGCGGACAGGTATGTTGTGGGTGTGAATCTTTTCTGGATGGATTTTCGGGATGAGATTATTCCTTATGGAGGTATCAACGAGAATACCGGTCTTCCTGTCACCGTGAATGCCGATCGTTCGGTGCACGCGGGCGTGGAGCTGACAGCGACATATAAGCCGGTCGAGCAGTTTTCGCTGAGCGGCAATGGCGCCTACAATTATAATCGGATCAAGGATTACGTGACAGAGATCGATGGTTACAGAATCGATTTCAAGGACAAGACGATTCCGCTTTTCCCGGAGTACCTGGTTAATCTCATGGCCGACTATAATGACGATACCTGGCGGCTGACATATCATCTGAGACTGGTCGGCAGACAGTTCATGGAGCTGGCCAATATCGGGCAGTTATCGATTGCTCCCTATTCGGTGTCATCTCTGTCGGCCTCTTACCGTTTTGCCAATCTGGCCGGGATCGGTGATTTGACTCTACAGGCGCGAGTTGACAACCTGTTCGACAAAAAGTATGAATCGTCCGGCTATGGCGGCAATTACGCGTACGAGATTGACGATGAGGTGCTGGTTGATGGCTGGGCGGAGTATTTCGTGGCGGCGGAGCGTTCTTTTTATGGACAGGTTGTTCTGGAGATGTTTTAGTCAAGCATGCACCTTGTTGATTATCTGCTCATAGTCGTCTATCTGGCGGCGCTGTTGATACTGGGATTCACTCGCCGGCTGAGAGCTGACAGTTCGGCCAGTGATCTTATTGTCGGCGGCCGGGTTTTGACTCTGCCGGCGTTTGTGGCCAGCCTGGTGTCGACATGGTATGGGGGGATACTGGGCGTCGGCGAATACAGTTACCGGTTCGGGCTTTCCAACTGGCTGGTGTTCGGGTTGCCTTATTATGTGGCGGCGTTTTTGTTCGCCATGTTTCTCGCGCGGCGCGCCCGCCAGAGTAAACTTCTGACAATCCCCGATCGTCTGGCGCAGGCGTATGATAACAAGACGGCGGTGGCGGGGTCGATCATAATATATTTTATGACGGTCCCCGCGGCGTACATATTGATGATCGGCACGCTGTGTCAGTATCTGTTCGGGTGGCCGTTCTGGGTGGGGGTGCTGTGCGGAACGTCATTTTCTGTCGTCTACGTATATTTCGGCGGGTTTAACTCGGTGGTGCGGACAGATCTTTTTCAGTTCGCGTTGATGTTTCTCGGATTCCTGTTGATGCTGGTGGTGCTCGCAAGCGAGTACGGAGGGATCGAATTTCTTCGCGCGAATGTACCGGCTGTTAATTTCACGTGGCACGGCGGCAATCCGGGGATGTATATCGCCATCTGGTATTTTATTGCACTGGCAACCCTTATAGAGCCCACATTTTATCAGCGGTGCTATGCGGCCAAAAACATGAATGTCGCGCGTACGGGGATTCTGGTATCGATAGGCTGCTGGGCGTTTTTTGATTTTCTGACGACCTCTTGCGGGTTGTATGCCCGGGCAATTCTGCCCGACCTGGCCAGCCCGGTAGGCTCATATCCGGCTCTGGGGTTGAAGGTGCTTCCGGTGGGTCTGCTGGGGTTGTTTGCCCTGGCTCTGCTGGCTACGGTCATGTCGACAATCGATTCATATTCATTCGTAGCCGCTTCTACTTTCAGCCGGGATATAGTAATGCGCCTGTTTCGGGTGAGAGAGAACAGGGTCACTTATTTCACGCGGTTGGGTCTGGTCGTAACGGTTGTCATAGCGGTGGTGATTGTTTTGTTTTTCCGGTCGGTGGTGGATATCTGGCATATTTTTGGTTCGGTTGGGACGCCGGCTCTGCTGGTGCCGGTGTTTTTCTCTTTTGTCGGCAAGCGACGGTTGCCCTCGCGATGGGCATTTGTATCGGTGGTATTTTCGGGGATGCTGTCGCTGGCGTGGTATCTCTCGCGGTACAGCGGGGCTGACGGCGTCTACTGGCTGGGGGTGGAACCTATTTTCCCGGGCCTTGTTGTGTCTGTTTTGATATTCGTGATGTTTGGCCGGCGGTCGGCGGACAAGGCGGTTGCAAAATAACGGAAATTGGTTATATTAGAAATCTCTATGAGTGATCCATTATACATGTCAAAGGAAGGTCGGCTGAAGCTGGAGGCGGAGCTCAAGCGGTTGAAGTTTGAGGAACGCCCGAAGATCGTGGCCGAGATCAAGCGAGCCCGGGAGTTGGGCGATATTTCCGAAAACGCCGAATACCATGCGGCCAAGGAGGCTCAGGGGCATCTTGAGAGGAAGATAGCCGAGGTTCAGGCCAAGCTGGCCCGTGTGCGCGCGGTGGACGCGGATCAGATTCCGACTGACAAGGTGTACCTGTTCGCCAAAGTTCTTGTTAAGGACCACAAGACGGGTGAGGAAATACTTTACACTATAGCTCCGCCCGAAGAGATAGATATTGATAACGACGTGATATCGGTAAAATCCCCGATTGGTGCGTCACTTCTGGGCAAAGAGGTCGGAGACGTAGTGGAAATAAAGGTTCCGGCCGGCGTACTCACTTACGAGATTCTTCAAATCTCACGAGATTAGATTTTGTTTGAGGCGATCGGCGCCGCTCGAATTCACTCTTCGTAATCGCCGAAAAAGTCGTCAACAGATTCTTCTTCTTCGTAGTAGCCGTTGGCTTCTTCGGGGTCGATTCCCGCCGCGAGACTGGCGCATTCGTCGCTGCAGAAATTTTCCCCTCCCTGATTAACGGCTTTTCCACGAATCTTCTCACCGCAGTTGGCGCAGAACATTTTCAGCCTCCAAGATTTATCAAAGAAGAGACAATTTTTTCGTCATTTTTGCTTAACAAAAATATGCTCTGTAATTATCGAACCGGGCGGCAAATATCTTAATTTCCGTTGTCATTTATGTCAAGTACTTTTGCGGGCCCTCCCAACGTAGAATTGTCCTGTTGCCGCAAAAGGCTTGCGGCTCCCGTGAAGTCCCCTCAAAACCGGAGGCGACATGGCAGGGGGCGGCCGGCCTGATTTTCAAGGAGTCAATTCGGAGCGAAATACCGTCAGATTGATTTATGTGGATCGGCAGAACAGCGGGGCGTCGGGTTAATCCTGGCCGAGGGTCATTATATCTTTGATCATAATGGGTTCGACGGCATAGAAGCCCTGACCGTATTTGCATCGGGCCTGCATGCCGAACGAACGAGCCATCAGGGTAAGGCTTTCGATATAATCGCGGGATTTCTCGGGGTTGAGAAATTGCGAGCGGTGAGCGGAAAGGGCCTTTATCCACTGGTCGAAGTGAGGTGTTATATCGACAACGAAATTGGGGGTAACTTGCGGGGGCAGGAAGTAATGGAAAATTCTGTTGACGAGATGTGGTTCGCCGGGGATATCGATTTTTTTCAGTGACGCCAGGTGGGAGGCGTTGATGGCGATGACTCCAGCCGCGACATGGTCAGGATGGGACTGGCGGCGTCCGTGACCAACGTGTGGGTAAGGGGCGAGAAGGATTCTGGGTCGGCAGTCTCGGATGATTTTGGCCAGCTCCATCCTCTTGTCGTAGCTGTCTTCGAGACGGGTATCGCCCCAGTCAAAGGTTTTGATGATGTCGACGCCGAGTATCCTGGCGGCATCGGTGACCTCGCTGGCGCGAATTTCGGCGTTACCGCCGGTGCCCATTTCTCCCTGGGTCAGAATTACAATGCCGCAGCGATAGCCTCGTTTGGCCAGATCGATGAGTACACCGCCGGTGCCAACTTCGACATCATCCGGATGAGCGCCGATTGACAGCAGATCATATGTGGGCAGCGTTTTGTTCATAGAGCAAAAAAAACCCGGTGGATGGTATCATATCCACCGGGTCAGAGCTTGTCAAGCCATACTATTAGTAATCATTTCCGAAGCATTCGGAGTGGAATATCAGCATATCCCTGAGCAGGTCGTAAACGTACTGGTCGGACGTGGCCGGAAGTCCGTCGTATCCGGTATATGACATGGTGGTTACCGGGTACCCCTGTTGCTGCAGGGTGGAGATCCAGGATGCAGTCTGGCCGTGATAGCCGTAGCGAGTCTCGGGCGTGGTGGCGACCCACATGTTGACGCCCTCGAGCGTGGAGCCGGCAAGCAAGTTCTCGAGATTGTTCTCCAGCCACAGATCCCAAACGGGTTGATACGGGAGACCATCCGAGGTGAACGGCATATGGAAATCGAAGTTTTCGTCACCACCGACCACCGAAGAAACCAGGGTAGTTGAATCGGCCACTACGTAGCGCTGATTGATGGTGATCGAGACGCCGTCGTAGGCATCCGGCACCTGATCGCCGTCGAGATCGACTGCGCGATAGGTGAGATCGTAATCGAGGGCGGTATCGTGAGGCGAGAAGGCCAGGGCCCCGCCGATAAACAGTTGGGCGAGCGAATATGTCGAACTGCTGTCGAAATCATTCAAATTCCCATTGAGGATTCCCTGTTCTGTCAGAGCATCGTCGAACAGCGAGATGAACCCGCCGTTGCCGTCGGAACCGTCAAAATCGAGGGGACCATCGACCGCCGAGACAGAGCAGAAGGTGCCGGGGTTTTTCAGGGCTGCGCGGAAAGCGCCGTAGGCGCCCATGCCAACTCCACCGATACCGCGTTTGGCGGGTGAATTTATGGTATACGGAGCGAGGGCCGCATGAATGTATTCGACGAGTGTTCCACCGACAAGGGTGTCATAGTTACCGGCGGCCGGGTATTTGCTGCCGTAGAAATATCCGCCGAAGACGGCGTCGTTTGAAATACAGACGATTTCCATGGGCTGGATGACGCCGGTCGAGATAAGTTCATCGGCCAGGGATTCGAGTCCGTGGTTGAAGTAGAAGAACTGATCGCCTCCCTGCGGGGGGAGAAGGATCAAAGTCGGAACCGGTTTCAGTTCGCCTCCACTGATGGGCGGATAGGAAACCTTGGGAGTGTACGAAGCTATCTCGAGAATCTGATACTCGTTTCTTATCTGGAAGAGGAGCTCGTGGAAGAAGATGTGGCGATGAGGCTTCACGCCGCCTTCGACCAGAGCTACATCGTCACCCACGTTGGTGCCTCTATCGGAACATCCAGCGACAAAGACGAGCGTGAGCATCAGGGCCAGCACTATAGTATAAAGATGTATTTTCATTGTCGATCTCCTTAGAACCGATAGTTGAAGGACAGGACGGTTTCATAGGTATTGGCTTTATACTGGCCTGCGAAGCTGTCAACGAGGCCGTCCTCGTTGGTGTCGACGAGTTCCGAGACGGTAAGATCGGAGTAAGCCGTGTAAGCGCCGGAGATACCGAAATCCCATTGTCCGTGGTGGTAGATCGCGCCGCCGCTGATACCGGTTTTGTTGCCGGTGTCGAAGAACAGCGGTGTGAACTCGGCGGCATCCCTGGCTGGTGACTGATCGTATGACAAGCCGGCCATCAGGGTCAGGTAGTCGGCGAAGAGGTACCTGGCGCCGAACATAACCTTCGCAGCGTCTTTCCATTCAACCGGGTATGACAGGTCGGCCGTGAAGAACTCGTTGACAAATTCGCTGGAGTCGGCGGCGCCGGTCAGTCCGGTGTGGTTGGTGAAGGTGAAGTCGAAACCCTCGAAGGTCGACCAGAGGGTGTACTCAGCATCGATCGCCAGGAGGAGCTTTTCGTTAACATCGTAAGCCAGTCCGGCGCCGAGAGTAACCGGCAGTTTGAGAGTGGTTTCGAAATCGGCCAGGTCGTTTATTTCACTTCCGGCGACGAACAGGTATTCCGGGGTTCCTTCGGCGATATCGGAGCTGCCCGGGAAAAGCAGGCTGTTAATTTTGGGCATATAGTAGTTGAGGCTGGCGTCACCCTTGACGGTAATTTCGAAGGGGATGTTGGCGGTCAAGCCGAGTCTGGTCTTTTCGTTGAGATTTACCAACAGGCCGCCGTTAATGCCGAAGCCCCAGCCGTTGCCATCGTTCTGGTTGTATTCGGTGATTTTGTCCCAGGGGCGCACGGCGAGCTCGGTGCCTTCGTAAGGGTTATCGCGGAAGACTAGGCTCGAGAATTTCAGGTCGGCCCTGAGCATCTGCAGACCCAAACCGAAACTGGCTTTTTCGGCGACAAGTTCGCGGGCGAAGGTCAGCTGGAAAGCGACGACATCGAGGTTGTTCGAATACTGGTCGCTCGGGAGGCTGAGGGTGTCGTTGTACGCCAGCGGCATCTCATAGAGTGTCCAGGTGATGTTGTTATCGAAGGGCTGGTATGCGGACAAACCTATGACGGATTCCCCGAAGACAGGGATTCTGGCTACGAAGCCGCCGGAGGGGTTTGAATATATCTGGTGTTTGTTGTAATTGACCTGGTCGTTTAGTATACCGATCTCGTAGGTGTCGCCCAATCTGTAATCGGGGATGAGTTCGTTGCGCAGGTGAATCAGGCTGGTATTTGCGCCCAGCTGGTTGTCGTTGATGTAGGCATAGCCGGCCGGATTGTAATAAGCCGCTGTCCAGTCATCAGCTACCGCGCGGAAGGCGCCTCCCATGGACCTGGCCTGGATGCCGAAACCGAAGGTCTGAAAACCGCCGGCGGCCAGGGCTGGAGATAGGAGAGCAATAATTACCAGAACTGTAGCAGTGAATCTAACCAAGGACATTCTTGTCTCCATGTATTTATGCTATGAAATGTTTATCTTGCTATGTTACTGTGTTGTCAGTAGACCATCCTCAATTGCTGCACATACCAATTTCGCCTTTTAACAAACATCAGGTGTGCAGACTACCCACAATGCTGCACTAACGGCGAAATCTCCCTCAAAATAAGCTGTCAAGTTACTACACCTGAGGTGCATTGTCAAGTCATTAGGTGCCTTTTTTTGGCGCGGAGATTCTTTTAACTTTTTGGCAGTGTTAGCCTTACTCATAACTATTAATGGACGTTTGACGGGTCAATTCGTTGAGAGCAAGGGTAGGGGTGGGGTTAAAAAAATATAAGAAAAGTAAAATTGATTGGCAGATTTGAGTTTATAGCTCCGCCATGATAATTTCGCCCCCGCCAGGCCCATCCAAAAAGACAAGTATCGGTTCGCACTTGACGGAAAATAATTCCTTTCGTGGCGGAATGAGTTTCTTTTTTGACGTTGTCTGAGGTGTTGTCGCGCGCCTCATTTGCCGCCTTATCCTGTTGTTAATCAAGAGCCTTAGAATGAGAGTCGCTGTTTGGCATTGTCGTTGCAATTGCCGGGTGTGATGTCTCAGGAGAGAGACTGACAGGTAAGTCTTTACCATAGGAAGGTAGAAACGATGAAAAGGCTTTTATTTTTTATCACACTGGTGATTGTTTTGATATCCCTGAACTGGTTCAATGAGCTGGTCGCGCAGGATATTGAAAATCTCACCCCCCAGCAGAAGGAAGCGTTGCTAAAACGCTATGGTTCTCAGGTGCGTGCGAACGGTGACACGCCTCAGTACTATGAGACGCCTTCTATCTACGAAGCGCACGAATCCGGACAGAACGCAGATGCTGTTATCGATTCCGGAGTGGACCGTTCAAGTGTCCTGGCTGGCGGGGTCGGGGGCGAAAGGTCGGGGGAGCTTCCGGAATTTGAAGATCTGGTACCATTTGGAATGGAGTTATTCGAAGGGGGCGGCGAGAACGGGGTACCAATCGATGTTCCGTCGGCGTCCGATTATATTATCGGTCCCGGCGACAATCTGATCATTTATCTGTGGGGAAGGGTTGAGAAGGAATACAATCTAACGCTTGACCGTGAAGGCAAACTCTTCATTCCGCAGGTTGGTGAGCTGATCGGGTGGGGGCTGACTCTGGAGCAGTTTACCGAAAGAGCCAGGAAACAATTTTCGAGAGTATATTCCGATTTTGATTTGACGGTGTCACTTGGCAAGATTCGTTCGATCAGGGTGTTCGTGGCCGGCGAGGTGAAAAGGCCGGGCGCTTATACGGTGTCGTCGCTGACTTCGCTCTTCAACGCCTTGTATCTGGCCGACGGTCCCAACGCGAGGGGCAGTATGCGGCAGATTCGTTTGATGCGGGACGGCAAGCCGGTGGCCGAGGTGGATCTTTATGCCCTGTTGCTTCGCGGGGACAATTCCGGCGATGTCAGACTTCAGACAGGTGATGTTATCTTCGTGCCGGTGGCGGGGCCACGGGTAGCTGTCCGCGGTCAGGTGAAACGTTCGGCGACCTATGAGCTCAAGGGTCAGGAACGTGCCGCGGATCTTCTGGAGCTCGCCGGAGGCGCTACGGCCGAGGCGCATCTCGAGAGGGTGATGCTCGAACGAATATCCGATGATGATCAGTGGGAAGTGGTTGACATAAATCTCAAGTCGGACGCGGAGCAACCGCAGGAGAACATCTTGCTGGTGGACGGTGATCGGATGACGGTATATTCGATTTTCGAGGCCAAGAAAAATATCGTGGCGGTGTACGGACAGGTGAAGCATACCGGTTATTATGAGCGTACCGACTCGACCTGTGTTTCTGATTTGATAGAGCGGGCGCAGTTGAGGCCCTATGACGTTTATTTAGATCGGGCCGATCTTTTCAGGCGTTATCCGGATCGTCGCATGGAAGTTATTCCTGTCGATCTCGGCGGCATTATCGCCGGCGACGGTGCATCGGACATGCTGCTTCGTGATCGCGATTCGCTTTATGTGTATTCGATCGACGAGGTAGCGTGGCGCAAGCACGTGTATATCGAGGGAGAGGTCAAAAATCCCGGGGAGTATCCGCTTTACGATAATATGTCGGTGGAGGATTTGGTTTTCCTGGCCGGGTCGTACCGGCGGTCAGCGCTTCGTCACAATATCGAAATCGCCCGTATCGATTCGGTGGGCAATGTGTCAATTGTCTATCATGATCTGTCCGAGTCCAATCCGGCGGCGCTTCGTCTGCGCGAGGACGATCATGTTTATGTCAGGCAGATTCCCGAGTGGAAGCTTCACCGGGCGGTCACCATCGACGGAGAGGTGGTTTATCCCGGCGAGTATACACTCTCTAAAAAGGGAGAGACGCTGCTGCAGTTGATTGAGCGGGTTGGCGGATTCACGGACCGTGCCTTTCCGCGGGGGACGGTGGTTGAGCGCACATCGATCAACGATGGTCTGGCGCGACTTCAGGTGCCCAGAATCATAGAAAAATCGGCTCCTCTCAGGGAAGATTCCACGGGGCAGATTATACGATACAACAATGTCGAGTATGACGGTGGTTCGATGAGTCGTCTGATAATCGATATGCAGAGGATTTTGGCGAGCGGCGGGGGTGAAGGGGATATAACGCTTGAGCCCGGCGATCGTATTTTCGTGCCCACGGTGCCGTCGGGAATTTCGGTCATAGGGGCAGTAGGCTCCAATGGAACGATCAAGTATACGCAGGATAAGCCGGTCAAATATTATGTTGAGCGGGCGGGAAATTTCACCAAGCAGGCGGACAAGGATGAGACCCGTCTGGTTCGCGCGACCGGAGAGGTCGTTTCCGGCGGCGGCATTCTGGGTAAACGGGTGGATATCGGCGATGTTATAATTGTCCCGACAAAGATCGAGCGGGATCGCAATTTATTAAAGACTTTTACTACCGCGCTTACCGCGGCTACCGGGGTATTGACGTCGGTGTATATCATAAGCAAACTGTGATGTGCGTAAAGCACTGACGCTGCATTTTCTTTTCTTACCTTCCTAATAAAGCCGGAGTGGCAATTGCCGCTCCGGCTTTTTTGACGGCGGAAAGATTTTTCGGTTGAAGGGGAAAAAGATGCTTTAGCGGCTGCCATCGGGCGGTTGAAAGCAATCCCACGCGGGCAGGGACACGGCCGTTTCGCATTGTATTACAGATACTTAGGGCGTGCCGCGCAAAAAGAGAACGGCTGGGCACTCTCTTTGCGATACGATTTGGCAGAAAGAACTCCGAGGAATTTCTATGTCGAACCTGGCAATTTCATACGCAGAGATATTAGAGGGCACCGCTGGTGTGGCACCGCAAGGAAGGGATGCAGGCGAAGATATCGGGATCACATTCGGTGATCGCACGGCATTTTTAACGGATTTGCTCGGAATGTTAGCTAAGTCGGGTAGCCGGCTGGTCAGTGCCGGTCTGTATACCGCCGATGTAGCGATAGCGGCTGATCGGGCCAATGTCCCGTTGGTGGAGACAGCAGGGGATTCACCTTTCTCGGGCGATCTGGCGAGGGCTCTGGCTGAGGTCAAAAATGATTTTGACTTGATTTATGCAGCCAACCCGAACCGTGTGAGCGGGGCGGGGTTTTCGCTGGCGGATCTTCGGATGCTTGCCAGAGCGGTTCCGAACGGGGCGCTGATAGTTGACGAATATTATTACGAGTGCAGCGGCATCACGGCCGCCTCTCTTTTCGATACCGATAACAATGTTTTCGTGGTCAGGTCTTTTTCGGTGGCGTTGGGCAGTCAATCCATGGATGCCGGCTATTTGCTGGCCGCAAGATGCGGGATCGATAGCGTGGCGAGCCTGGCCGGCAGGCACAAGATTTCGGCGATGATGAAAAGAGCCGTACGTGAGATCGGCGCGAATGAGGAGATCGTCGCGTTGAGAGTGACCGAGCTTCACAGCGAAGCGCTGCGGGTGGCCGGGGAGCTGACCCGTCTGGGAGTGCAGTGTCGTCTTACCGCGAATGACTTCATTTTGTTGAGGGTAGCCAGTCCGAAGGATGTCGGGAATTTTCTCACCAGGTTCAGAATACCGATTGAGAATCTTGACGGTTATCCGATGATGCGTCGCTATTTGCGATACCAACTCGGATCGTCTCAAGCCAGCGACCGGTTGCTCGAGGCGTTTCAAAGGATGCCGGTGCATTATTATCGCATGGCGACATTCGATCATCGGGGTATGGTCGTCAGGCGCGGCGCGGAGCGTGTCGCCGAACCAGTGGGGGAGTCTCGCATGAAGCGGGCGGCGAGCGACCGAGTGCAGCAATTTGGGTTTAGCGCGGACAGACTGACAGAAATAAGATAATCATGTTTTTAAGCGGCAACAGATATATCAGGAAGGGGCTTCTGATTTTATTCGGGCAAAGCTGCGGCCATTTGACGGCTTCAGCGTCCGTACTCACCGCTTCGTTCGCCACCGGTATCACCGCGTTGATCACGGCGGAGATGCTGGTCACGATGGCGCTGATACGGTTTTTATATTGCGCCACGCGCGGTCCGCGTCCGGTGATGACTTTCTATCGTTTTCGTCGTGATAAGTCGCGTGTTGCCCTTGATGAGCTGAAGATAAGCATTGCCTTCGCGGCGGCCTGTTTTCTTCTGAGGTGGCCGGTCTCAGTGACCGGATTTGGAATTTTCGTGGCGGTCAACGCGGCAGGCCAGCTGGTGGTGTCTCATCTTTCGCGGCTTGTGTCGGCCCGGCTGTCGCGCGTGGATGGTGAGAAGCTTTCGCAGATATGTTGCCGGCGCATAATCATTGTCGGCACGGGGGCGCTGGCCAGGAAGACGGCCGACGAGATTCTCGACAGTCCCGAAACGGATACGTCGGTAGCGGGATTTCTTGATTTCAATCGTAAAGGTTTGTGGCGTTATCGCGACATTCCGCTTATCGGGCATCCGCGGGAAACGGGTGTGATTATAGCGAATTGCCAGGTGGACGCCATTGTGATTGCGGTGGAGCCGGAAGATCTCCCGCAGACGCGGTCGGTGTTCGAAGTTGCCGAGACTATGGGGGTGGCGGTTTGTTTTGTGCCGGAAGTTTTCGAGTCGAAAGTAACACGGGTTCGTACGGAGTCCATAGGCAGGCGGTCGCTTCTGGTGTATCGCGCCGTTCCGGAGAACGAGATACTGCTGAGTGTCAAGAGCCTTGTCGACAGGATTGGCGCCCTGTGCGGGTTGATTGTGATTTCGCCGGTGTTGTTTTTGACGGCGCTGGCGATCAAGCTCGACAGCAGGGGCCCGGTCTTTTTCAAACAGACCCGCAGCGGATTGAACGGCAAACCATTCAAGCTTTACAAATTCAGGACAATGTGTCAGGGCGCGGACAGGAAGAAAAACGAACTGGCAGCCCTCAACGAGATGTCCGGTCCGGTCTTCAAGATAAGAAACGATCCGAGAGTAACACGGGTGGGACGGCTGCTTCGCAAGACGTCGCTTGATGAACTGCCGCAGCTTATCAATGTGCTGAAGGGTGAGATGTCGCTGGTCGGACCACGTCCGCCGCTTCCCACCGAAGTTGCCGAATACGCGCCATGGCAACACCGCAAGCTGTCTGTCAAGCCGGGGGTGACCTGCACCTGGCAGGTGAGTGGACGCAATAATATCGATTTCGAGGATTGGATGCGCCTTGATCTGGAGTATATCGACAACTGGTCGCTGTGGGAAGATACCAAGATTATCGCGAAGACGATACCGGCGGTAATCAAGGGGTCAGGGGCATCATAGAGAGTTTTGAGAAACATTTCCTTCGAAAGAAGCTGCATGCCAAAGGCGTGGATACAAAGGATTCTGCTCATCCTGATAATTCTGTCACAGGCGGGGCTGTCGCGAGCCTCGTCGGTGCTCCCCGCCGGGCAAGCTGAATACGAATTTGTGTACGACCGTTTGGAGCGAGGGGAGGCGCTCACATTCGGTGATTACAGTTATCAATTGGGTCCTTATGAAAATCTCGGGGATGAGTTTTCATTTGGACCTTTTGAATTTTTACGACGGCTGCCGTCGACGCGGCTGGCCGTGTTTTCTTTTGCCGGGGAGGATTTTTACGCCGAAAAGAATAGAAGCGCCGAGGGGTTCGAGGCGATCCGGGGAGGAGTAGCCGCCAGCCCGGTGGAGAATATGTTCGTGTACGGGAATTTTCTTCTCGATGAGCGCAAGGCGGAGGATCCTTCGTACACGGGCAAGAAGTGGCGGGGTCTGGCGGGAGGAGTCGAACAGGCGTTTTTGTACTATCGGCTAAAGAAGTTCGAATTCATGGCCGGTAGGTTCGCGTCGTTCTGGGGACCTCGTCATTCGATGGTGCTGTCATCGAAGAACGCGCTCGATGGTTTCGGATACAGCTTCCACTGGGGGAGGTTGGTGTTGAGCTACCGTCTGGCGCGATTGGACGGGCTGGATCCGGATATCGACGATGTCGAGCAGTATGAGTACCGCTATTTCGCCGGACATAGGCTGGACGTTCGCCTTGCCCGCAACTTGAGGGTGGGTGTGTTCGAGACAATCATCTATGGCGGTCCGGGGCGACAGGTGGAGCTGCTTTATTTGAATCCGATTGTTTTCTTTCATGCCGATCAGCTCAATGAGGGTTTCGAAGATAACACTCTCATGGGCTTTGATGTCACCTACAAGCCGAAGTCGGGGGTGAAGCTCTACGGTCAGCTTTTGGTCGATGATTTCCAGGTGGAGAAAGAAAGCCAGGGGGATCAGGAGCCTGACCAGTATGGAGTGATAGTCGGCGGTTACTTTGTGGACTTGATTGAAAAGATGGATTTCACGCTTGAATACTCGAGGGTGACCAACTGGACGTTCAATCAAGGAAACGCGCGTAACAGATATCTTTTCGAGGGTGAAGTGATCGGTGTGGCTGACGGTAACGACTTTGATTTGACGGAGTTTTGCGCGACTCGGTGGTTTAGCGATGATGTCGCATTATCGGCTAATCTGTCTTTACGAAGACAGGGTGAGGGAAGGGTGACCGATGACTGGACGAGGCCGTGGCTCGATGTTGAAGGTGACTATGATGAGCCGTTTCCGACCGGCGTGGTCGAAAAGACGACGAAGGTCAGCGTCGAGCTAAAGAGTTTCGTTCTGGACCATTTCTTTGTCCAGGCCGAGGGGGGCGTCAATCTGGTGAAGAATTACTCTCATGTTGACGGTGATGACCGGAATCTGCCTTTTGCGCGGATACAGGTATCGACTTTTTTCTCTGTTCCGATAAGCGTGGAATAGTCTTCGCGTTGTACAATTACATCATCTGATATTTCATTTCCCAAAAAAGTGAGTGGAACAATGGTTGCCGGCGGGCGGTTTTGATGCTTACCGGTTGCGGTGGCGGAGGGGATTAGTTATAGTCCGAGGAAGTTGAAAAGCAAAGAGATATGGCTGAGAGACAGAGAAATAGACTAGCTGGCGAGAATTCGCCGTATTTGTTGTCGCATGCCGACAACCCGGTGGAATGGTATCCGTGGGGTGAACAGGCGCTTGAGAAAGCGAAAGCGGAGGACAAACCGATTTTCCTTTCTATCGGCTATGCTGCCTGTCACTGGTGTCATGTGATGGAGCGCGAGTCGTTCGAGAATGAAGATATCGCGCGATTTTTGAACGAACATTTTATCAGCATTAAGGTTGACCGCGAGCAGCGCCCGGACCTTGATCAGATTTACATGAATTTCACCACCGCTATGACAGGTCAGGGGGGCTGGCCGATGTCGGTTTTTCTCACGCCGGATTTGAAGCCGTTTTTCGCCGGGACCTATTTCCCTCCCGACGACCGGTATGGCAGGCCGGGCTTTAAGAAAGTGATAACCGAGATCGCCAAAGCATACAGCGAAGAGAAGGAGATGGTGGTATCGTCGGCGCAGGATATCTTTGAGCAGGTCGCAAGTCAGCTGGAGACGGGAGGGGCGCCGGGTATTTTCAGCAGGGAGATGCTCGCGCGGTCGGCGGAGGCTTTGATGAGGGGCTTTGATGAAACTCACGGCGGGTTCGGCCAGGCGCCGAAATTCCCGCACGCGCTGGAGCTTTCGTTTTTCCTTAGATATTACAAAATATCCGGTGATTTATCATATCTGAAGGCGGCGGAGAAATCGCTGCGCTGCATGGCGAGAGGTGGTATCTATGATCAGCTGGGCGGAGGGTTCGCGCGGTATTCCACCGATCGAGAGTGGCTGGTGCCGCATTTTGAAAAGATGCTCTATGACAACGCTCTTTTGGTACCCGTGTATGCGCAGGCGTTTCAAATTACGAAGGATGATTTCTACCGCAAAATCGTGCGAGGGACGCTTGATTTCATTCTCGGGGAGATGACTGATCAATCGGGCGGATTTTATTCGGCGCTCGATGCCGACAGCGAGGGGGAGGAAGGGAGGTTCTATGTGTGGACTCCCGCTGAGATTCGTGAGGTGCTTGCCGATGATGCTGATCTGTTTGAGCGTTACTACAATGTGTCGGCGAAGGGGAATTTCGAAGGGAAGAACATTCTCCATGTTACGCAGCAGGCGGAGCGAGTTCGGGATACTTATGGGGCGGACGATTTCAATGATTTCCTGAAGGCGGGCAGAGAGAAGCTTCTCGAAGCCAGAAACAAACGTCAGCGTCCGTTGACGGATGACAAGATACTTACGTCTTGGAACGGGCTGGCGCTGAGCGCGCTGTGCCGGGGGTATCAGGTTACGGGCGACAGGAAATATCTGGATGCCGCCATCAAGAACGCGGGGTTTGTCCGTGAAAAGCTGTATGTTGGCGATCGGTTGGCACATAGCTACCGCAAAGGTAAGCATTCTGCGGGAGAGTTTCTGGAGGATTACGCTTTTTATGTCGCGGGTCTTCTGGACCTGTTCGAGAGTGACGGTGGGGCCGGGAATCACAAATGGCTCGGGTTCGCGGTTGAGTTGACCGGGCGGGGGCTGGAGTTGTTTCTGGATGGGGCAGGACGATTTTACCTTCGCCCTGATAACGAAAGCGATTTGATAATCCGGCCTAAGGATGAGACCGACAGCGCTATTCCATCGCCGGGTTCAATCATGATATCCAATCTTCTCAGGCTGAATCGGCTCACCGCGGAGAGCGCTTATCTGGAAAGCGCAGAGAAGGCGCTGAGGGCGATATCGGGACTGGTGGCGAGGTATCCCGGCGGGATGACCTCGGCGCTGTTTGCGATCGATTATTATTTCAGTGACAAGGTCGAGATTGTTGTGATAGGCGCCGGTAAGGGGCGCGAGGAGATGCTCAGAGAAATATATCAGCGGTATCTCCCTAACAGGATAATCGCACTGGGCGATGGCTCCGGCGGTGGAGGGGCGTTGTTTGAGGGGCGAACGGCCGCAGATGGCGGGGTTGCCGCTTACGTTTGTGTTAATTCAGTGTGTCAACTTCCGGTGTCGACGGTGGTTGAACTGCGCGAGCAGTTGGATAGAATATAGTGGTGTGGGCTGCCGGTTGCTCTGCGACGGCAGATTCGTATATTACTTCCAAAACTTGGGTAAAACGAAGCGATAAAGATACGAGGATGAGGACATGATTACAGCGAAAATGAAGTGGGCAGGCGGTATGAAGTTCGAGGGGCTGTCCGCTTTTGGCCATAGGATTGTCACTGACGTCAGTAAAGAGGCGGGGGGCGAAGAAGCCGGTTATAGGCCGACCGAGCTTCTGCTATACGCTGTCGCAGGATGTACGGGAGTTGATGTTGTCAGGATACTCGAAAAGCAAAGACAGAAACTTCATTCGCTCGAGATAGAGGTAGTGGCGCATCATAATGAGGATTACCCGAGGCCATTTCACACGGTTGAGATCAAATATATCGCGCGGGGGGAGAATCTGGACGAAAAGAAGCTTGCCCAGGCGATTGAGTTGTCGGAGTCCAAATACTGTGTGATCAGTCAAACGATAGAAAACGCCGGTAAGGTGACTACCAGTTATGAGATTATCCCGGAATAATTTGCATCATTTGACCTGCCGGGCTATCTAATCAAAAAGGGAAAGATGAGGTTTAATTATGATGGATAGGCTGGCTTATCAGATGAAATCGGACAAGTCGTTCGACGCGGTCGTATCGAATCTGGAAAAACAAACATCTGAGCACAAATTTCGAGTATTGCATGTTCATGATGTTCAGGCTACTCTGGCGGAGAAGGGGCTGCGGCGGGGGCCGCTAAAGATAATCGAGGTTTGTAACGCCGGCTTCGCGCATGAGGCGCTGGGTAAGAATATCAATGTCGCCCTGTTTATGCCCTGCAAGTTCTCGGTGTATACTGAGGGTGACCAGACGGTGGTCACGCTGGCGCGACCATCGATGATTGCCGATATGATGCCGGGTACCGGGCTTGACGAGCTGGCTGGTAATGTCGAGGAAACTCTCAAGAAAGTCATGGCGGCATCGGTTTAGGTCGATATGAAAAATGTAGGCAAGTATATTAACAAGCGGAGCATATTTTCCGGTATTGCCGGCGGTGTGGTCGGCTATATATTGTATTATACCTGCCTGGTGTTTGGAGGTACTTGACCGATGACGGTGAATCCGTATCCCTGGATCGTGCTGGGGATTGTGACCGGTGCGGTCATGTCGGTTTCGGATATGAAAGTTTGATGGGATTGATTTATGCCACTGTTCGAATACAAATGCAGTGATTGCGGTAGCAAATTCGAAGAACTGGTCAGCAGTGACACAAAAGTTGAGTGTCCGAAATGCGGTTCGGAGAACGTTACGAAGCTTCTGTCGACTTTTTCGGCATCGGGAGGCAGCTCGTCTTCATCGTCGCTTCCCTGCGGTCAGAAATCGTGCGGCAGCGGTTTTAGCTGAGCGACATAGGTGAAAAGCGCCCGCGGTCGCGGGAGAAGAAATTGTCACAAAAACCGGTTACGCCGGCTTTTTTGCTACCACGCAGATGCGGTAGGTTCCTTTTCTGGGTTTTTCAAACGAGTGACATCGGTAGAACCCCTTGACCTGGAAACCCGCGGTTTTGAGCACCTTTTTGATCACAGCGTTTTCATACGCTTTTTCCACGTGCACTTCTTCGAAGCGTTCATATAACTCCCCCTTTTTCTGAAAGAAGGTGGTGCGGCAGATGGCCGATTTGGTTTTGGGGTTGTAGTCGTTTTGCCAGACCCATCCCATGTTGTCGGTGAGGCCGGCATAGATCTGACCACCCCAAAGAATCTTTAGGGCGGGAGGGGTATTCATATCAAAGATGAACCATCCGCCGGGCAGAAGATGCGCATAGACCGATTTGAAGGCGGTTTTGAGTTCGGTTTGATTTTTGAGGTAATTGAGCGAATCATAGAAGGAGGTTACCAGATCGAACTGGACGATTTTTCGGCTGTGGCTGGTATCGAGCAGGCGGAATCTGGGTAGCGACTTTTGATATAGCCTGACTTTGTAGTCTTTCAGTTTTCGCGCGGCCATAGCCAGCATGGATGCGCTTTGATCCAGACCGGACATCATGATGCCTTTTTCGGCGAACTTCAGAATCGCCGAGCCGGTGCCGCAGCACAGGTCGAGTCCGGTGGTCGGCCTGATGTGGAATTTTCGGAATATCTTAAAGCAGTATTCGGTCATTTTGATGGAATGGTGATCGGCTCCCATCTCGTCGTAGACGTTGGCGAATTTATTATACGGTTTCAAGCGGTTTCCTTTCCGGCAAACGTTGTTACATCACTAATTTAAGTTGACTTGCCGGGCTCGCGCCAGCTTTCATAAAGTAATCCGAAAGGGGTAATCGAATAAAGAAAAAAATCCAAAGTATGGTATATGATTGCCCGGGGCGGCGCAGTCGGGCAGGGTAGCAGAAAGGAGCATATATGCCCAATGTGGTGTGGATCTGGCTGGCGGCGATGGTCGTCTTTTTGATACTGGAGCTTTTGACGCCAACCTTTATTTTCGCGTGTTTCGTGGTTGGGGCGCTGGTGTCCGGAGTGGTGGGCATTTTCAATCCGGAGAACTACTATCTGCAGATCGGTTTGTTCGTGGGTGTGTCGGTGATACTTCTGCCCCTGACTCGTTCGGTGGCGAAGAGGATTACCAAAGAGTCGCCGCAGAAGTCCAATGTCGACGCGTTGATAGGCAAAGTCGGATTGGTGACCAGAGCGATCGATCCGGATCTCGGCGGACAGGTTCGTCTGGAAGGTGAAGTGTGGATGGCGACCGCCGGTGAGGCCATAGAGGAAGGCGCCAAGGCGACGGTGATTTCCGTATCGGGCGCGAAGGTGCACGTTGAAAAGAAAGTCTGAGAAAGGATAGAGATATGGAAACCATTTGGCTGTTTTTGATAATCTTCGCGGTGTTCGCCTTTATCGTGGTGGCGATGTCGATCAGGATTATTCGTCCGTTCGAGAAGGGGCTGGTCGAACGGCTCGGTAGGTTCCAGCGAATACTCGACCCGGGACTCAACCTGATTGTACCGTTTTTTGACACGACGATCAAGGTCGATATGCGCGAGGTGGTGATGGATGTTCCGCCGCAGTTGGTGATTACATCGGACAACGTGGGTGTCGAGGTTGACGCTGTCGTGTACGCGCAGGTGACGGATCCGGTTCGGTCGCGCTATGAGATTACCAACTATGTTATGGCGGCGACGAAGCTGGCGCAGACGAATTTGAGAAACGTGATCGGCGAGCTCGATCTGGATCGATGTTTGAGTTCACGCGATACCGTGAACGCGCAGCTTCGTGACGTGCTCGATCAGGCGACGGATAAGTGGGGGGTGAAGGTCAACCGGGTGGAACTTCAGAGGATCGACCCGCCCCGCGATATCACCGAGGCGATGAGCCGTCAGATGAAAGCCGAGCGTGACAAGCGCGCGACGATTCTCGATGCCGAGGCGATTAGACAGTCGGAAATTACCAAGGCGGAGGGGCTGAAGCTGGCGGCGATTTTGGAGGCCGAAGGTTTTGCCGAGGCCGTGAGAAAGAAAGCCGATGCCGAGAAGTACCGTCAGATCACGGTTGCCGAGGGTGAGGGGAAGGCTATCGGGACGGTGTTCGACGCTATCCATGCCGGCAAGCCGGACGAGAAGCTGATTACGCTGAAATATCTGGAGATGCTTCCGAAGCTGGCCGACGGCAAAGCGAACAAGCTGTTTCTGCCATATGAGGCGAGTGGGATTATATCTTCGCTGGCGGCTATGGTGGAAGGTATCCGCGGCGAGGGTGGCCGGGGGCTTGGATCGGGCGGCGCGGGTGATTGTGCCGAGACGCCATCGTCGTAGAATTGATTGCGATAAACTGATTGACGAGGCCGGTCATAACAGACCGGCCTTTTTGTTACACGTTAAACCCGGTCAATCCGCTTGACTTCGGGGGTTTGGGCCGTATAATTGGTGCAGCAAATCGGTAAATATATGAGTGACCAAGATTCAGACATCCGGAAACCGGCGGTTGCCGGGCTTTTTTATCCCTCAAGCCCGGTTGAACTTACAAAGACCATTGCCGGACTTTACGCCAGCGTGGAAAAAGCATCGGTCGATGGCACCCCGATCGGTCTGGTGGTGCCGCACGCCGGGTACCCCTACTCCGGGCATACGGCGGCGAAAGCCTACAAGCTGCTCGAAGGGGAAAGCTATGATACGGTCGTGGTGGTGTCGCCATCGCACCGGGTCTTTTTCAAGGGGTCATCGGTGTTCGATGGCGCCGGGTATCAGACACCTCTGGGGGTGATAGAAATCGACCGTGAGTTGTCAAGGAGGATCGCCAATATTCATCCATCGGTTTATTTCTCCAACATGGGTCATGCCAGCGGTTCCACCCGCGGCGAACACGCGCTTGAGGTGCAGCTTCCGTTTCTTCAGGTGGTGCTGGGGAAATTCAAGCTGGTGGCTATCGTGATGGGAGATCAGGAGGAAGACTCGATAAATTCGCTCGGCGAGACACTGGCGGCGGCGCTCAAGGGGACGAATACATTGATGGTAGCCTCGACGGATTTATCTCATTTCCATTCGCAGAAAGTGGCGCAGCGGTTGGACTCGGCGGTGAGAGAGGCGGTGGAAAAGTTCGACCCGGATGAGCTGGTCGAGACGCTTGAGGATGGCAAAGGGGAAGCCTGCGGCGGTGGTATTGTGGCGGCGGTCATGAAGGCGGCGCGTCGTATTGGCGGCAAGCGCGTTCAATTTTTGGAATATACGACCTCGGGCGAAACCACCGGCGATTTCAATGAAGTGGTTGGCTATCTTTCGGCGGCAATACTTGCCGATAACAAGCCGGTCGTTGATAAGGGCGTGATGGGTTCGTCACCAGCCCGATCCAAGCCGGAGTTTGCGTTGACCGATGATGACCGGGAGCATTTGCTGACAATCGCTCGCGAGGCAATAGGGGCGCAGTTGAAAGGTGAGAAATACGAACCGCCTGCGAGGGAGAATCTTGAAGCGCAACGCGGGGTGTTCGTGACGATCAGTCTCGATGGTCAACTTCGCGGATGTATCGGCCTTATCAAGGCTCGTCAACCGATTTATGAGGCGGTGGCTGAGATGGCGATCGCGGCGGCTTTCGAGGATCCCCGGTTCCCGCAGCTTACCGAAGACGAGTATGAGCGTCTCGAGTATGAGATATCGGTGTTGTCGGCGCTGGAGCGGGTTCATGATCTGGAGAATATCGAGGTTGGGCGCGACGGTTTGATGATAAAGCTCGATTTGCACTCGGGGCTGCTTTTGCCGCAGGTGGCCACGGATTATGGATGGACCCGGACGGAATTTCTTGAGCAGACCTGTTTGAAAGCCGGGCTTCCGAAAAACAGCTATCGTGACAGGCACGCCGAAGTATATCGATTCACGGCCGATGTGTTTTAGAGCGGCCGCGCGCGTTCCCGCTGAAAATATCTCTTGTTGTTTCCATGTTATCAATTGACTAAATTCCGCCTATGCCGGAGAATCATCCAAGCATTCTAATTACCGGGGCAAACGGTTTTGTGGGGGCGCGTTTGTGCCGTCTTTTTATCGACAAGGGATTCGAGGTTATCGCGGGAGTGCGAAAGACATCGGACCTCAGCCAGCTCAAGGACCTCAATGTTACTTATCGCTATGGTGATGTAAATAGTCCCGAGACGCTGGAGCAGATGGTCGCCGGGGTTGACTACATAATTCACAATGCCGGAGTGGTTAAGGTAAAAAGGCAGGAAACCTTTTTCGAGGTGAATGAAAAGGGTACTCTCAATCTGTTTGAGGCGATTAGTCGGTTCAATCCGGGTGTGAAGAAAGTGGTGTATATATCGTCGCTGGCCGCAGCCGGGCCGACCGATGGGGACAAGCCCGTGACCGAGCAGGACGAACCGCATCCGATCACGGTGTACGGGCGGTCCAAACTGGCGGGAGAGCGTGCGGCATTATCGTATTCCGACAGAATCAACGTGATGGCTGTCAGGCCGCCGGGAATTTATGGTCCGGGGGATAAAGAGATACTGGCGTTTTTTCAGACGGTCAACAATCGAATCAAGCCGTACATTGGCGATACCAGTCGCAAGCTGCAGTTGGTGCATGTGGATGATCTATGCCATGGTTTGTATCTGGCGATTACATCGGAAACGAAAACGGGAGCGGTCTATTTCGTTGCCGAGAACCGGTCGTACGCGATGAAGGAACTTATCGGGTTGCTTCAGGCGGCAATCGGCAAGAAGTGTTTTCCGCTGGTGATTCCATCGTGGTTGTTCAAAACGATAGCATTCTTCTCCGAGGGGGTGTTGAAGCTCTTCGGGGCAACACCTATGCTTACGATCGAGAAGGCGGGGGAACTCTTGGCGTCGTGGGAGGTGTCCACCCGCAGGGCGAAAGAAGATTTTGGTTATGATTCGCAGATTCCGTTTGAGCGGGGGGCGCGCGAGACTTATCAATGGTACATTAATGAAGGCTGGCTGAAATGATTTCGACAACTCAGATGATTTACTGTTTCGTGGCCGGTGGCGCCTTTTTGCTGGTGGCTACATTAATACTGGAGTGGATCGGTAAGAAACTCAATCTTACGAAGGGGATCCCTTCGGAATTACTCGAGCAAACGACCGGCGCGTGGTTTGTGTTGTTTTTTCTGATGGAGTTTTTGTTTTTTGTCGCTATCCCCACGATCAGTTACAGTTTGCTCTATTTGATAGTGCCTTTCTCGGGAATACGCGCAGGGCTGGCGGCGGCGCTGTTCGCTTTCACGCTGGGGGCGGTGCCGGTGATTATGGGATTATCGGTACGAGTTAAACTTCCTATGCCGTATTTGTTATATACGCTTCTGGGTTATCTAATCAAGCTGGCGGGAGCGCTGGCGATAGTTGGTTATCTGTATATACTGTAGGTGAAATCGATGAATGACGAGTTGAAAAAGAAATTCGCGGACGCGCGCTGTCTGTTTCCCCACGCCGGGGATGTCGCTTATTTTAACGCGGCATCGTACGGACCTTTCTGCACCCCCGTAAAGGAAGCTATTGACGCCAACGTGAAGATTCGGCTGGAGGCGAAGGTTGATGATTCGCATGAGGCGTTCGCGGTGCACGATAAACTCCGGCAGGATTATGCCGGTTTGATCGGGGCTGACAAGCGCGAGGTGGGTGTGGCGCTGAGTACGACCTACGGGCTGAATATCGCGGCTTTCGGTCTGCCGCTGAAGGAGGGGGATGAGGTGCTGGTAAGCGATGTTGAGTTTCCGGCGGCGGTTTATACGTTCAAGGGGGCCGCTCAGGCGCGAGGGTTCAAGGTGCGTTTTGTGGAGTCGACTGATCGCTTTTTTGATATAGAAAAATTCCGCAAAGCCATAACGCCTCGCACGCGGGCGCTGGTTCTTTCGTTCGTGCAGTATTTCAACGGTTTCAAAAATGATCTGGACCAGATTGGGGCGATTTGTAAAGAGCATGATATCGTGTTCGTGGTCGATGGCATTCAGGGGATGGGGGCGGAGGTGATCGACGTAAGGAAATCGCAAATCGATATTTTCTCTTCCGGATGTCAGAAGTGGATGTTGGCCCCTCAGGGGTGCGGGTTTTTCTACCTGTCCGATGACATTCGCGACAGGCTTGTTCACTCCAATATGAGCTGGTTAAGCGCGGACTGGAATGTGGAGTTTACCAACCTGTTCAGATTTGACCTTCCCTATTTCGATTCAGCCCGTCGATTCGAGATGGGTTACTACGCGGTTTTGAATCTTCTGGGGATGAACGCCTCGGTTGAAATCTTCAAGAGTCTGGGTATCGACAATATCCAACAGCACAATCATGAGCTTATTGACCGTCTGGTCAACCATATGCGGGCCAACTCGTTTTACTCAATAACATCGTCGATGGAAGGTATCCATCGATCCTCCATTTTCACTTTCAAATGTCCGCGTCTGGATGAGCTTCATGCTATTCTTGGCAAGAGGGGTATAAAGGTTGTCAAGAGGGAAGGCTCGATACGGGTATCGGTACATCTTTATAACAATGAGGAAGATATCGACCGGTTGATTGCGGTTCTGGATGAATTTGCCGGTTAGGCTCAGAAGTCGCGATTTGAATTTTGTTAGAACAATCGCCCTGGTGGATTCGTTTTAAAGTTAAATTCGACTGCTAATTGACATGACAGAGGCGCGTACATATAATTGGTCCGTATTATTTTGGCTTAGGAAGTAGCAGCATGGGTATCGACCTCGCAAACCAAAAGATACTGGTAACAGGGGCTTCGGGTTCTCTGGCCAAACAGATCATATATGAGCTCGATGGCATGGGCATCAAGCCGATTGCCCATGTCCGCAAGTCATCGGACACCAGTTATATCGACTCGCTGAATCTGGAAAAGCGCTATGCCGATCTTCGGGAGGAGACGGAGGTCGAGAAGCTGGTTGAGGGTGTCGACCTCGTGATTCACACTGCGGCCTGGGTTAATTTCCGTCAGGATCGTCTCACTCAATTCACCGGCATCAACACCTTTGGCGCCCTTAATATGTTCAGGGCCGCTCAAAAGGCCTCGGTGAAGCGATTTTTGCATATCTCAACGGTGGCGGCGGTGGGGGCGATTCGTCGCAAGCAGAACGGCAATTTTCTCGAAGGTAACAACCTGGTGCGGGAGGAAACCGAATTCAATCTCGAGCATCTTCGCATTCCATACATTATGACGAAACACGCGGCCGAGCAGGAATTGTGTAAGGCCGCTCAATCGGGCCCCACCGAACTGGTGATCGTGAATCCGTCGATAATTATCGCTCCATCAGACGGTGGTGATGATCGAGGCAGGGCGCGCAAGATGTTCGGTAAGTTGATAATGCCGGAGCTTCCGATTCGGCTCAACCTGATTGATATTCGCGATGCCGCTCCGGCGGTTTTGGCGGCTCTGGAGCGTGGGCGCAATCAGCACAGGTATATCATTGCCGGAGACAACATTACGGTGAGGGAGCTGGTTTTGGCGGTATCATCGATAATCGGCAAAGTACCGCATCTGGTGCGGATACCTCGCCCGGCGTATGATTTTGCGGCGCGTTTTTCGGTTTTTTTCAGCAAGCTTCTGGGGCGGGGGAAAGTTGCTTTTTATCCCGATCTGGTCAAGATGCTTGATTTTGACTGGGCCTATTCCACCAAGAAAGCTCGCGAGGAACTCGATTTCAAGTGCCGTTCGATTCACACGACGCTCGATGAGCTTCTTACCAACAATTTTACCGGTACCTATTTGAAGCCTGCCGTAACCCGGGATACCCGGTAAGCATAAATCCTTTAAAGCTTTATCCTGCAGTAGTGATTATTTGCCGTTTGGTTTGTTAAACCAGAGGCGGTCGATTGAGTAGTATCCGGGGCCGGCGACGAGAATTGTCAGGTAGACAATAAAATAGAGCAGGGCGAATTCCTGTTTTGCCCAGGGGTCGGCGCTGTGAATGATAAATGCCGCCACGAGCATGGTGATGGCCGGGGGGATTGCGGCCAGTCGGGTTAGAAAGCCGAAGCCGATGGCCAGGGAGCAGAAAAACTCCGCGAACACCGCCAATATCAGTGTAACGGTTGAGCCAAGTCCGAGCGGATCGGGGAATTGAGCGGCGTATTTGGAGAAATTTACGAGTTTATCGGCGCCGTGGGCAAACAGCATAAAAGCGGAAACACCGATCCGGAGCACCAGCAAGCCGATATCGGTGCGAATATTCCGCTGTCCGTTTCCTCCCGCCCCGTTTGCGTTCCAACTTTTCCGTCCGCGCAATTGGCTGTCTTTCCTTTAAGTGTGGCCTTTATATCCTTATACGTGACCAGTTGACATTGTTGCCCAGAATGCCGGCCGCGGACTTTGTGCGCTTGCAAACATTATTTGGTCTTAGTATGATATCTTACGGAGACTTACAACTTTCAATCTTAATCTTGAGGAGCCCAGTATGCGCAAGCTTGTTCTGCTCGTTTGCATTTTGGCCGCCTGTCAGAGTCGGGCGGGAGTGATACCATCGTGGGAGTCACAGTCGGGGAAGGTCGGCTTTTATCCGATATCCAACGAAGTTTCGTTTTATAAGAATGTTGATGAAGCCGGGACCGACCGCGGGCAGACACTACAGATCATATCCATTAACAGTTTCAGACTTCTCACGAGTTTCAATTTCGAATTCACGGGAGATTTCAATTTTGATTATACGCCGGGTTTGAGTGATGACCATTATATCGAGTTATCGATAGTCAAGCCGGTGACGAGTTTTGTCAGTCTTAATGTTCAGAGGGTGATATCTACTTTCGAGTCGGAGTCGGTTAATCAGTTCGGGGTGAGGTTGGTGTTTTGAGGGGGTTGCGGCGCAGAGGGTCAGTAGGCGAATCGACTGGAAACATTCGGGACTTAATTGCGTTATAATAGGCGCGGCTATTGAATATATTCTGCCGATAGAGTATATTAATGTAGCAGCTCTTTGACATCTGAGGCTACGGCCTCTCGATGGATCTTCGAAACGGGGGTGACTCGGTTTCGACGGGTTTAGCGAGGGATCGTTGGCGTGTCGGGGTTGTCTGGGGCCCCGTTATCAAACCGGACACCACAATAATTGGCAACACTTATGCCATGGCTGCCTAGTAACTAGCGCAACCCGTTGTACCCGAGGCTTTGCCTTCGAGTCCGGACTACAGCGTCGATAAAAGAAGGATCGGCTTTCTGATGTCTATGAGGAGAGCTTAAATTAAATAGGCTGGCTTCGTCAGTGGCCTGTCGGTCGGCAGCGGGCGGAGCGAGAATATAAAGACCTGACTATACACGTAGATGACGGTTCGGCGTTAAATTCGGACGGGGGTTCGATTCCCCCCACCTCCACCAAATTGGTATATTTTTCTCCTTCGGCCAGCGACGCTTTTTTCAGCGGCTTTCGAGCGTAGCCGCGACCGCGCAATCGACTAAGTTTTACCGTAAGTCATATCCATGAATATCATGCGATAACTTGCGACGACTACGGTCACGATTTGGACACGGGGATTATTGGTTTTGCCCGAAGCGATCTACTCCATAGGGGGACTCGCGCAAGACAGCGCTTCATCCTTCAGGGCGTCTTCGTATTCGGATACCAGAGTTGCCATGAGCTTTTTGACGGAGACAATTTCCTTGACCAGAAAAACGTTGGAGCCTGCAAAAGCGAATCCATGATGTAATCGACCCCTTTTAGCATTCATCAGGGCATTGGCGATACAATAAGGAGTAGCCTTGAAATCACAGCTTAGAATGCAGTGATAAGGACAACTGTATGGTTTTTTCAGTCCGCCATTGACGTCATTGAGGAACTTGTTTCTGATTGCCCGACCCGGCATCCCAACGGGACTTTCGATGATAACAATATCATCTTGACCCGCGTCGATGTAGGCTTGTTTGAACGCGTCGTCAGCATCGCACTCTTCAGTGGCGACGAACCGCGTGCCCATCTGAACCGCATCGGCACCCAGCTCTAAAAACTTGCGTATATCTCTTCCGGTATAGATGCCACCCGCCGCTATGACCGGTATGGGCTTGCCATATCGATTCGAGTAGTGTTGAGTTACTTCAAGGACGTCTGTCACCAGGTTTTCCAGAGCGAAAGCGTTGTCGTCTATCTGCTCCAGTTTGAATCCAAGGTGTCCGCCAGCCTTGGTCCCTTCCACTACAATCGCATCGGGCAGGTAGTCGAAGCGTTTGAGCCACCTCTGGCAGAGAAGTTCCGTGGCCCGACCCGATGACACAATGGGTATCAGCTTGGTCGTTGAACTCGAGTCGACCAGACTCGGCAGGTTCATAGGCAGGCCGGCGCCCGAGAAAATCAAATCAATCCCTTCCTCAACCGCGACTCGCACAAAATCGCTATAATTGGAAAAGGCGCACATGATGTTTACCCCGAGAACGCCTTTGGTAAGTGATTTTGCTCGCCTTATCTCGCGGCGCAGAGCGCGTCGGTTGGCCTCGAGATAATCGGTATAGAAGTCCGGCTCAAACATACCGATACCGGCGGCAGCAATGACGCCGACGCCACCCTCGTTTGCTGCAGCGGAGGCAAGCCCTGAAAGCGATATGCCGACCCCCATCCCACCCTGGACAATTGGTAGCGGAGCTACTTTGTCACCGATGACTAATGGCTTAAGCCGTGTGTTTGGCATCAACTGTACCTGACTTAAATATTAAAAGGAGACTGTCGTCAGACCAGCCCCCTCCAAACTCACCCCGTCACAATCGACGAGGTATCGGCAAGATCAACCTTAATATAAACTGCGGTAGCCGTTGCCACCGGGTCTGTTGCCGCTCTGCGGACGAGGTTTCGCCTCGTTGACGTTCAGGGCGCGTCCGTTGAGTTCCTGGCCGTTCAATCCACTGATGGCGGCGACAGCTTCGCTCTTGCCGGACATTCCCACAAACGCGAACCCTCTGGGCTCGCCACTGTATTTGTCCGTGATGATGTTTACGGATGAGACCTGGCCGAAAGCCTCGAAGGCCTGGCGTAATTGGTCTTCTGTTGTATCGAACGACATGTTTCCGATGTAGATGTTCATTCCACTCTCCGATGTTGCCTATCCCGAAGTTGATCGTCCTCCGGACGAACCAGTTGCTTCAAGAAGAAGTAATTGTGTGCGCACAATCGCGCTAAGAATTCGAGGTTAGGCTTTAGCGGAGGATTGTGGTATTAGGACAAGACTACGGTAAAGGTCGAACTCAAATTGTTATCAAGTACGCACTATATTGGTCCACCGGACAGAAACCTACGATTATTTTTGCTGGACGCGGTTTATTTTCGATAAGGCTCTACTGAGCGCGCTCGAAAACCGGTCACAATATAGCAACAATACGACGTAAATGATTGTGCCGCAGTGCGAGTGTGTGGCTCGGCTCCCTCACCTGCCAAACTTAATTTATTGTATGACAATATTTTATATGCCAGACGGCCGTTATACTCAGTTTAGTTGTCATACGCAATTCCTTACCAATACCATATGGCTATTCAGGGATCTCTATTGTCGTTACAATCTGCTTGCCCGCTTACTTGAGAGATTCAACTGACTGCCCAAGAAGCGATTGGAGGGTTGTTTAGGGTGCGGTTGGTTTGCAACGCGACTTCTTTTTTCCTCGGTGCGCAGTTCTGTGTGCTAAGTTTTTGGTTGACTTTTCTGAGAAGAAAGTCCAAAGTAAGTCTGGAATATGCTATATATGTCTAATTTTTAGGTATGGCTGAGAAGGATGACAGGCGATGGTACTTACGGTTAAGGATGTTGCGAAACTGCTTGGGGTATCTGAGAAGACAGTTTATCGCTGGATAGGCCAGGGGAGTTTGCCGGCGTACCAAATTCATGACCAATACAGATTCAATCGTGCTGAACTACTCGAATGGGCAACTTCGAAGAGAATTCCAATTGATCCAAAAATTTTTGATGAACCTGAATCGAGCGGGCAGCCAATGCCGACTTTATCCGAAGCGCTGGTGAACGGCGGTGTGACTTATCGGGTGGTAGGTTCTGACAAGTGGGCGGTGTTGAAGAACGTCGTGCAAATGCTGCAGTTGCCGGAAGAAGTTGACAGGGAATTTCTGTATCGAGTGTTGGTAGCGCGTGAAGAGCTGTCCTCTACTGGAGTGGGGGAAGGGATAGCGATTCCTCACGTGCGGAATCCGGTCGTGCTACACATTTCGAAGCCGATGATCAGCTTGTTCTACCTTGAAAACCCAATCGATTTTGGATCGATTGACAACAAACCGGTTCATGCACTCTTTATGCTTATAAGTCCCACAGTGCGGGCTCACCTTCATCTGATTTCGCGCCTGGCCTACGCGCTTCACGATCCGGATTTCCGCAACGTTATCCAGAGGCAGGGATTGCGCGATGAAATCAACGCCGCGGCGAGGAGCGTTGAAGAGAAGTTAACTCTGACATCGACAGGCCATTGACAAAACCAGAATGTCTATTAAGCTCATTCTCGTGGCAGTTGGTTTGATCCTCCTTTCGGGGGGCATCTCCTTGATAGCGCGTCGAAATGCCCGTGTGGCCACCGCTGTTGGTATGTCCGGAATAATACTTGCCTCTTTGGTCGGGTTGACTGCCGTGGCAGGTATTTTCCCAGGTGGTAGTTCGGAATTACTGCGGTGGGCCTGGAGTATTCCGGGTGGCAGTTTTGCCGTTGGTGTTGATCCATTGTCGGCGGTATTTCTTTTCATACTTTTCTTTGTTTCGATACCGGTGTGCCTGTTTGGCGCGAGCTACCTCCGGTCGTATGGATCTGAGCAGAATCCTGGTACGACATGGTTCTTTACCGGCCTTCTCATAGCCTCCATGGCGATGACTGTGATAGCGCGAAATGTGGTCCTGTTTATGGTATCCTGGGAGTTAATGTCGGTGAGTTCGTTCTTCTTGGTCACTTTCGAGAAAGGGAATCCGACAACAAAGTCCGTTGGTTTGATCTATCTTGTTGCGGCGCACATCGGAGCTGCGTTTCTGTTAATTCTCTTCATACTGCTCGGGCGGAACGGATCACTGGATTTCGACCAGTTCTCCGTAGCCGGCAACGCCGGCTTGCTTTTCATTCTCTGTCTGGTCGGCTTCGGCACGAAGGCTGGATTCGTACCTTTGCACGTTTGGCTTCCGGAGGCCCATCCCGCGGCTCCGAGTCACATTTCTGCTCTTATGTCGGGGGTCATGATCAAGATGGGGATATACGGCATCCTTCGAACGCTCACATTTCTCGGCCACCCTCAGCCGTGGTGGGGTTGGTTGTTACTTGGTGTCGGTGTAACGTCCGGCATTCTGGGAGTGTTATTCGCACTTGCCCAGCATGATGTAAAGCGACTTCTGGCTTATCACAGCGTTGAAAATATCGGTATAATCGGCATTGGTCTTGGAATCGGGCTGTTGGGCATGAGCTACAACGCGCCGATGATTGTCGTGCTCGGTTTTGGGGGAGGAATCTTTCATGTTGTTAACCACTCCCTTTTCAAGGGGCTGCTTTTTCTTGGCGCGGGTTCGGTCGCCCATGCGGCCGGGACTCGTGAGATTGACCGACTCGGTGGACTTCTGAAGCTGATGCCCTGGACCGCAGCTATGTTTCTCGCAGGCTCAGTGGCGATCTGTGGACTTCCGCCGCTCAATGGATTTGCCAGTGAGTTTCTAATCTACCTCGCCGCTTTTTATGGCGGCACCGGGACCATTGCCGCAACTGCGGTGGCAGGCTTGGTTGGCATCCTCGGCCTGGCCATAATCGGTGGGTTGGCCATTGCCTGTTTCACGAAAGTCTTCAGTATCATGTTTCTTGGAGAACTCCGATCCGAGCTGGACCGTGAGATTCATGAAGCGAGCACCGCGATGATTATGTCCATGGTCATCCTTGCGGGCGCGTGCTTTGGAATTGGTTTTCTTGCACCATTTGTCGTCGATGCGCTCGCTCCGTCGATAGCCGTTGTCGCGCAAATGCCGCCGGCGGTCGCTGACGAATTGCTTAGTCAGGCAACCGCCCCTTTGAGATCGGTGACGATGGTCGCGATCGTCCTTGCCGGTGTCGTTTTGATGTTCGTGCTTGTGCGGCTGATGCTCTTAAGGAAGAAACCCGTCCAGAGCGCGGTCACATGGGACTGTGGCTACGCCGCTCCCACAGCTCGCATGCAGTACACGGCCGCTTCGTTTGTGCAGCCCATTACCACCCTGTTCTATCGGGTACTGCGCACGCGGCGGCACCTCAAAACGCCGGAGGGACCCTTCCCAACGACCGCGGCAGTTGAGACTCATACGCCGGACACTTTTCAGGAATGGCTTTTTCGTCCCATACTGACCGGCACCGAGCGAGTGCTGAGTGTTTTCCGTTGGCTTCAGCATGGCAATGTCCACATCTATGTAATGTATATTCTCGTCATACTGGTTGCTCTGATGTTTTGGAAGATGCGATGAAGACGATGATACTTTCCGCCGTTCATATCGCACTCGCACTGGTGGCGGCGCCTCTGCTTCCGGGCGTGATTAACCGCACCAAGGCAATCCTCGCGGGGCGACGCGGCCAGCCGCTGCTTCAGGGGTACTACGACTTGCTGAAACTCCTTCGCAAGGGGAGTGTCTTCAGCCGTACGACGACCTGGATATTTCGTGTGGGACCGGCTCTCAATCTGGCTGTCATAGCCGCCGGTTTGCTTCTGGTACCATTTGCCGGTTGTAAGGCGGTGCTCGCATTTGACGGTGATTTCATCCTCCTGGCATACATGTTGGGACTGGGGCGGTTTTTTACCGTCATTGCGGCACTCGATACGGGATCGAGTTTCGAGGGTATGGGAGCCAGCCGTGAGGTCACTTTTTCGATGTTGGCGGAGCCGATACTCTTCGTGGGCCTGTTTGCTTTGTCGCGCCTAAGCAACACTGTTTCGCTAAGCGGGATTCTCTATTCGTCGGGCGTGACCGGCTGGAGTATTGGCGCTCCGGTTTTGGTGTCCGGTGCGCTGTTTGTGCTGTACCTGGCCGAAAATGCTCGTATTCCGGTCGACGATCCGGCGACCCACCTCGAATTGACAATGATTCACGAGGTAATGGTTCTTGATCATAGTGGGCCCGATTTTGCCTATATATCGTACGGAGCGGCCTTGAAGCTTTGGCTATTGGGCATGCTCGTTGTCGGGGTGTTCTCCCCGAATCTCGAGCAGGCGTCTTTGTGGTTTCGGGAGGGATATGCGCTCGTGGGAATGGCCATATTGCCAGTCGTTGTGGGCATTGTGGAATCATCAATGGCGCGACTTCGTTTGGTCAGAGTTCCGCAGCTACTCGTTGGGGCCGGTGCTCTTGCCATGCTGGCTGTCATACTGGTGATGGGGTAGGCGATGAAGGAAATGGTAAATGCGCTTATTGCTTTAATCGTGATGGTGGACTTCCTGCTGCTGAGCGCCTCATCGCTGCGAGCCGCAATCCGAATTGTAGCTGTACAGGGGATGGCCCTGGGGCTGCTCCCGCTATTCGTCCATGACGATGGTCTGACCATTAGGCTGGCGATTATCTCGATTCTCGTCATCTCTTTGAAAGGGGCTCTTATTCCCCGTTTCCTCGCGAGGGGATTACGCGAGGAGAATGCGGGGCGTGAAATTACCTACTATGTCGGTCCCATCGCATCGCTGCTGATCGGCATTCTCGTGATGTGCAGTTCTTTATGGTGGGGCAATCTGTTTCCGGTTCCCGATCAACCGGGGTATCATCTCGCCATTCCGATGGCCTTCTTCACTATTATTACCGGGCTGTTTCTTGTTGTCAGCAGAAGACAAGCGTTGATGCAAATTATCGGTTATCTCGTTTTGGAAAATGGAATTTATGCCTTTGGCGTTTTCTTTGCCCAGTCTGAATCGATGCTCATCGAGATCGGCATCCTGCTTGATGTGTTTGTCGGTGTGTTTATAATGGGTGTGATGGTATTTCACATAAGTCGGGAGTTTGACAACATCGAGACAGGCCAACTGAACACACTTCGTGATTGGATTCATGGTCGGCGAAAATCCAGCCAGGAGGAAACACCATCGTGATGATTCTTGCGCTTGTCCTTATACCGGCCCTGGCCGGAATCGTTTCATTCACGGTAAAGAGCAGCCGCACGCGCCGGACGGTACTCGTGTCAACCGCCATAGTACACCTCGCGCTGACTGGCGCCGCCTGGCTGTGGCGACCGGAGCCTATTTTTGACGGTTGGCTGTGTTTGGATGCGTTGGGGCTTGTGTTTCTGTCTGTTGTAAGTGGACTGTTCTTTATGGCAGCCGTTTATGCTGTCGACTACCTGGCCAAGGAACCATCGGGCACAAGGCGTGACTTCGAGGAGTCCGCGCTGTTCGTCAACGAGCCGGAAGCGATATTCGCGGGGTGTCTGCTTTTATTCCAATCCACCATGACCTTGGTCACCTTAAGTCACAACTTCGGAGTGCTTTGGGTGGCAGTAGAGGCAACCACGTTATCATCGGCACCACTCATATATTTCCATCGCCATCACCGATCATTGGAGGCGACATGGAAGTACCTGGTCATATGTTCGGTGGGAATAGCGCTGGCACTTCTCGGTACGTTCTTTCTCGCGCACGCGGCGGGATTGGCGTCGGGCAATGTGCCGCTGGTTGTGGAGGAATTGATCAAGAACGCATCCGAGCTTGAGGCTCCCTGGCTAAAGGCCGCGTTCATCTTTATGCTGGTCGGGTATGGCACGAAGATGGGACTTGCACCTTTGCATAGTTGGTTACCAGATGCTCACAGTGAAGCACCTTCGGTAGTATCGGCTTTACTATCCGGGGCGCTTCTCAACTGCGCCTTCCTTGGCATTTTGCGAGTAGGCCAGGTGCTCGGCGCCGCTGGATTGGGTGAGTTTGCCCAATCGCTACTTTTGTTTTTTGGACTAATGTCCGTACTCGTCGCAACGGTCTTCATTATCGGACAGCTTGACTACAAGAGAATGCTCGCCTATTCGAGCATTGAACATATGGGAATAATCGCGATTGGCGTGGGCATCGGCGGCATGGGAGTATTCGGCGGTCTGCTCCATGCGGTCAATCATTCTTTGGCCAAAGGGATGCTGTTTTTGGTTGCCGGGAACATACTGGCGCACTACCGGTCAAAGTCAACCAGCGCGGTGTCCAATATGTTTGCGGGGCTGCCACGGTCAAGCGTTCTTTGGATGGCCGGTTTCCTGGCGATCACAGGTACGCCGCCATTCGGATCGTTTATCAGTGAGTTGAGCATCATCCGTGCCGCTTTTGCCTCGGGGCACCCAATTATAGCAGTGACTCTGATGGTAGCATTAGGGGTTATTTTCGTGGGGATGGCGAGCATTTTTTTGCGCATGCTGTATGGTACGGCACCCAACTCCGGTCAAAACCTGCCTTTGGCCAAGGAATCACTTTTCTCGTTCGTGCCTCCCGCCGTTCTCTGTTTAGCGGTGCTTGGCTTAGGGTTGTATCTTCCGCCGGCTCTAAATCAGGTGCTTCTTGAAGCGAGCAAGCTACTGGGTGTGAAATGATGCAGACCAACCGCAGCCTCGTGTGCCGCAACTGTGAACGGATTCCGCTCGGTAGAGTACCAATCGTGGGAACAGATGAACTCGCCGAGGAGGTTAAGAGTGGAGTACGATGTGGCGGCAGGCTTGCCGCTCTATTTGTGCAACCACAGGGCGGAAAATACAGGTTATTCGCTATCCTCCTGACCGGCAAGGAGGGCAGTATAAGAGTGGCCTCCAGTATGGTGAACCAATCTTATCCCTGCCTAACGCGTGATTGCACACAAGCACATCTGTTTGAGCGAGAAATAGCTGAACTGTGGGATATCGAACCGCGGGGCCACCCGTGGCTTAAGCCGGTACGCTTCGTGAAATCGCCGATTGGCATGACCGAGTTCTTTCATGTCGAAGGCAGCGACGTTCACGAAGTCGCAGTGGGTCCGGTGCATGCCGGTATAATCGAGCCAGGCCATTTCAGATTCAACTGTGCGGGTGAAGAAGTCCTGCATCTGGAAATAAGTCTGGGATATCAATTTCGAGGGATAGAGCAGTCGTTGAAAGGCGGCCCCCATCGCAGGACAATCCACCACATGGAAACCTTGGCCGGAGATACATCAGTCGGCCATGCCACTGCCTTTTCGCAGATCGTTGAGACCTTGTCAGGCTGCCGCGTATCTTTTCGAGCTATCGCGCTGAGAAGTATCGCTCTGGAGCTGGAGAGATTGGCGAATCATACGGGCGATCTTGGGGCAATGGCAGGGGATGTCGGTTTTCTGCCGGTCGCAGCGCATTGTGGCCGCATTCGCGGGGATTTTTTGAACCTTACGGCGATGATCTGTGGAAATCGCCTGGGGCACGGGATTGCCAGACCCGGCGGTATTGGCCAGGATCTTGACGGCGGTGATCTGGCCTTGTTGGCAGAGAGACTGCATCGCTTATACACTGACGTTTCGATAGCGGCAGAATTGCTGTGGAACACGACATCGGTCGCCAACCGTTTTGAAGGCACCGGTACTATCGACATGGATCGCTGTCGTGAGTTAGGAATCGTTGGGCCTGTGGCGCGGGCCGCGGGTCTTGAACAGGATGTTCGGCTGGAATACCCATCGGACATCTATCGATTTGCGCAGATTCCGGTCTCTTGCTGGAATATGGGAGATGTCTTCGCTCGCGCCTATGTGCGCTGGTTGGAGATTAGCCGATCCGTGGAGTTCATTCTTGCTCGAATTGCCGGTTTGCCGAAGGAAAATACCCGCGCCAAGACAGGTTCGATGAGCAGCGATTCGTTGTGCATTTCGCTTGTTGAAGGCTGGCGCGGTGAGATTTGTCACATCGCCTGTACTGATGGCGATGGGCGCTTTTCATGGTACAAGGTTGTTGATCCGTCGTTTCACAACTGGAGCGGTCTTGCGTGGGCCATGAGAAATCAGCAGATTTCCGATTTTCCTCTGTGCAACAAGAGCTTTAACCTTTCGTATTGCGGCCACGACTTATAGGAAGAATATTATGTTGAAAGCTTTGCTGGCCAGAGCGCGATTTGGAAGTCGTACCGTCGAGTTCCCCGATGCCCCGCCAATACTGCCGGTGCGATTCCAGGGGCGGCCGGTTATTTCTTCCGAACCGTGCGGCAAAGGTTGCCGCGAGTGTATTGATTCATGCCCGACCGAGGCCCTGAGAGTTGTAGACAGTCATCCCGAGCTGGATTTAGGCCGCTGTCTTTTTTGTGGCGAATGCGAATTAGCCTGTTCGAGCGGCCTGATTCGATTCACGAAAGAATACAGTTTGGGTAGTAGTGGGCGTTCAGATCTGGTGGTTCGTTTTGACTCCGAGCAATCGCGGATCAAGAGTCTTAATAGTGAGATGCTGCGGCTGTTCAAACGATCTTTGCGGTTGCGCCAGGTCAGTGCCGGCGGATGTAACGGGTGCGAGGTGGACGTAAACGTACTGAACACGATTGTCTTCGATCTTGGACGCTTTGGCATTCAATTCGTGGCCTCACCTCGCCACGCGGATGGTTTGCTCATTACGGGTCCGGTTACCGAGAATATGAGGTTGGCACTGCTCAAAACCTACGAAGCCGTACCAGATCCAAAAATCGTCATCGCCGTTGGCGCGTGCGCAATCTCAGGCGGGCCTTATATCGATCACCCTCAGGTGCACAACGGTGCAGGAAGCCATCTCAAGGTAGATCTCTTCGTCCCTGGTTGTCCGCCGCATCCCATCACCATACTTGATGCCTTGCTTCGGTTGCTTTCGCGCATGCCGAGTCAGCGCAGAGGGTAGCGCGTCGATCGCGTCCGGAAAGATACGGACGAGACAGTCTTTAGGTCAGCATCTGTGCATCAGGCGTCTTTGTCGAAGGAGATGATTTGAGAGAATCTGAAAGGCGCTTCGAGACATCGATTCAGCCCCGAAATCTTGTAAAGTACGGGCGGGAGAATGGCGGGGTGTTCGTCGAATGGGGTGCACGCTAGTCAATCAGGCAATCTACTAAATCTTATTCCGGCTTATATCGTTGAATATCATGTGACAGCGTACAACGGCGGTGGGCACAGTTTGGTCGCAGCAAATGTGACTGAGGATCCCGGTGTTTGGACACGAGCCGTTACTTGTCTATCGCGTTGAATCGTTGCCCGGCGATATAACAAAGGGAGGCCGACCCGGTCGGCCTCCTTATTGCTTAGTCTAAGCTCTCCGATTATGCCAAATCGAAGCGATCAAGATTCATTACCTTGTTGAAGGCAGCCACGAAGTCATTAACGAATTTCTCCTGCGAGTCCTTGCAGGCGTAGACTTCCGCCAGCGCCCGCAGTTGAGAGTTCGAACCGAAGATCAGGTCGACACGAGTGCCGGTCCACTTGACTTTACCCGTGGCGCGGTCGCGTCCCTCGAACAGGTCCTCGTCTGGCGACGCGGCCTTCCACTCGGTGTTCATGTCGAGTAAGTTGACAAAGAAGTCGTTCGTGAGCGTCTCAGGTCGGCCGGTGAAGACGCCGTGTTTGGATCCCCCGAAGTTGGCGCCCAGCACGCGCAACCCACCGACAAGAACAGTCATCTCCGGTGCGGTGAGAGTCAGTAACTGCGCACGGTCAACCATCAATTCCTCGGCCCGCACGCTGTATTTGGCTTTCTGGTAATTGCGGAAACAATCGGCTTTTGGCTCGAGTACGGCAAAAGAATCCACATCTGTTTTTTTCTGTGTGGCGTCCATGCGCCCTGGCGTAAAGGGAACGGTCACTTCGTGACCGGCTTTCCTAGCCGCCTGCTCGATGCCCGCGCAACCACCCAGAACGATTAAATCGGCGAGTGAAACCTTTTTGTCGCCGGACTGGGCTTTGTTGAATTCTTTCTGGATGCGCTCCAGAGTCTTGAGCACCTTAGCGAGTTGGTCAGGCTGGTTGACTTCCCAGTCCTTCTGGGGTGCGAGACGAATCCGCGCGCCATTGGCTCCGCCTCGCATGTCCGAACCACGGAAGGTGGATGCCGACGCCCAGGTGGTCGATACGAGTTGCGATACAGACAGACCGGAAGCCAGGATTTCTTTCTTGAGGGAAGCGATATCCCGCTTGTTGATCAGTTTGTGATTGACCGCGGGAATGGGATCCTGCCAGATGAGCTCTTCTTTTGGCACTTCCGGACCAAGATAGCGTGCGCGGGGACCCATGTCGCGGTGAGTCAGCTTGAACCAGGCTCTGGCAAAGGCGTCCGCGAATTCTTTGGGATTTTTCAGAAAGCGTCGCGCGATCGGCTCATAGATGGGATCGAGTTTCAGCGAGAGATCCGCCGTAGTCATAATCGGGCGGTGTTTTTTCGACGGATCGTGCGCGTCAACAATCATGTCTTCTTCGTCGACGTCTTTCGCAACCCACTGGTTTGCTCCGGCCGGGCTCTTGATCAACTCCCACTCGTACTTGAACAGTACTTTCAGATAGCCCAAATCCCATTTGGTCGGGTTTGGCTTCCAGGCGCCTTCGATACCGCTTGTGATGGTATCACCGCCTTTGCCGCTTTTGAAACTGCTTTTCCATCCGAGACCCTGCTGTTCAATGGGCGCGGCTTCGGGCGCGGGACCGAGCAGCGCCGCGTCGCCCGCGCCGTGGCATTTACCGAAGGTGTGTCCGCCGGCTACGAGAGCGACGGTTTCTTCGTCATTCATGGCCATGCGGGCGAATGTCTCTCGAACGTCACGACCCGACGCCACCGGATCCGGGTTGCCATCGGGACCTTCCGGGTTTACATAGATCAGACCCATTTGCACGGCCGCGAGGGGGTTTTCCAGATCCCGGTCGCCCGTGTATCGGCTTTTTGGTTTGTCGCTTGTGGCCAGCCACTCTTCTTCGGCGCCCCAGTAGATGTCTTCTTCCGGTTCCCAGATATCGGCGCGGCCGCCGGCGAAGCCGAAAGTTTTGAATCCCATTGATTCAAGCGCGCAATTGCCGGCGAGGATCATGAGATCGGCCCAGGAGATTCTCTGGCCATATTTTTGTTTGATTGGCCAGAGAAGGCGTCGTGCTCTGTCGAGGTTCACGTTGTCGGGCCAGCTGTTGAGGGGTGCGAAACGCTGGTTACCGGTGCCACCTCCCCCGCGGCCATCGCCCATGCGATAAGTGCCAGCGCTGTGCCAGGCCATGCGGATGAAAAGTCCCCCATAGTGGCCCCAGTCGGCCGGCCACCAGTCCTGTGAGTCAGTCATCAGATCGTAGAGATCTTTCTTGAGGGCTTTATAGTCGAGTTTCTTGAATTGTTCAGCATAGTTGAAATCCGCACCCATGGGATCGGATTTGGCGGAGTGCTGGTGGAGTATCTTCAGATTCAACTGATTTGGCCACCAGTCGCGGTTCGTTCTTCCGCGGCTTGCTATGCCTGTTACCGGGCACTTACCCGCGCCTTCTTTGTTTTGATTGCTCATGATATCTCCTTACAACTTGAACACAAGCCGTTTATAATTACCTGTTTTGTATCAATCCGAGTCCAGTTAGTAACTGATTTGGGCGGTTTCATCCGATCAAACTCGGGCCAATAGAAGTCTTCTATCGTATGGCACCTGGCGCAGACCAGGTGGTGATGATTGGAGAGATTGATGTCAAAGCGAGTTGTGTTGTCGACGTGGTAGACTCTTCCGATCAGCCCGTGCTCTTCGAATGTCGCAATCGTTCTGTAAACGGTATCCAATGATATCGTTTTAAGATGCTTTCGTACTCGATTGAAAATTTCTTCGGTTGTTGGATGATTGGGATGCTCTGACAAAGCTTTGAATATTTCCGTTCTTTGATGTGTTGCCCGTAGCCCCTTTTCTCTGCAAAGCTTCACAAATCCCTTTATCAGCGAGTGCGTGTTGACTCTATCAGCCGTCATTTCATACTAAACAACCTTGTTGTAGAGTTGTTCCTATTTAGGAGTGGATAGAAATGAAGATTCAGCTTCGGCGACCCTAATGTCCAGACAGATCTCTATGCGGCGCAATGGGCAAGAGGAAAAGCATCGGACCGGGGCCGGCAGATACCTCAAGAAGGTTTGTCAGATGCGGTGACATCAGGGTGCTAAATACGGCGTTTTTGGTTGTCGGGGCTGTCGCGAATGCATTTCTTAGAATTAGAACCCGCTGTTCGGTTTTATTTGGGTATCAGAGGATAGCAGTAAGAGAGGGAAGTTCGGTCATAAGGTTCGATGACGTATTCATAAAGCGGTCGTTCATATGAGATTATCAGGATGGTCCCGTATCCATGGAAGTATATCGTTGTTGATGATAAAGAGACTCTGACGAGGATCTCGGACCAGAGAAAGAAACAATATTCTTGCTCGCGTCGAGGCTAATCCGGATGACTATGCCAAGCAGCACGGAAAAATGCTTCAAAACGAGGCGTTCAGTGTTCTTTTATAATACTCCGTGTCTTGTGATGATTCTTGGATGCTCCCATTTAAAGAATCTTTATGTGGATTGGGTTCTGGCCGCCAGTTATTCAATGAAGGATGCGAGTTCACGTGGGCTGGCGGCGTGCTGGGTGAATTTCGCGACTGAAATATATGCTTCGGAAATGAGAAATGAGTTGGGGATACCGGACGACCGCACAATTATCGCGTATCACTGGGCTATCCGGAGAAAGTCCCACCAATCCACCAGCGGAAAGAGCCGGAAAGATTGATAATTATCTCGAGATGGATCGAAACGCCTGAGCAGACGCACACACTGCGGGGTTACATACGGGCTTTAATTGTCCAGACGATTAGGTGTTGTTAGCGATAGGAACAGACGGTGACCGGAAGTAAAATCAAATGGCTCCTGATATTGACCCTTGTCATCATCGCGGTCTACGCGGTTCTTCTCATTCCCGAAACGCCCCCGGTAATTGGTGCTTATTCTACTCACTCAGCCTTCGTCTGGGGGCAGGACGAATACTGGTCGTCCCTGGAGTCCGAGTTTCGACAAAAGAGGGACGTGGGATGCTCTGTTCTTACGGACACAATCTCTTCTCGCATGCGCGCGCTTGACAGTATTGTGTATGAAGTCGGCGCGGTGAGAGCTGCTCCATCGGACCCTGCGCTAAACAATCTGGAGAAGGCATTCTTCGAGTTGGGCGTCTTAATTGCGGTCTGTCCGGAATTGCTGCGGGAGTATGTTCGGGCCTTTGAACAAATGCGCTGCTTGATCAAAGACCTGTCGCTTGAGTGGGACCTCGGATCGCGTGAGGCATCGGACCGGCTGTACCGTCTTCTGTATGGTGGACGTACGGCTGTCGAAGAAGCTATGCTGCAGGCTGAGCCTGGAGCCATTTTGGAGCTGGAGAGTGTTTGCGATGAGCCATCAAAGACTCCTTCAGCAGAAATAAATGGGGTCCAGGTTCACAGCGGAGATATCTTGATATCGCGTGGCGGCGCCCCTACTTCGGCTCTGATCGCCCGTGGGAGTGATTATGCGGGTAATTTCTCGCATGCTGCCCTGTGCCACGTGGATGATTCCACGGGAGAGATTTCGATCATCGAGGCGCACATCGAGTGCGGGGTAACGGTCTCGACGCGGGAGCAGTATCTAAACGACAAGAAACTCCGTATAATGGTGTTGCGTCCCCGGTCCGACCTGCCATCGATGATGGTCGATCCGATGTTACCACATCGAGCCGCGTGCCTCGCTCTCGATATGGCGAGATCGAACCACATTCCGTACGATTTTGAAATGAACACGCGAGATGATAGTAGGCTTTTCTGTTCGGAGGTCGTATCATCGGCGTACGACAGCCTTGATTTCCCGCTATGGAAGAAGCTTTCACATATTTCGGAGCCCGGCCTTCGCAGTTGGCTGGCAGCTTTCGGCGTGAGGAATTTTACCACACAGGAGCCTTCGGATCTCGAATATGACCCGCAGTTGAGGGTAGTTGCCGAATGGCGAGACCCAGAGACTCTTATGGAAGACCACATCGACAATGCGATCATCGATGTCATGCTCGAAGGCGCCAGTAACGGGGACCGGTTGGAGTATACGTGGTATATGCTGCCTGCTGCCAGAGTCATTAAGCTTTACAGCGTCATACTCAATTGTTTCGGTGAGGTTGGCCCCATCCCTGAAGGTATGGGAGCCACCTCCGCGCTCCAGAATCAGTGGCTGAGTGAGCAGCACCGGGGGACGAAGATCATTCTTAAGAAAAAGATATCCGAGTTTAGAAAAGCTAACGGATATTCGCCTCCCTACTGGGAATTGGTGAGATTGGCGCGAGAAGCCTACAAAAGTCACGGCCGTACTTCCCTTTAAAATACACACACGTCAACGTAACTTATTGATATAAAATCATTTTGGGGCGACTTCGTTGTGGCGTCACTAAAGTCACGCGAACAATGAGGTCTCCAGATTGTTGAATCTACTACGGACCGGCGCTTGCTGGTTCTGCGCGGTTGATGCCATAATGTGACGGGGCCGGATGTCACAATTCCTGCGAGGGGGTATTTCAGGCGAGCAAGGTCTCCGGTCAATTTTCGTGGGATAGATTGCATGTTTGAGGAGCATTGAGAGATGAACTATACGGATCCGATATGCGGTATGAAAGTGGATGGCGATTCGCCACACCGGCTTGAGGTAGATGGCGAATCCGTTTATTTCTGCAGCAGCCACTGCAAGAGCAAATATGAAAATCAACTGGAAGCAGCCGGTCGCGAGCCAGGGTTAATCGATCCGGTATGCGGTATGACCGTGTCGCCTGACACATCACACCGGGAGCGTTACGGTGATGAAGTATACTATTTTTGCTGCGAGGGATGTAGAAACAAGTTTAAGAACGATCCTGACGGGTTTGCCGGAAGTGCAGGCGAATCGTCGTCATCCAAGAAGAAATCTTCCATTGAGACACACCACGCTGCTCACTCGATACCTGAAGGGGACAGGGGGCAGGACGTGGCCGGAAAGCCCGCACCCGCAGATGCCACGTATACGTGCCCGATGCATCCGGAGGTGAAAAAGCAAGGGGGAGGGGACTGCCCGCAGTGCGGGATGGCCTTGGAACCGGAGATGCCGAGGCTGCAGGCGACAAAGACTGAGTACACCTGTCCGATGCATCCCGAGATAGTCCGAGACAGTCCAGGTAGTTGTCCAATATGCGGTATGGCTTTGGAACCGCGGACTGTGACCATAGACGAAGAGGACAATCCTGAACTGCGTGACATGAGTCGTCGCTTCTGGATCTCAGTTGCACTTTCAATACCGCTGGTGGCAATTGCGATGAGCGGGCTTATACCGGGATTTAATGACTGGCTTAAGACTCTGGCCAGCGAGCGCATTTTAACTCTGTTTGAATTAGCGCTGGCTACCCCGATTGTGCTCTGGGGCGGGTGGCCATTCTTTGTTCGCGGGTATCAGTCGATAATAAATCGCAGTCCAAATATGTTTACGCTTATCGGGCTTGGTGTCGGCGTCGCTTACACCTATAGTCTTATTGCCGCGCTATTTCCGGGAATATTCCCTGATGCGTTTCGCGATTTATCGGGCGAAGTGGGTGTCTATTTTGAAGCGGCGGCCGTAATTGTCGCACTGGTGCTGCTGGGGCAGGTGTTGGAACTGAGGGCGAGGCGTCGCACGGGAGCAGCCATAAAGGCTCTTCTGGGTTTAGCGCCGAAGACAGCCCGGCGAGTCAATCAGGACGGATCTGAAGAAGATGTTGCGCTTGATCAGGTACAGATAGGGGACAAGCTTCGCGTTCGACCCGGTGAGAAGGTGCCGGTTGATGGTAAGGTTGTGGCTGGCAGCAGTGCCGTCGACGAATCGATGATCACGGGAGAGCCGATTCCGGTTGAGAAAGGCAGTGGGGATAAAGTTATAGGCGCCACGGTCAACGGCACCGGGTCGATTGTGATCGAAGCGGAGAAAGTTGGTTCCGATACGTTGCTGTCGCAGATCGTGCAGATGGTCGCCAGTGCGCAGAGAAGCAAGGCCCCGATTCAGAGGATGGCCGACGCGGTCGCGGCGTATTTCGTCCCGACCGTGGTTGGTATAGCTGTCGTAACATTTATTGTGTGGGCACTGGTTGGTCCCGATCCAAAACTCACTCACGCTCTGATCAATGCCGTCGCGGTACTTATCATCGCCTGTCCCTGCGCCCTCGGTCTGGCCACACCGATGTCAATCATGGTCGCCAGTGGAAGAGGCGCCGCGGCTGGCGTATTGTTCAAGAACGCGGAAGCAATCGAGGTTCTTCGCAAGGTCGATACGCTCGTGGTCGACAAGACGGGGACACTCACAGTGGGTAAGCCGAGACTGGTCTCGGTGTATGCGCAGTCGCCGCGAAGTGAAAAGGAAATTCTAACAATGGCAGCCGGATTGGAGATGGGAAGTGAACATCCCCTGGCCGCAGCTATCGTCGCGGGCGCAAAGGAACGAGGGGCCAAACCGTCAAGAGCCGAAAACTTCAAGTCAGTCACGGGGAAAGGTGTTACGGGTGTTGTTAATGGCGAGAGGGTGGCTCTTGGAAACCGGGCACTTCTGGAGGAGCTTGGCGTCGATGCAGGCTCCCTTGCAGATAAAGCAGAAGAGTTGCGGCGAGAGGGACAAACGTCCATGTTCGTAGTGATTGGGGGCAGAGCGGCCGGGCTGATCGGGGTAGCGGATCCAATCAAAGACACTACCGCAGAGGCAATCAAGCAATTGCACGACGAAGGCATTGCTATCGTGATGTTGACCGGTGATAGCGAAACCACGGCAAAGGCTGTGGCGGACAAATTGGGTATCGACGATGTCATGGCCGAGGTGTTGCCGGACCAGAAAGCCGATGCGGTCAAGAAACTTCAGGGTCAGGGGAAATTTGTGGCAATGGCGGGTGACGGTATCAATGACGCTCCGGCGTTGGCTCAGGCTCACGTCGGTATCGCCATGGGTACCGGCACGGATGTCGCCATGGAGAGCGCGGGCGTTACATTGGTCAAGGGGGACCTGCGCGGAATCGTGCGTGCTCGAAAGCTCAGCCGGTTGACCATTCGCAACATCAAGCAGAATCTGTTTCTCGCCTTCGTATATAATTCGGCAGGTGTACCGATAGCGGCCGGGATATTGTATCCTTTCCTCGGCATACTTCTCAGTCCCATGTTTGCCGCGGCGGCAATGAGTTTCAGTTCGGTGTCGGTGGTGGCCAATGCTCTGAGGCTAAGGCGAGAGTTGATTTAGAGGTTGTTTCCCTGCATCAGAATATATAACCACGGTCACAGTACGTGATTTCGCAAAAACTGAAGCCGAACATCCTGCGCACGGTCGTATTTGGATAATCGCGCGTTATTGGAAATCGGACGGTAGTCGGTTGTTGGCGTGCATGGCTGGTAGAGAGTGTTGATGAGGGCGACACTACCGCGCAAGGTCGCGCGGCGCGGCATCGCGCTTAAATTCCAGCCGACAGCAAGCACAAGCAATTGCAGTCAAACAACTTGCGGGCACAGAATATTTTTCTCCCTTTCCACATTATTTTTTATGAAGCGTTCTGGAATGAGGGCAGACGCCGGACAACGTAAAGCGAAACGATTCAGTTCCGGCCGGTCCGAACCTGTTTTTCGACGCTCTGAGTTGGAGTACGCCCTGATGGATCAGTTGCGGTAAATTTTTCATTTCTCGAATTGACAATGGAATGGCATATTGTTCTGGATTATGGAAGTTTATTTGCACAATCAAGCGCTTCTGTACGGTATGTTTATGATCTTTGTGCTGGGTATGCTGGCGCTGGATCTGGGGGTTTTTCATCGTCGGGATCATATCGTTAGTATTCGCGAGTCGTTTATCTGGACGGCAGTCTGGATCGTTCTGGCATTCGCTTTCATGGCTTTCATCTATTATCGGTATGAGACGACCAGTCCCGGACGAGGGACCGGCGCGGCGTTGGAGTTTCTGACCGGCTATCTGATAGAGAAGTCGCTGAGTATCGATAATATCTTCGTTTTTCTTTTGATTTTCAATTATTTCGATGTACCGGCGCAGTTTCAGCATCGGGTGCTGTTTTGGGGAATAATCGGGGCGCTGATTTTCCGAGCGATATTTATCGCGCTGGGGGCGCTGCTTATCGCCAGATTTCACGCGATCATCTACATCTTTGGCGCGTTTTTGATTTTCACGGGGATCAAGATGTGGTGGGCGAAGGACAAGCAGATTCATCCCGAACGAAATCCGGTTCTCCGCCTGTTTCGCAAGGTGATGGAAGTCACACGTGACTACCGAGGCAAGCATTTCTTCATCCGTGAGGGTGGCAGGTGGTTAGCGACACCTCTGTTCGTCGTGCTCCTACTCATAGAATCCAGCGATATTATCTTCGCGGTCGATTCCATACCGGCGATTTTTGCTGTAACCAAGGACCCTTATATTGTATTTACGGCGAACGTCTTCGCGATCCTCGGTCTTCGGTCGCTTTACTTTTCCGTGGCCGGGGTCATGCGGTCGTTTCATCTTCTGCATTATGGTCTGTCGATCATTCTTGTGTTCGTGGGGATCAAGATGGTGCTGTCGGATATTTACAAGATCCCTATCGGGATATCGCTGGGTGTAGTGGGGCTTATTATCGTGGTGTCGATTGCGGCCTCACTAATGTGGCCGAAAGAGCGCGCGCAGCAATGACACCGTTGGGAGTTCAGCTACCGGCCAGGATTTGAATTATTATCGCCTATTGAACCGGGATTGGACTGTCGACGCAGCTTGGCTTTCATCTTTTTGAGCAGATTTCTGGCCCAGGCGAACTCGGCAGACAGAATGGCGAGTCCTGCCGGAATTACGATAATAGCGGGCCCCGGCAGAACCAGCATCGCTATGCCGATGGCCAGAACCGTAAAGCCGATCACGGCCACGATCAATCGCCTTAATTGTTTCAGTGTTTTTACGAGCATCACAGTTGTTGCCTTCTGATCAAGTGCGGCAAACGGGATAAGCCGCCCATGTCACCCTCCGCTGTTCAACCGCCAGATAGAGAAGTTCAGAATAGCGGCGAATGATACCCACAGAAAATAGGGAACCAGCAGCGCGCCGGCCGGGATACTCTGACGCCAAAACGCGATCCCGGTGGCCAGTATGAGGCACCAGAGTATGGTTATGTCGACGAAGGCCAGGTCCGGACGGTGTATGCCAAAGAACAGCCATGACCATATACCATTAAACATGAGTTGAATGAAAAACAGAGTTAAAGCCACGGGTGCCGCCATGTACCCGCCCCGTTTCCAGACAAGCCACGCGGCTACGCCCATACTCAAGTACAAGAAAGACCAGACAGGCCCGAAAACATAGCCAGGAGGTGTCCAGGATGGCTTGCGCAACTGGCTGTACCACTCGCCGGGCATGAACTGTGAACCGACAAAAGCCGGAACGAAACTGATCGCAATCCAGGCCAAAAGAGAGATAATGCTGGCTGAGGTTTTCATACCCGGTGACATCGCAATAGAAGCGGCATATGCCGCCTTCCTGAACTGCGGATTTTCATTCCTTATGGTTTTGCGGTTACCGAAAGTGTCGCATTTTCGTAACAGCGTTGGATAATCTCTTGTTCCACGGCGCGGAGGCGTGGTTCAACTCTCCCGAATCGACATCAGATTTACGATTCTGGCGAATCCGAGTCAATCGACGGAACGCGCTTCCAACAAGGTCAATCCAGTATGGAGCCTTGCGACGTTTCGGTGGAGGCGCCTTTTACGTATTTGTCGAACCACCGGAGTTGTTCCCAGAGCACGTGTTCCACGTTCTCGCGCGATCGGTATCCGTGGTCCTCGAAGGGAAGCAGCACCAGACGGGCGGTTCCGCCGGAACCACGCACGGCCTCGAAGAACACTTCGGACTGGAAGGTAAGGGTGCCCGGGTTGGAGTCATCATCGCCGTGTATAATCAGTACCGGTTCATTGACCTGGTTGGCGAAGAAGGTGGGCGAGACCTGGATGTATACATCTCTCGCTTCGAAAAGGGAGCGACGCTCGGACTGAAAGCCGAACGGCTGGTTGGTTTTATTGTACGAGCCGCTTCTGGCGATGCCTGCCTTAAACAGATCGGTGTGCGCCAGCAAATTGGCGACCATGAGTCCGCCGTGGCTGTGCCCGATGACGCCGATGCGTTCGGGGTCGGCTACCCCCATTTCAACGGCCTTAGCCACAGCTGCCTTGGCGTCCGCCACGAGTTGCTGTACGAAGGTATCGTAGGTGGTTTCGGGGTCGCCGATCATGGGCATGGCGGTTTGATCGAGCACGGCATAGCCGTTGAGCAAAAAGTAAAGGTGCGATGGTCCGTATATGCGCATAAAGTGTTGGGCAGAGCCCCTGACCTGTCCGGCGGTTGCCACCCCGGAGTACTCCAGCGGATAGGCATATAACACGGTTGGCAGGCGTGTGCCTTCTTTGTAGCCCGGGGGCAGAAGCAACTGGAAGCTGAGGGGAACACCGTCCTCGCGTTCGTAGCGCACGATTCGTTTCTCGATTTGCCGAAGCTGCGGGGTGGGATCTTCAAAGCGCGTTATGGGTACCCGTGTCAGGGTTCGGCCGGCTTCCCCTTCCGTCGTCTCTATCGCCTCGCCCAGGGTGGCCAGATAGTAATTGGGAACTTCAACAGCAGATTCGGAGCGCAACACAAAGCGGTTCTCATCGCCGGCGAACGCCACGAAGTACTCGTATCGGTCGGGGTCGCAGCGGAACAACCGTTCGGTCTCGCCGGACTCGATGTGTCGCAAATCCAGAAATGGTCGGTCGCCTTCGTCGGTGGCGCCGCTTCCTCTAAAATAAACCGCGTCTCCCTGCTGGCGCAGCACCCAGCGACCGTTTGGCAAGGGACGATATAGAGGATTGCCCGGATCTCCATAGCGATCGTCCTCATCGAGGTCGAACCACAGGCGCGATGTACCCTCGTCCACGTCCAAAAGCCACACATAGCGCCATCGGCGCATTCTTTCATTCTGGGTGAGCATAAGCATGCCGCCGTCAGCGCCCCAGGCGTTGAGCCATGGTTGGATGCGGTGTTCGGCGCGGAAAACTTCGTGGGGCTCCTGCGTGAAAGGCGCGTCGAGACACATGAGCCGGTCGCGGTGAGGAACCTCGGCTACAGGATTTCCACCATCGAGAGCCTCGACCCAGAAGAGTGTGTGCGGAGCGGTGGGGCGCCAGGCAACAGAGCGCGGGCCGAGGGGTTCACCGTGTATCGGGACTGCGTCGGCCAGGGGCAGGGAGGCGATGGTCGCCACAAAATTGCCCTTTTGATCCCATACCTCGATTTCTGTGGCGAATCGCCACCAGGCAACCTCGTGGGACCACGGGCCAACCAGACGCTCCACGAGCAGATAGCCGCCATCCGGGGAGAACTCAGCCGTCACATAAGGAGCCGGAGCGCCGAGGGTCTTAACTTCCCTCGTTGACGGATCGACGATCGCGAGTTCGCTGGTGGTATAGTATTCGAAGAGAGCGTCATCATAGGCAGTCTCAAGCAAGTTGCGCGCCTCATAAGTGGAGCGTGCCGAGGCGCCATTGGCCTCGAGGATCATCGGGCCCGCCGGAATAGATGGTGGCTCGGGAGCCGGTCCACGTTTCGGGATGCTGCGGACAAGTAAACGCTTTTGATCCGGCAGCCAGCAGACCGGTGTGCCAAGGAGCGGATTGACAGCGATGTTATCAATCTTGGTCAGTTTGCCGTCCACCGAGCCGACCCATAGTCCAATGTGGTCAGTGTGAGCGACGGTGAGCGCGAAGGTTTGACCGTCCACAGTCCATTCCACATCATGGACTTCGGAGTTCGCCGGCAAATCAAGCGGCGTTTCGGTTCCTCCTTCGACCTTGATCAGGCGTGGCGATGTGCCTCCGTGTTCGCCATGGTTGCCGTTAATAGCGGGATTTACTCTGATGCCTGCCAGCTTGTGCATCGGCGCCGCCAATTCTTCGAGGGGAGGATAAACCACGGGATCAGCCAGGAGCATATACTCACCGGTCGGTGATGTCCATACCGAGGGCAATTGCGGGGCGTGCAGCACGTTGAGCCATTCTTCGGGTGGTGATTGCCATCCTTCTGACGACGGCGAGCTGTCGACAGATGTCTCTGCTGCGACCGACGTAACCGGCGCGGCAACCGTCAGTATGACCGCAGCGGCCGTTAACATTACCAACCTTTTCATTTTCTACCTCCTGGGCTCATCTATTCTCTTAAGTTCTTGTCTTTTGATTCTGCAAATGCACGACGTGTCATTGACGTTTTCCTTGACGTCTTAGAGCCTGGTTCTGCTGTCAAACGCCTGCTTCCGTATGAGGCTTGGGCGCCGATTCAATTTAAATCGCGCAACGACCGTTGTCAACAACACCGGAAGCGGCAATCTGTATGCGATGTGGTGTGTTTTTGTGCGCCGTACGGGGTGCGGCTCGCAAGATCGTCCTTGCGCCGGAAGCCAAGGAGCATTTCCTTTGCAGCAAAAAATCAGACAGGAGATACTCGATGTCCGGTAGCAAGTGGACAGACTTGGCGGCGATAGCAGTCACGGTTACGAACGCCGATGGAATAATAACCGAAATGAATCCAACCTCAATCACCACTTTTGCCGCCGATGGTGGAGCGTCGTTGGTCGGGAGCGATGTTTTGGCGTGTCATCCCGAACCATCAAGGACCAGACTGGCCGCGATGTTCAAGGAACATCGGCCCAATCATTACACGATCCGGAAGAACGGTCGAAGGAAGATAATCCATCAAATTCCGCTCTCGAATGAGGGGGTGTTTCAGGGGTATGTGGAAATCTCAATTCCGATCCCTGACCATCTTCCCCATTTCGACCGTGACTGACCGACAGCTGCGGCGTATCGCCGAAGTATAGCGCCTGTTGGCCCCGCAGAAATCGATTTGAGCAAAGCCGGTGACTTACCTGTTTTTCGGGAAAAACGGTACCAGCACCCAACAGAGGGCCGTTATGCCCGATCCTACCAGCACCAGCAGGGTGTAAGATGTGTCAACGCCAAGGGAGGTTTTCCAGGAATCGTAAAAGTTTCCGCCGATGATGCTTGATGCGGAGACGCTGAAATTGCTCAGCGACATCAGCAGCGCGAACACGGTGCCGGCGGCGGCCGGTGGGCAATATCGAGCAGCTAATTCGAGCTGGGTGAGATTGGTGACCATGTAAATGAAGCCGTAGGCGAAGCTGATGATTACGGCGGAGGTCTGGCTGCCCAGTCCGATATAAACAAGTTTCGAGAGGACCATAAATATCACCGAGCCGTGGAGCAAAAAACTCAGGGGCACGTGTTTGGAATACAATCCGTACAGGACGGCGGAGAGAATCGCCCCAAGGCTGGCGATGGTGTAGGTGTAGCCGATGAACTGATCGTCGAATCCCAGAGCCGTGGTCATGTGAACGTAGAGAACATCGGCGGAAAAGGGGTTGAAGCTCACGAGTAGATAGAAAACGGCAACGAGGATAACGATGCGTGTCCGAGCCGTTTCGCCGAGGACCTTGATAGCGCGCTTGAGCTGGTCGCGATGAAGTTCGGGGCGAGGTGTTTCTTTGATGTGGAAGATCGCGATATACAGGGCGGCCGCGCCCAATATGGCGCATATCATAAAGCCGAGGCGTTGCTGCTCGTGCTGACTGATCCATCCGCCGACCACGCCGCACAGCAGACCCGCGCCGTAAATGGCAGCCCATTGCGCCGATTGAATTCTTCCAGTGAGGCCCAGCGGCTGACCTACTTCCACCATGGTAGCATCGGTCGCCACATCCTTGAAGGCGACGCCGAAACTGGGCAGGAGCAGCGCCAGAAGTATCGCTGTGGTAGCTCCGGGAGTGAGAGGCATCATGGTGGCGATCAGAAAACCTACGATCATCAACGAGCTCGACAGGATCAAGTAGCTTTTTCGCCTGTAGCCCCTGATCGGGACGAAGTCGGTGAGTAGCCCGAAGACCGGTTTTATGTACCAGGGGAATCCCAGAAGGAACATGAAGGTGGCGATTTCGGTGGTATCGCGCCCCCAGTTTCTGAGCATGGATCGCAGCGGTTGGGCCAGAAGACCTGCTGTCAGTTCACCTGTGCCCTGAATGAAGTACAGCGCCGCGAATATGATGATCAGTTTTTTGGTCGGGTTTTCGGTCATTGCCATAGTCAGGGTTGTGCGTTTTCCAACAGACGGAAATATCGACTTTTTTGTCGTGAAAAATCCACTGTTATTTTCATGGGCGCTGAGAATTTTTGGCTAAGGGCTGCCGAAAGAAAAGAATTGAGGGGTATGGAGCACAGCGTGGGGTAAGTCTTTGTCGCGTAGCGGAAAAGCCGCTCGACAGTGGAAATTATTGCTCCGTGACCAGGAGCCGTTTGGCCGCCTCGAAACCGCAATGCTGATAACGGTCATATGCTCTGGCGGCCTCATCCCTGATTACCCTGCGGTCTTTGCCATCCGCCCATGCCACGATAGCGGCTTCGAGGGTGTAGGCTTCGGGGGCCATCAGGCCCGTTGTCCACAAAACAGGATCGGCCCTGAGTGCCCTGATGTGTCTGCCGAAAAACTGTTTGCTCACGCATGCGAGAATTATGACCTGCCGGCCGGTGCTGTCAGCGCTGAGGCTGTCTATGGGGAGGTTGAAATCCATTAGTCCATCATGCCCGACATAAGCAACCAGATCGGGGGGGTTGAAAGCGCCTGACTCTACCAAAGAGGAATCTTCCGCCCGGGAGATGTCGGGTGTTTTTCGTCCGGCGACGCATGCGAAGAAATCGGATACGGCCTGTTTGATCCGTTCTCCTTTATAGGCGTGGGCGATGACGCACAGCGGAAGTGTCGTGTGCCGGAAAACGCACTGCTCGAGCACGGTGTCCGGCCGCACGTGTTGCGCAACCGATACCATGCTCCATTGGGAACTGCGGTTGAAGAATGTTTTTAAGCCGTAGGCGGCCCCCCAGTAGAGATTGTTGTAGGGATCCTCTCCGTCCCCGAGTTTTGCCGGAACGGGGATAATGCCCTGGTGGTCGTTGTCGGCGAGCGCGACAAACACATGGACAGTCCGGCAGGTGTCGGCTCCCGATATGCGGGTTGTGACTATGACACACAACGTCAAGCAAATGATTAGCGAACGGATCGGCATTTTGGCAACCATTTTTGATTTTCAGATCGTCAGCCACCAACGCAATCAACAGAACGTGCCTATGCAATCAAGACGGCCGACTGGACAATATATCCATTGGTTTGAATACCAACAACAAAAGTATCGCAGGGCATAAGCGGTCATGCACTCTGGTCGCGAGGAAACGAAAGCCCTGCCAGCGCAAAAAATCGCCCAGTTTAGTGTTCCCTAACAGGCAGCGGGAGGTTATCTTTCAGTCAAAACGAATAACAATCGGTCAACCGCCTTGTCTCGTTCCGGCTTGGCTAATCCCTATTGATCACAAGCGGCGGTTGCATGACGAGCACTGTTCTAGGAGGAGAAGGTTTCTATGACTTCCGGTAAATGGATAGCCGTACTGACAGTTGTGGTAGTTTTCACCGCGGCGCGGGTTGTTGTGGGCGAAGAGGGGATGTGGCCGCATTACGATGTAGACAAAATGCCGTTTGAAAGTTTCAGGTCTTCGGGGCTGGAGTTGAACCCGGCCGATATTTATAATCCCGATGGTGGCGGGTTGTGTGAAGCAGTGGTGCGTTTGGGAGCAACTGGTTCATTTGTATCGGCCGATGGTCTCATTCTTACCAACCATCATGTTGCTTTCGACGCCGTACAGAAGCAGAGCACGGTAGTCAAGAACCTCGTGCGGGACGGTTTCTACGCGGCGACACGTGGAGAGGAAATCCCCGCAATCGGTTACGATGCCTGGGTGACGAAGTCGGCCATCGATGTTACTGAGAGGGTTCTTGCGCGGGTCACTGATGGTATGACCGATTTCGAGCGTTATCAGGCAATCGACCGCGCCATCAAGGAGATCATAGCCGAAGGGGAGAAGCAGGGCGATGTAAAGTGCCGGGTGGCGAAGATGTTCGACGGCAAGCAGTTCATTTTGTATACGCGCCTCCAGATACGCGACGTGAGAATCGTATACGTCCCGCCGCTCTCGATAGGTGAGTACGGCGGCGATATAGATAACTGGATGTGGCCGCGTCACACGGGAGATTTTTCATTCCTGCGCGCGTATGTGGCTCCCGACGGCAGCGTCGCTGAATACTCAGAGGAGAATGTAGTCTATCATCCCAAGGTCTTTTTCCCCATAGCGAAGTCGGGTATCGAGGAAGGCGACTTTACGATGATAATCGGGTTTCCGGGAAAGACCAACCGCTACGCCTGTTCCTATGAGGTCGATGATATTGTTCACTTCTCTTACCCGAGTCGCATCGAACTCTACCGTGACATACTTGGTATAATCGAGGATATTTCGCGCGATGATCCGGAAACAGCTATCAGGCTTGCCTCTACCGTAAAGGGAATCAACAACGGTCTGAAGAATCGCATTGGCATGCTCGAGGGATTCGACCAGTGGGACCTGCTGGAGAGAAAAGTTGAGTCAGAGATTGCTCTGACCGATTTCATAAACAGCAGCCCGGAACTTCGCACGAAATATGGCGGTGTGCTCCCGGGGTTGGATAGTCTGTATCGGGAGATATCCCGTACTCGCGACAAGGATTTCGTGATGGGTTCCATGATGTGGTCGGACTATGTCGACATCGCTTTTACATTATATAAGTGGTCGGTTGAACGTCAGAAGGATGACATGGAGCGGGAATCCGGATATCAGGACCGTGACTCGACAAGCATACGGGAGTGGCTGGAGGACTTGCAAGTGAACCTGGTTCCCAAGTACGAACGGGCGCTTGTCGGGTATTTCCTGGACAGGGCGTTGAATCTTCCCGAGGGACAGCGCGTGAGCACAATCGACGAAGTTATCAGACAGGTTGAAGGAACGGATCCGCAGACGAAACTTGAAACGTGGCTGGACTACGCCTTTGCCAACACGAAAGTCGGCGATCTTGGGTGGCGCCTGAAGATGTTCCATATGTCGACTAAAGAGCTGGAGAGTTTGAACGACCCGATGATCGAATTCGCGCGCGTAACTTATCCGGAACGTGAAGAACACAGCGATAGAGCGAAGCGTCATGCGGGCACCGCGACTCGGCTTCAGCCCCAATTGATTAATGCCTATGCCGAGTTTAATCACAATGAAATGTATCCCGATGCCAACGGGACGATGCGCGTCAATTTTGGCGTAGTCAGAGGTTACAGCCCCTCCGACGCCGTTTGGTATAAGTGTTTCACCACCGCGAAAGGTGTAATCGAGAAGGAGACGGGTGAGGATCCCTTTATCGTGCCGGAGGCGCTGGAAGAGTATCATGCCAACGCAAGTATCAGCGCTTACGCAGATCCGGCCATCGGGGACGTGCCGGTGAATTTTCTCTCGACCAACGATGCGACGGGTGGTAATTCCGGAAGCCCGGTTATCGATGGAAAGGGGAGACTCGTGGGTGTGTTGTTCGACTGTAATTATGAAAGTATCGCGGCCGACTACCTTTTCAATCCATCGGTGACTCGTTCAATCAGTGTCGATACGCGGTATGTTCTGCATATCATAGACGAGATTTATCATCTGGACGCTCTGGTTGGGGAGTTGACGCTTCAGTGAACTTGTCTGTTCGCCGGGCACGCTTTGCGCCCGGCGATTTAACGGATTTTGCCCTCGGGTGTCCGAGTCAACTGGCTATTTAGCGGCCGAATCACACGCTCAGAGTCGACCAGGTTCTCTTGTTCGAGTGACCGGGCGGATTTGGTTTTATCTGCCCGGCAGAATATTCTGATTCATACGAAAGAGATTTTCGGGGTCGTATGTCTTCTTCGCCTTCTTAAGGCGATCATAATTCTCGCCATACGCCGCCTGTACTCTATCGGTTTCATCGGCGGTCAGGAAATTCACGTACACACCCCCGGTGGCGCATGGAGCCATGTCCTTGTACAGTCCGCGGGCCCACCGCGTGCACCTCTCATCATCAGTCATATTCCGCCATCGTCCGTGCACGTTCATGATGTATTCGGCCTTACGGTGTGGGTAGGCCGTATCCTTGACGCCCTTTCGGTTTACCTCGGCTCCAAGCATTCCAAAGAATATCTCGCATTCCTCGTTAGGCAGCCTGGAAACGTAATCTATGGCGATATCGATTGCCGCGTCGGTAAGGGATGTGAAGTTATGGGACTTCCAATAATTTCGTGCTCCCGGTGTGAGCAGTGGGTCGAAAGCTTGTTGCCATGCGGCGTAGGGCTGCGTTCCCAGGAATTCGCCGAGAACGTTTCCAAGACTTCTGAAAGGAGAGATGGCTTTTTCTCCTTCGGAGGGATCTCCGCCGTGAAAGCAGGCCAAAACGACGATTTCTTTGCCGTGGACGGACTCCGGCAGAAAGGGAAGCGGCGGGGCTTTGCGCATGACCACCCAGACGCTTGTTTCATCGCCGAGTTTTGGAACTATCTCTCGGTATTTTTCCAATACCTGCCTGGCTTCGTCGAGAGAATAGACAATCAGGCCGGCGTAGACTGATGGTCCCACGGGATGGAGTCGGAACTCGAACCTTGTCACCACGCCGAAATTTCCGCCTCCGCCGCGAATGGCCCAGAACAGCTCCTGGTTCTCCCATTCGTTGGCTCTCAGCAGTTTGCCATCGGCGGTGACTACATCGGCGGCGCTCAGGTTGTCGATGGTGAGGCCGTATTTTCGCGAGAGCCATCCGAAGCCGCCACCGAGAGTGAGACCCGCCACACCGGTGGTGGAATTAATTCCAACGGGGGTGGCAAGTCCGAAGGCCTGTGTTTCATGATCTAGATCGCCGAGTGTGGCTCCCGGCTGCACGTGAACCAGCCTGCTTTCCGGTTCGACTCGAACGGATTTCATGAGTGACAGGTCTATCATCAGCCCGTCGTCACAGACGGCATATCCCGCTATGTTGTGACCGCCGCCGTGAATCGTGGTCAGGAGATTGTTTTCGCGGGCGAAGTTCACGGCGGCGATAACATCGGCGACGCCGGTGCACCGGGCAATAAGCCCCGGCTTTCGATCAATCATCCCATTCCATATTGTGCGTGCTTCATCGTAGCCGGAATCACCGGGCGCCAGCAACCGGCCCCTGAAGGACCCGGAAAGCTCTTCCAAAAACGATGGCTGCACAGCCGTTTTTGCGCCACCATTAGTGGCTACATTGATTGGATTCATTACGATTCCTTTGTGTGTTTTGATTTTTGGCTGCCCGGATGGCCAGAAGTATTTAGCGATATTAAAAACCCTACTTCTTTTATACGTCGCCGGAAGTTTCGTGTGAGAAAATAATAGATAAAAATAATCCACATCCGCAATCAGGCAGGAGCTGCACGGGACTCGTACCCGGGTCATTCGATAACTTACTGTCCGGCAATCAAATCGGGTGAGCGCAGGCCGATTCCCGCTGAAACATACTTTTACAGAACAATCGGAGGGCTTGTACGTATTAAAACATTAATGCTGTAGCATTTTTCGTTGGTGTTTAAAAAGTATCAATTTATCTGGGAGTTTCTATCATGCAGACGAAATCATGTTGGCGAATCCTCACGCTCACCCTGGTTCTCTCGTTGATGGTCAGCGGCGCTGTTTTCGGGCAGTCGGCCGTGCCGCAGCGCTCGGAGATTCCGGACGAGTACAAATGGAACCTGTCGGACATTTATCCCGATTGGCAGAGTTGGGAGCAGGGGATGGCCGATTTGGAAAGAATGATGGGGGAGTTCGAGAATCTGAAAGGCACGTTGGCCAATGGTCCCGAGAACGTATATAAGGCCTACAAGCTTTACGACGATATGGATGTAATTGCCTATCGGGTGATACGTTACTCTGGGTTTCAGTTTGCTCTGAACACGCGCGACAACGAGGCTGCTGCCAGGTCGCAGCAGTTTTACAGCCTGTATGCGAAGTTTGGTACGGCAACGGCCTGGTTGACGCCGGAACTGTTGGCGATCGGGTGGGACACCATGTCGAAATGGCTGGACGAGTACAAACCGCTCGCTCCCTACCGCCACCCGATTTCGGACGCGTTTCGTCAGCACCAACATGTCCTTGATGAGGAGAAGGAGCGCCTTCTTTCTTACTACAATCTTCTGAGAAGCAGCCCCGATGACGCGTACACGGCTTTGTCGACGGCCGATATCAAGTATCGCGATGTGACTTTGTCTGACGGCAGCACGGTGACGTTAACGCCGGGCAATTATCGCGGCATATTGACCAACAACGGCAATCAGGCCGACCGCGCGGCGGCTTTCGAGACTTACTATGCCACTTACTCTGACAATGCCAATTCGTACGCAGCGTTGTACAACGGGGTTCTTCAGGCCGACTGGGCCAACACCCAGGCGCGCAACTATGGTTCATGTCTTGAGGCGGGTCTGGATGACTACAATGTCCCGGTCGAAGTAATCGAGAATCTGATTGCGGCGGTCAAGCGCGGTTTAGAGCCGCTGCATCGCTTTCACGAACTTCGCAAGAAGGCGCTCGGTCTTGATACCTATCACAACTACGACGGGAGTTACCCAATAGTCGATTTTCATAAGACTTATGAATATGACGACGCTGTCAAGTGGATCACCGAGTCTGTCGCGCCGCTCGGCAAAGAATATCAGGACAAAGTGAAAGAGGCGTTCGCCAGCAGATGGGTGGATGTTTACGAGACGCCCAATAAGACCACGGGAGCGTTTTCCGGTGGATGTTACGGTGTGCATCCTTTTATCCTGATGAATTACAACAAGACGATGGACAATGTTTTCACGCTGGCCCACGAGATGGGCCACGCCATGCATAGTGTCCTGTCCGAGCAGAATCAGCCCAAGGCGATATCGGATTACACATTGTTGGGCGCGGAGGTTGCCTCGGCGGTCAACGAGGGGCTTCTGATGGACTATCTGCTAAAGAACTCCAAGGATCCTCTCGAACGGACTTTCCTGCTTTTGAGGGCGATTGAGGATCTTGAAGGCACTTTTTACACGCAGGTCCAATTCGCCGAATTCGAGGTGGAGGCTCACCGGATGGTTGAACGGGGTGAGCCTATAACGGCCGAGAGCCTTTCGGAACTCTATGACGAAATCGCGAAGGAATACAGGGGCGATGTTGTCACTCCGGATTCGCTTTATCGCTATACGTGGACACGCATAAGTCATTTCTATGACGTGCCGTATTACGTTTATCAGTACGCAGCATCGTTTTCGGCGGCTGCCCAGCTTATGAACGATATCAAATCTGATGACCAGAAGCTCAGGCAGGACGCTCTCGATCGTTATCTCACGTATCTGAAGTCGGGTGGCAACGATTATCCGATTGAGTTGATGAAGAAGGCTGGCGCGGATCTGACTGACCCGGCAACTTTCGATGCCGTGATCGCTCACATGGATAAACTTGTGACTCAGCTTGAGCAGGAGATGGCCAAGCTGTAATTGCTCGGAACGCGGAATTATTTGTGGCTTTTGTTGCCAGAGAAAACCGACCATTCCGCAATCGCACTAGCTAGGGATAAAGCAAAGCTCTTGATTGATGATCAGGAGCTTTGTAACTTTGGGAAAGGGTCGAATGATTTCCTGGGCCGTGAAGCCCGCACAATAGACTATGAGCGAAATACGAGTGTCCTTTGAGTAAGGAGTGAGCAAGTGCACGAAAACTACGACCTCACGCCAGTCGTACTTCTGGCCACGATTCACAACGGCGATAGATTCCGCAGCAGTAACGCCAAAGAGTATACCGAGCGACTTAGGATGTTGCTTGAGGAGATCCAGCCAGACGTTGTCTGCTCCGAATTGTCACCGGAGCAGCTTCGAGGGGACGCGACTTGTGAATGCAAGCCCGAATACCCAGAAGTAATTATTCCCTTTTGCTCAGAGCGGAATATCCCCATTGTTCCCATTCAACCGGATGTTAAGACGGGAGACGCCGTTGAAAGAGACCTCGCAGAGGCAGGCAGTAAACTTGACCCCGCTGGGCGAGCTCGGATTGATTCGCTGGAGCAACTGGAGTGTTCTATCGTAGACCGGCTGGCAGAAATTCTGCGGCAGCCAACCGGCTTGGATATGATTCAAATGCGCGTGCTTGATCTTTTGCTTATAGAGCCTCTGTATCAACTTTACTCTGAGTTCTCAAACCAGAAAGTCCAAGCGCTTTGGGAAGAGTGGAATCAGCATTTTTTGAGAAGCATTTTAGACGCTGTAAATCTCAGCCGCAACAAACGCATTCTTGCGACAGTCGGTTGGGCCCACAAGTATTGGCTCTGGAATCATTTGTCCAAGCGAAATGACATTCGGCTGCTGGATTTACACTCCTTCCGACAGTTCTGCGGTGAATCGCCAAGTTCTTCGGATAGCTGACCATCCAACCGCGGCCAGTACCAGGCTTTGCCTCCTGTCTAACGAAAATCGAGCTAATCAGGGTGCCGGTTCAGACCGGCGCCCTTTTTCTTGCCCGCTAAACCTTTATTTATTAACGGCATACCAGACTGTTTGAGAAGCTTATCGGAAAACTGCCGGAAAATCGGTCGGCACTTGCTGCTCCAGAGCCGGTTACGCTTGACAAACAGGGGGAAAGAATTATTATTTCCGGTTGTGAAAGACGTCACAAGTCGGCTCAGCCGCAGACGGAGAAATCAATATACTGCATAGACTTGTCGAAAAAATCGCGTATCCGCCTGTCGATAAAGATTTTCACATACACTTATTAATAGTGGAGTTGGTATAGGTAGTATGGTAATAAAGGAAATTTGTATTCACGAAGTAGGACCTCGCGACGGGTTGCAGGTCGAAAAGACTACAGTACCGCTCGAGGAGAAGATTCGCTGGATTGATGGTGTGATCTCAAGTGGTGTTGATATCGTTCAGCTTGGCTCGTTTGTGAACCCGGAGAAGGTGCCGCAGATGGCTGATACCGACCAGTTATTCAGTCACTACTCGAAGTCCGGTAACAGGCCCGACAAGGTTGTTCTTTCCGGTTTGGTGCTCAATGAGAAAGGATTGGAGAGAGGTATGGCCTGCGGTGTTGACATGTTTTGCATGGGTGTGTCAGCAAGCGAAACCCACAGTCAAAAGAACACCCGCATGACAACCTCGGAGGCTCTTACGCGCATTATCGCGATGGCAAAGATGGCGATGGAGGCGGGCAAGAAGGTTCAGGTTTCGGTGCAGTCGGCATTCGGGTGCGGTTTTGAAGGTCCGATACCTTCGGAAAAAGTACTCGGGATCGTGAAGGAGTATTTGGCGGCCGGGGTGAAGAATATCAGTCTGGCCGATACTGCCGGACACGCTCAGCCGCTTCAGGTGGAAGAACTCTACAGCGCCATAGGCGAGCTGGATTCCACGGTCGAGCTGGCCTGTCACTTCCACAACACCTATGGGTTGGGTCTGGCGAATTGTTACGCTGCGCTCAAGAGCGGCGTGAGATATTTCGAGTCGGCTTTCGGCGGATTGGGCGGCTGCCCGTTCACGAAGCTTCCGGCCGGCAATGTCAGCACCGAGGATCTGGTCCATTCGCTTCAGCGGATGGGATATCGCAAAGACATACGACTTTCGATTCTGTTGGACACGGCCCGGCAGGTGGGCGAGTTTTTCGGTCGCGAACTGCCCGGCTCGGTCCTGAAAGCAGGGTCTATTGTGGATTTCAAGAAAGGATGAATGAGAGAATTATCATGAAGCTACTTGAGAACATTCGTGTAATCGACATGACGAACGTCCTGTCCGGGCCATTCTGTACTTTGCACCTGGCTTTGCTCGGTGCGGAGGTTATCAAGATCGAGGTTCCCGATGGGGGAGATCTGGCTCGCAAATTGGGCAATGTGCCGGCTTTGAATAAAGAGCTGATGGGCACGAGTTTCCTTGCCCAGAATGCCAATAAGAAATCCATGACCCTGAATCTAAAACTCGATGAAGGGAAAGAGATATTTCGCAAGTTACTTGAGAGCGCCGATGTTCTCGTGGAGAATTTCCGGCCCGGCGTGATGGCTCGACTGGGTTTCTCATGGGAGGAGATGGAGAAAATTAATCCGCGTCTGGTTTACTGCGCGATTTCCGGTTTCGGCCAGACAGGTCCCGATGCGTTCAAACCAGCTTACGACCAGATCATTCAGGGTTTGTCGGGTGAGATGGATGTTAATGGCGATGAGAGACTGCATCCGCTTCGGGCCGGGTTCCCCGTGTGCGATACGGTTGGTGGTCTCAATGCCGCGTTCGCGGTGATGGCGGCGCTGTTTCATCGAGAGCGTACCGGTGAAGGACAGTGTATTGATATAGCCCTTCTGGATTCGATTATGCCTTTAATGGGTTGGGTGGCGGCCAATCTGCTTATCGGAGGCAAGGCTCCGGTGCCGATGGGCAACGACAATTTCACCGCGGCTCCCTCGGGCGCGTTCAAAACGAAAGACGGATACATTAATATTGCTGCCAATCAGCAGAAGCAATGGGAGGATCTGGCCGATCTGGTGGGCCTGCCTGAGCTTAAGACCGATCCGAGATTTCAGGAGCGCGACACACGCAAGGCCAATCGCAAGGCTCTGACGCCGATTCTGGAAGAGAAACTTGTTCAGAACACCACCGAGCACTGGGTTGAGGTGTTCAACGCGAAAGGGATTCCTTCGGGCGACATCGTGACTCTGGAGAAGGCGCTGAAGAGCGATCAGATCAAACATCGCGAGACAATAGTCAGTGTTAACGAACCCGGAATCGGAAATATTCAGATTTTCAATCTTTCGGCAAAGTTCTCCAAGACGCCGGGAACGATTGAAACTCCGCCGCCGCGTCTTTCGGCCCACACGGAAGAGATTCTCACGCAGCTTGGCTATTCGAAGGAAGCTCAGGCGGCGCTTAAGGAGAAGCAGATCATATAAACGTGTTTTGAATAATATCAATTATCGGAGAATAGTAAATGGGAATGACATATGTTCAGAAGATCTTAGCCCGGGCCTGCGGTAAGCAGTCGGTTGCCGTTGGTGACGTTGTCGAGCCCGAGGTACATCTGGCCATGTCGCACGAGAATGGCGCCCTTGTCATGACGCAGTTCGGCGAGATTTACAAGGGCACGAATCTCGAGGCGAATGTTTGGGACCCGAGCCGCATAGCAATCATTTTTGATCACCGCGTTCCGGCCGAGAGTTCCAAGACGGCGACCAATCAGAAGAGACTGAGAGATTTCGTAGGCAAGCAAGGCATAAGTAAATTCCATGATATCCGCGGCGATGAGGGCGGCATCTGTCATCAGATTCTTCCGGAGTACGGTTATGTTCGTCCGGGATACGTGGTGGTTGGAACCGACAGTCATACCACCAGTCATGGCGCCCTGGGAGCATTTGCTTTCGGCATTGGCGCCACCGAGATGGCGGCGGTGTGGACGCTGGGGCACGTGCTGAATGTCGAGGTGCCGGGGACTATCAAGGTTAACGTCAACGGTAAATTCGCCGAGCACGTGGGTCCCAAAGACCTGATACTTTATCTCATCGGGAAGATCAGCGCCGAAGGCGCGAATTTCAGGGTTCTGGAATTCCATGGCGAGGCTATTCGTAACATGTCAACCTCCGGTCGTCTGGTTATCTGCAACATGTCGGTGGAAGCCGGTGCGACATCGGGTATCGTTCCCCCGGATGCCGAGACACTTCGCTATCTGAAGGACGAGGCGGGTGTGAAAGACAAGGTGGAGATCTTCGCCGCCGATCCGAATGCGGTGTATGAGCAGGTGGTGGAGATCGATGCTTCCAGGCTGGGTCCGCAGATTGCCTGTCCGCACACGGTGGATAATGTCAAACCGATCGGCGAGGTGGCGGGCACGAAGATTGATCAGATTGTTATCGGTTCGTGCACCAACGGTCGTCTTGATGATCTTGCGGTTGCCGCCCGGACGCTGAAAGGCAAGAAGGTGGCGCGCGGCACCAGGATGCTCATTTTCCCGGCTTCGTGGCGCATCTATCACGAGGCCATGAAGCTCGGTTACCTCAGTGATCTGGCTCAGGCCGGCGCTGTGGTGTGCAATCCCGGTTGTGGTCCGTGCCTTGGTGTTCACCAGGGAGCGCTCGGTGATAAGGAAGTCGCGCTGGCGACGACCAACCGTAATTTCAAGGGAAGAATGGGAAATCCGAACGCCGATGTTTACCTTTGTTCGCCGGATGTCGCCGCGGCAAGCGCCATCACCGGTGTCATAACCGATCCGAGAGCAGGAGGTCGCTGAAATGAGTAAGGTTGTATATAAAGTTGGCGATGACGTTTCCACCGACATCATCTACCCGGGGCGTTACATGGCCACGGTGCTTCCGACGGAGACGCCGCAGTTTGCGTTTGCCGATGACGCCGATTTCAACAAGAAGCTCAAAGCCGGCGATATAGCTCACGGCAGCTTCGTGGTCGCAGGTGAGAATTTCGGTTGCGGTTCATCGCGCGAGCAGGCGGCATCGTGCCTCAAGGGGTGGGAGCTGGTCATAGTGGCCAAGCACTTTGCCCGAATCTTTCTTCAGAACGCCATTAACCTCGGACTGCAGATGGTCATATGCCCGGACGTTGAGGCCGATGAAGGTGACCGGCTTGAGCTGAAAGGTAATGTGCTTGTGAACGTGACGAAGGGAAAGGAGTTTAAAGTAACTCCGCTTCCGGCAGCGCGCCAGGCGATCATAGATGCCGGCGGTCTGATTCCTTTCACCAGAGCGAGGCTTCTGGCAGGGAAGTAGGTTAAATTGAAGCGCCGGTCGCCGCGTTTTTTGGCGCGCCGGTCGGTCTGTGATTAGTACTTTCGGTGGCCGACACGCGATTTGCCTGTCGGTCACTTTTGTATGTTTTGTCGGGTTGTCCAGGGGTTTTCAGATAGAAGTCACGCAGGGCGGTCTGTTTGTACAATTTCTGAACATGCGAAGGACCATCATTTATAAGACACGGAAACAGGAACGTTTTTTGCTTTTAGTACCCGCGAAAGATATCAGGTCTGCTCTGAGGGCCTCGTTTTTGGCCCGAAAGAGCGCAAGTTAGAGACTCTTTGCTGAATACAGGGAATAAAAAATGCATCAGGTTGCAACACAGACGGATTACCACATCGAGAATAGATCTGGATTCCGGATGGAAGTGCACCCGATGCAATCCTGCTTGAGCGGCAAAGTTGACAGAGGATGGAAATAATATGTATCGGAATTTCACTTGTAATGGCGAGTGGAGTACCTTTGGTCGCCGGAGGACCTTATGAGTAAGTTTTTGTGTACTATCATTGGATGTTTGGTCCTGCTTGCCGGGGCAGCTTTGTCTCAGGAGGTCGTGATATACGATTTTCCTATTGGCGTAGCGGGCAGTGTGGATCAGGAAATATTCAGGCCCTATTATGACGGACTTGAGGCGGTAGCCGACACGCTCGAGAAATATCCGCTGGCGGTGGCGGTTGTGACCGGCGGCGCCGATGGAGAGCGCTACCGGGTTAACAACGACGCTCAGAACCCGGCTTTGGCGCTGGGCCGTGCCCACGCGCTGAGAGATCTACTCATGCGGGAGTTCGGCGTTGACTCGAGCCGGATCTATATCCGCACTGAGGATGTCAAAGAGAAGGGTCCGCAATATCGTTACGCCGCGGTGCGAATCGTGCGAGTGATAGCGGATGTGGACGAGCGCGTGAACAAGCTCAAACAGCAGGTGGACACGCTGCTTCAACGGGCGCCCGTGGAGAAGCACTTTACGGAAATCAAAGAGGTTCCGGTGCCCCCGAAAGAAAATCTCGGCGTACAGTTTGGGGTGGGGCTTTCGTCCTCGCCGTTCGGAATGATTCCGGTGGCATCGAGCGCCTTCACCTACAAACGCATAATTTATGTTGAGGGTATTGTCGGTCACACGTTCTGGAACCGTTCATTCGAATTCGAGGGTGTGGACCTCGATACCAAGCGCAGGATGCTCGGCGGCTACGCGATGGTCTTCCCGTACGAAGACATCCCGATCGGCGCCGTTGGCGGCTGGCTGCGGGTGGAGGAGATTTCTCAGGATTATTACGAGTACGTCAAGTTGTCCGAAGGTCTGGTGCTCGGGCTTCGCGCCATGCCGCTCGACTGGCTTTCGGTCACGGCGGCCTGGAATCCCTCGAAACAGCGTGTCGTGGACAGAGATATGTCTGAGTCGAAAAACGGCCAGTTCCTGATCTTTGCCCAGGCGCACATACTGTTCGGAGGTGAGCGATGAAACGGCTGGTACTGCTTGGCATCGCGGCGATACTGTCGATGAGTATGCTGCTTATCGCGAATTGCTCGAACCCCCTCGAAACGGATAACGGGACCGATCCGAATCCGAACCCGAACCCGATAGAAACAGAGACGGTGTTCGTGGTGGACACGGTTTCCGTGATTGATACGCTCATAGACACCATTTACGGCGGTGACACGCTCACAATTATCGACACTATGTACTATGTCGATACGGTGTTCCATGTCGACACCATCTTCGACGGCGATACCGTGATTATCGTGGATACGGTGATTGACGTCGACACTTTGTACATCATTGACACGTTGATTGAAATCGACACGATCATTCAGATCGATACGCTCATCAACGAGGATACGGTGTACGTTGTGGACACCATAAACATCGTGGATACGGTTACGATTGTCGACACACTCTACATTGTCGAGCCGGACCCGGGCGGATTTTCGAGCGTTTGCTCTATTATTCACGCGAACCTGCGTGAGATTATCTGGATGTTCGGCAATGAGGCCGGGAATTACAACCTTACGTTTACCGCTACGGCGACGCGTGACTTCACGTTCCGCTGGTTGATAATCACGGTTGACGGTCAGGAGTATTACTGGAATCCGATGGAGGTCTATGAGTTCAAGGTCGATGGTTATCTCGATGAGGACGCGGTGATACGCATAAAACCGGATCAACCGCTGCTGCTGGGTCATGAGGTCGACGTCTGCCTGAAGATAGAGAAGCCGCAGCAATAAGAGACTGATTATATAGTATTGGTGGCAGGGTTAGAGAAAAGCTCCGGGCCTTTGAAGGTCCGGAGCTTTCTTGTTATAAGTTTTTTTTGATGCTGCCGACTATTTCGTCGGACAGAGGTTGCTGTTTGGGATCAAACCTGGCAACGAGGTTACTTTTGCGATCGAGCAGGAATTTGGAGAAATTCCATTTTATCTCACCGGGCAGAGACGACTTTTCGGTCAGCTCGACAAACAGCGCATGCTGGTCTTCGCCCTTAACGCTGACCTTGGCCATTATGGGGAATGTTACGTTGAAGTTGGTCTGGCAGAAGTCGAGGATTTCCTCGTTTGTACCGGGCTCCTGACCACCAAAATTGTTGGCCGGAAAACCGATAATCACCAGTCCGCTGTCTTTGTACATCTCATACAACTTCTGCAGGTCGGTATACTGTGGGGTATTGCCGCACAGGCTGGCCACGTTGACGATAAGCACGACCTTCCCGGCGTAATCCGCCAGTGTGACGGTGTCGCCATTAATCGTCTGGAAAGGGATCTTTCTGATCTTCGCGGCAAAATCCGAAGGCTGTTTGGCTTCACCCGCTGAGGGATCGCCTGACGCGTCATTGCCGGCGGCATCGACCGTTGCGGCGAACAAAGTAGTCGCGAGTAAAATCGTAAGTATACTTTTCATAATCTATCCTCTCGGTTGGTGTTATCCGGACTCGTCGAGCCCTGTTTGTTTTATAGGAATTAGAACCAGTCTGCGACCCTGTTAGTTCCATTCGGCGTCAGGACGGCCCGATTTACCTGAGCCTGCCAATTCGTTGTGATTTAAGTGGTTAACGTGCGTCGTGACCGTGCATGTTACTCGCCCCTTGCGGGTTACGCCCGGGAGTGTTACCATTGCACCATTAATATATGTAATAAGAAGGAGATTACGCTCATGTCCGAGAAATTCATATTCCACATGTACGGTGTAAATAAATTCTACGGCCAGAGGCAGGTGCTCAAAGAAATCAATCTGAGTTTCTTTCCGGGTGCCAAGATTGGCATCGTCGGCGAGAACGGTTCCGGTAAGACGACGGTTTTGAATATCATGTCCGGCAGGGATACGGAATTTCAGGGGCACGCCTTCATAACTCCGGGCTACACTGCCGGCATGCTCGAACAGGAACCGCAGCTGGATCCATCGCTGACTGTTCGCCAGACGGTAGAGTCGGCGTTCGGCGCCACAAAGGCGTTGCTCGATGAATACAATGCCCTTGCCGAGAGCCTGGCGACGCCGATGGATGACGACAAGATGCAAAAGGCCATGGATCGAATGGGTGAACTTCAGGACAAGATCGACACTATCGACGGATGGAACCTTGACCAGTCGTTCAAGGTAGCCAGTGATGCTTTGTGCCTCCCCGAGGACAACCGTGTCGTTGGCACTCTCTCGGGCGGGGAGCGTCGACGGGTGGCGCTGTGCAAGATTCTGCTGGAGAAACCGGACCTTCTGCTTCTGGACGAGCCGACCAACCATCTCGATGCGGAAACGATAGACTGGTTGGAAGAGCAGCTTCGCGAGTATCCCGGCACGGTCATCATAGTAACGCACGATCGGTATTTTCTCGATAATGTCACCGAGTGGATACTGGAACTTGAGGGGGGACAGGGAATACCGTGGAAAGGGAATTACAGTTCGTGGCTCGAGCAAAAGCTGGCTACTCTGGTGGAGGCGGAGAAGAGTGACGCACCTCGCTCCAAGGCCCTCAAGCGTGAGCTGGAATGGATACGCATGAGCCGTGGCGATCGCAATGAGCTGGCCCGAAGCCGCATAAGAGAATACGAGCAACTGGTGGCCCGCGAGACGGCCAGGGCGAAGTCGGCAAGCACGGTCATTCAGATCGCGCCCGGCCCGGATCTCGGAAATCAGGTGGCGGAGTTTCATGATGTCAGTATGGGATTCGATGATCAGAAGTTGTTTGAGAACCTGTCGTTCGCGGTCCCTCGCTCGGCGGTGGTTGGGATGGTAGGCCCCAACGGTACCGGCAAGACGACTTTACTGAAACTCATTACCGGCGCTCTTGAGCCTGTCGCGGGAAAGACGGTTGTTGGTTCTACAGTAAAGTTTGCCGTGGTCGATCAGGAGCGGGAGTCCCTTGGAAGTGAGCGCAGTCTTATCGAGGAAGTAGGCGAGGGACTCGATGAAGTGACAATCGGCAACCGCAAGGTTCCTATTCGCCAGTATCTGGCGCAGTTCGGATTCAAGGGGGCATCGCAGCAGAAGCTTGCGGGGCAACTCTCGGGTGGTGAGCGTAATCGGTGCAATCTTGCCAAGGTGCTGAAGATCGGCGGTAATTTGCTGCTGCTCGATGAGCCGACGAACGATCTCGATGTCAATACCCTGCGCATGCTTGAAGAGGCAATTCTGGATTTCTCGGGTTGCGTGATGGTGATAAGTCACGATCGGTTCTTTTTGGATCGCATCTGCACTCATCTGCTCGTATTCGAGGGAGAAGGTAAGGTGCGCTGGTGGGAAGGGAACTTCTCCGCCTATCAGGATTGGCGGAGCAAGGAGCTGGGCGGGCGGATGTTCGAGAACCGTCGGAATCGATATAAGACGCTGGTGCGATCTTAGGAATGCAGTCTCGATGGCCGGGTTTGAACGATGAGCTTGACCTTTCGAACAGACTACTGGGATGATGCTCAGGCGAAATCCGCATTCATCCGCTTCCTGCATCACATTCACCGACTGGATTTGACACTCTGGGACAAGCTGGGGTCCTGGGACCACAACTATCGACCATTCTCTTACTTCGATGGCAATACGATAGCCGCGAGCGTGTGTGTTTACTCGATGGACATGATGGTAGAGGGGAGGCGATGTTCTGTCGCGCAAATCTCGGGGGTTGGGACGGATGAGAAATATCGGCGCCGGGGGCTTAGTCTCGCACTGACCGAAAGAGCTATCGAGTGGGCGAGTTCACGACATGAGTTCTTTTACCTTTTCGCCGACGCGGATGCATTTAAACTGTATGAGAGAGCCGGGTTTCGTCGCGTGGTGGAGCACAAGACAAGGATACCGGTCGAGGGTTGTAAACCGCGCGGCAATGTAGTGAAGCTGGATATCGAAAACAAGAAACACCTTGAATTAATTTATCAACATGCGGGTAAGAGAACTGCTGTTTCGGATAGGCTTGGCGTGTTCAACGAGAAGTTGTTTATGTTCTGGTGTCTGTATTTTCTCCGCGACAACATTTACTATATTGCCGACCTGGATTTGCTGGTTCTCTACAAGCGGGAGAATGGACTGTTGACTTTTTGCGATATTGTGGGCAGTGAGATTCCGGAGTTTACCAGTATCTATCCTTATATCAGTGATGAGAGAGACCGCGAGATTGAGTTTCTTTTCATGGTTGATAAACTGAAGCTCAGGGGGTCGATGAAGACTATCGCCGTCGTAGAAAACGGAACTCACCTGTCCGGCGATTTTCCTCATGAGGGTAGCCCATTCATTTTCCCCCTTACCAGTCGGGCTTGAGACCAATAACATAGCCGGATTTGCCGGCTCTGATTCTGATTGATTAATTGGGGAATGACGCTATATTTGTGTATAACCTCACGCCGGCATTGAAATCGAGGGTTCGGGCGGTCGATGAAAATCACATATTTACGCTACAGCATACTGCTCATTGTGTTGGGGCTTGTCACGTGGACGGCGCTGGGGTATGGCAGCAGGTCGTTTGAGGCATTCTGCCCGTTCGGTGGCGCCGAAAGCCTGTGGGGATTGTTTGTCCACGGTGAGTTCAGTTGCGCTCTCGGTCCGCTTAATCTTTCCATGTTTATCGCGCTGATAGTTCTGGCGCTAATTTCCAAAAAGTCGTTCTGCGGCTGGGCCTGTCCCATAGGATTCTTGGGGGAGCTTTTCGGGCGGGCTGGCGGCCATATTACAGGAAAGAGACTTCGTCCGGCAAGAAAACTCAACGGCATTCTCAAGCTGACCCGCTATGTGGTACTTGTGCTTGCGCTGTTTTTTACCTATCGAACCGGCGAACTTATCCTTCGGGGTTACGATCCTTTCTATCTCATCTTTTCGGGCTTCGGACACGGAAGCGTCGGCATGATATCGGTTATCGTATTGATCGCGCTCGGTATAGCGACACTTATAATACCGATGTTTTTTTGCCGCTATCTTTGCCCGCTGGGGGCCGTATTCGATCCGTTCAGCCGTATGGCGGTGATAAAGATCGCTCGTAACGAAAAAGGGTGCACTCAGTGCGGAAGTTGCCAGGCGGCGTGTCCGCACGACATACCGGTCCATGAGTTGGCCAGCGTCAAACATCGCGACTGTACGAACTGTTTCGAGTGCGTGGAGGTCTGTCCGGAACCCGAAGTGCTCGGGGTTCGCGCGAGTTGGAGATGATATTATGAAAATACCCAAGATAGTCGTACCGATCCTGGTTGTCATATCACTATTCGGTGGATATGCTCTCAAGGCCGCCTTCACTCAGCCGACGACATCCACCATGCCTACCAACTCCGGCGGTTCGAAGCTGGAGTGCATCGTTGATGGCGTCAAGTGCAAGGGGACAGCCTCGTTTTTCGTGTCGCTGTTTGAGAATGTGGCCGGTATCAATGGTATCGAAACATATGCCACCGACCATCGCGTTATCTTCAGTTACGATCCCTCTGTCATCACCCCTGATGAGATTCGAACGATAATGGAAGCGCCCGTGCCTCTGCAAGACGGCCGTGTGATCCGGATTTTCACCTGTCTTTCGATGGATGAAATGCCTTAAGAGGCTTTTCTATCGCTTCAATCCATTCAACACGCCGTTGAATCCTGTTGTGGTGCAATTATGGATACGGCGCTTACGGCTTAAGCCAGGGGCCGGAATTCCGGTCCGGGCGATTGAGTCTTCTCGACCGGGGATTCATATATGCCATCGCGCATGTGCGGGGAGGCTCGGAACCTGGCATGGAGTGGTACGAGTATCTCGAGAAATTCGCCTTCGGGTCGGCGTTCATAGTTGATGTTCTCGAAAGAGAGATCCGGTGGCGCGAGGCAACCATTTGTGGTACAAGAGTTTATGATGGCGCCTGTCGGGTTGGCGTAAATAGTCTTGACAGAACAGAGGAACAATGTTATGGTATCTCGCGTTTTCGCGGTGCTCGGTCACTTAATTGGTGGCTGAGAAACGAGGACTGCTGATAGAAGGACTAATCAATCTCAGTAAGGAAATTTTTTAACGAGTTGAGACCATCGCCGTCTCAACGAAAATAAACAAGGCGTACATGCGTCGGCCGAACGTGTGTGTGTCTTTTTTTTATGAACCTTTTATTCTTGAGAGAATATCGGCCGAAAGGATGAGACAATGATTATGCGTGTGTCGTCGGTGTTGGTGGCACTCGCCCTATTTGGATTTGCCGCGGGCTGCAGCGAGGCGCCGGTGGCCAAGTTCGATGCCGGCAAGTCGGCAATTGAAAGTGCCCGTGCCAATGAGGTCGAATTGTATGCTTCTGAGACTTTCAAGCAGGCGACTGATTCATTGAATGCCGCGGCGGTTGAGATGCAGAATCAGGATTCCAAGTTCTCGCTGCTTCGCAGTTACGGACGCGCGGAAGAGTTGATTGCCGCCGCCGAGAGACTGACACAGCAGGCGGAAGCGGAAGCGGTGACCGAGAAAGAAAAGACGCGTGTTGCCGATTCGATTCTCATTGCGGAGCTTGAGTTACTCCTGGCCGAAACGAAAACCGCGCTTGCCTCGGCTCCCAAAGCCAAGGGTACCGCGGCCGATCTGAAGGTTCTTCAGGGTGACATTGAGGCTGCCTCGAACGCTCTGGCGGTTGCCGCTGCGGATTACAATTCGGGTCAATATATGGCTGCGAAGGCCAAGCTGGACGCAATTAAGCCTCAGGTAGAGGGTGTAAAAGCCCAGGTAGAAGAGGCTATCAAGCGCATTACAAAGAAGTAAGGCGTTTGTCCCGCTGTTGTTTATTTTTGCAGAGGCCGGGATCTCCGGCCTCTGGCGAAATGGTATAAGGTCCGTACACACATCGTTCCTCGAAATCTCTATGACTGCCCGTACAAAACTCTTCATTTGGATTCCCCTTTTGACTGTTCTGGTCGCAGGTGGACTTATCGCCGCGCGTGAATGGAGGCGTCCTCCGCTTGAATCAATGAAGCGGGCGTTGGATGCTCTGGGTGTGGCCAAAGCCACTGAGAACCGCAATCACTATAAGTCGACCTTGAAGCAGGCCGAGCAATGTCTGCTCGAAGGTGAAAAGTCGCTTCGAAAGCAGAATGCCAGCTGGTGGCCATTTGTGTCCTACGAGGTTGCCGATTCCCTGTTTGAGGAGTCAATTCGCCTGTCAAGAAAAGTGGTTACGATGGCGACCAATCACACCGATGCACGGCGTAGCGCTTTACTTTCAAATATCGAATCGCTGACGGATTCCCTCAACTATCTCGGCGAGGTTCTGAGTGCAGAGCTGGGGCGCACCGATGTTGAGGCGCTTTATCGCAAGGTTAGGTTGAAATTGGATTTGGCCACAAAACTCGCTGAAACGGGTTCTTATGCCTCGGCCCAGGTCTATACCGACAGTGTCCGCAGCAGCATGGCGGTCCTTTCGGGGCGACTGCTCGAGCACCAGGTTGTGCTCGAAGAGCTTTTGGCCGATGCCGACCGGTGGGTGATAGAGACCGTCAAGCGTTCATCGGAAACACGCGAACCGGTGCTGATCGTAGATAAATCGGCACATCGCCTCTACGTATTAAGACATGGGGCTGTTGTCGATTCATATTCGTGTGACCTCGGTTACAACGCCGGCTACCAGAAAAAGATGTCCGGCGACGGTGCTACTCCGGAAGGCATGTACCGTGTTGTCGAGGTAAAGAAGAACAGCAAGTATTACCGGGCGTTGCTTCTGGACTATCCAAACAAGTATGATCGCAGACGCTTTCAGAAGAACTTGAGTGAAGGTGTCATACCCTCACATGCTCGCATAGGCGGTTTGATTGAGATTCACGGCGAAGGCGGGCGTGATGAGGATTGGACGGAGGGCTGTGTCGCCGTGTCCAATGATGATATGAACAAATTGATGAAGATCGCGTCCGTAGGCACCCTGGTAACCATTGTGCGATCGTGGGACGGTATTCAGTGAGATCAATCTACGCCATCACAATTTCTCTCGTCGTAGCGTCTCTCGCACTTGTAAACACTTATTATCGTTCAAGCGGAGACCTTCATATTTTTCCTCGCGAATCATATGCTTATGACGAGTCAGCCGATTCTGCGATGTCGCCGCCAGCAGATAGTGCTTCTTTATCTCGGAATTCGGGGAGACCATACCGGGCGAAAGAGCCCTATATCGTCATCGATCGTTACAGCAATAGACTTTTTCTCCGGACCGTTGACACGGTGCTAATCGACGCGCTGTGTTCGACCGGGTCGGGAGGCGAGCTTGCGGATAGCTTGACGGGAAGACGCTGGAAGTTTGAAACTCCGGCCGGAATATACACGGTTCACACCAAGCTGGAGAATCCGTGGTGGCGTAAGCCGGATTGGGCGTTTATCGAGGAGGGGTTGCCGCTGCCCAAGTCGGACAGGGAGAGGTTGGATGCCAACATGATGGGGGAATACGCGATTGGTTTCGGCGACGGCTACTTTGTGCATGGAACGATCTATGAGCGACTTCTCGGCGCGGCTGTCACTCACGGTTGCGTGCGTCTCGGAACCAACGACCTCAGAGATGTGTACCGGAGAAGTTATATCGGGATGAGAGTGTATGTCTTTTAATCCGTGGAACTATGCCCGTCGTTACAGACTTCATGCCGGGGCCATAGCGCTTCTATTGTTGATGCTTTCGCCGGTATTTCTGTCCGGGCGGTATGAACTTTCTCAGCCCCCCGAAAACATATCGTCGCCTTCTTCAGGCAGCGCCGGTCAGCACGCCGCCGAGGTATTTCCATACCTCGTGCTCGATCTGAAGACAATGACTCTATCGATTCAGATTGAGGGCGTACCTCTGCGTGACTGCCGGGCTACGGCGGCAAACGATACCGCTACGGTCGGCGAGTTTTCCCGCGACTGGCTGGAGAGCGGCGCCGCTATCCAGCGAATTTCGCGAGTTCATCTTCTGTCGGGGGCCAAGACGCTGTCGCAGGTGGAGCTGGAGGCGATAGCCGAGGTGACGGGCTTGAGCGAAGCGGCGACCCAGCGCTATTTGCCTGCTGAAATGATCATCGAGACATCGGAGGGTCAGCGCCTGGAGATTCGAACCGATCTTGAGGGTGAGGAGATTTCCGCTCTCGGTGGTTTCGAAGAGACTCTGCGTCGTATCGTGTCGACGGTCGAAGGCAAGGAAACGCTGCGTCTTTACATGTCAGGTCCCGACGCCATGTCGATTTTCGGGCTGGCAAGGACGCATCCCCTTATCATTCTGAAGGGGTGAAGTCACAGCGTCTCTTGCGCCGCATCGTTACAGTTCGATATTCACGCCAATGCCCGCAGCCACCGCCTTATCATATATGAGCTTCGCCGTGGCGGCATCCTGAATGGCCAGACCGTTGGATTTAAAGATGGTAATCTGCTTGTCGTCGCGACGTCCGTACTTTTTCCCTGTCACAATCTCGCCAAGCTCCGCTTTCATGTGCGATTTGTCAATCGCTCCTTCCTGGATCGGGATCATGATGTCCCCGGCTTCGCTGAGGCATGCCTCATAGGAATCAGCGACGAGCATCGAGCGCTTGATTATCGCGGTATCGAGTTCGCGGGCGTTGGGTGTATGACTGCCAATGCCGTTGATGTGGGTTCCCTCGCGTACCTTGGAGCCGTCGAAGATGGGCGTGGGGGACGAAGTCGCGGCGCAAATTATATCCGCCTGTTCGAGCAGATGGTCGGCGGAATCGGCTTTGGCGATATCAAGGTTGAGTTTTTCGCTCCATGTCTTGATAAAGTTGTCGACAGCTTTTTCGACTTTGTCGTAAACAAGGGCTCGTGAAAGCGGGCGCACGGCAGACATTGCCCACAGTTGCGCGCCGGCTTGGACACCCGCGCCGAAGATACCGGCAACCTGGCCTTTGACATCGCGCGCGAGATATTTCGTGGCGACACCGCTGGCGGCGCCGGTCCTTATGGCGGTGAGGTAGCCGCCATCCATGATGCACATTACATCGCCCGTCTGCGGATCCTGAAGCAGCACCTTGCCCACAACAACCGGCATGTTGTGTTTGGCCGGGTTGTCCTTGTAAACCGTTACGATCTTACAGGCAAGCGCGCCGAGTCTTTGAAGATAAGCTGGCATATACAGCGATAGACCATCGGGGGGCTTGATATTGGTGCGCAGAGGCAGCACGGCGGTTCCATTGGCCATTTCGGCGAAAGCCTGCTGGGTAACCTCGATACAGTCCTTCATATCGAGCACCTTCATGACATCCTGGCGTGACAGCATCAACGGCATTTTATCCTCCTGACGTATGTACTTTGCTTCTCATCAATAAGTGATCGGATTAAGTGTAAAGGCAGTATGCTAATTTCAGTTGCCGCTGTCAATCCCGTTGATGATATTTACGGTCGAATGCCTGGATTATGATGCTGCAGGGAGAGATCTATGGAATATCGCCTCGATAAGATGTCACCCGATGACGAGGGAGCTGTTGTCGACATCTTCAATTATTTCGTCGAGAACAGCTTTGCCGCTTATCCCGAGGAAAAGGTTGGGCACGAATTTTTTCAGCGGTTTGTGGCGATGGTTGGCGACTATCCGGCGATTGCCGTGAAGACCGATACGGGCGATGTGATAGGATTCGCTTTCATGCGTCCGTATCATCGGGCCAAAACGCTCAGTCGCGTTGCCGAGGTGACGTACTTTATTTTGCCGGAGCACACCGGACACGGGTTGGGAAGTCGTGTGCTCGAGTATTTTATCGAGCAGGCGAAGCTTCGCGGCGTAGATAATTTTCTCGCTTCGATTTCATCACTCAATGACCAGAGCCTCCAGTTTCACCTGAGGCACGGTTTTGTCGAGTGTGGTCGTTTCAGAGACGTTGGTGTCAAGAAGGGCAAATCGTTTGATGTCGTCTGGATGCAGCGCAGGCTCTGAGGCGGGCGCTACTGTTTAATTTTGCCAATCAGGTAACTGACGCCGAAACTTATTTCCGGACCGCTGTAGTTTTTGCTCGCGCCGATCGGTTCGCTGAAGTCGGGCATGAGGTTGTAGCCGAGGTTGAGACCCATCAGCACATGCGGCCCGACGAGAAGGTCTACTCCCGCGGCCGCCTGTCCGCCGACAACCACTTCGCTTCGAGACTCCGACGTTACGAGGCTGCTTACCTGGGTGCTGGTCTGACTGCCAATGCATGGTCCCACCATCGCTTTCACATAGGGTCGCAGCGATGAATTGAAGGTTGAACCGGGGAGGTATTTTTTCAATCCGACGAGGACGCGTCCGATGTAGGCGCTTTCGGTTGTTATACCGATGTCCTCGATTTGGGTTTCAACACTGGCCAGCATGCCGCCGACGCTGGCATTTAGAGCCAGGCCTTCAGTGAACCAGTATCCATAGGTCAACTGCCCCATGAATCCGTTAGCATTGACGGTGGATGTTACGTTGCTCGAGACGCCGCTGGCAGCGATGCTGGTGGTGGTGAGTGTCAGGTCGGAATTGGATTGGTTGAACATCCCCATTCTCAGTTCCAGCTGGTGCCGATTTTCAAGAGGACCGGCTCCGGTTGAGGTCGCGAGAATGAAACTGGCGAGAACGATTGTTACGATTATCTTCGTAGTACGCATAAGATATTCCCCTGCATAAATGTGAGTGTTCTGGGTTTTACATACGCTGCTTAAGAGCAGTCGGTTTCGTACCCTCTGGCCAGGGGCAAGCTTTGCGCCGAAGCGCAATTGATTTTGTATCTATTACCCTTATAGGTGCGGAATATTCAGGATCTTTTGAGTGAAGTGAAAGATGGACTAAAAGACAGTTGATTTGGGGCCGGCGGTGCCATGAATGATGGCGCTGATAAGGCGCAAGCCGCGCTCGAGGTCTTCGATAGTGTTCTTGCCGCCCAGACACAGTCGCACGGCGTTGTCCATGTCATGGGGGTCGACAGCGAATATGTCGGCGGGCGCTACGACTACACCGGTGCGATGAGTCTCGGCGGCGAATTCGCCGGTGTGCCATCGCGCGGGGAGTTTTAACCATACGAAATAACTCGAGGGGTGGCCATAGTATTCGAGGTCCCCGAGGATGTCGGCGGCGATGGCGCTTCTTTTCTTCGCCTCAGCTCTCTTGCGGAGCACACTTCTTTCGGCGGTACCATCACTAATCCATAGCGACGCCAGTTCGGCGGCGAGCGGCGAAACCATGAGGGTCGATCCGAGTACAGCTTTGTAAAGCTTTTCGCGGTTACTCTGCGGAGCGACGAGGTAACAGATTCGCAATCCTCCCGCTACGACTTTAGCCAGCGAGGCAATCAAGTAGGTACGTCCGGGAGCCATGGAAGATATCAATGGATACGGCTGTTCAAGGAGCCTTCGGTTGATTTCGTCTTCGATAATCTCCACGCCGTATTTTTCGGCGACGCCGGCGATGGTATGTCGACGGGATTCGGATAGAATCGCGTTCGTTGGGTTATCGAGCGACGGTATACAATAGAGAAATTTGACATTGTGTTTGCGGCAGCACGAATCGAAAGCGTCCGGCAGGAGCCCATCGCGATCCGCCTCAATCCCGACCAGTCTCAAGCCCAGCAGTTCCGCGACCCATTTGACGCCGGTGTAGGTGTGCCTGGCGGTGGCGATTGTGTCGCCTCTGTCGGTCAGGGCCATCAGCGTCACGAGAATGGCATGTTGCGCGCCTGCGGTGACAATCACGTCCTCTTCGCCGACCTTCAAGCCCAGCGTGCTGACCCACTGCGCGCCGATTTCCCGGTGGCGGGCGTAGCCTTTTGGCCCGGTGTAATGCATGAGGTAGTTTATCTCGCGGTTGGAAAGCTCGGCGAGAGCATGCCTCAGGTCCGGATCGGTATCGGCCGGGGGATAATAAGGACTCAGGTCAATTAGTCCGGGCTCGGACTCTATCGATAGGGTTGGGGATTTGGGCTGGTGCTTATGGCCGGCGACAAACGTACCGCGTCGACCATCGCCTCGGATTAAACCGCGCCTCTCGGCCTCCAGATAAGCTTTTGTCACAGTTCCAATGGCCAATTTGAGGTGGTCGGCGAGCTCTCTGTGAGTCGGTAATCGCTGTCCTGGCTGGAGAGAGCCTGATACAATATCACGCTCTAACGCGCCAAGAATGGCGAGATAAACCGGCAAATCGGCTTTTTGTATTTCCGGTGACCATGCTTCAAACATGCTTTTAATATAAGGAGTTAACTTAATCAGCGCAAGACAAAAATACTCCAGTTCGCGATTCTATGCCACTTCTGTGTTAGTATATTGTTATAGTACAATGATTTCGCTTGACTATTTTGCAACAAATTATATACTACTATCGTAATAGTACAATGGTGGCATTATGAGATGTGTAAACTCTGCCACCCTTGAGACAGGAGGGTGTTGATATGAAGACAGTTAGAATCTGTTGCCGTGGCAGGGCTGCCCTGAGGCCTGCCAGTGCATTTGACCTGGACTTCATCCTCGCCAGCGAAAAGCATTCCGACAACGCTCCGTTTATCCGCCAGTGGTCGGTCCGCCAACACGAGGCCGCCATGAGCGATCCAAACATCGGTCATTTTGTGGTTGAAAGCGTACCCGGTGGGCGGCCGGTGGGACACGTTATCCTGGTCGGTCTTGAGAATCCTGATTTTTGTCTTGAACTTAGAAGGATAGTCATCTCGAAGAAAAGCTGCGGCTACGGCCGCGAGGCGCTTCGTCTGATCAAAGCATACACCTTTGATACGCTCACTTTTCATCGGTTGTGGCTCGACGTTTTTACCAACAATAAGAGGGCATTTAAGCTGTATAAATCTGAAGGATTTACAGTCGAAGGCTTGCACCGGGAAGCGGTGCGTTACAATGATGGCTTTGTCGATGTGAAGGTAATGTCAATTCTCAGAAGTGAGTATTACGGGAGGATTGAATGGCGGCCCACACGAATTATCGGGGATGTTCTCGATATGAGTGAGCAATCCGGCGGGCTGTGTATCAGATAACGAAACAGGAGAAATAGAATGACATACTCAAAGACAGTTTCTGAGGTAGCGACACGCGAGGCAAGCTCACGACTATCGGAGAGCATACTCGCGTCGCGTACGAAGGGGATGAGCGCCAGCGCTATTCGGGAGATTCTCAAGGTAGCGTCGCAGCCCGGTGTAATCTCGCTGGCGGGAGGGCTTCCCGCGCCGGAAAGCTTTCCGGTGGATTATATGCCCGAATTGGTGGCGGGCGCTCTGCGCAAGTACGGACCATCGATTTTTCAGTACGGTCCGACCGAAGGGTTCCCCCCGCTGAGAAAGATTCTTTCGAACTATCTTGCTCACAGCGGTGTGGAGGCAACGCCCGATGAGGTCATCGTCACGACCGGATCGCAGCAGACTCTCGATGCTTTCGGCAAGGTCCTTATTTCGCCCGGTGACAAAATCGTCGTGGAGTCGCCCACTTACCTGGGTGCCATCTCGGCTTTCAATCCGTACGAGCCTCATTATATAGGGCTTGAGTCGGATGATGACGGTGTCGTTCCTGAGGCTCTCGACGACGTGCTTACGGAGAACGATGTCAAGTTCGTTTATCTGATTCCCAACTTTCAGAACCCCTCGGGAAGGACTATCCCGCTGGGTCGTCGCAGAGAGATCGCCGGTATAATCAAAAAGCACAACGTGCTTCTTTTCGAAGACGATCCCTACCGGGCGCTGAGGTACGAAGGTGAGCATCTTCCGACGATATGGTCGATGGCTCCCGAAAATGTGGTTTACGCCGCCACGCTTTCGAAGGTTTTGTCGCCCGGTATGAGGTTGGGGTATTTCGTGGCGCCGCCGCTCATTCGCAAATGGATCGTTCTGGCCAAGCAGGGTATAGATCTTCATACCAGCTCGCTTGATCAGGCGATAGCCGCGGAGTATATCGGCGAGGGCTATCTGAAGCGACACCTGCCGCATATTGTCGATGTCTATCGACCCAGGGTTAGGGCTATGTTGTCGGCGCTGAAGGAGAATTTCGGAAATGACTTCTCCTGGTCGCAGCCGGAGGGAGGGATGTTTGTCTGGCTGACCGGTCCGGATTCGCTGGATACTTCGGAATTTTACGAAGACGCCGTGAAGCACAAAGTGGCCTACGTACCGGGGAAGTACTTCTTCACCCGTAAGGGACAGGGGCTTAACACCGCCCGGCTGAATTTCTCGACGGTTAACGAGTCAGCCATAAGTACGGGGATACGGATACTGGCGACCCTGCTGCGCGCCTGAATCATAGAGGGCGCCGGTGGTCTTTGCAAAGCAACCTGTTTAGTGGTTGGTAGCTGATATTTGGAACCAATCGTGGTCCGATTTTGTCTTAGATATTAAAGGCAAAGTTAATTAGTTATTTCTCAAGGACCAAGGAGGCTATCGCCCCATGCTATCAACCAAGAATTCATTAGTCCGATTGATGGTGTGGGGAGGGCTGGTAATAGTCATCGCAATCGGATTCATCGCGCTTACCTCCACATCGCAGGAGAGCCAATCCCAAAAGAAGTCGGAGCCATCTATGAAATACAAAAAATTGACGCCCGAAGAGGAGCGTGTCATCATACACAAGGGGACCGAGATGCCCTTCACGGGCAAATTCGATAAATTCGATAAGCAGGGCACATATGTCTGTAAGCAGTGCGGAGCTCAATTGTTTGCCTCAACCTACAAATTCGATTCCGGCTGTGGCTGGCCGAGTTTCGATGACGCCATAGAAGGCGCGGTTAGGCGCACGCTCGACGCCGATGGTGTCCGGATGGAGATAACCTGCGCCAACTGCGGCGGTCATCTGGGGCATGTGTTCGTGGGTGAACGTCTCACAGATAAGAACACCCGGTACTGTGTCAATTCTATCTCAATGGACTTTATTCCGGCTTCTTCACAAAGGAAGGTCGCGACGGAGAAGGCGTATTTTGCAGGTGGATGTTTTTGGGGAGTCGAGCATTTGCTCGAGGATCCCGATGGCGTGATTTCGGTGCGCTCCGGATATATGGGCGGGCATACATCCAACCCCACCTATGAACAGGTCTGTACCGGAACCACCGGACATGCGGAGACGGTTGAGGTTGAATATGATCCCGCAAAGGTAGATTACGCCACGCTGGCGCGTTTGTTTTTCGAGATTCACGACCCGACCCAGAAGAACCGTCAGGGGCCCGATGTTGGCACTCAGTACCGTTCGGCTGTCTTCTATGTTGATGACGCCCAGAAGAAAACCGCGGACAGTCTTGTTACGATACTAAGGGGGAAGGGGTACGATGTTGCCACGGAGGTGATCAGGGCCGATAAGTTCTGGGCGGCGGAGGACTATCATCAGGATTACTATGACAAGACCGGCAAGCAGCCGTACTGTCATATCTACACGAAGCGGTTCTGATGGGTTGTCCTTATCGCGGATAGCTATTTCGGATAGCCGAATACGGCTATTCCGATAGCGTGGTCATTCTTGAGCCAGTTGATATCATTCACCTTTTCGATAAAGCCCTCTGGATAACGGACAATGGTGATCGGCTGTCCGCTTTCCTCTGCCTCCTGAAGTTGCTTCAGGTCGGCAAGGAACCATCCGATTGGGAGTGTACGCCAGGAAGTGTTACGGAGAGAGTCGGGGCAATCCGGCCAGTCGCTGAGATAAAGGGCGGTATAGTGCTCACCAGCCCATCGAAGAAACTCGTACTCCGGTTCATGGAAACAATCGGGGCATCTTCTGGGCGAACTCCACGTCAACTCGCCTTGGGTGGTCGTCCAGATCGTTAGTCGAATCGACCTCGACTCGTTCTTGTCAAGTGTCTCAAGACTCAGCGAATCAACATCGGAAACCGCCAAGAGCGTGTCCGGTCTAACGGGGATATTGTGAAGCGAACTCTGAACCAGTCTTTTAGTCAGCCCATGATAATGTGCCCACGAAATTCCGGCATCAGTTCCGGAAGCAACATATCTGAAAGAGAGAATCGGCCACCTGCTTCTCTTTACTTCTACAGACCCCGGAGACCGTGGCAATGAGGGCCAGACATAGACTAATTCCGATCCAAATCCCAGACCAATCGAGAGAGTCTGCCGGGTAGCGGAATTTCCGAAGACGTATGCGCCCCCAACCTCAAGACGAGGATTGGTATTAGGACTCAGCGGCTGTGTATGCGCGTAGGCAATCCAGTACCTGTCCGGCTCACTGTAAGTATAGCGAGCGAAAGACAGGTGGCTCGGCCAGATGAAATTACTTCCAAACCCCAGGTTTGTCTTCTTGCCGAGTCCTACCCAATAATTAAGATCGGGGAATATGAGGGAGCGTGGCGTTTGGATCTGTGCGAAGTCGAAGTGCCACACAACTGATATTTGCCACTCGCTTGTCTCCATCGGCTGCGGCGGTATAAAGTAGTGAGCCGTGCCGCAGCCTGACATGAAAATCGCAGAGCCAGCTACAATCAGTGCTTTGATGAATCTCGACACAAGCACCCTCCCTTCAAAGCTCTACCGGCTGATGCCGTAGATGCCTTCGTACTTCTCGTACAGATAATCCAGCAGCGGCTTGTGCGAAAGCGGCTGACCGGTCACCTTCTTACACAAGTCGTTCGAATAATACTTGAATCCCTGTTGATGAATGTTTTTGCTCAGCCACTGAAGCAGTCTTGAGAATTCGCCTCTGGCGAAATCTTCCATAATGCCCGGCAGGTCTTTCTTTGCCTGCATCCAGAATTGCGCGGCGTACAGATTACCAAGGGCATAAGTCGGGAAATATCCCAGAGCGCCATGCGCCCAGTGCACATCCTGAAGGCAACCGTTGGAATCCTTGTCAACATCGATACCAAAATACTCCTTGAATCGCTTGTTCCATTCACCGGGGATGTCGGCAACCTTAAGCTCGCCCTTGATGATGGCCCGCTCAAGTTCGAAGCGGAGCATAATGTGGAGGTTGTATGTAGCTTCGTCGGCCTCGACGCGAATATAAGATGGCGACACCCAGTTCATAGCGCCGTAGAATTGATCGAGGCTGACGCCGTGGAGTTCGTCGTGGAAGACACGTTGAAGTTGCGGGAAAAAGTAGCTCCAGAACTCGCGGGATCGTCCCACGATATTTTCCCAGGTGCGCGATTGGGATTCATGGATGGCAAGCGATGGTGTCTCAGCCATGGGTGTTCCCCAGTGAGTTCTATCCGAATGGCTCATCTCATAGAGGGCATGGCCGGCCTCGTGGGTAGTGCCGGTGATACCTTCGCTGACATCGTTGGGATAATAACGCATGAGGATCCGGGTATCATTCGGTCCCAAGCCGTTGCAGCACGGGTGCACGGTTTCATCGATACGGCCGGCGTTGAAATCGTAGCCGATCGCGGCCGCGAGAATTTCGGCAAACACTCTTTGCTTGGAAACATCGTAGGGGCGTTTGACAATGCCGATATCCGGTTTGCGCGGCGCGTCTTTGATTTTGGCGATCAATTCCACCAGATCGGTCCTGAGGCCCGCGAACGCCGTTTCAACATCGGCTGACTTAGCGCCGGGCTCAAATTCGTCAAGGAGGGCGTCGTAGATTTCGGTCTTGTAACCAATGAGGTCGGCTTTGCGGCGACACAGCTCTACGATTTTCTCCAGTTGGGGCCGGAAAGAGGCGAAGTCGGATCTCTTGCGGGCCTCGGCCCAGATGCCGATGCCTTTCGATGTCGCCCGCGAGAATTCTTCGACAAATTCGACCGGGAGTTTTGTCTCCCTGTCGTACAGACGACGCCACTCGCGAACATTAACAGCCGCTTCGGATTCAGGGTCTTTGACCAGATTCGAGGTTTCGACCGCAGAAATCAAATCACCGATTTTGGGATCGGTGAACCATTCGTGGCTCAGCCGGTCGAGTTGCGCCAGCTGTTCGGCGCGGTGGTCATCGGCCTTTTTCGGCATATATGATTCCTGATCCCAGTGGAGTACTCCGGCGGTGGAGCTGATGGTGGCGATTTCTTTCATCCGTTTCTTGAGTTCAGTATAAGCATCTTGCGGTTTCACGCATACCTCCTGCGTTATTTTGATAGTATCCGATTATGCACAAACCGGTGGGATTTAACAATGATTATTACGAAACCAGGCTGGCAGGGTTTCAAGTCGGGGAGAATCTTGGCTCCCCGGCGCAATTCAGTAAGGGCTGGGCTGTGAGAGGAAGTTGTCGCCGGGATTTTCGGCGCAGAAAACCCTCGCGGTGACTCCCCAGCCGGCTATGTTTCTGGCCACATCTGGAAGGAGGTGGTTCCGGCGGTTCGGATCCATCAGACAGATTGCCCTGGGAGTGAATCTCTCAAGAAACAGTTTCAGATCGGAGTTTTCCTCCTCCCCGGGCTCCGGAACAGGAAGAAAAGCGATATCGACCATATCAGTATATTCCGCCAGCGTGTCGAGACAGCTGCGAAACAAGGCGAGATCGTCTGAGGTATCGCCCGCGTAGTAGATTGCCAAACCGTCCACAGTACACAGATACGCGTTGGTCGGCATGTAGTCCTCGCTGGTGGGTCTGACAGCCTTTACGAATATGTCATCATTGTCAAAAGACTCATTGGGTTTCAAATAGACCGTGTTGGTGCAGCCTCGCCACGGATCATCGGCATTGTGAATATAAATTGCACTTTCCAGTGAGTCCTCGAGAGTGTGTATCAGTTCAAGTTCGCCCGGCTCGCCGTGGTAGCATGTATATATACCACATACGTTCTGCTCGGAGAGTTCCGACAGTGTAACGAATCCGTTGGTTAACGATGGTTCTGCCGGAAGAATCTGTCGATACTGCTCGTAATCGAAAATCAGCATGTGATTCTGAGTTTTTACTGCCCAGCCGCGATTATTCAGATACCATATCGCTGCTTCACCATTAGTCAGTGCCTTTGAAAGCAATTCGGGCTTCCCGTAGTTCTCCTGCATATCCGTAGTCGGCTTCGCGCCTTGTTCGACGAAGTAATTCGCGAGCGTTTGGTGTCCATACCTTGCAGCATAGCACAGGGGTGTTTGGCCGTATTCGTCTTCTTCACCAACAGAACATCCCGCTTCGACCAGTATCGCGGAAATCTTGAAATATCCGCGGATAGCAGCCAGATGCAGAAGGTTTCTTCCGTAGAGTTTTTCGACAAACGCGGGGTTGGCTCCTGCCGAGAGAAGCATTCTCACATTTTCAGCCAGCCCCGACTTAACCGCCAGACAGAGAGGAGAGTCTCCCTCTTTGTCTATTGAGTTGGGATCGGCATAGTTGTTCAAAAATAACGCGGCTATGTCGGAGTGTCCGCGGGAGACGGCCTCGGCCAGCGGCGTGCGTCCGTCGTGTTCACGGACAATATCCACGATGGCTCCGCGTTCGATTAAGAACCGCGCCATTTCGGTATTACCGAATATGGCGGTCCAGAAAAGCCGCGGCATCCCTCGAGAATCGACCTCATTGGGATCGAAAGGCACCCCGTGTGAAATCAGAAGACTCGTTATTACCGGCGGCGAATTCCGCTGGCACTCTCGCTGAAAGGCCTGATCGACGGGCTTGCCGAACACGGGGTGGTTCAGTTGTGTTTCGGCGCCGTGTTCAAGCAGCAATCCGACAATATCACCATGGCAACCGTGGATGGCCCACTGGAGAGGGGCGAATCCGCGTTGATCGGGTCTGTTGACGTCTGCTCCCGCGTTCAAAAGCAGCGCCACAATCTCTGCTTGACCGCTGTAGCAGGCAGAATGAAGCGGCAGGCCGCCAGTAGGGCCGGGTGCGTTGGCCTGAGATATATCCTGTTCAAGGACTTCCCGTACCTTTGATATGTCCCCCGACTTTATAGCATCGTGAATCTCTGCGCTCAGGATATGAGTTGTGTGTGCAAGCAGGCAGGCAACCACCAGCGCTGTGGCAAACCATAGTTTCATGTTAGTTTTCCTCAAGGCTGAACTGCATGTTGACGGCGTCCTCAATACCCAGGCTGGCTGGTATTACTTTCGAGACCCAGGGAGCCAGGGGAGTGGACGATTTATCAACCATCTTGATCCAGATTACCAGGATCGGACCATAAGGGTTGTCGATGTCCATGCGCATGACAGAAATGCCGTCGTCGTAGCGCGATACCTTGAATCGCCCGTCCTCTCTTACTATCTCTATCCGGTGTTCTAGGTCTTTAACGACGTAACCGATTTGCCTCTCTGGATCACCTGAGCCAACGCTTGTTCGCAAAGTAAGAATATATCTCCCGCCTTCGTTTAAGATGGATTTTACGGCCACATTTGAAATCTGCCGAAACCCGGTCCTTCTGGCATCGAGCACGGATAACATGTGGTCAACTACACTTTTAAACTCACCGGGCATGAGATTCTCAACGGTCAGTTCGGGACGGTCAAAGTAGTCACGGCTCAGAAACTGCTCGCGGATAATCCCAAAATCCCCACCCGCATTGAGCGCGTCGTAGAATTCCATCAATGTGTTGACAATCTCTTCCTGTTCTGACTCCGATACTCCTTCGAGCACCGTACCTTGGGGTTTTTGCGCGAGGCTGGCCAGAGGAGCGGTGGTCACGGCAAACAGCAAGCCAATGAGAAACATCTTTCCTGCCGCCACAGTTCGCCGGTCTCTGGTTCTATCGAGGATACTCATGATTCTCCCTTCCATTTTACTTGTGCGACTGAAGGCCATGGCTGAAGCCGCCAATCGCGTTTCGGGTGTTAACATACTGTTTATCTGCACGAGATGATGGGCGTAATCGGTGTCGTTCACGCCGGCCGCGAGAACGATGTCATCGCACACGATTTCGCGCTCTCTGTTGAGCTTTCCGACCAACATCCACACGAGCGGATTGAACCACTGCCAGGCCAGGGCAAGCTGACTCAAGAGCGAAAGGACATTATCGTATCGCCGGACGTGAGAGAGCTCGTGCAGCAAGACGGCCATCAGGCGATCATCCGACCATGCGGCAGCTCCCGATGGAAGTACGACAGCGGGCCGAAAGAGTCCGCATGCGAAAGGTATTTTGACCTTGTCCGACAACATCAGTTCGACCTTGCGGTGCAGCTCGATTTGCCGGGCGGCATTTTGGCCGAGGCGAACTAGGCGCGGGTGAGTCGGGTACGCCGGCTCGGCTGACCGGAGATACCGTCGCGAGTACATAAAACCGCCGAGCAATCGCAGCATAACGAACGTACAACCAATGAGGTACGCTAAGGATAAGACAGGTATCGTCCAATCTGCACCGGATCGGGATGCATGCTGCGAAGCCGGTGTCACAGGGGCAGGCGTGATACCGAATTTGGCGGAGGGTGTGACTGCTGAAACCTCTGTAGACAAGACTTTTTCAGTAGCATGTGTGTCGGACGCGCTGCCCAAGGAGAGAATCTCCCAGCGAAAAGATGTGAGCGCAAGCATTGGAACGGCGATTGTCGCGACAAGCCCTACTGTGAGAATGAAGTGACGCATCGATGCCGACTTCTTTCTGGCGAGGATATAAAGCCCGAAAACAAGCAGAAGGATCAGCGACACTTTTGCGGTACAGAAGAGAACAAAACCGATCCCATCGCCCGCGGCGATTTGTGAAAAGGGATTCATGCTACTTGCGTTCCTTTCTTTTCTGCTCTATCAGGGCGGTCAATTTCTTGAGTTGCTCTTCGGACATTCTCTCACCTGAAATATCCATGAGAGCGCTGACCACACTTTCGGCGGAATTTTCAAAGAAAGTCTCCATTAGATGTTTCAAGGCCGTACGACTTCGCTGCTGTTTGGATTGGGTTGGCAGATAAACATACCGCCGGTCTTGTTCAATATGCCTGAGAAATCCTTTTTCTTCGAGGATGCTGAGCAGTTTGCGGACAGTGGAGTAACCGGGTGGTTCGGGAAGATTCTCGGCAACCTCGGCGGCGTTCGCCTCGCCGAGTTTATAAATAACATCCATTATCTGTCGTTCACGCCTGGAGAGTTGCTGCTGTTTTTCAGCCATAAGCAGTATCCCTTCGTTTCGGTTTTATCGTTTCTGGTTCAGTATACTGCCCCGTGGTGCGAAAAGTTTCGCAGAAAGCGAAAAAATTCGCACATTTTTTGAAGCGATTGATTGCTATAGCGTTACGGCCATCGCTGCGCCCCGTCGTCAGTTCAGGATTCGGTTTATCCGGTGTATGCCATCGAATTCCAGGGCTAGCCTTAAGGGCTAACTCGTTGTATGTGAATGGGGTAGCGACCGGCGTGTTTGCGGTCAGCTTCTTTGGGCGAGGCGATAATAGTTTTTTCGATTATTTTCAATTGACGGCCTGCCTTGGACTGAGTTACTTGCTGCCCGCCTGGAATATTGACTGCGGGTAAAATTCCTGTTATGAATTCTCTCAGTCCAATATTTCTGGGGAGACAAGATGAAAGAGCATAAGGCATTCTTTGATACGGCCAGACGTCATCTTTACACGGCATGGTGTGATGACGCCGGTTGTCTGGTGAACCTTGCCGGCGATTACGACTATCTCGAGTCGGCCTACTATGTCTCTCAGGATCTGGAGGATCTCGGTCGCGAGGTCCATCCGACCTGCAAGGAGGCTCTCGACGCATACGTGCCGCCCTTATTTCTGGAGAAATCGAGGCTTCACGGTTTACTCACGCCGGAATTCTATATCAGCAACGGATATTTCGAACCTCCGGTGATAATCGATCCGATCAATCCGTTCATGAGTAAGAGTCGCGTCGTTTTAAAACCGGGACGTGAGAAATCTATCGCGAAGTCCATGACGCGCAATTTCACTTATGCGATATGCTGCCAGGAACTTCCGGCCGACAGCGAGGTCAAATATTTCCGCTCGGTGCTTGGATGGTGCGCTTCGAGTCGTTACCGTGATCTTTCCCGTCAGATTTGGGAGGTGTTCAGGATTCCGCTGGCGCGGGTGAGAGTGGTTCAGCTGGCTGATGGAAAGATGTTTCTCAGTGATATTTCCCCCTTTCCGTTCGATAAGCTTGGCGCCAGAGAAATAAAATATCTTCAGGAGCGTATCAGATGGGACGCTTAGGTATCTACGTGGAGCGCTATACGATTTCGAGCGCCGACGAGATGAACGCTGTTATGCGGTTGGCGCAGGTGGCGCGCAAGCTTGGTCATCGGGCCGACTTTCTCTTTCGTCCCGATATGTACAAGATACCTGAGTATGACGCCATACTCATTCGCGCTCTCACCGATCCGCTCAATTCGGCGTATGTTGCCTCGCGGACGGCGGAGATGCATGGGGTCCGCGTGATTGACGATTCCGATTCGATCAGAATCTGCTGTGATAAAGTGAATATGTATCGCCATCTGATAGCCGCCAACGTGCCCATGCCGGACACACGTTTTCTGGCGGAATCGGAGTTGACCGAGGCTGTCGGTGAGCGGTTGCTTGCGGAGTTGGGCTCGCCGCTGGTTTTGAAAGCGCCCCACAGTAGTTTCTCGATGTATGTTGATCGGGCCACCACACCGCGCGAGTTTGTCAGCATCGGTAAGCGTTTTTTCAGAAGGGCGGACAGAATCGTGGCTCAGCGTTTTGTAAGTTCCAAGTTCGATTGGCGGGTGGGCGTGCTGGGGGGAGAACCCCTCTACGTATGTCAATACACGATTCCGAAAAAGCGCTGGAAAATTCTCACTTACACCCCCGACGGCCGAACGCTGCATGGTCCGGTCAGGAGTATGCTTCTTTCCGAGGTAAACCCGCTTCTTTTGAAACGGGCGCTGGAGGCAGCCGCTTCGATCGGCAAGGGATTGTATGGTGTGGACCTCAAGGAAGTCAACGGCGACTTTATTGTTATAGAGGTCAACGACAATCCAACTATTATCGCCGGCGATGAAGACCACAAGGCCGGTGAGCTTTATGAGAAGCTGGTGAGATTTCTCATGCGAGGGAAAGAGTGACCACCGTTACCTGTGAAAAAATACGCATTGCCTCGCAGCACGACCTCGATGCTCTGGTGAGTCTGGAGCGGACAGGGTTTGCCACTGACAGATTTACCGAAGAGCAAATCGAGTATCTTCTGACGCGGGCGCACGCGATTGTATTCGTGCTTGAATTCGATGGAAAGGTTGTTGGCGGAGCCTACATGCTCTGGCGCCGGGCGCTCGGTGTTGGCCGTCTTTACAATATAGTGACCGACCCTGCTTATCAGGGCAGGGGCTTCGGAGCAAAGCTGCTGGCGGAGTGTGAGCTTGAGGCGACCCGACGCTATTGCGACCGAATTTCGCTTGAGGTCCGGGTGGATAATCATAACGCTATCAAATTCTATGAGAACCGGGGATACCGCGCTATCGAGACGCTTCGCGACTACTACGAGGATGGCAGCGCCGGTTTAAAAATGGTCAAACCTCTGCCGCGGCCCGCTACCAGTCAGGTGCGTCTTAAAGTTCCGTATTTCGCGCAGGGCCTTGACTTCACATGCGGTCCGGCATCTTTGATGATGGCGATGCATCATCTCAGGCCGGATATTCCTCTAAGCCGGACGCTGGAGTTGAACCTGTGGAAAGAAGCAACGCTCATTTTCATGACTTCCGGAATTGGCGGGACCGGTCCATACGGGTTAGCCCTTTCCGCGGTGAAGCGTGGTCTGTGGGCGCGGGTGTTGGTGTCGACAGAAAAACCGCCGTTTCTGAAGTCGGTGCGGATCCCGAAAAAGCGCGAGATAATACGCATCGTGCACGAAGATATCAAGGAATCCGCCGTGAATGCCGGGGCCGCTGTGGCCCAGTATGATTTCGCTCTCGATGATATCACCAGCGCCATCTATCGCGGCATGGTGCCGATCATGCTGATCTCGACCTATCGTCTAACCGGCGATCGCGCGCCGCACTGGGTGGTAGTCACCGGTTTTGACAAAGACGGTTTTTACATTCACGATCCCGATGTTGAGTCTTATGGCGGAGATTCATCGAAGGCCCGCAACTTGAAGGTCTCGACGGAAGAGTTCTTTCGGATGAGCCGTTACGGCAAGGACGTCTTCCGCTGTGCCATCCTTATCGGTCGTTAATCAGCGCCTTCATCTTCTCCGGGCATTTGCGGGTCACCGGCGCCATGACGGCAGTCTTGGTGTCCACTCACAAACACTTGACAAACTTGGGTTTTTTATCCACTTTACAGTGTAATACTACGTGCTCGGTAGTACCATTTAATGCCAAGAGGTGAGAGGGGTTTAACTAAAATCAATGAAAAAGTATATGCTGCGTTGGCGAGCGCTGAGCTCTGTCGTAATGCGAGGAAAAGACCCGCGACGACGGCGGAAAGTACTTGTGCTCATGGCTCTGACTTTCGGTATCTCATTTTGTGCGACAACCGTAGCAGGACAACCGGGTTGGCTGAAAGATGCAATTGCTGCTGGTGAGGGATACGAGGTTGATAAGGATGCCAACATCCTGATACTTCATCAGACGGGTGAGGTAGAGGTAAGCTCCGGGGGACACAGTTCGCGACTGGTCCACCTGGCAATGAAGGTTTTGAGTCAACCAGGTACAGAAAAAGCCTTTCTTATTGAGAATGTCGGAGAGGGCCGGGAGATAAAGGGGCTAAGCGGCTGGCGGGTCGATTCAAAGGGCGAGTGTCACAAACTCGAAAAAAAGCATATAGTCGAGGTCGATGTAGGAAGTGCCGCCGGTTACTATAACGATGTTCGGCAGTTGGTCGCCTCGTTCCCGGATACCCGGACCGGCGATGTAGTCGCCTATGAATACAAAGTCGAAGAGAAAGGGGAGTGGGAGTCATTTTATCAGGGATTCACGTTCCAAAGAGACCTCCCCGTGATTTTTACGCGCTTCAGCGTTACTATTCCGTCGGGATGGCAGCACACTGTTTCCAGCAGAAACCTGGATTCAATCGAACATACGGTCGATGGGTCCGTGCTCAGCTGGACTTACCGGGATCTTCCGTATCGCAAGGAAGAGCCTCTCATGCCGCCCTGGGAGTATGTAAACCGGGCGATATATGTCAACTGTTACGACCAGCAGAAAGCGGAGGTCGGGCATTTCGGGGATTGGCGGTCGATCTGTCAATGGGGCGCTGATCTGTATGAGAAACCGTCACTGCCTGATGAAGAACTTGTGGCCCAGGCCGGCCAAATAATCGGGCAGTCAACTGATCCGTGGGATCGATTCTGCGCCATAGCGAAGTATGTCAGAGACAATATCCGATACGTGGGTGTCGAGATCGGCGAAGGGAGACTTCAGCCGCGTTCCTGTGGTATGATATGGTCCAATAAGTATGGTGATTGCAAGGACAAGGTGACCCTCATGAGGGCGCTTTTACGAGCGGTTGATATAGACAGTCGGGCGGTTCTGGCCAGTCACAAATCCTGGGTCGACCCCAAGATGCCGTCGCCGTTTCAATTTGACCACGTTATACTTTCGGTTCCGGGCGATGTAGTGGGTGACGCCGCCGGAGGCATGCCGGGCTTCACGGACGGCTGGCTGTATTTTGACCCGACCGATGAAGCAATTCCCCCCGGATGGCTGCCGGCGTGGTTGCACGGTGAAAAGGTTCTGGGTTTGTCCGGCGAAGACTCCTCTCTTGTTCGTCTCAAATCGCTGGACACCAAAACATACAAGAGGACATACCGGGCCACCGCAAACCTGATGGAGAATAATTCCATAGCCGCGGATATCCGGGTTGTGGACTACGGAGCCCGTGCCCACACGGTTCGCCACGACAGGGCAAACACCTCGGCAGAGGATATCCTCCGTGAATGGCGGGAAAGCCTGTCTGCGTCGATGTCCAATCCTCTTATTTCCGATCTGCAGACCGGCTCTGAAGGCGATTCGACCTGGATCACATTTCATGTTACGGCTGACAATTACCTCAATCATACGGGCGAGTTCGGCCTGCTCAAAGTAGACTTCTTTCATCCCGATGGACCGAATGAATTGTCGGCGAAAGAGCGGATTCACCCGGTTTGGTTCGGCCGCTATGGCGCCTACGAAACCGATATCACGTGGAACCTGCCGGAGGGGATCGCGATTAGTGAGCTCCCGGCCAGCGACACGGTATGCTGTGAATCCGCCAATTTCACTTGCTCATTCAAACCGGACGGACACAGCCTTCGCATGACGATGCAGGCGGAGTACGATGGCACGGTTGAAGATGTTGAGAATTACGCCAAGGCGCGGGAGTTCTATCGATCCCGTCGGGCTGTGTACGAAGCACGGGCTCTGCTAACGAATAACTGAGGACATACCTTATGAAGTTGCCGCGAAATCTGTTTTTTTTGTTCGCCTGCCTTCTGATGGTGGGTGAGGCGGAGGCGAAGAAGAAACCGTTCCAATGGAACCCTGTCACCGACGAAGACTGGGCGATCACGAGAGATTCATCACGCCAGATTTTTGACGCTGTCGTGATTTTCGAGAAAGTGCTTGCGGACGATCTCAAGATGCAGAAGGGGGATCTATACCGAACGTTGTACAGGCGAATCCGCATTCTGGGACCATCGGGACGCAGCTGGGCAGATGTGGATGTGCCGTACATGCACCTTAGCCAGAAGATCAAGGATGTCAACGCGCGTTGCATTCAACCCGATGGTACGATCACGGAACTCACGGAAGACAACGTCTTCGAGAAACGGGTGGTCAAGACAAAAGATGAAAAGCTGGAACAGACGACATTCTCGATCCCCGGTGTCAGCGATGATTGCATCATAGAATACGCGATTACCTACGAAGTCCCCAGTTCGCTGTCGGTGTGGATAGTACAGAAGGACATTCCCGTGCTGAAGGCGGAATATCGATGGGTTCTGGGCGAACTCAAGCTGACGGCGTGGGAGGCTGACATCCTTCAGAAATTCGTGACACCCAACTATCTGTGGCTGAATACTCACTCGAAACCCAAGGTTACGGAGTTGCCGAATATCAAGGATCCGGAGACGCTCTTTTTTGAGATCGGCTATATCCCTCCCTATGAGGAGCTGCCATATTCGATTCCGGAGGCGGCTCAGCAAACCAAATTATACTGCTACTATGGTTCGGATTTACCGCCCCAGTCTTATTGGGGGGAGCGGGCCAGTGACAACAACGACGGGTTGACGGAATTCTGTGAGAAAAACAAGCGGGTAAAGTCGTTGGTTGGAAGGTGGGAGGGTCTTGAAGACGATAAAGCCAAAATCGCCGCGGCCTATCGCTGGGTGCAAGACAGTATCCTCAATCTCACCTACCTTGACCTTCTGGATGAAAAGGGCAAGGAGCAAGAGCCGAGAGAGATTAAATCAGTAGATGATGTTCTCAAGTATCGCTATGGCTCCCGACTTGATATCGATTGTCTGTTCTGTGATATTCTCAGGGAAATGAACATAAAAGCAAAAATTGTCTACCTTAAAGACAGGATGAATGATCTGTTCGTGGCCGAGGCAAAGTACTGGCAAATGAATCGCAGTTTGGTATCGGTTGAAAATGCTGACGGTACGCTCGGTTTCTACAGTCCCGGCCACCCGTGCACTCCAGTGGATATCGTGCCCTGGTTCTGCGAAGGAGTCGATGCTCTCATTTGCGGAAGCACCGAGTATCTTCAGCCGGTGCCTTTCTCGGACTGGAGCAAAACGGTATCCAATCTCGCATATCAACTGAGTTTCGGCGAGGACCTCGAGGTTTCGGGTGTTTTAAAAGCACGGTTGACCGGACACGATGCGCGATCCATGCGGGTGAAATTGCTCGATGAAGACAGCACGGACTTCAGAGATTTGCTCAAGGAGGAATTGTCCGGTTATGTACCCCAGGCCGAAATCGATTCGGTCGAGTTCGAACCGACTGAAGATATCGCTCAGCCCTTCCGGGTCAGTTGCCGCGTTGAGTATCCCGCCGCGTCACAGGTGGGCAGCCGCATCATATTGAAGCCCTTCGAGTACGCATCTGAATCCGCCAATCCTTTTACCGAACCACAGCGGTCGGCTCCCGTGTTGTTCGATTACGCTTTCAGGTTGAACGAATCGATGCAGATTACATTGCCCGAGGGATACGAAATCGAGGCGCTGCCAAGGGATACTCTCTTTGAAAACCCTGTGGGAAAATGTGCGGTTCAGTTTCAGCTTGTGGGTAACACCCTGTCGGCCCAACGCATCTTCACTATCACTGCCCCTTTCTGGTCCGCTCAGAACTACGAATTGATTCAGCGGCTCTTTCAGACACAGGCGGATCTCTCCGGACAGATTGTTTTTCTGACTGAAGCCTCTGAGAGTGCAGGCGGGGAGCAATAAGGCTGAGTTTTGTAGGATGCGAACAAAGGCCGGTCCCGGTTAAATCGGGGGCCGGCCTCTCATAATTCAGTGTTCCTTCGTTGTATCAGCATCGTCTAAGGCAAAGACAACTTTGTAGGTCACCCAGCACACTACCGGTTTTCCGTCTTTCAGGCCTGGCTTGAACTTATTCTTGTACGCCGGAGCCAGAGCAGCGTTGTCGAGTTGTTCGTTGCCCGACGATTTGGAGAGCATTGCTTCTCTTGCGGCGCCAGTGCTGTCAACCAATACCCTGACCCACACTGAGCCGGTTAAACCCGCTTTCTTTGCATCCTCTGGATATTCCGGCGCCTCCTGATAGATCATAACGGGCATTACCTCAGCCAGGACGGCATCGTCGGAGTGCACTGAGTCATCATTGGACGCCTTCGCCTGCATCTGTTTTGCCTTCAGGTCGGCCTCTTTTTGCGACTGCTTTTCTTGTGCGGGATCTGCCGCTTGGATCTCAACAATGGCGAGCGGCATCACAAGCAGCAACGTTACGACTGTCGTCCAGACCACCAGGGATCTGCGAACACCGGCGATACGTTTACGGTCACTCAATATTGACATAAGTCTTCCTTCCATCTGGGTCTTTCGAGCCATGCCAACCGCAATCGGAACCGAAGCACAGTCGCGTCTCAGGGCGCGTATGACACCCAGGAGGTGTTCGGCATAAGCGACCTTGTCCGTTCCCGAGCAGATGACATAATCATCGCAGACCTTGTCGGATTCTATGGTTGATTTTTTGCGTAATATCCAAACCAGCGGATTGAACCAGTAGAGGGCGGCCGCCAGAAAGCTCACATACACCCAAAAGACGTCCATGCGCTTAATGTGAGCCAGTTCGTGAAGAAAAATCATTCTCAGGCTGTCGGCGGACCAGGAATTTGCCGCCACCGGCAGCATCACCGTAGGTCTAAAAACGCCGAACACGAATGGTGAGTCGGTGGCCCCGGAGATTGCGACACGGATAGTCTGTTTTATGTCGAGGTCGTGTTTGAGCTGGTTTGCCACGGCCATTATTGGACCATCTTCTACCCGCACGGCTCCTTCGACAATTCGACTCGAGAGAAATGTGCCGAGCGCGACTCGCGATGAAACCGCCATGACTCCAGCCAGCCAGGATAGTGTCAGCCACACTGCCCAAGGTAACATCGCGAGTCCGCCGGCAGAATTTTCTACAACCGCACTTTGATCAACACTGATGGATGAAATGGTACCGCGCAGATTCGAAACCAAGAACCCGGTCAATTTTATCTCGAGCCCGGGGAAAATCAGCGGCAACACCGGAAACAGCACAACCGCGGCGAGCGAAAGGCGGATTACAAGACTGCGCTTGGCGGGTGCGGTTGACCGTATCGCGGCTATGGTAAGGACGGAGAGAAGCAGCGCAAGGCTACCCTTGACCAGGAATGTCAACAGGTAAATCGAAAGCTGAGGATAATCCGCCAGCCGCAATAGGGACTGTTCGAGCCAATTCATAGCGATTATCCTTTCTCCCGTTTTTCGCGGATGAGTTTTTCGAGTCTCTCCAGTTCGTCATCGGAAACTTTCGCCGCCGAAGAGTGCACCAGGGCGGCCACGACCGATTCCACCGAACCATCAAAAAACGTATCCACTACATGAGTGAGCGCCGAGCGTCGCGCCTTGTCGCGGCTCACGGTCGGCATGTACACGTAGGTGCGCCCGCGTTTGGCGTGCTTGACAATGCCTTTGTCTTCCAGTACGCCCAAGAGCGCTCGCACAGATGAATAGCTGGGTGGGTCCGGGATAGCATTTTGAACCTGAGCCACAGTGGCCTCGCCTTCGCGAAAAATGACGTCCATTATTTGTCTTTCGCGTTTACTCAGCCGGTCGAAAAGTCTTTTGGCCATATCGTCGTCTCCTTCTACCCACCTGACGGACCCGCCCGCCGGAATGTTCAAGCTTTTATGCTAAAAAATTAGCAATTTTACGGAGTCCCGTCAAGAATATAATGCTAAATTATTAGCATATAAGGTAAAAAAATAGTTCTGGTTATTGGCGTTTTTCGGCGCAACAACAGGGTAAATTTCGGCGTATCAAGAGGATATTTGTTTAAGCAGCAAACCCAGCGAGTAGATTGAGGTATCTGATGAAACTTCGCAATTATGTCGTTATCGCTCTTATTTCTTTGACATTGATTCCGTTGGAACTTGCCTGGACGAGGATTTTTTCGGCCGAGTTCTTTTATACTTTCGCTTTTCTGGTGCTTTCGCTGGCCATTCTTGGCCTGGGACTGGGGGCTCTGGCCTTGCGCCTTTTCAAAGCCCTCGACCGTGACAGCTTTCAGGGTGTCTATCTGGCCCTGGCCGGGTTGTGCTCGCTGGTCGGGCCAATCCTGGTGTTCAAGCTCGGGCTGGATTTCTCACTAATTTTCACCAGTTGGGCCATGGTGGGCAAGTTGGTGTTGACCGTACTCATTTTGATGTCGTCGTTTTTCTTCGGCGGGTCCGCTCTGGCTATGCTTTTCAAGCGCAACCACCAGGACATGCCCCGTCTGTACATGGCGGACTTTTTGGGAGCCGGTGTGGGGGTGCTGGCCGCCATTTGGGCCATGAATTATTTCGGCACGCCGGCAGCATCCTTTTTGATCGCCCTGCCCGTCCTGCTCGCTTCGCTGATTGTAGGTAACACGTGGACAAAGGCTCTACCCGTTGTGGTGGCGGTAGCGGTCGTCTGGCTGTATCCATCGGCCGAGAGTCTGCTCGAGATGGAGCGGCAGGAGCGAGCGCCGGTCATTTACAAGCATTGGGACGCCATGTCCAAGATCAAGGTCTATGATTTCGATGGCAACTATCGGGGTCTGAATATCGACAACGTGGCCAATTCGCCGGTTTATCCGTTCGATGGCGACTGGAGTCAGGTCAAGCCGGGGGAGACGGATTGGGGCATCAATGTCTCATATTTGATACAGCGGTTCGACTCGTGTGTCTTCCTGTCGCTTGGCGCCGGCGGGGGCGGCGACGTAATGCAGGCGTTGGCTGAGGGGGCGACCGAGGTCCACGCGGTTGAGGTCAATCCCCACATTAATAGAATGATGGTTTACGGGGATCCGGACGGTTACCTGCCGCTGTTGCCGCCGCAGAAAGACTCGGCCACTGTTGATTCCACCGGTTCCGACAGCGCCGCTGTCGCGGACGAAACGGACTCGGCGGTTGCCCAGGCCGAGCCGGAAACAGATTCTTCGGTCACCGAAAACACCCCTCAACCGATCGTTGCCATGCCGGAGTATTCCGGTTATCTCTACCATGACCCGCGTGTCAGAGTCATCACTGAGGATGCCCGCGCCTATGTGCGCCGGTTTGAGGACAAATTCGACGTCATCTATTCGCTCAGTTCTAATTCCTGGGCGGCCCTGGCGTCGGGGGCGTTTGCTCTGGCTGAAAGCTACATTTTCACGACCGAGGCGTTCGTGGACTACTGGCGGTCGCTCACTGATAGCGGCTTTCTCATGATGGAGCACCAGGTGTACGTGCCCCGTCTGGTTTCGGAGGTGATGGATGCTCTGGATGCCGTCGGGGTGGAGGACCCCGCCTCACACTTTGCCGTTTATGACCTGCCGCAGGCGCGTCGGAAGATAATCCTTCTGTCAAAACAGCCCCTGACAGAAGAGGTTCGTTACAAGGCTCTTGGCGAGTTGACGCCTGAAAAATTCGAGCTGATTCATCTGCTCTATCCGCCCGCCAATGACTCCCTGAGCGATAACCTGATCAACCGGATTGTCAATGAAGGCTGGGAGAGTGTTGCTGACTCGGCCCCGGTTGCCATCTCGCCTGTAGACGACGACAGACCCTTCGTAGCCCAGATGGGTCTGTGGCGGAATTTCGACAGAGAGAAGATGCAGCGACTGGGGGGGTATGGGGATTTCTACGGTCTGCCTCTTTCTAACCTGATAATGCTGGTCATTCTCGGCGTGATGGTCGTGATTGTCATTCCCATCAACCTGCTGCCGTATTTTGGAAAGGGCCCCAAGCTCCGGGCGGCTCCGTGGCTTTACTTTTTTGCTATCGGGGTAGCCTTTATGGCGGTGGAGGTAGTACTGATCCAGAAGTACGCCCTGCTTATCGGGCCATCGCTCTACAGCATTGTTACTATCCTGCTGACTCTGCTGGTAGCCTCGGGGATTGGCAGCCGGTTCGCGAAGCGGTTCGGAGATTCTACGGTGTTCATCTTTATTGTCGTCTGGCTGCTTCTGGACGCCTTTGTTTTTAAGTTTATATTTCAGGCCGCGTTTGGTCTGAACATGCTCCCGAGGATATTGATTTCTGCTGCCTTGATATTCCCCCTTGGCTTCTTTATGGGCATGCCGTTCCCGAAGGGGACCCTCCGGGTGGGCGAGTTGATCGACTGGGGTTTTGCGGTCAACGGGGTGGCCTCGGTTCTGGGCTCGATCGTCGTGCTGATGATAGCTTTCACCTGGGGTTTCGCTGTTGCGCTGAGCTTCTCGGCGGCGGTATATTTGGTTGCATATCTATTGATGCGATCCTCGGTGGCGTGGCGGTAGGCAAGATTTGGCTGCCCCGGCCAAGCGCGATTTTTCTGGAGGGTAAGTTATGTTCGACGACCGGCAAGAAAAGCTTGAGGAAATACGAGCACAGGTTCGAGAGTGGGCGATACGCGAATTGACTCCGGTGTCGGACCGCTGGGACCGTGAGGTTGAGCCAAAATTCCCCGGCGAATTGTATTGTCGAATGGGCGAGTTGGGGTTCATTGGATTTAACAGTCCGGTGGAATACGGTGGTCAGGGAAAGTCCAATACCGAGTTCGCGGCCGTCATCGAAGAATTGGGCTATCACGACGTTGCTTTTGCAGTGATGTGCGGAATTGGCAGGTTGTTCACGTACCCACTACTCAGGTGGGGGGCCGACCACCTGAAGACCCGGTACGTTGCCGATTGCGTGAGCGGAAGGCGAGTCTGTGCCTTTGCTTTGTCGGAGCCGGGGGCGGGGTCCGATGCTGCCGGCCTTCAGACAGTAGCCCGCACCGACGGCGACGAGTTTGTTATTTACGGCGAAAAAACACTGGTCACCAGCGGTGATGCCGCCGAGGTGGTCCTCCTGTTCTGCCGGGTGGAAGGCTACCGCAAGATATCGGCCTTTGTCGTCGACACCGGACAACCGGGATGGAAAGCCAGGGCGCTGGAACGCAAACTTGGCATTCGAGCGAGCACGACCGCGCATCTGACTCTGGACGGAGTTCGGACTCCTGCCGTCAATCTGGTCGGAAATTTCGACGATGGATTCAAGATCGCGATGGCTACGCTCGACGGCGCCCGGATCAGTGTTGCCGCCCAGGGCGTCGGAGTCGCTCGACGGGCGCTGGACGAATCGGTGCGGTACGCCAAAAAGCGCCACGCCTTCGGCGCCCCTATTGCCAAACTTCAGGCCATTCAGTGGATGATCGCCGACATGGCCACGCGGCTGGAGGCGGCCCGACTGCTCACCTACCGGGCCGCACACCTCCAGGACCGGGGCGAGTCGGTCTCGCTGGCGGCTGCCCAGGCCAAACTGTTCGCGGCCGAGACAGCCAATTTTTGTGTCGACAGGGCCGTGCAGATACACGGTGGCTATGGTTTTATCGGCGAATTCTCCCCGGTCGAGAAGCTTTACCGGGATCAGCGGTTCCTTCAGATAGGGGAGGGGACCTCGGAAATACAGCGAATGGTCATTGCGAGAACGATTCTCGACGGCTCCGGCAACTGATGTATTCAGACGGCTGCTGGCAGGCTGAAAAAAATCTCGTTTCCCTAAAAAAAATGTTGCGGAACAAAAAAAAATAGCTGATGTTTACGTCAAATATGACGATAATGTCGAAAACGACGATATAGTCCGAAATGGAAGCTGTTTTGGTAGAAAGCAAATTGAAAGCGAGGCGGGGGCAGTCGCGTCACCAGCGTCGCTTCAACCGGACCCGGGCCAAGTTAATCGAGGCCGCCCGGGCGGTGTTTGTCGAGAAGGGTATCGATCGAACCACTGTCGACGACATCACCAAACGGGCCGATGTTGGCCGGGGTACGTTTTACTATCATTTTGAAAGTATTGGCGATCTTGCCAGCGAGATCATAAAAGAGATGCTTGCCGAGCTGGTGACCGCCATTGAAAATAAATGCCATGATCAGAATGAGTTGGCCGATGTACTTGATGCAATGATAGGGGTCCATCTGGAGTTCTTCAGTCAGCGTTGGGAAGACTTTGTGCTGTTCTACCTGGGTCGTGCCGATCTGACGTTGGTTGAAAGCTATGAAGGTATCGAGACACCGTTCATAGACTACCTCAATTGTATCGAGAATCTGGTCGATTCAGCAATATCACAGCCGATCCCCAGGCCGATGCTGCGCCGGTTGGCGTGTGCCGTAGCCGGTTTCATTTCCGGTTACTACTCTTTTGCGGTCATCGCGTCCGAGGGTGAGGATGTCGACAAACCTTTTATGTCGTTAAGGAGCGCGTTTGTCGCCAGTTTGGCCCGGTTTATCAAAGAGGCTATTCCGGACAAGAGGAAGAAGCGGCATTAGGCACCGGTCCTGATCCACGAATCCTCGCGACGGGTCTTTGCCGTCGCACTCGGGCGATAACAAAGCCACGAGACTATTATTAGATCCAGGTCTGAGCTTGCGCGGGAGAAATTTCCCCGGGCACCTCGGACCAAAATACCGGCGCGGTGAGGCGGTTTTCTTCGGGGAGCCCCGCTCGCGCTACTAAGAGAACATCAATTGTGGAGACACAAAGAAAGTGAAAACAGTCTTCAAACCGGGGCAGGCCGCTGAAGGTGCAGTAAGCCGGCTCACTGCCTACAATGAACTGGGTAACGTAAGCGCCCACGATGTTGAAAACGCCTGGGGTCTGGCGTGCAGTTTCGATATCTATGACTGCAATCCCGATACGATTCGAGATGCGGACAAGATAAAACAATTCGTATACGAGCTGTGCGATCTGATAGCCATGAAACGATTCGGCGAGTGTCAAGTTGTGAATTTCGGGGAGGACGAGCGCGTGGCCGGCTTTTCCATGGTTCAGCTCATTGAAACATCGTTGATTTCGGCTCACTTTGCAAACCAGAGCAACGTGACCTACCTGGATGTATTCAGTTGCAAACCCTACGATCCGGCGGTGGTTGAGAAATTCGCCACCGAGTTTTTCGGCGGTTCGCACTGCCTCACGCATGTGAACCTGAGGAAATAACGATGCGCCGGATATCGGTTGTTTCGGATATTGACGAGTGCCAGGATATCTGGCGTAAGGCGATGCCGCAGGAATTTCTTTCGGATCTGTGGGATGTGCGCGGTGCTTTTCACAGGCACTACAATCACCGTCCGCACTTTGTCGTCTGTCATGATGGCGGCGAGATTTGCGGTCTTCTTCCGCTGGCTTTCAACGAAGAAACCGGGTCGCTCCAATATTTTCCGGGCGAGACCTGGCACGGGAAGACCTGGCTGGAGCAGAACCGCATAATTGCCGGTGACAGGTATATCATGAAACGTTTGCTGGCGCGCGCCGGGGACAGTTACAACATTCGCTATGTACGTCAGTCGGGGAATCTTCTGGGAAATTCTCCGGTAGTTGACGAGGTCGGTTATTTCTTTTTGCCCCCGAAGTACGATTTCGATATGCAGAAGTATTTCGAGGAGTTCTCCCACAAGACGGCCAAGCGGCTGAAGAGAGAGCTGATCGAGTGGGAGTCGCGGGGGGTCTCGTACCGGTACGATGACATGGCCGATTTCGAGACTCTGGTTGCCATGAGCTTGCAGTCGTACGGCGAGGATTCGTACTTTTTCGATCCGAGATTTCTCAGGAGTTTCCGCAGCCTGTTGGGCCTGCTCAAAGCGAGGGGCTGGCTGCGAATCACGACGGTGCTGGTTGAAGGCAGACCGGCCGCTATTGATATGGGAAGCACCTATAATGGTACCTATACGCTTCTGGCGGGCGGGACCAACCAGGAGTTTCGTGGCATCGCCAAACTGATCAACATTCATCACATGAGTTGGTCTTGCGAGAAGCGGTTTGATCGCGTGGATTTTCTCTGTGGCGATTTCAACTGGAAGCCGCAGTTCCATCTGACACCCCAGCCGCTGTATCTGCTGGCTAATGATGTTAGAGCGGAAGTCGCGATAGAGACGGTGGACAGTCTGTCGTGGAAGACAGCGACCGCGGGCGCGAGCGTCAGGAGCATGTAACATGACTGACTTTCGCACGCTGGTAGTCGGCACCACCGCCGACTATATAGCCATGCTCGGCGAGCGCTTTCCCGGTCGGGTGCTGTTTGTCACCGATAAGTCACAGGCGGTGCGTCGCGAGATGCCCGAACTGGATAGCCGCACTCAAATTCTTCTGGACCTTTCCGTAACCAAGAGAGTGATTCGGTCGATCGAGCGTCACCTGGAGCAATGGAATATCAAGCTCCGAGGTGTAGCCTGCTATGATTGCGAGTGGCTGGTGCTGGCCGCGGAGATCGCCAGACATTTCGCACTCGAGTATCCTTCCGCCGAATCAGTCGCCCTTTGTCGTAACAAGATGGCCTCTAAACAGCGGTGGCTGGACGCGGGTCTGCTCTGCCCGCGGGCATCGATTGTATCTTCACCGCAACAGGCAGCCGGGTTCGCTTCCGAGGTCAATGCCCCGGTCGTCTTGAAGCCGCTGTCCGGTAGCGGCAGCGAATTGACATTTGTATGCGAAGACCCCGCGACGGCATCGAGGATGTATCAAGTTGTCGATAAAGGTCTGCGCGAACGGATCGATTTGCCGATGTTTATGCCCGTAGTGATCGAGGGGCGGCAGTCGGGAGCGCCGCAGGAGATTGTGGCCGAAGAATTCGTGGCGGGAAGTGAGTACAGTTGCGACGTCTTTATCGACGGTGACGAAGTTGTAATTATCAGGTTTGCCGAGAAACTGCCCCGTCCGGCTCCGCCCTTTGGAATAACTATGGCCTATCTGGTCCCTGGTCGGATGCCCGAAAAAGTGAGTGAGGCTGAGCTCAGAGATATCCTTTTCATAGCCGGGCGGTCGCTGGGATTGAGGCGGTCGCTCTTTATGGCGGATTTTATCGTGCGCAACGGCCGGGTGTTTCTCTTGGAACTGACCCCGCGGATCGGCGGCGACTGTCTGCCGTATCTCATTAAGCAGAGTTGCGGACTTGATATGCTCGGCGTGGCTCTTGATGTTGCTGAACAGCGTCCGCTGATTGTTCCCGAGGCGCCGCTGTGGAAGCAGCTTGTTGGCCTGCGTCTGTTCGCCGATAAAGGCGGCGTGATAAAAAAGATGGATAGCAGCCGTATTGAAAAGGATCGGCGGGTTCAGGAAGTTTATTTCAAAAGACTGGCAGGTGATGGCATAACGTTGCCGCCGAAGGATTATGATACGTGGATTCTCGGGCACGTGATATTTCAGCCGGACTCAATATCGAATTTCGATTTGGAGGGAGGGGAGATCGCGGCAAAACTCAAAGTGCGAATGACGAGACATTATGATGACAAGAAACCCGGAAGAAGCGATGAAGATAGCCGGGCTGCTCAAGAGGCAAACACCACAACTTGACAGCGGCGAGCTACGGAGTTTTGTCAGTAGCTTCATAGACAGACGCCAATCATTTCTCGAGACTGTCCTGAAGCACGGATCTCCACTCTATGTTTTGGACGAGGCCGCCCTGCTGAATCGTGCCCGCCAGTTCAAGACGGCTTTCGCGAGCGTTTTATCGAGCGTGAAGGTGTTCTATGCGGTCAAGAGCAACAGCCATCCCGCGGTGGCGCGGGCCGTAGTGCGTGCCGGCTGCGGACTTGATGTATCGAGCGGACTGGAATTGGGAGCGGCTCTGGAAACCGACGCTGAGGAAATCATTTTCAGCGGACCCGGTAAGATGGACTCCGAGCTTCACCTGGCGGTTCAAAACAATCAGCGCGTCACGGTTTTGATGGACAGTTTCGGCGAGCTGCAGAAGCTTGAAAAGGTAGCTGTCGGTCAGGGCAAGTCAATCAGGGCTGGTGTTCGTCTGACTACCGATGAGAGCGGTATCTGGCGGAAATTCGGAATTCCGCTTTCACAGTTATCGCGGTTTTTCGCCGAGGCCGACAAATGCCGGCATGTAGAGCTGTCAGGGCTGCAGTTTCATCTTAGCTGGAATCTCAATCCCGATAAGTACGTGGTCTTCATAGTCAGTCTCGGCTCAGCGCTTCGCGGCCTCGAGAGAAGTTACAGACAGGCGATCAAGTTTCTTGATATTGGCGGAGGGTACTGGCCGCCGCAGGGAGAATGGCTGCAAGCCGCGGCTACTCCTGAAGGAGTGCTGCGTCAGACGCTTCTTCAGACATCCGGCAATACATCGGACCACTACAAGTACGCATCGGTGACAATCGATGACTTCGCCAACCACATCGCGCAGGCCCTGAAGAAACAGATTCCCGATGATATGTCATACACGGTTTACACGGAACCGGGAAGATGGCTGTCCAACGAGGCGATGCACATCCTGCTGACGGTAGTGGACCGCAAGGCGGCCGATGTGATTATCACCGACGGCGGCACCCATGCCGTAGGCTGGGAGCGGTTTGAATCCGACTATTTCCCGATCATTAATCTCTCCCGACCATCGCTATCCGAGAAAGAATGTCTGATTGCGGGGTCGCTTTGTACTCCGCATGACATATGGGGATATACGTGCTTTGGCGATGATGTTCAGGTTGGAGATGTTCTGCTGGTTCCCAATCAGGGAGCCTACACTTACAGCCTTCGTCAGAATTTCATAAAGCCGCTACCGGAGGTTGTTGAGCTTGTTAACGTGGAGTCCGGGGTTCTGCTCCCGAGCGCCACGAGAAAGCCAGGTAGTTGATTAGCTAGGTTTGGCAGAGGCCTCAAATGATTGTCAACGGAAGCGGAGCCGGCACAAGTTCTTCCGGCACCCCCAAGCCCAATAGTCGCTTACAACTGCGGTACGTTTCTCGCGAGGCGGCATATGCGCAGGTTTTCATATCTCTGACCGGGGGTGCATTTCTTACCGGTCTGGCGCTGTTTCTTGGCGCCTCGGATTTCGAAATAGGTCTCGTGACGGCATTGCCTTTTATCGCTCAGATCGCACAACTTCTTTCTCCCTGGCTGATGCCATTTCTGGGTGGACGCAAAGGCATCACGGTCCTGGGTCTTACAATAGGTCGCTTGGTTTGGTTGCCGCTAATACCCGCCCTGTTTTTTCCGGGGGCGTGGCGTTTGTATCTTCTGTTCGCGGTTCTTCTGGTTTCGAGTATTGCGACTATGGCAGCAACGCCGTCGTGGTTTTCCTGGATGGCTGATATTGTCCCGCGCAGAATTCGGGGGAGATTCTTCGGGACGCGAAGCGCCGTGATCGCGATCTCAACTCTCATAGCCACAGTGGGTGGGAGTGTCGCTCTGGATCTGTTTGTGGTTCGCGACAAGGATGCTTCGGGCTATGGTCTTTTGTTGGCCCTCGCTTTGATGACCGGTTTCTGGGCATTGCGGGTAATGAAGCGATTGCCCGATTCCAGCAAACCGATCGAGCCCTCAAGATACGATCTCCAGGAGATGCTTCGGCCGCTGTCCGATAAAAAATTTCGAAGCCTTCTCAAGGTCTTTTTCTCCTGGAATCTCTCCATCGGTCTGTCGGCCGGCTTTTTTGCTCCCCACATGCTGCTCAATCTCAAAATGAGTTTTTTCCAGATTGGACTTTATTCGGCGGCCGCGACTATCGTGGCCATCGCGACCAACCGTCCTTGGGGAAAGGTAATTGACCGTTTCGGGCCCCGAGCTGTTCTGACTGCCTGCGCGGCTGGCATAAGTATGATACCGCTCATCTGGCTTTTCCCCAGGGCAGATTATCTGTGGGTGCTGATTCCGGAAGCGATATACTCGGGTTTGTGCTGGACCGGCTTCAACCTGGCCGCGTTTACGATCCCGCTCGACAAGAGTCCGAGGGAAAAGCGTCCGGCATATCTGGCCATGTTCGCGGTGGTGACCGGCATTGCCTTTTTCATAGGTTCTGTATTGGCCGGATTCATTGCCGACGTTTATGCCGAGATGGCTATAGTCGTTGGGGCACAGGTACTGGTCAACTACCACATACTGTTTGTGGTATCGGCGATAATGAGAATGCTTACAGCCGCCATGCTGGCCTCGCTGAGGGGACCGGCCGAAGTCCGGTTGCCGGTAATGATTCAGCTTATGGGATATGCTGTTTTGAAACGTATGTCTATAAGCCGTCAGCTCGTGCCATTTGCGATAGATGACGGTTCCGATGATGATGCGGATAATACACAAAATAACCATACGTAAGAGAATATCGAACGAGGAGATTCAACAATGAAACAGGAACTGCGGATGTTCAAGTGTCCCAGATGCGGTTCCCGTAACCTTCAGGTTGCCGATTCAACCAGCGACCGTGAGACACTGATATGCTGTCTGGACTGTGACGCTACCTTCGAAAGACATCAGAAAGGAAAAGAAAGACGCAAATCAAAACATGACTACGATGACGATTACGGCTCGCAGGGCAAGCGCCGTTAGCATTATCGTGCGTTGATGGAGTTGGACGATCGCTTCGCCGATCGAAGGTTCAGTCGCTATCGTATCTTCTTGAAAATATAGCCGCCGGTTCGGGCGCCCCAGACCTGGTTGCCTTCAGCGTCAAAGCCGCGGTCCCAGCTGTAAAGCGCCGACTCGGTGATCTTCACCTCCGAAGTGGCATAGGAGGCTCCACGCAGATCGCTCTCGCAGTCGGTGTCTCGGGTGCTTCCCACGAAAGCCGTTTCGTTTTCGAGTTGAAGGTAAATAGAGCAGCCCGCCCTTTCGGTCAATGAATCCGGAGAAAGAACGTTGAGACGGAACGGTTCTTTCCAGGCGCCGGCGAAGCGGAGCGGCTCCTCGAAAGTGTATACTTCGGAAACAAAGGTACCGTCGTACCGCAGGACAAGGTGATAGATTCTCTGACGATACGGCTCATCGAGATTGGTCGCTGCGGCCTGCTCAACATAGAGCCAGGCGCCGTCTTCACGATCGGGCCAGATCGGCACCATGTGCAGTCGAATGTCATAGAAATTGGAATCGGCGAGAGACTGTTCGCGGCTGCTGAAAGAGCCGGTCATCCATTCAACGAGTTGCTCCAACCGGAAATCTTCCGACTCCTGCGCCTGTGGTATAGAACCTGCAAGCAGCAGAGAGCAAAACAGCAGAGACAACATTGTCCTCATAATTTAGCCATTACTCCTTTCGGGTAGATCTCATCTGTCATGAGATACAAAGGTAAGGAATCCCGGCGGCGGTGCAAGTCGAATTTTGACCGCCGCATCGGGACGCGTCCAGGCGCAGGTCATTAGAGTAACTGAATATCTCTCAACGCAATGTCTTGAGCACCTCGGTGGCGTTCGTGTTATCGGGGTTGAGCTCGAGTGATTTTTCGTAATTGACTATGGACTGAGCCGTGTCACCCGCGAGCAGCAGCGCCTCGCCGTAACTATCGTACACGTTGAACGACTGAGGATAGGCCTGAACGTTCAACTTGAAGATCTCTATGGCATCATTTATTCGCTGACGCATAAGCAACTGGTATCCGAGTACGTTAAGGTGAGCTTCACCGAAATCGTATTTGTCCGGCTCTGTAGATTTCAGGCGCGAATAACATTCTATCGCGTCATCGATCGTTCCGTCGGCAAGCGCTTTCGTGACTGGCGCGCAGATTGATGGCTTACCGTCCGTCCATCCCGATTCCTCGGCATACACTGTTTGTGTCCAAGCCGCCAGGCTGGTGGTGGGGAACGTGCCGTTGAAGGAGGACCAATCCGCGAGAACACTGTCGTCAAGCATCTGCTGAAGTGTTTTGCCTTCGGCAATGGCTTGCCGTACCGCGCCTACGGTGCCGGTCAGCATATCATAGTACTCCCGAAGATCCGCTTTGGTGTAGTTGCGACCGTGACCCGGGACGAAAACGACATCATCGGGAAAGTCATCCATGAATTTCTTTATCTGCGTCACATATCCCGTCACGGTTCCGCGAGCCGGCAGGTCCACGTAAGGGATTTCGTCGGAAAAGAACAAGTCGCCCGCGGCGACAACTTTTGAGCCAACGAAGTAAACATAAGCGTCACCGTCGGTGTGGCAACCGGCCGTATGCACCACGCGGATCTCTTCGCCGTTGAACTGAAGCGACAGGGAATCATAGAATCCGATGTTCGGACGATCGGGGCTGGGTGTTCCTCCGAGATTGAAGAACTTGCCATTGAGCCTGTCCAGAACGCCGGCATGGGCAAGCGTTACGGCGCGATCGGCAAAGAAGTGATTCCCGGGTACATGGTCACCGTGGTAATGGGTATTGATGATCAGTTTCAGATTGCCATTACCGAGTGTTTTTATGGTGTCCGATAATTTCTGGCCGGTAGAAACGAAACCGGCGTCCACCATAAGAATGCCATCCGGGCCCACCGAAGTGACAAGGTTGGTGCCGTAGGGAGGCAGGTTGAATTCAGGGCCTCCCACGGTGGTGATGATGTACATTCTATCGGTCAGTTGTGAGATTCTGACAGGATCGATGATTTGTTGAGAGGCAGTCTGTCCGAAAACGCAGCAGGCAAGCGACCATATCAATAGCAGCGGTAAAACGGAGCGCTTCATAAGCTGGAATTCCTTTCTCGATGACGGTTGAGTGAGTCTGCCGGCCGGCAGCCTGAAGCCGGCCGCAGAGCCACGAAATTTGGTGTCTGGCTTATTGACGCTGGAACTTCAGGATGCGTTCAAACAAGATGCTGTGGTGTCAAAGTGGAGTGGACGGCCCCTGCTGTCATGACAACTGACTGTGCGGCAAAGGGTTGTGACGTCAAACGTGATTTCGGAGCATCATCTCTTTGGGGTGCGGGTTGAGGTAAATCTGGTCGGTCAGGTATTCGATTTGGAATTTTTCAACGAAATGTCTCAACAGAGTAATGGGGACAATCAGCGGGACAAGCTGTTTGTGGTAGTCCTCGATTACCTGGTGGAGTCTTTGCCTGTCATCGTTGTCAGCGACATTTTTTATAAACCCGGCCATATGCATAAGCACATTTGTGTTCTTGGCGGTAGTTGACTTGAATTTAAGCCCTTCCAGGAACAGAGCGCTGTACTGATCGCAAAAATCTGATGGAGTCATGTGCTTGACCGAGGCCACAAGTTTTCCGAGCAACTGATAATGTTTCGGGCTGTGAGCCAGAAGAAGATATTTGTGTATGGTATGAAACCTGACCACATCGGCTCTCTTGTAGCCATTGGAGAAAAGACTCTGCAGGCGGCTATAGGCGAAGACTCTGATTATAAAGTTCTCCCGCAAGACCGCATCGTTGAGCCTACCCTCCTCTTCCACAGGCAGTAGAGGATGGCGCTCCAGCAGGTGGCGGGCGTAAAGACCGATTGTGCGTTGGTCGGTTGCCTTACCGTCGAGAGTGTACAATTTCACCCTTTCCATTCCGCAACTTGGGGATTTAGCTTTGAGGATGTAGCCGGACAGCCTGTACTTTTCTATCTGTCTTGCTTTTCTGGCGCTGTACTGATTCATAGCCTGCGTCCAGTCCTTGCCGGTGCGGCCGCCAACCATTCTGGGGGCATCGGGTATTCCCGCCAGATGCACCGCCTCGCGTGGCACGCCCATGCCAATGTCCACTTCCGGACAGATGGGAATGAATTCAAAATATTCGCCGAGAAGATCGGTGATGAAGCGGTCTCGTTTGTGCCCGCCATCGAACCGCACCTTCTGGCCAAGAAGACAGGTGCTGATACCGATTCGGATGGGAGCGTCTTTCTTGCCTCTTATTCTCGCCATAATTCTATTCCACCCTTGTAGTGTCGAAACAAATAGCGATGCGACTCAAGCCGTGACCCCGGTGTTTATGCCCAGAGACTGAAGGTCTTCTTTTTCAAGTGCCGCGCGAGCAGCCTGTTTGAAATTCATCGGGGTGACATGAAAAATACGGCGCGCCAGATCGTCTGAGCAGACGGTTTCACTTCTTACCGATTCGATCAACGCTCTCGCCAGAGAGGCCTCTATCGGCGTTACGAGATTCACCCAGTGAGACGACAGCCAGGGTGTAAGGACCGGCACCGGGATGATAAGACGTTTCAGGCCGAGAATGCGCGCGACATCTATCAGCATCTGACGGTAGCTGAGGATATCGGCTCCGCCGATGTCGATTGTTCGGCCGAGGGCGTCAGGCAATGTCAGACTGCTGGCAACGTAATCAAGCACATCGGCTATCGCTATCGGTTGAGTTTTGACCTGCACCCATCTGGGACAGATCATGATCGGTAGTTTTTGAACGAGATGCTTGATCATCTCAAATGACGCCGACCCGCTCCCCACGATAACGGCCGCCCGAAGTTCGGTGACCGCAATTTCGCTTGAACGGAGTATATCGCCAACGCGGTGACGGCTGCGAAGATGGGGTGTCTGCAGATCGGTTCGCTCACCGAGGGCTCCAAGATAAACGATTTGCTTAATGCCGTAATGCCGCGCCACCTCGGCGACATTAGTCGCAATCTGCATATCCGTCTGCTCGAAATTTTTGTCGGGGCTGCGCATGGAGTGGATGAGATACACGACCTTCTCGACACCGCCCATCGCCCTCATCAAAGCATCAATATCGAGCGCATTCCCGGCAAAAACTTCGTTCCTGTTACCGGTAAGGCTTCCGGGGTCGCGTACCATGCACCGCACATTATGGCCCCTCGTTAAAAGGTACGGGACCAGTCTTTGTCCCACATATCCCGATGCTCCCAGAACAAGTACTTTCATGAAGCCTTTACCTTTTTGTCTGCCGTATCGGCGCCCGCCTCACGCGACGAACTGCTACGGAATATCGCTTCAATTGCCTTCGCACGAAAGTCAAAAATGTAGTCCAGCTGTCGCCTCACCCAAAACCGACGGACCAGCCTTCCGATCCACCCCAATGGCAGGGCGTAGCGAACCTCGTCGCGCATTATCGTTCCCTGCGTTGTCTTTTCGAAAGTGTGAGTGTGGTGCCAGTAGCTGTATGGCCCCTTAAGGGCAACATCGGTGAATCTGTGAGGGGGATCGTAACTTGTGATTAGAGTGGTCCATCTTATGGGAAAGCCCATCGGGCGGATAGTATAGTCCAGAACCGCTCCGGGGTGCATGGGAATTGGTCCGGGAGTCAGAATTACAAAGCCGACTGAGGATGGGGTTATTTTCTCGAGATTTTCCGGGCGCTCGAAGAACGAGAACGCCTCCTCAATGGGCCGCGCTATTATTTGTTCGCGTCTCAAAGTATATATTTTCACCCGGCAGCCCCCGTTTTGTGGCGGTTTATATACGTAACTATGTCAAATTTGCGGTTTGCTCCGCTGTAGCTCATGTAGCGTACCTTGCCGAAAATCTCGTGCTCGAACCACGGGCGGTCATGTACGCCACCTATCGACCACGCAATTCCAGTGTAACCGTTGGGGTCGCAGCCGTCAAGCTCATATTTGTCGTTTAGGTAGATAGCGGTATCCAGGGCCTTCTCGGGCGAGATGGTCCACTCAAGAATCTTTTTGGCCCAGTACATACGCATGTAACCGTGCATCTTGCCGCGCGTTACCATCTCTGTCTGTGCCGCGTTCCACAGTTCATCATGGGTTTGTGCCCGCTCCAATTGATTGGGCGAGTAGAGGTAGGGGCGTGGATCCGACCGGTGTTCATCGAGAGATCCTCTGGCCCAGGCCGGGAAACCTGCGAAAGAGTCATAAGACTCATTGTAAAGACAGAAATTGTCGGCAAGCTCACGCCGAACAATGAGCTCCTCCAAAAAGGCCTCTTGCGATTTTATGTCTGTGGCGCGCAATTGTGTCTCGATAGCGACCCGCTGGGAGGATATTTGACCGAAGTGCAGGTAGGGGGAAAGATCCGATTGAACTTTCATCGAGGCATCGTTCCGATACTGATGATAATCGGGTAGCCTTTTTTTCAGGAATGTGTTCAGGGTCGCTTTGGCCCTTTTTTCTCCCGGCAGCGATACAGGATCCGACAGAGCACTGTCGTATGCCGGTGTGAGTCCCCGCGATAGTCGCGGCACGGGTGTGCTCACGGCATACGGATGTTTTTTTAACTGCGGGAACCCGGTGAGAAGCTCTTTGATGTGCCGATTGATTTTAGGGCGAAAAGTATAGGCCGCATACTCCTGCTTCGGTGAGGCTATCCAGGCCGGGACAATGTTGTGTGCGTCCACTTCATATAAGGGCAGCACTGCTTTATCGGCAAGAGACGATTTCCAGGCGCGACTTTCACGCAGGGGTGAAAAATCGGTGACCAGCAGACCCGGCTGAATCATGCCGATCAATTTCAATAATTCGGAAGGTTTATCAACGTCTGATAGGAAAAATGTGATGTTCAGTTTCTGAAGTTCGGTTTCAACCTGCTTGAGACCCTCGAGTGAGAAAGCGAGTTGTCGCCGGCTTATTCTGGGATAATCGAGCTTGGGAGCGCCAATTACTATCATGGGGCGCTTCAAATCAAGGGCACGTTGTTGCGCAAATAGGAGTGCCCAATTGTCGGTAACCCTCTGGTCGCGACACATTAAGCAGGCAACCGGTCCTTCTGCCGGGGGAGCCTCTCTGAGCGCCCGAACTCTTCTTTCATCAATTCGCAACTGATTCATGATCTATCTCTTTATGTCTGTAAATACCACTCAATGAAAAACCTTCCTGCTTTCTCTTAGTTCAATTAGCCGCCGACGAAAGTCCGCCAGATCGGTGACCGTGACGGCGCCAATCTCATCAAGCACCGGCTTGAGGGCATTGGAGGCTCTGCCCCCGGCTATCAGGCTTACGTTATCAGGCAATAAACGACGGAGTTTTTTTAGTTCCAGCAAAAGGCGAGGGTCATCGCCGGGATAGACTACACTCAGCGCCACGGCACTGGCTTGTTTCTGCTTGACCGATGATGCAATCTCCTCGGCGGGCAAATCCGGACCCAGATAAAGCGAGCGCCATCCGAGCGATGTTGCCATCACCGAGGCGATCAGCGCCCCCAGCTCGTGGTGCTGACCGGATGGTGTGGTGGTCAGTAGCAGGGGAGAACGACGGTCACTCTTTTGCGAGAGCACCATGCTGCCAAGCAAAGATCGTATAACCGATGATGCCAGATGTTCGTGCGCTATTTTGAGATCGCCGCTAAACCACGACTCGCCCGTCCTTTCCAATAAAGGGGCAAGTACCTTTTCCAGGAAAGCCGCTTGTCCGAGGTCAGTAGAAGCGGCAAGCAAGGTTGTCTCCAGAGAAGCCGAGTCAAAATCAAAAATGGCACGCTGACCGGCGTTGATATAGTCATCGGCCGATTTCTCGTTTGGCATTCCAATGGCAGGCGTCTGCGTCAGCGGTCCGTTACTATCGAGCAATTCCGAAAGTTCCTCGTCGGTCAATCGCGCTACCTGGCTGATAGTTTCACCCGCGGCGGTCGCTTGTCTCAACAAAGATAAACGAAGAATATCGCTGTCGGTGTACAACCTTCTGCCCGATTCGGTTCGATCCGGCGTCACCGCCCCATACCTTCGCTCCCACATCCTTATTAATTGTGGGGAGAGGCCCGTTTTTTTCGCAACCACTCTTATTGTGTGTTTATGTTCCATCGAACTCTCTGCCCTATGTTAATATTTTGTTTAACTTATCAACATCTGAAATGTCTAATTTGTTTCCATAATATCAACTTTTTAATAGTCGGCCGGTATCTTTGGACAGATAGAACCTGTTGTTGTATAGTCGTTTGCGCCTACGCGAGCCGTCGCGCCCCCAAAAACATACAAAATTTATACAAAAATGGAACAAATTTGGTACGGTTTCTGGTTGTATAGTCTAAACAAAACGAGAAACCTAAGAACAAAGGAGAAATGAAATGAAGAGTATGGATGTAATCGTAGCAGTGCTGCTGGTAGTCGGCGGTTTGAATTGGGGACTGGTTGGGATCTTGAAATTTGATCTGGTGGCGACCATTTTTGGCAGCGGTTCACTCCTTGCGAATATTGTCTACTCGTTGGTCGGTATTTCAGCTCTTTACCAGGCGATGCAGTGGAAGGCTATCCAGCGCCGCTGGATGCCGTCCGCTTCCAGAGCTTAATCGGTTCGAATGACAAAACCAAGGTAGTAAACAAACAAGAAGAATAGGAGATAACAATGAGAAAACACTTACGCCATTTGCCCCTGGTTGGGATGCTGCTAGCTGTCCCTATATTAACCGTCTCGTGCAGTGACGACGACGACAGCAATCCGGTGCTCAGCACCCCCGCGCCGACTGCCAATGTCATTATAGTCCACGCGTCGCCCGATGCTCCCGGGGTTGATATCGTGGTCGACAATGGAGCCCCGGCGGTTGAGGATTTGGAGTTTCTACAGAATACCGGTTACGTGGCCTTGAATTCAGGTACACGAAACGTGAAAGTCAACGTTGCTAATTCCACTACGACTGTGATCAACGCCGACTTGAACCTCAGCCCTAATGTCAACTACTCGGTTTTCGCAGTCAACTCGGTGGCAAACATTGAGCCGCTGGTTCTGGTGGATGATCTCTCGGCGCCTGCCGCAGGCAAAGCACATGTGCGTTTCGTACATCTTTCGCCCGATGCTCCGTCGGTTGATGTTGCTTTAGCCGGTGGCGGAGCGGTGGTTTTCGGCAATGTCGCGTTTAAGGAGTTTCTTGGCTTCACACCGCTTGATGCCGGTACCTACAACCTTGAGGTGCGTGTGGCCGGTACCGCGACTGTCGCTCTACCCCTGCCGGGTATAACCCTCCAGGCAGGTAAGATATACACCGTCTTTGCCAAAGGCTTCTTGTCCGGAACCGGTTCCCAGGCCCTCGGTGCGGAGATAATTGTCAACAACTAAACAACGATACACAAGAGTCCGCAACCCCTTTGACCATTTGACCAACCGCAATTCGACGGTCGGTTCGAAAGAACCGGCCGTCGTTTTCTTTTTTCGTTAACATCGGTATCTCTATTTTCCACAGGCCAGAGTAACCGAGCCAGCTGATTCAGTAAACAGAACAATTCCGTCGGTTTTTCGTCTAATAAACCATAGACTGAGATAATCCAACCCGCAGGGAGATATCAATGACCTGTCATTGTGAATTTTTGTCCGAAGAGAAGTTTCCGCAGATTGCCGGAACCTTCGATGAGGCCTTTGCCGACTATTATCAGAAATCCACACGCAAGGCCGAAACGTGGCTATTTAATCGCGCGGCAAAGAACGGTGTGGAATGGGATTACAGCGTGGGGGCGTTCGATGGCGAGAGAATGGTTGGGATCACGCTGATTGGGATCAGTGAGTGGATGGGAAAGCTCGCGGCTTTCGATGCCGGCACCGGCATTGTGCCGGATTATCGCGGTCGTGGTCTCGCCGCCGAGATGTTCCAACTGGCTGTGCCGAAACTAAAGCAACGGGGAGTGACAAAATTCCTTCTTGAGGTTCTTCAGGTCAACGAACCGGCCATCAAAGCGTATCAGAAAAGCGGCTTTAAAATCACACGTGAGTTCGATTGTCTGGGTCTGAAGAAGGAGACATTTTCGGTAGAGGCCAATCCGAAACTGTCTGTTGAGATAAAGCCGTTGCGCAAAGACCGGGTGGCGCAACTGGCGCCATTCGCCGACTGGCAGCCATCGTGGGAGAACATGTTCAGTTCGATAGAGAGAATTCCCGACGATGTTGTCATAAACGGGGCGTTTCTGGACGGTGAGTTAGTCGGGGCGATTGGCTATTATCCTCTACTGAATTGGATTGTGACGCTGGTGGTCAAACCCGAATACCGTAGACAGGGGACAGCCACCTACCTGCTCAAAGATTTTGTCGACAACTTTGACCGCGATATCGCCCAGATAAATCTTGTCAATGTTGATCGTTCCGATAGCGGCATGCTGGCCTTTCTTGAGAGGATGGGATTTGAGAGCTTCACCTCGCAGTATGAGATGGAGCTGGAGTTGTGACCTAAGAGATTAGCCCGGGAAGTTTCCGGTTCTCCGTGCCATTGCCAATCAATTTCTTGTTGATGAACCCTGGCGCTGTCATTAAGTTGTGCCAGGGTTTCTTCATCGCGGAGGTAGTGTCATGAAAGCCTTTACTTGTTTTCTCGCATCAGTCGTCTTAGCACTTACATCGGGCGTTTTCGCAGACGACAACAGCGACTCTACAATTCCTAATTTCAACGATGGTCCCCACGTGTACTGGCACGACGATTCCACTGTCACCATACTCTATTATTGTAACGAAACGGTCGACAGCCAGACAGTAACTATCGGAACGGCGCTGAGCTTCGGCGGTTTTTGCGATGATTCCCTTACGGAGTACCTGATTACCACCGGAGACAGACCGGCGGAGACGCAAATTGTTGAGGGAGCTTCAAGAATTATGGCTCTGAGCGACATTCATGGCGAATATGAGTATCTCGTTGATATCCTTCAAAAGAGCGGTGCCATCGATGAGAACCTTCGCTGGAGTTGGGGAGATGGTCACCTGGTTATCGATGGCGACATATTCGATCGCGGCGATATGGTCACGGAATGTCTGTGGCTGGTTTATGGCCTTCAGCAGCAGGCGAGAGCGGCGGAGGGCGAAGTGCACTTTGTTCTGGGCAATCATGAGTTGATGGTGATGCGCGGCGACAACAGATATGTAAATGATAAGTACATCGAGGGAATCTGTCGCAAGACGAGAATCAAACACGAAGACCTCTTCGGACCCGACATGGAACTCGGGCGATGGCTCCGGCGGCAGCCCACTCTGCTCAAAATAAACGACATACTTTTCGTGCACGGAGGCATATCACCCTCGCTATTGAATCGCAGTCTGGATATTGCGGCTATTAATGATGAGACCTGTCGCGGTTTCGATCTACGCTCCTCACAGTTGGCTTTCGACCAACCGGCTCGGTTCCTTTTCGGCGGCGAAGGCCCCTTTTGGTACCGTGGTTTTCATTACGCAATGGATGATGATTACGCGATGGCTACTCCTGACGGAATTGACAGCATCCTCTCCTATTTTGGTGTTTCAGCCGTTGTTGTCGGGCACACTCAGGTTGACAGCGTCATGGGGCTATTTGAAAACCGCGTGTTTGCTATAGATGTACCTTTTGAGGATATTTATTCGCTTGAAGCCCTGCTTTGGGAGGATGGGAAATTCTTCCGGGTGAGCGGTTCGGGTGAAAAGATGTTGCTAAAATAGGCTTCTCCTCAGAAATCTCTCCAATATCTTTTTTTTCAGGCAAAATTCCGGCTGGCTTTGCTTTGATCGTCATCTGGACTAAGTTGTGATATTACAATGCCTTAATCAGTCCACGGCGGCTGCCTGTTCTTTTGTGCTTTGACGGCACAAATTGTGGTAAATCCCGACTGTATAAATCGATTTTTTGTAACTTGCCGGAACTTTACCCGTATATCTGAACTGACACGACCCCGGGGTCAACACCTGGCAAAGAAATTTGCTTCGAGCGGAGAGAACCAGGACATAGTCCTGGCGACAAATTGCGGTTGAACTGTCAGGAGAAAAGGCCGGAAGAACCAATAAAGGTTAGTTGGGTGATAGAAGGCCATAAAGTTAAGGGGTCCAAATGAAAAGCACATCAATCAGTTCGAAGATCCTTAGTGGTCTTCTCATAATAGCGGCGGGTGTGCTGCTGATCAACACCTCCGCCGTGGCAACGAAAACTTTCGAGCCCGTCTTCAGTCCGTCACTCGATGCGGTAAAGACGACCGTTGCCATCAGCATCGATGGCCAGCTCAACGATTCCGGTTGGCTCATGGCCGGACAGGCCGACAACTTCACCGAGCGTTCGCCCAACGATCTGGGGCAGCCCGATGTTGAGACCAAGGCCTATATAACTTATGACGAGAATAATCTGTACGTGGCTTTCATCTGTCTGGATGATCCGGCGTCGATTCGCGCCACCATGTGCCAGCGTGACCAGTTCGATAACGATGATGCTGTGGCGCTTCTTATCGATACTTATGGCGACGCTGCCTGGGCGTACGAATTTCTTGTGAATCCTTATGGAGTCCAGAAAGACCGGCTGTGGACGAGTGTCGCGGGCGAAGATTCCGGTTTCGATTTGATTTGGGAATCGGCGGCTCATGTTACCGACTCCGGCTATCAGGTCGAAATTGCCATTCCATTTTCGAGTCTTCGCTTTCCCAACAAGGATGTGCAGAGCTGGAAGGTGGACTTCTGGCGTGAACGTCCCCGCGAAAGCTTCAAACAGTACTCGTGGGCGGCCTATGACCGTAACGATCAGTGTTGGGTTTGTCAGTGGGGCACCGTGAACGGCATCAGTGACGTTCAGCCGGGCAAAGGCTTTGAAATCCTTCCGTCGGTAGTCGCCAACCAGACTGGCGCTCTGGTTGACCGCAACGATCCCAATTCCGATTTCGAGAATGAGAAGATTGACGGTGATATCGCCCTGAATGCCAAGTATTCGGTGTCCTCCGACGTCTCCCTTGAAGGAACACTGAACCCGGATTTCAGCCAGATTGAGGCCGACGCGGCGCAGATCGATGTCAACACGACTATCGCCCTGTTCTACCCCGAAAGACGGCCGTTCTTCCAGGAAGGGTCCGATATTTTCCGCACCCTGTTCAACTCGTTTTATACCAGGACGGTAAATGATCCAAAATTCGCGGCGAAATTGATCGGGCGTACGGACAAATACAATATCGGTTTCCTGACTGCTCTCGATGAAAATACGCCTTATATGATTCCGATGGAGGAAGGAAGCATTCTACTGAATACCGGCGAAAGCTATGTTAACGTTTTGCGCGGGTCCGGCACCGTAGGCGGTGACAGCCGGGTTGGTTTCCTCCTTGCCGACCGTCGTTTCGACAATGCCGGCTCCAACTCCGTATTGGCGTTTGACCACGATATAAGGCTCTCAAGAGCTCTCAGGTTCGATGGTCAGTATATTCTCACGCACACAGCGGAGCACGATGAAGCTGGCGAGACATCGGGGCTTGAAGGCATCACCATTGACAATGGCAATCACAGCATCGTGTTTGACGGTGAATCGTTTTATGGTAATGCCGTGATCTCCAGGTTGCGGCATAACTCCCGTCACCTGAATGTTCAAGTGACCTACGACCAGGTGAGTCCGACCTATCGAACCGAAGTTGGTTATGATCCACTTGCCAACGGCAGAAGGATACAGTATTTCACCGGTTACCACATTAGACCGGCTACGGGCCTGTTTCAGAGGATCACACCTCAGGTTTATATCATGAGGAAGTGGAACTACGATGGTCAGAGGAAGGATATCCTCACCAACTTCAGCCTTGACAACAGCCTCAGATACGCGCAATTGAATTTCGGCGCTGCCTATAATTTCGGTTCGCAAATGTGGGATGGAGTCGAGTTCGATAATTTGTGGCACGCGGAGTTTTATGTCAACGCTCAGCCGACCGATGCTGTCGGTCTGAACTTCAATATATCGCGGTCCAAGACAGTGGCCCTGTTCGCTCTGGCCAAGGGTGACGAAACCGGCGTCTTCGCGGCGCTCAGCCTCAAGCCTCTTGACAGGCTGACGATCGAGCCGACGCTCAACTATGCCAGAAGCACTCATGAGGAAACAGGTGAGGAACTTTACGACGGTTATATCACCAGAACCAGATTTCAGCTGCAGGCAAACAAGGAGCTTTCGGTTCGTCTGGTGGTGCAGTATAATGACTTCCGCCAGCGCTGGGATATTGACCCGCTTTTCACATACCGGCTGAGTTCATTCTCGGTATTCTATGTCGGTTCGACCTATGATTACGCGCAGTTCAACCCGGCGCAGGATGAAACCTCACAGTGGTCACTTACTTCGCGGCAGTTCTTCATGAAGCTGCAGTATCTGTTCCAGATTTAATGGTTTGTGTTGATATTGGTGGAGGCAGAAGGCCGGTGAGATTCTCACCGGCCTTTCCTTTGCAAGTGGTTTGACGCTGTGTCATCCTTTACATCTGCTCAGGTGTCATTGTAATTTAGAATCAGAAAAGGAGAGCAAGATGTACAGCGCAGTAATATCCCGAAGCTTCTTGTTTGGTTTAGTTGGCCTCTGTCTAATTTTCGTAGCCTGTCTTGAGCGTACAGAGTCTATCACAGTGGACCCTAACGGTAACACCACCATAAGGGCGGAATTCAACGGTAGGAAAAAGGCCTTCGACCCTCCGGTGGCGCTTCCGTTGGAGCCCGAGTGGACCATCTTAACAAGAAATCTGGACTCAGCCGATGTCGATGACATTCGCATGGAATTGGTGGCGGAAAAAACAGTACCTTATGGTGAGCTAATTCCGGATTCGTATGGTAGCAGCACCGATGATTCTCTCGGGGGAAATTTTCGCTTTCCCACTGAGGTGAAGATGTGGTCTAAAGACGGCCGTACCTACTATGAATTCCGACGCACCTATATTGCTCGAAAATACGCAGCTACCAACATAACGGGCGGGATCTTGTGGGATCAAGAACTTGAAAACCGTGTTCTCGAAGTGGGTATTTTCAGTGTCTCGGAGCAAGACCGTCAGGATTACCTCAACCAGTATACCGACGCTCTAGGTTATCTTCACTGGCGCCTGCTGTGGGAGACTATGGGCCGTCTCGTGCAGGACAATCAAGTCACGTTGGCAACAAAAGCAGAAGTTGAGCAGGCAGCGCTACGATATGTTGAGAGTATTGTCACACCGGTCAGGGTCCTTGGCATCCTGGGTAAGCCGGAGAATTCCATAGCTCCCGCGCTTGACAATCTGGAAACAGAAGTACATGATAGTTTTTACAGGATCTTCTCCGACATGGTCGGGGGGGACAAAACGACCGTGTTGCGGCAATTCAAAAGCAAATTTGCTGCTGTCATCCTCGACTATAATATTACTGAGTCGCTGGCCGGGCAGACTATATCGGTTACACTTGATCTGCCGGGGACCGTCATTGCGACCAATGGATGGGTTGACCCTGAAAAGCAAGGTGGTGTTGACTGGAACTTCAAAGGGGAAGATATATTTGACGCAGATGTGTCTCTTTACGCTCTTTCGGTTGTAGAACACTGAATGGTTTTGAAGAGTCGGAATCAAGACGATGGAAATCAAAGCTGTACACGATTATTCCAGCATTGTATCTGAACTCAACGATGACGTTTTCCGGTTGATTCGCCGAATTGTCGGCGACAGGGATCAGGCTTTGGACCTGACACAAGATGTTTTCGTGAAGATTTTGTCCGGTGATATTAAAATCAAAGACTGGTCACGGCGCAGAGCCTATGTGCTCAAATCAGCCTTCAATGTTGCCCTCAATTTCAAGAGGGATCGCGGCCGGCGGACAGCCAAACACGAATTGATTCGGCAGCAGGCAGAAACGCTTGATGAACAGCACCAGGTCACGCCGGAACTTGACGATACCTGCGTCAGGCTAACCGCTGCCCTTGAAAGTCTGGCCGCAAAACAGAGAGAGGCGCTGACGCTGCGATTTTTTGGAGATTTGAGTATTGCTGAAGTGGCGCTAATCATGTCAGTCTCGGTGGGCGCTGTCAAAGTGCATCTGGCCAGAGGACTGAAGAATCTGCATCGCTTGATGCGCGAAGATTCACAAAAGGAGTTAATATGAATTGCGGAAAATATGAAGAGGAACTTGCCCTGTATGCGATGGGGGAACTCAACTGTGGAAAGGCGGAAGAACTCAGGCTGCATATGGAAGGATGTGAGAGTTGTCGAGACACCGTTCGTGAATACGAGAACATGATGACAGCCTTTACCCGATCTAAAGAGAGTGACCTCACCGAAATCGAGAAACTTCGTCTTGAAAATAGCGTATTCCGGCATGTTGCTGCCAGGTTTGTGTTGCGCTCGAAAGGCGGACGGTCCCGCCTCGTACCATATCTGCTGAGGGTAGCGGCTGCCTTGGTCGTTTTCCTGTTTGGCTACGGTGTGAGTCACGTGTTTGATTCCAGCAACCGCCCGGTACCTGTAACCAGCTTACAGATGATGTCAGGGCTGACAGAGGGGGAATACAGATACACCACCGCTACATCACAGCTTCGGTTCTCCGCAGAGGGACTCAAGCTGATTGCCAGGGGGCAATCGGCTCTGCCAGACAAAAAAACGAGGCCCACGGATAATCCGTGAACCTCGCAGAGCAGAAAAGCATCTATTCAAAGTATCAGATCGGGCTCAGTCCCTATCCTCCCCCCGGCGGTAGCGATCACCGTAGCCGTGGATCTTGTACTCTATCAGTCTGTCCGGTGACAGGTTCTTATAGCCGCGCTCCTGCATCTTCCGAATAAAGTCCGGCGTGACATCGTGAATCCGCATTGCCACCAAATCGGACGGGTCGACGTCATCATATCCCAACTCCGCCAGACCCTTTATGAAGTAGGGATCCACCCGATGAATCTGCATTTCCACCAGTTTCGACGGACTGAGATGTGAATAGCCGAGTTCGGACAACGCCCTGATCACCTCGAGGTCTACACGGTGAATCCGCATCTGAACCAGTGTCGAGGGATCCAGATTCTTGTAACCGAGTCCTCCGAGTTCCGCGACATACTCCGGAGATACGCCGTGAATGCTCATCTCGACCAGCTTTGAGGGATTGATGTTGTCATAGCCGATCTCGCTGAAACGGCGAATATAGTCGGGATCAACCCGGTGTATTCGCATTTCCACGAGCTTGGATGGAGCGATGTTTCTGTGTCCGAATTTACCGAGCTGTTCGATATATTCCGGCGTCACGCCGTGAATACGCATTTCTACCAGACGGTCCGAATCCAGGTCTTTGTAGCCGAGACGGTCGAGATCCTTGATGAATTCCGGAGAGGCCCCGTGGATGTACATGGCAATCAGCTGGTCCAGCGACAAATAGTCATAGCCCAGCTCGGCCAGCCCGCGGGCAAAAGCCAGATCAACATCAATCAGGGCCATCGAGACCAGCTTATTGTCGGACCTGATTCGATATCCGAGTTTCTCCATCTGGTCGACATAGTCGGGATCGGGACGGAAATGACATTCGCCATCACCCCAGAGTCCGTCCTTGTCGCGGGAAACATCGCCCTCGAAATAAAACGTGCCGGCATCGCGCACCAGCCTGAACTGAACGTTGTCTCCATCGGTCAATCCCTGGAGCTTGTTTAGATCAACAGGGAAGGAGGTCTGGCCTCTCCTTGTGAATCTCAGAGTAAGGGTGGGTCGGTCGGAGTCGTCCGATTGCTCCAGTTCCCAGTCGCCATCGATATCTCCTGACTGCCGCTGATAGACATTGTCAGCCTGGGCATTGACCTTGGCCGGCACAAGCGCGGTGGTCATACTTATGGTCAGCGCCAAGACTGTTACTACCGCAGCCGTGCTGATCAGGCTGAAACTCTGCCATCGGCTGCGAACATCAGGCACACCCGCCAGTCGTCTTACACGATGCAGCAGCGAGGTGCCATCGGCGGCCGGAGCAAGGTGCGGACGAGGCGATCGCAAGGCTTCGAGATTTGCCAGCGCTCTCGCATACGCGACCCGATCACCACAGGTATCCACCGCCAGGTCATCACAAATGTGCTCCCGCTCCATTCGGATCTGTTTGGAGATAAACCATACAGCGGGGTTGAAGAACAGCAGTGTCTCGATTGCCGTCTGAAGATAATTTATGAGAACGTCGTGGCGACGTATGTGTGCCAGTTCGTGCGCGAGAATCATCTGAAGATCGGTCGCGCTCAAGTTCGTGAAGACCGTAACCGGCAACAATACCGCCGGTTTTATCCAGCCGACCACACAGGGGGTTTTTAGAAATGGTGACTGCATCAGAGTCACGCGCTGCCGAACACCCAACCTGTTAGACAGGTGTGTAAGGGTTGCGAGCCATTTTCCGGGGACGGGTTGCGAGCCAAGGCGTACCAACCTGTTGGCGTGACGCCACCCGAAGACATGATAAAGCGAGAGCCACGCAACACCCATAAGCCACGCCAGGAAAATCCAGGAGCCGGGCGTACTTTGCTTGAGCAAGTCCAGTCCGGTCGTGGTGTAGAATACCACATCACTCCCCTCAGAATCTGCTGTTTCAGTCAAAGATGGCGTTTCAGCACCAATCACCTGCGTAGTGTTTTGAGTGGCAGTTGCGTGCCCTTGATTTGGCGAGTGATATGTGACAGTCAGAATGCTCAGGGGAAGGATTAGTCCCAGGGCTATGCAAGTTGACAGATATCTGATCTGGGGGCGAACTCGACGGGCGCCCGCAAGCAACGCAGCCGTAATTGCGGCCACAAGCACCCCCAACCACAGCGAATGAATCAGCACCCACACCACGGTTTCGGCTGTGCTGTGTACGGTTAAAAGTAAGCTTTCACTCATTGGGACTCCTCTTCCATTTGATCCAGCAACTTTCTTATCTCCAAAAGCTCTTCTCTGGACGCCGGTCGTGCTGAAAGCGCCCTCATGACAAGGCTGCTCATAGAGTTGTTGAAGGCTTTGTCCATAAGGTGGGTTATCATCTTGGTTTGAGTCTGCTCCAGGCTGACGTCGACACGGTAAACATGAGCCCGCTGACTTTCGTCGCGCTTCACCAAGCCCTTGTCAGCCATGATCTGAAGGAGCTTCAGGACAGTTGTGTAGCCCCGACGCGGGTGATCCGGCAGTTTTTGATGAATTTCTTTGACAGTACCCGGACCGTGCTCCCATAGGACCCTGAGAACATCCAATTCCGCATCAGTCGGCTTAACTTGTTTAAGTACCATAAGTTATCTCCAATATTAAGCCTCTCTGGCCAGACCGAGGCACAGATTTTCCAAAAAATAGACAATTATTATTACGAAGGGTTTCGTAGTAAGGTTTCAAAAAAAATCGGCGGATGGTTTTTTTCTACTGACGAGATGACGCAGAAATCTGGAAAGCGCCGGATATCAAACCGTCATACGCCAGAGATAGTGTCGTTGTCATAACCGGATTTTTCCGAATCCCCCATTTGACATTTTTTATTCTCGGTTCGCAGAAGATTTGCATCTAACAGCTTGCCAAAAGACCACAATTGCTGCAGAATAAATGATAAATCAAAACGAACGGTGCTTTCTGCCGTCTTTTATGAAACATGCTTTTCCGATTCGAAAGGTTACACCAAAGAGATCAAACAAGGAAATTTATATGAAGTCGATTGTCTGGATCATAGTGGCCGGCATAGCCGTACTTGCTACGGCAGCCTGTGCGCAAAGTGATAGCGCCGACACCGCTACTGCGTCAAACGACATCTGGGCCAACCAGCCCGGATTTAAGCCCGTTCTTTTTGCTCCGGGCCTGATTTCTACTCCGGATCACAATGAACGTGATATCACTTTTTCGCCGGACTCCAAAGTCCTGTATTTCACCCGGGACGCCAGAATCATGGTTACACATCTCACCGATACTGGATGGTCCGAGCCGGTGAGGGCATCGTTCTCCGCTGACTATCCGGAGTTCGAGGCGTTTGTCAATCGCGATGGAGGCCGCTTGTATTATATCACCAGTCGTCCGCTCTCCGGCGAGGGTGAGCCGGAGGACTATCAAATCTGGTTCGTCGACAAGGATACGACCGGTTGGGGGACACCTCAGCGGTTTAATGAGGAAGGCGACTTCTATCCAACAATAACGGATAACGATATCATGTATTTCACCGGCGCCGACAATAATCTCTATTTCTCCAGATTGATTGACGGTCGTATGGCGGGTCGTCAACGGATGAGCGATTCGATAAACACCGCCTCGGCCGAGTATAATGCGTTTGTCCCCCCCGACGGCAGTTATATCATTTTTACGTCGTTCGGGTGGGGAGACGGGTTCGGCGGTGGCGATTTGTTTATCAGTTTCAAAACGAAGGATGGCGCCTGGACCCCGGCGAAGAATATGGGTGGCGGCATAAACACCAATGGACACGACTATTGTCCGAGCCTGTCACGTGATGGCCGCTGGTTTTTTTACACGAGCAATATCGGTGGATCGGAGGATATTTACTGGGTTGATGCCGGACTGATTGATTATCTCAAGACCCATGACCTCAATACGGCCGACATGCTATACAGCACGATAACTGAGAAAGGACTCGAGCAGGGACTTGTCCAGTATGAAGCTTTCAAATTGCGATTTGCCGATTATTGTGTTTTCGATGGCCGCCTTCTGGCCGGAGTGGCCGATCGTCTGATTATTGCCGAAAAAATTGAGGAAGGGGTATCGCTGATGCGGGAGAGCTTTGCCATGTATCCCGAGTCGCGCTCAATCATACAGCGATTGAAGCTGGCGGCACTGGCCAATCAGCAGGATACGCTTTCAGCTATAGCTGAAGAGTTGAGATCGACAGAGAGTGTTCTCAACAGAGGTCTGGAAAACCGCATCAATCGTCTCGGGTACCGTCTGCTGGGCTGGAACAGAATCGATGCAGCCAGAAGAATAATGCTGCTGAACACCGAGCTTTTTCCGGAATCGTTCAACGTATTCGACAGTTATGCTGAAGCGCTGATGTTCAGCGGCGATACTGCCTCGGCTATTATCAACTACGAGAAATCACTCGAATTGAATCCGGACAATAATAATGCCGTTGAGCAGTTAAGATTGCTCAATGGTGAATAGACCGTCAGAAACGGCGCACTAAGCGCCGTTTCTATTGCGTGGTTTGATCATCGTCTCTGGCGCCAGTAGTCTGTCGAGCTCTTCTTTGGACAGAAGGTTCTTTTCCAGAACCAGTTCATAAACGCCGCGATTGGAGGCGAGCGCCTCTTTCGCCAGCATCGTGCACATCTCATACCCCAGCACCGGACTGAGTGCGGTCACCACACCGATACTGCTCTCGACCATCTTTCGGCACACCTGCTCATTAGCCGTGATACCGTCGATACAGCGGTGTCTTAACGTGGCCATACCGTTTCTGAGCATTTCGATTGACTCGAAGATACTCTGGGCGATCACTGGTTCCATGACATTTAGTTCGAGTTGTCCAGCCTCAACGGCAAGCGTGACTGTCAAGTCGTTGCCAATTACTTTGAATGCGATCTGGTTGACTACCTCGGGGATGACCGGATTGACTTTGCCGGGCATAATCGAAGACCCGGGCTGCATCGGCGGCAGATTGATTTCATTAAGGCCGGCGCGCGGGCCGGAGGAAAGAAGCCTCAGATCATTGCAAATCTTGGACAGCTTTACGGCAAGGCGCTTTATCGCCGAAGAGTACATGACGAAAGCACCCGTATCCTGGGTGGCTTCGACCAGATTCGGAGCCAGCTTGATATCAAGTGATGTAATCTCGCGCAGATGTTCGATCACCTTCGCAGAATATTCCGGGTCGGCGTTGATGCCGGTACCGATGGCGGTTCCACCCATGTTTACTTCGAGGAAAAGGTTGGCGTTCTGACGCAAACGGTCGATTTCCTCTTCCAGTGTTACGGCGTAAGCCTCGAACCCCTGGCCGAGGGTCATCGGGACCGCGTCCTGAAGCTGGGTGCGACCCATTTTGATGACATGAGCGAATTCGACTGCCTTGGCTCTGAATGAATTCACCAGAAGCCGCAGGCTGTCAGTGAGACGCTTGTTTTTCATTATCAAAGCAATTTTGAGCGCGGTGGGATAGGCGTCATTCGTCGATTGCGAAAGGTTCACGTGATTGTTCGGGTGACAATATTTGTATTCGCCTCTTTCATAGCCGAGAATCTCCAAAGCCCGATTGGCGATAACCTCGTTGGCGTTCATGTTGGTTGAGGTTCCAGCGCCCCCCTGGATCATGTCGACCACGAACTGGGTGTGGAGCTTTCCGTTGATGATCTCGCCGCAGGCCTGCACGATAGCTTCGCCTACCGGCTTCGATAACAGCCCCAGCTCCACATTCGTCTTAGCCGCCGCCATTTTGACTATGGCCAGAGCGCTGATCAGCAGGGGGAACTGGGCGAGTGAGATTCCACTGATATTGAAATTTTCGAGTCCTCTCAGGGTTTGGACGCCGTAGTAATACTCATAGGGAACGTTACGGTCTCCCAGTAAATCATGCTCTTTGCGGGTGCGGCCCGACACATATTGAGCAGCTATGTTGACGACGCGTGTGCCGGCCTGACGCATTCTTCGGGAAATGACACGGGCCACCTGCGATAGAAGCCTCACGCATATCTCCGGCCGGTCGTGGCAGAGCCTGCTGAAACTATCCCGGCTCACTGTCACCAGCGTGGTTTTCAGAAGTGTTCGGGCCGAAGTTGAATGCGGATAGTCATCCATCAGCGCGCCTTCACCCAGGAAGTCATACTTCCCAAAAAAGGACAGCCGTTTCTCCTCTCCGAAGGCTGTCTTTTTGAACAGTTCAACCTCGCCGCTATAAATCATGTACAGTCTCTTACGTGGACTGTTTTCCTGGAAGAGAAACTGATTCGGCTCCAATTCCAGGACCTCGGCGTTTTGTGCGACAAGTTCTCGTTGGTCCGGGCTGAGGTCCTTGAACAGTTCAATACCGCCGATAAACTCATTTATAACCGATGTCTTCATCGTGCTCTCCATTTCAATTTTGTGGTAGGCATATTATAAGGTCAGGGCCGCGAAATAGACAAGCAACATTATTTGCGTGATTACTTACCGTTTTAAATCGAATATAATCACGCACCGCGGGTATATACGATGGAGTGGCAAAAGCTCTTGGCAAAAAGAACTGAGCAAGCTATATTATCACATCAGTAGCGGGAGCATCAGGCAGGACATGAGGGCTGCCGGAACGAAAACACATTCAGCCTTTGCAGACTACAGAGATTTTGCACGCTTCCTGGCGTAACCGGCCGCAGGTTCGAAAACCGCTATAGAAACAGTCGGTGATTGCGCGAAGTGCCATTTCAATTTTTGCGGGACAGATAAATGAACTGCGTTAGGAGGTGATGCTTTTGGCTATCTTTGCCACTTTGTTCGGAGTGGGGTTTTTAATCCTGCTTTTAAGCGTAATTTTCGGCCATGACGCCGAGGCCGATGGCGATACTGACACCGGTGGTGATAGTTCCGGTCCCAGCATCTTCAGCGTAAGGATGATATCGTTGCTCATGGTCGGGTTCGGAGCCGCCAGCTTCGGCGTCAGAGCTTCGACTGATGCCACTATGTTTGTTTCATCCATGGCCGGGGTCGGCGGAGCTATTGTCGTCGGGGCATTCGGGTATCTTATTATAAGAATGTTCTACGCCAGTCAGGAAAGCTCGACGGTGGTGGACAATGATATAATAGGCTGCAGAGGCAATCTGATCGATGCTATTCCACCGGGAGGCAGCGGCCAGATTGCGTGCGTCATACGCGGTAGGGAGATGACATATCTCGCCCGCTCAAAAGATGGTAGCCCTATCGGTCGGGGAGTTCCAGTGCGCGTAATCGGCAAGACCGGCAATACCGTTACCGTAGAACCGCTTGGGTAAGTAAAATTCGTTTAGGTTTTTAATAGGGAGAAGTGTGATATGGATAGTTTTGTCCCGTATCTGACCTGGCCGGTGATCGGCCTGGCTGTTGTAATCGCCTTTTTTATTCTGGTCAAGGCCCTGTCGGCTTACTATGTGAGGGTTCCCCCGAACCAGGCGGCCTTTTTCTACGGCGCCAGGAGCGGGAGGCGTGGTATGAAGCCGCTGGAAGTGTCCGCTCCAGGTGTGCCTACCGCCACCGTTCTGCCCCCGGGAACGGTGGTTGTGACTGGCGGCGGACGTATACGCAAACCGATTATCGAAGCGGTCGAATTCCTGGATCTTTCGGAAATAACCCTTACCGACATCAGGGTGCAGAATATGCCCAACATCGATGGTGTTCTGGTAACGGTAGATGCGGTGGCCAATATTCGCTTCAGAGATGATGCGGAATCACTGCTCGCGGCAGGCTCAAGATTTCTCAAGATGGAGCGGACCCACATTATTATTACCGCTCGAGAGACCCTGGAAGCGAACCTTCGTGGTGTCGTGGGCACTCTTACGGTCGACGAATTGATTAAGGACCGCGACGCTTTCCGGCAGAAGGTTCTGGGTGAAGCCGGGGAAGACCTCGCGCGGCTGGGTATGCAGATTGACGTATTCAACCCGCAGTCGATTACCGATGAGCAGGGATATATCGAGGCTCTGGGAAAGAAGCGTACCGCTGAGGTGAAGCGTGATGCCGCGATTGGTGAGGCGGAGGCGGTGGCCGAAGCCAAGAAAAAGGCTACAGATGCCGAGCGTGCCGCTGAAGTAGTCGCGCAAAACAACGAGAAGCTCAAAGCCGAGGCTGTCAAGAATGCTGAAGTGGCCAAGCAACAGTACGCCGCGGAAATCGCACGCGAAAAGGCCATCGCCGATCAGGCCGGCCCGCTCTCGACGGCTGAGCAGAGGCAGCGGGTTATAGTAGCTGAGGTTAAGATCGAAGAAGAAAGGTCGCGGGCTGAAATTCAGGTCGAGGCCCAAAATATCCTGCGCGAACAGAAAGCGCAGGAAGCCCAGATAGTTGTCCCCGCAAAGGCGCAGGCCGACGCTGTCGTAAGGGAGGCGGAAGGCTACAAAGTTGCGGAGACTTCCAAGGCCGACGGTGATAAATACGCCATCAGCGCCCGGGCCGACGCGGAAAAACACAAGCGGCAGGCAGAAGGTACCGGTGAGGCTACCGCTATCGAAGCTACCGGCCTGGCCCAGGCAAGAGTGATAAGAGAACAGGGACTCGCCCGGGCTGCCGCTATTTCGGAGCTGGCTGATGCCTACGGTAAATTCAACCAGGCTGCACTCGTTCTGGAGGTTGTCAAGGCGCTTCCGCCGGCTATCGAATCTCTAGGAACCGTTTTCGGCGCTATCGCGGCCCCCATGGGTAACATTGACAAGCTCGTTATGGTAGACAGCGGCGGCGGAGGAAACGATAGCAATGCCGCCCTTAACCGTTTTGCCAAAACTGGTCCCCTACTTCTGTTCAGTCTTATTGAACAGGCCAAGGCTGCTGGCCTCGATCTATCAGAGCTTCTCAATAAAGTAGGTATCAAAACCGAACAGGCACCGGGTGAAATTGCTGCGGAGACGCCGCGCAAAAAACAGTAAGAGCTTGTTATGAGCGACGATTATTATAAGAAAGACAACGCGAATTCTCCACCAGGCAATGGCCCGGACGAGAATAATGGCGAGAATATGATGCAGCAACCAGAGGCACCGGATCGAGGTAAGACACCCAGCGAAGCCGCTCCGGGAGGTGACGACCGAACATATTATGTCAACAGGACCCCTCCACAGGCCCTTGTCATCCACTGCAGCGACCCTCGTTTCCAACAGGCATTTCGGAGTTTCATAACCGAGGAACTCGGCATTCGCAACTATGCTCCGATTATTATAGGAGGAGGAGTACACGCCCTTGGCATGCGGGGTCTGCGCCCCAAGAATTTCAAGGTACTCTGGGAGCAGATAAGGTTCTTCATGAAGGTCTTCAGGCCCACTGAAATAGTAGTCATCAATCACGAAGATTGTCTCTGGTATGAAAAGATGAAGGGTTATCACCCGACAATCGATCGCCTTCTGAAAGGCAAGCTGGACATGCTTACCGCGGAGAAGATCGTATTGGAGGAGTTTCCCCTGATCGAAGTGAGGGCTTTCTGGGCGGCTCTTGACAGTGACAGGATTACTTTCAAGGAATTGACAGACGATCGGTTGTCTTAGTATGTCTGGCAACCGGGCGGATTTAACTCCCTTATGACGATTATAGGTAATAGAACGGGGCGGGACGAAATGTCCCGCCCCGTTCGGAGGTGGTTTCGAGATGGTCTATTTTATTTGGTTCACTTCTCTATTTGGCTGAATCAGCGCCGCCACCTGCATACGAGGAGAAGTGCGATATGTCCGCATAGACGTATCCCTGGGAGTCCGCTTTGTAAGTATCCTGCAGCTCCCAGTAACCGGTCCCGGGATTGAGCCAGTAGAAATTCATGGTCGTCACATTTTTGCCGAACAGGGCTGCCACATTTATTCTCACGATGGCGGCTCGGGAAAACTGAAGTCCATCGGGGCCGAAATCATACAGCACGATCGGTTCACCCGTGGATGTTACCAAGTGCGTTATCTCGACTGTAAAAGTTGTATCCGCCAGAAAAGATCCAGGCAGGACCACAAAAGCTTCGCTCTCCGCGTCCTCCTGAAGCGGAATCATACCGCCCAGAGAGGCCTGAAGCCACTGCGACCGGAAGTCAATTTCCAGATCGGCAACGTCGGTGCGTTTCGAAAGTGCATTTTCATCGAAGGCCTGCTCAAAGAAATCGGCGTTAGAAATGTTTGCCGTTTCGTTCAACCTTCCGCTGTCACTGCAGCCCGATAGAAAAACGAAAAACCAACAAGCAACCAACACTCCCAGCCACGCGCCTACGCGTCGGGAGCGGGCAACCGTCCTGCCTCGACTATTTGCCATATGTTCTCCTCTTTTCATCACCGATGTATCGTCAGAAAGCCACTTTTGACTGTGACTATGATGTGTTCTGATCGTATCCCTTCTAGATGTCAGTGTTCTTCTTTGTTGGCGAGGAACCGGTACCGTATTTCGAAAAATGGTCGATTTCGAAATAAGCCAGACCCGTGTTGGGATCCACCGGGACCTCTTCTTCGAGCTCCCACGCGTTGCTGGCTTCGTTCAACCAGTAAAGGCATACCGACAAAGTGTTTTTGCCGAAGTTCTCGAAGGCGTTGATTCTCAGCACGGCCGGTCTTGAAAAGACCAACCCATCCGGTCCAAAGTCATATATGACGGGCGTCTCTTCGTCTGCAGTGACTATCTTTGTGACTTGAATCTGAAAGACCGTATCATAAGCAAAGGAGAGAGGCATTATGATGAACGCCTCGGCCAGATCGGCGCTTACTCTTTCGGTACTCTCCACGCCGTCGAACTCGAGCGACGAAACCGCATCGACAACGTCAAGCAACACAACCCCGCCATCGGCTGCGGAGATCAGGCTGGAAACCGTGAAGGTTTCGTCGATCACGATGTCAGTCCGCTTTGCCAGCGCGTCGTCATAGAAGGGCTGATCGAAAAAGCTCGTGGCGTCTTGTGATAAAGCCTCTTCACCATAGTCGAGCGAGTTGTCACAGCTCTGTAGAATCACCAAAGCAAAGAGTCCTGAAAGAGCCAGGGCTGTCACCAGCAGTACATGCCGTGATTTGCTGAGTTTGCTTTGCCGGGCTGTCATGGCCTCCTCCTTCTAAAACTAGGGTCTTTAGTCTTTGTCAGTTCTCTTCGTTCTGATATGAAGCAATGGACAAGCCTGTGGATGAAAAACCTACACAGTCGGGGTTTGTACCTCTGCAACCTGTTTTTCATTGGCCGGTTACGGAGGTGTATAATTTCTGACTGCCGGCGTTTAAGAATGAAACAGTCGAGATTTCTGTAGATTTTTATGGGAAGTCCCCAATATCCAATAGGGAGACTCCGGCAGTTGTAGTGTTGGTAATTCACGGCTGGGTTGAAAAAAAAGAACCCGGGGTCTCGCGACCCCGGGGTTGTTGTTTTGTACGTTTGGCTCTCTGCTACCGCTACTAACGACTCGCACCATATTTGGAGAAATGGTATACTGGCACATGGGCATAACCGTTGTCATCAACCGGGTACTGTCCCTGCAACTCCCAGAGATTCGTCTGTTCATTCAAGTAGTAGAAATTGATCGATTTTGTACCCTTGTCGAAGAGTGTCTTGGCGTCAATCTGAAGTACGGCCGGAAGTGAAAATACGGTACCGTGAGGGCCGAATTCGTAAATCGCAGTGACAATACCGTCTTCTTCGATTCTTGTAATCTCGGCCGAAATCAGGGTGTTGGTGTAAACCGACATTGGTGCCACGGTGAAGAGATGTTTGGTGCCGACTTCAATGACGCCACCGCCATCGACTGTCACGAGCCCTTCACCCAAGGCGATCTCGACGTCAACAGTCGGATCAGTTACCTTCTTGGCTAAAGCACTCTCGTCAAAGGGAAGTTCAAAGAAGTTGGTCTCATCCTGAGAAAGGTTCAGATCTGATGATGTAGTCGGGTTCTGGCTGCATCCGGGAAGATACAAACCGGACATCAGCGCAAACACAGCTACGAATGAAACCAGCAGCCCCCATTTTGCTGCCCGTGATTCAATCAGCTTGCTACTCATAACGCCTGCCTCTCTCCGATGTTATTTGCTGTACTATCTCTTTCGTTAACTTATACCGACCTTCTCGTCGACAATTTCGCTGTTTCAGATTGAAGCAATACACACGCCAATGCACCGAATATTCACAGATTTCGCTCAGTCGAATAGGAAAGTTATTAGCCCGCAACCCTTTCGCCGGCTGTGCAAAAAGTGACAGCGCCCGTCTCATACTTGAACCTTTGAGTTTTTCTGTGAAAAAAACGGGGGCAGATCCAATACTGTGTTGGAAAAACCCCGACCAGGTTGACTCGCATATCTTCACAGAAAACTAATGAAATGCAATAAAAAAACCCGGGGCCGTCTTTGACCCCGGGGATGTTGTTTTATGAGTGTGACTCTCTGCTACCGTAACTACCTGCTGGCACCGTATTTGGAGAAATGGTATACTGGTATTTCAATCTCGCCAAGGGCGTCAACCTGATATGAACCCTGATACTGCCAGGTATTGGTACGCTCATCCAGATAGAACCAGTTGATCGCAGATACATTGGCTCCAAATAATTTCTGCGCATTGACCTTAAGCACAGCCGGAATTGCGAACTGAAGGCCATCCGGGCCGAAGTCGTATAATACTACAATTTCATCATGCCATTCGACTTTAGTTACTCCAATCTGGATTATCGTATCTGACGGAATGGCCATTGGTGATACGAGAAATTCATGTATGTTTCCCGCAGTACCGACCCAAATATCACCGCCGTCCTCAGTTGTAACCAGACCTTCGCCATAGAGTACTTCCACCTCCATGTTGGGGTTGACAGCCTCTTTTTCCAGCGCGGTTTCATCGTAAGGAAGCTCAAAGAAACCTTCCTGATCTTGTGAGAGGGTAAGGTCTGTAGATGTGGTCGGGCTCTGGCTACAACCGGTCAGATACAGTCCGGATAGTAGCGCAAAGACGGCCACAAAAGAAACAAGCAGCCCCCACTGGGATGCCTTAGATTCAATAATCCTACTTGCCATTTAGTTGTCCTTTCGCTGATGCTATGAACATCACTTGTTGTCTCTGTCTGGGCCAGCCTTTCAGCCGGCTCTTCTATCGTTTCAAAGTGAAGCAACATAGGGACCGATGAACAATAAATCTACAGAGACCAACTGGTATTACTCGAAAGCTTCAAGAATTCAATGGCTTAAACGAGTGTTCAATTTTTGACGGCGCAAATGAGAATTGTGAACTGTTTCACTTTTTCGAAAAAAGAGCGGGATGCATCCAATACTGTATTGGAGAAATTCTAAGCTGAATGATCCGAAGATAACCGCCGGACAACTAACGAAATGAAAAAAACCCGGGGCCCTGCGTGACCCCGGGGGTTCAGATTTATGGATTGGAGAGATTCGTTATCTGGTCGATGGTCCTCCCGTACCGTATTTGGAGAAGTGGTGAACGTCAATTGCGATCACACCTTCCTCATCAGCGTAGTAGGTACCCTGGTAAACCCATTTATTGCCTAACAGGTAATAAAAGTCGACAAACTGCTGTCCGAAGGAGGCCACTACATCGGCATCAAGAACGAGCCTGGCAGGTTTGCTGAACACCAGACCGTCAGGACAGAACTCATAAAGAATCACGGGTGATGCCACGTCACTTTCTACCACGCAAACTCTAATTTCGAAAACCGTATCCATGGGGAAAGAATTGGCTTCAATCTCGAACGAGAAGGCGCCTTGTCCCCCCGGTACATCGATGACGCCACCCTCATCGACAAGGATTCTGTCCCAAGTCCAGTACACGGCTTCGTATAAGCTGCTGCGCTTGGCCAGCGCCTCTTCGTCAAAGGGTAGATCGAAAAAGTTGACCTGATCCTCTGACGAGTTAACCTCCGCTACTTTGTCGCTGCATCCCGGCAGTGCCAGCACCAGCACCAGGACACAAATCGCGATTAGCGGTGCGAATAATCGCCAGCCCCCGATCCTGTTTGCACTCTGCTTGCCTCTCATAGTATTCTCCTTTGACTTATCTCTGATCGTCTTACACTTCAGTTGCGTAGTCCCTCCAACAAAGGCTTCTTCGGCGTTTCAATCTGAAGCAATCATCAGGCCGTGTGACCGGAAAACCCACAGCGACACGGCAGGCTCTTCGTAAGACTCCTTGTCTGTTGGGATTAGTGCCTGTGCAAAATGTGAGCGAAGAGATTTCAGATTTTGAACCTGGCGAACAAAATTTCCAAAAGTGTGGGACGAAACCTACAACGTGGGGAGCGACTCCGGCTGCTCTTGGCCCGCGACCCGGCGCAATGAACCGGAGAAAAATGAGAAATATGATGACTCCAGAAGCTGCGGCCAACTATCGCTTCCGTTATGTTCGGTGAAGTAATCTCGTAACTCAAGCAGAACGGATGCGGCGGATGCCTGCGACGGAGGGGATGTCTCCCACAGACGAATGGCTGATTTCAGGATGAGTTCAAAAATGTTTTGCTCTTTGGCAAAAGCGAGAGATTTATTATAACAACCGGCGGCCAACCCGAATTCGTTGCTTATCCTGTGGTGCTCGCCGGTGAGGAAGACGGCTTCGTTATCCGACAGCGGAGCGCTCGCGGTGCCGGCCAGCCTCTGAATATTGGTAATTACTTCGAGAGCCTCCCGGTGGTCGCGCTTGCCGATGAGCAACCTGGCCAATCCGATACACCCCCTCGTCTGATACTCGATTGAGCCAATCTCCTCGGCGGTCGCGATTGCCTGCCGGTATAGACTCTCGGCTTGGTCGCTGTCTCCACCGAAGAAAGCCAGTTCGCCGAATCGTACATCACACTCCGACATTAACTCCTTATCGTCCACCTCAGCGGCGAACCGTGCAACTTCTTCGAATTTCTCGCGTGCAGAGCTCAAGTCGCCGCGCATCATCTCGATATCGCCCAGATTCCCCACCGTGTAATAGTGAGCGTGTCTGTCATCCAGTCTCTGGAAAATAAGGTCGGCCTGAAGAAACAGGTTCTCCGCTCTGCTCAGCTTGCCGAAAATGCGCGAGAGATTAGCGAGGTTGCCGGATGCATAGGCTACATTGCGCCGATCACCCATCTTGTCAAAAGTATCCAGCGCTATTTTCGCAAGTTCCTCTGATTTGATAAAAAACCCTCGCTCCTGTTCGATAATGGCCAGGTTGTTCTGCGTCAGTGCCAGCCTTCGAAGATCGTTACTCTCGAGTTCGACACTTTGCCGGTATACTTCGGCGGCCTCGTCGAGATTACCGGTTCCCCAGTAAGCCAGCCCGAGCCGGTTATACGCTTCCGCCAGGGTATCCTTATCGCCGATTTCGGCAGCCAACTTAACGGCGTCTCGGCCGGCCTGCTGTGCAGCGGCGAAATCTCCTGTACGTCGCTCCAATTGGCACCTGATAGCATGTACCATCGCCTCCGCCTTCTTATCGCCGGCTTTGACTGCGAGTGGAAGAATACTGTTGAGCACGTTCCGACTACGATGGTAGCGTGACTGCGTCCAGAGTAACCCTCCGATCTCAATGCCGGCCATCAGATAATCGTGTACGCTTTTGTTGGCTTTCCCGAACTTGCGCCATGACGAGAGCAGTTTATATGCATCGGAATAGTGACCTTCCAAAATGAGGAACCGCGAATAGTGTTCATAGAATTCAAAAACCTGATGTGTCTCCACCTCGGCGCCGTTGCCGCGACTGAGGATTGTGGAGCACTGATGGAAATATTCCGCGCTTTCGGTGAGGGCATAGTCCCGGAAAGCTTTAATGGCCGCTCTCAGTGAATAGTAGAAACCGTCCTTCCAAGCGCTGGCGCGATAGAAATGGTATGCCAGAAGGTTGAAATGACTGTTTTCCTTCGTTTGCTTGACGATCTCAGCGTACTTTTGGTGCAGTGCTCTCAACTGTGACTTTGGAATGCAATTGTATACCGCCTCGCGCATTGACGTGTGAACAAAATTGTATTTGCCCGGCCTGCTCCGGGCCGAAAGTATGCCTGTTGTTGCCAGGATATCAAGCCGAGCCTGAATACTGCCGGCGTCAAGCTCCACGAGCGCCTTGTTTATGAGGCCGGCAGTGAAATCTCCAACGATCACCGATGCTGCTTTCAGTATGGTCCGGTCGATTTCCGGCAATCCGTCAAACAACGACAGGTGTAAACCGGCCAGTCCATCCGGCACTGATATCTGTAGTCCGCTCTTGGCAAGCTCCCATTTGCCCGATACTTCGTTTTTGAACAGGTGACCCGAGGTATCGCATTGGGTGAGAAATTCCATAATGAAATGCGGGTTGCCCTGCGATGCTCTCAGTACCCGTCCGAACAGCTCTCTTTCTCTACTACCGTTCTGGAAATGGTCCTCAAAGAATTGCCACCACTGCGATTCGAGCGGGCAGGCAAGATTGAGCTGCTCAAAGGTGGCAAGGGCCGCCTCAGATAGCGAGCAAGTTTCAATCTCGCGTGATACCACCACAAGCATCAAAGGGAGGTCTGTTTCCGGCTCCGCCAGCGACTCCACGAGCGATCTGAAGAACTCGTCGGCTTTGTCAAAATCGTCCACCATCACCAAAGCCGGGTTCTGGATGAGTTTCTTGACCAGCATAACGAGCAACTCTCTGATTTTCGCTGTCCGAAGCTCGGGTGTAAGGCCTTTTGTCCAATTATTCTCCACTGCGTCAGACTGCACTATGCCGGAGAGCAGGGGCAGCCATTTGTCGTCAACATTGCTTCTGATGAATTGATCAAGCGTGCTGTTTTTCTCCGCGACGTTTTTTTCCAGCAACCGCTGAAGGAGGCGTCGCGTCAGCCAGCCGCGCTCAAACAGAAGGGAGTTTTTGCAGGCCAGTGCCGCGTAGACAATCTCGGGACTGGTGTTTACGAAATTGGTCAACAGGAAGGTCTTACCCACTCCTGTTTCTCCCGTGACGGCCATGAGATGTTTTTCACCGTGATTGACGCGGTCATAGGCGCTTCTGAGCCGCTCGAGTTCTTGGTGCTGTCCGACGATAACGGTTTTTTCCGTGCGCGATTCGCCCTTTTCGCTGACCCCGACGAAGCGGTGACAACTGACCTTATCGCCGAATCCCTTGAGTGCCAGTTGAACCGGTTCGGTAATTACCTCATCGGGCAGTCTGCTTCGCAGAGAAGGTCCCATAAGAATTTCGTTCCATGCAGCCTTAGCCATCAATCTGGCGGCCAGATTGATGCCGTCGCCCATCACGGTGTACTCGCGTCTTAATTCGGCTCCGACGTCGCCGCAGAAGAGGGGTCCGATAGCGAGGCCCACGCGAATCCGAAAAGAGGCGTCAGCCATCGCTACCAGTTCTCTGGCGCAGAGCAGCCCGTTTATCTCATCATTCTCGCGCTTGGTGGGCGCCCCGAATAGTACCAACAGTTTGTGGCCGCGCTTGAACGGATCAATGCGGGCAATGCTCCCGTGGAGTCGGCGGATGGTCTCGAAGCAGGCCGCGAGTTTCCGGTTCAACTCGACGACGGCCTGGTCCGGGTCATCGCTTCGTCGCCCGATGTTGTTTTCAAAGGCGGCGAAGAGGACTACTACCTGGCGATGCTCCCCCTGCACGGACATCGATGGCACCGATGTCTCGATTTTCGCCAACACGTCTCGCGCAACATAGGGCGTCAGCCGCTGACAGCCTTCAAGAGACAAATAATCGTTGGCGGCACCGGCGTCGTTCTCCGGAGGTCTCGATACATATCGAGCAGCCACGAGACTATAACCTTCACCGACGGGCGTGAGTTTTTCGCTCTCGCTACGCAGAGCGCCCAGCGCCGGGCCGATTACGAATTCGTTTTCACCGGCGATATCGCAGGCCTGATAGACCTTGCCGAGAATATTTCCGATTGGTTCGGCTTCAAGTCGGACACCGGGATCTCCCAACGAAGCGAGAAAAAAAGACCCGCTCTCGGCTCCAATGTGTATTTTCAACCGGGTTCTATCCTTCAGTTCAGGGGCCGAGTTCACTGACTCCAGAGCAGTGAGCGCACAGTGGAAGAATCCTCCGATGTCAAGATCATCGCGGAAGAACGCCCACAGAGCATCGCCCGCGAACTTCAGGACATCGCCGCCAAACTTGAATACAACACCCGCAACGGCATCAAAAAAGAGGTTCAGCACTCTGGTGAGAATCTCGGGCCCTTCGTCGCCGGACCTTGAAAGCTGTCGGGTCAGGGCCGTAAAACCGGAGGCGTCTATGCAGACAATGATACCATGGTGTTCACTCAGTTTGTGAACCTCATCGGCAGTCGACCGGCTATACCAATCGCAGATGGTCCGCGGTATATAGGGTAGCAGGTTCTTGTAGTGATTATCGAGCTCACCCATTGTAAACAAAGATCCTGATGGCAAACAGCACGAGAATGTGCACGGCCTGGTCAAAGTAGAAGGCCTGTTTGGTACCGTTGAACTTGTATGCCTTCAAATAGTCCTGAAGCCAGTGTGCCACGAAAATGACGATCAGCGCTACGGCAGTACTCAAATGGAAAAAGGCGGTGCTGGCATTCATATACAGACCAAAAAAGAGAAAGACGGCCATTACCAGCGTATACATGGCGACATGATAGGTCAGCACACCGATGGAACGTTTCTTTTCTTCTGCCACACGATCGCTCTGCAAAGCAAAGTCGCCGAAAAAATGTCCGAGCACCAGATAGAACAACAGGTCAACCATTGAAGCCCTCCCTGGTCAAGGGCAAGGTGATTTCAAAGGTCGTTCCGGCACCGACTTTCGAATCGATTTTCATCCGGCCGCTGTGCGCCTGAACGATCTTGAAGACCGACATCAGACCTATTCCATGTCCTCGTTCCTTGGTTGTAAATCGTTCTTTGAAAACCTTCGCTATAAGCCCTTCGGCCATACCGGGACCGTTGTCGATGACCTTTATAACCGCCATGTGTTCTTCGGGAGCGATCGACATGTCAACCGTTATCTGCTTATGCTCTTTTTCCGTGCACTGAGACAGAGCTTCGGCCGCGTTGACGAGAAGATTTATGATGACGCGACGAATCTGATCTTCCTTGACCGGAAGAGCCGAGGGGAAATCAGCGCTTACTTTACGGGCGAACTTGATAGTCTGGAAAGCCGCCTGCGACCGGCAGAATCTTATAAGAGCGCTTACGGCGGACGGCAGGTTAACGGCACGAAATTCGCTTTTATCGTCGCGATATATCATCATGTTCTCGACAAACTGCACAATCTCGTGTGAAGTATCGGAGATAGCCTGGAATGAACCCTTCATCTGGGCTTTCTGATCGGGTGAAAGCCGGGTCAGCGCCAGTTCGACATTGCCAATCAAAACGCCAAGATAATTCTTGAGGTCATGCGCCAGCTCGCTGGCGGTTTCCTGGGCGCTTTCGTATTTCTCGATGTCCACTATGGTTTGGTTGAGAACCTTCAATTCCGAAATATCCTGACAGATTATCAGATGCAGGACAATATCGCCATGGCCGGACAGGGATGTAACCGAGAGATATACCGGAAACCGCTCGCTGTTTCTGAGCCCGGTGGCTTCGCCGTGCCAGTACTCTATGTCGCTGGCCAGAATATTTGCGATGTCGAAATTTTCTATCAGCGAGCCTATCGCGATGTCCTCTTCCGGGTTGGCAATCTCGAACATCCGCAGGGTGGCTTTATTCATTCGGAAAATGTCGCCACGATTCGTCGTCAACAGGATCGGACTCGGGGATTGGTCTACGACACAATCCAGAAACGAGTTGAGATGAACAAGCTCTTCGTTGGTCTTTGTCAGAAGCCGATTATTTTCTTCGAGCTCCTCCATACGCGAAGAATCTGACTCACGGAGCTTGCTGGAAAGACTCCGAAGCACCCGCGTTGCCAGCGCCGGTTGTTCGCGAATACACTTTTCGAAATTGACTCTGGAAAATTCGAGCACCTGACAGTCGGATCCGGCGACAACGGTGGCAAACCGCGGCGATTCTTCCACCAGCGCCATTTCACCGATGAAATCACCGGGTCCGCGCAATGCAATCAGGCGCGGAGCGACTTTGTCGCTGCCCTGTTTGAGAACGCGCACGGTACCACGTAAAACCAGAAGCATGGTGCTTCCGGGTTCACCCTCAGCGAATATGACCTCGCCCGGCTGATACTCTTTTGCCAATGAGTATTCTTCAGCAAGGCGGATGAGAACCAGGTCTAAAGCAGGGTTGGTCGAACTCAGGTTGTTTATCCGCATAGTCTTAGGTATCGGTAAAACAACGAGAAATCTTTATGTGCTCGCCTGATTGCAGTCGATGAAAAAAGGTGTTTTACGAGGACTTAGCTTACAATAATGTCAGCGAATCCGCTGTTTCAAACTGAAACGTTCATGAGACAAATTTTACGGTTTACGGCCGATTACCATGATTTCGTACTCGTCAAGATCCAACGGGCGTCGCCCCCAGTTTCCGGCCGTGCCGCCGCCAATGTACTCTACCTCGAAGCCGGATATTCGCAGCATGAGCAGCAATTCGGCGGGAGCGAATCCGCGCTCGGAAACCCGCAACGATTTTTTTTGGCCCGATATTTCATATTCCATGTCGTAGTTCTCAATTACGTAGATTGGGTCCAGCTTGCCCGAAGCCACATCGTCATTGTTGTATAAGCGTATGAGACGAAACGCGTTGAGGGCCGTCAGTATAAACTTGCCCCCTGGTTTGAGGGCCTTGTGGATATTTCGAAGAGTGGCCAGATCGTGTTCAGCGGGATTGTCGTCCGCCCCAAGCAATCCAAAAGAGCCTTCGCACAGGCACATACAGACGTCAAACTGATGATCGATCTCAAAAGTGGTGGCATCCGCCTCCATCCATTTTACCTCAACTCCTGCCCTTTTTGCCGCCTGAGTCGCCTGCTTGAGCATCCCCGGCGAAAGGTCGATACCGGTGACATCATACCCCCGACGGGCCAATTCAACCGAATGTCGGCCCGTGCCACAACCAACATCCAAAACGGTACATCCGGCGTCAAGTTCGAGCTGCTTTATAATGAAGTCGACTTCCGCTAAGGTATTCTTGGTGAACACATTACCCATGTAATCAGGGGCGTGTTCGTCGAAAAAGGTCCGCCAGTTATTTTGCCCGCGCATAATCTCAAATCTCCCATGCATTTTTCATTTTCTTACGTTTGGAGCAATTGGATATTTTTGATTATAATCGATCTTTACCGACGATTTCACCAAATTTCTGTAGAATTTCACCTGTGGGCCAGGCTATCACGGAGCCTGCCGAAACTCTTATCCCCGGCTTTTCGTATGGTAATTCAGACCGGAGAGCTAAAACCGTACTTTGAACAGGAAGAACCCGAAAACAAGTGACTCCCGCGGTTTCATAAGTCGAGTCAGGTTCAATCAAGATAAATAAGGAGCTCTGAGATGTTTGATGGTATGCATGCACGTTGGCGGTATGTGCTCAACTGTGCCGCAGTGCTTGGGACAGTCTTTGTAGTCGCGGTCGTGTTTGCGTTTGGCAGTGCCACGGCGCAACCAATGCCTGCGGGTGGTGATGATTCACCGAAAATCGACGCCAAAAAGCAGGCGGAGATTATCGACAGTGTGGTAGCAGCACTGAATGAAATCTACGTATTCCCCGAGACAGCCAAAAAGATGGAGCAGTATCTTCGCCAGCGCCACAAGGACAAAGCCTACAATGGTCTTGCTACTACTCGCGAGTTCACCGCGCAATTAACCGAAGATGTGCGTGAGATAAGTAAGGATCGGCACCTGGCAGTCATCTTCATGCCCCAGGATGATGTCGATTATTTTCTGAACCGTGACTCCGTGTCGGAGCAGGAACAGCGGCGAATCCTGCAGGAGGAAATCCGGCGAGAGAGTTACAGTAATTTCGACTTTGAAAAGGTCGAGCGCATGTCGGGTAACGTGGGTTATCTGAAGTTCAATAGCTTTGCGGAAGCCGAATATGCCGGAGCGACCGCAGTTGCGGCGCTCAATTTCCTTGCCCATTGCGATGCTCTCATTATTGACCTGCGCGATAATGGCGGTGGAAACCCGTCAATGATTCAACTTATCACGAGCTATTTCTTCGAAGAGCCGGTTCATCTCAACAGCTTCTACGTTCGCGCGGAGGATAGCATCCATCAGTTCTGGACCCAGTCACATGTTCAGGGTCCTCGCATGACCGATGTTGATCTTTATGTCCTGACGAGCTCGCGCACTTTCTCCGGGGCCGAGGAATTCACCTATAACCTGAAAAATCTCAAGCGGGCCACCATCGTCGGTGAAACCACAGGTGGAGGGGCGCACCCGGTCGACCGTCGGCTATTCGCCAACCTGAATGTCGCTATGTCGCTGCCTTTTGGACGCGCTATCAATCCGATAACCGGTACCAACTGGGAAGGTGTTGGCGTCGAGCCGGATATAAAGGTGTCCCGTGAACAGGCGCTGGATGTCGCCTACACCGAAGCTCTCAAGTCCCTGTTGGAAAAAGCTACCGATGAAGAACGCAAGCAGAACCTTAGATTCATCATGGATATAAAACAGGCTCTCAGAAATCCGGCAGTGGTTGGTGAGGATATTCTGCGTAAGTATGTCGGTGTCTATGGGCCACGCGAGATTACTTACGAGGACGGTGCCCTTTATTACCAGCGTAAGCCCAACCCGAAGTTGAAAATGATCCCTCTCAGTGAAAACACTTTCTGCTTCGACCAACTGGATTATTTCAAGCTGAAAGTCAATGTCGATGCTGACGGTAACCCTACGGAGTTGATGGGAATATATTCGGGAGGCAACGTGGATGTAACGCCTAAGGGAGAGGCCCAATAAATCTGTCAGGTGATTATGCGAAAACGGCGAATGCGTCTGGCATCCGCCGTTTTCTTTTGGGGTCCGTTGCAGTGAATCTCTAAAGTGTGAAGGCGATAAAGAAGGCGCCATCGCCGCGGTAGACGCGAAGAAGCAGGGTATCACCCTTGTTTGCCCCGGAGACAATACTGTTAAACTCCTCGACACTTTCTACACGTCGCCTGTTGACGGAGCCGATAACATCCCCCTCTCTGAGACCCGCCCGAAAGGCCGGGCTGCCCTGGTCAACACCTGTCACCACCGGTCCCGTCATGTTGGGATTAAGGCCATACTTCCTCGCCAGATCCGGGGTGAGGGATCCCACCGTAAAGCCGAGGAGATCCGCCAGACCGCTGGTTGATCCAGCCGAGGCGATATCACCGGGCAACTCACCCAGCTTAACGCTGGTCGTGTGTGAATGGCCATCGCGAAGGTATTCGAACTCGACTGTGGTGCCGGGCGCCATCGCGGCGACACTGTTGCGCAGCTGGGTCGGTCCGTCAATCTTCTTTCCATCCATGCCCACGATAACATCGCCCGCCTCAAATCCTGCTTTATCCGCTGGACTGTCAGCGAGAACATCACCAACCAGCGCTCCCTGCTGGCCCTTGAGTCCCATGGCCTGGGAAATAGCCTCGTTGACCTCCTGGATCGACACCCCCAGCCAGCCGCGGACGACCTTGCCCGACATAACCAGCGAGTTCATAATGCCTACGGCCATGTTGGACGGTACGGCGAAACCTATTCCCTGGTAGCCCCCGGTTCTTGAAACAATGGCGCTATTGATGCCGACAAGTTCGCCGTTTAGATTTACCAGCGCGCCTCCCGAGTTTCCGGGATTTATCGCGGCATCGGTTTGAATGAAATCTTCATAGTCGGCCAGGCCGATATTCGACCTGCCTTTGGCGCTGACTATGCCCTGCGTGACGGTGTGAGCGAGATTCTGACTCATGGGACTGCCGACTGCAAGCACTAACTCGCCGACCTGGAGATCGTCACTGTTGCCAATCTTAATAGCAGGCAGATCTTTTGCATCGATATGAATGACTGCGATGTCAGTCTTCGAGTCCGTGCCTACCACCTTAGCGGGATACTGGTTGCCGTCGATGGTGCGAACATAGATACTGTCCGCTTCCGCTACGACATGGTGGTTGGTGAGGATATTGCCATCGGAACTGACGATAACCCCCGAGCCGAGGCCCTGCTGGCGGAATTCCTGCTCGGGCATTTCCTGTTGTGGTCGGTTTGGGCCATAGAAGAAATCCAGAAACGGGTTGCCCATGAAGGGGCTCTGCCTGTATCTCAAGGTTTTTTCGGTGAACACAGTCACCACAGTCGGTTTTACTTTCGCCGCAATATCGGTGAAAGCGCTGTTCAGGTCACGTAGCGATGTGATGGGGCGATCCTGAATATTACCGGTCTCGACAACAGCGGCTATGGCTTGCGCATCAGGATTATCGAACAGATGAACGTGAGGCGACAGGACAACACTGACAGTAGCCAGGCCGAGTAGAACCAAAACGAGTTTAAGAGACAACCTATTCATATACTCTCTCCTCCATTTACCTATATTAATGAAGCACTCACAGATTGAGTTTCCCCTTTTTTACAAGCGTCTTTCTTTTCAGTTCCATTGGGGAGCGGCAGAGCCCACTATTGAAAAAACTGCCACGCAAGTCGAACTTGTGCCGCAAAGATTGGTTGAGTATTTTAATGCTAAAGTCCTAAGTCCGCAAAGCCCATTAAGGAAACGACAGATGAAGCCATATAGTGAGAAGATAACTTTTGCATCGTCAGCCGGCGATTTGCTGGCCGCCAGCCTTGAACTTCCGGTCGCCCCGCCACGGGCGTATGCTATTTTCGCACATTGCTTTACGTGTTCCAAAGACTATGTGGCCGCGAGTTGGATCGCAAAGTCGTTAGCGGCCGAAGAGATTGCCGTGCTGCGTTTCGATTTTACCGGTCTGGGCAACAGCCAAGGCGATTTTGCCAACACCAATTTTTCATCAAATGTTGAGGATCTTCTGGCGGCGGCCACCTTTCTCAGGGAGAACTATTCGGCGCCTGAAATTCTGGTCGGACATTCGCTCGGTGGTACCGCCTCAATAGTGGCGGCGTCAAAATTGCCCGATGTCAAGGCGGTTGCCACTATTAACGCCCCGCACAGCCCCGCCCACTTAAAGCGGCATCTGCAGGCAGCCGAGAGTGAAATTAACGCGAGGGGAGAGGCAATCGTAAATCTGGCCGGAAGACCGTTCAAAATCAAGAAGCAGTTTCTCGATGACATCAGTTCACACAATATGGATGAAATTCTGCGCAGTCTCAGCAAGCCGTTGATGATATTTCATTCACCCGTTGATAAGATTGTCGGAATCGATAGCGCCGCGAAACTCTTTACAACCGCGCGACACCCGAAGAGTTTCATATCGCTTGATTCGGCCGACCACCTGCTGACCAACAAGGCTGACGCCGATTTCGTGGGGCGAACTCTGGCGGCATGGGCCTTGAGATATGTTGGTGGGAAACGAAACTCCTAACCGGGTTTCTCAACCGACACGACCGGGAGTGTTCAGGTTCTGAGTTTGATTCGCAGGGCTATGATGGCCGCGATAATCTCGCTGATCATATTCCACAGTCTTGAGGCCACGGCGAGGCCGGCAGCCACCGGCCCAAGGTAGGCTGTCATCACCGATGTCAGAACAAGTTCGCGTACCCCCAACCCGCCCGGCGAAAACACCGTTAGATAACCTATCTGATAAGAGACAACAAACGCCCCGATACCGGCCACTACCGGAAATTCAATAACACCGGCGATCGATCTGGCAAAAAGCCAGAACGATAGGCCAAAGACCGCCCAGGCGATAAAATAACCAACATATACCTTCAGGGCCGTGACTTTGCTTATTTGAAAGGTTACGGGAGGTCTCTTGAAGATCTTCAGAATTACGTTGAACAACAGCAAGGTCCTGTTTGGCGCGACAATCATCAGAAGGGAAACTACAAATACGATCAGGATAGCCACATACAGGCCGGTACCTACGAAGCGGCTTATTTCGGTGGCCAGAAGCTCCGGATGCCACACGATCGCGACAAGACCGACAAGAAACGCCGCCGGAATGGCGAACATCTGTGCCAGCCCCCACGAAGCTGCTGCCGCCTCCTCTTTGATATTGACCTTCTTTGCCAGATACACCATTCCGAACACCTGCCAGACCTTACCCGGTATGTATCTGCCAAGATTGGCTATGTAACTTATTTTGAAGGCTGTGCGGAGGTTAATCCGGTAGCCGAAACCGGATATCAAAAAGCACCATACTTGAGCCAGAAGTAAGAACGTGAGAAGATGTGTCAGTATCGCAAGTACCAGAAGATAGGGGTTTAATACCCAGTCGTAGGTGATCACCTCATTCCAGCTGGTTACCAGTTTTTTCCCGGCAAAATAGACAACGATTATTATCAGGATGTACTTCAGGACCTTTAAGAAGGCCCGGTAAGTTCCCCCGCCTGAGTTGGAACCGGATGTCAAATTACGATTCTTTCCTGAATCCTGTTGTTAAAGATGCGGATGCGTTCTCTCGCTCATATTCTCTCGTTCAAATTAGGGTGTCCGGTCAAAAATTCAATTGTTTTTTTCAATGCGACTTTCTACTTTTCGATTAAGACGTCTGATGATGCGTCGATAGTAGCTATTACAGGACGAGTTGCCATTCGGAACTTTGTTCACACGTAATTGACGATTCGCCCCCCACTTCAATGACTCAACAAAGGGAATTGTTGGTATGTCTCGCAAGAAAATAGTTCTCGTGGTCGGAGCCCGACCGAACTTCATGAAATCCGCCCCGCTGATGAAAGAATTGGCAAAGCACACCGACCGCTTCGAAACCGTTCTGATTCACACCGGTCAGCATTACGATCACAAACTGTCGCAGTTGTTTTTCGATGAGCTCAAGATGCCCAAACCGGATATCTATCTGGGAGTCGGGTCCGGAAGTCACGCCGAACAAACGGCCAGGATAATGACTGCGCTGGAAAGCGAGATGATGGCTTCCAGGCCGGATCTGGTGGTGGTGTTCGGCGATGTCAATTCTACTCTCGCGACTTCGGTGGTAACATCCAAACTGTGGATTAAACTTGCCCACGTAGAGGCCGGACTGCGAAGTTTCGATAACACCATGCCGGAAGAGATCAACCGCATTGTCACCGACCGTCTGTCGGATTATCTGTTTGTTTCCGAGAAATCGGGACTCGTTAATTTGAAAGCCGAGGGTGTCCCGGACGAGAAAGTCTTCTTCACCGGCAATATCATGATAGACTCTCTGGTAAGTAACCTGGAAGTCGCCCGCAAATCAAATATTCTTGATCGTCTGTCTCTGAAGCCGCGCGAATATATCGCTATGACAATGCACCGTCCTGCCAACGTTGATAATCGTGAGATTCTCGAAAACATTATCGGCGGGGTAATTGAAATCAGCAGACGAATGCCGATCGTGTTTCCGTGCCATCCGCGCACGCAAAAGCGAATCGAAGAATTCGGCATGACTTTAGAAAGCATGGGGGGGAACATAAAGATCGTTGAGCCTCTGGGATATCTCGATTTTCTGAGACTGCAGGCCGAATCCAAGATGGTTTTGACCGATTCCGGCGGTATCCAGGAGGAAACAACCTACCTTCAAATACCATGCGTAACGATGCGGGAGAACACCGAACGTCCCGCCACCGTTGATATTGGCACCAACGTCATCACCGGCACGGATCCGAAGAAATTTACCGAGGCCGCTCTTGCGGCTATCGACGGCAATGGCAAGAAAGGCAGCATCCCCGATTTGTGGGACGGTAGGACAGCGGGCAGGATTGTTGATGTCTTACTGGAGAAAATAAACTAAGCCGATCGCAATAAAAAATCGGTATCGAGATCACAAATGTTCCGAGTGGCACTGGCCGACTGGCTGAAAAGACATCCTTCGATCAGAAAGACAGCGGGTCGCCTGATGGCGGCTTTGCCCCCATCCGTGAAAATGGGCAAGCAGTTCTGGTACTGGTACTCCTTTTACCGGCAATCAGAAAGCTGGTCGCCTCAGCGGATGCGGGAGCACCAACTGGAATCGCTCAGGAATCTGCTGAGGCGGCTTTCCGACCACAGTTTTTTTTACCGCGAGCGCCTCAGCTGCGTCGATATCGAACATCTGGATAATCTCGACGACTATGCCCACCTGGTGAGTACTACCAGCAGAAGTGAGTTTGCTGATAATTACGACAAAATCCTGTCGGATGATTACAGGTCTCATAGTCTCTCGCGTTCGCAGACCTCCGGTACGACCGGCAAAGCGCTGCAGTTTTATCACACCACCGAGGATCAAGCGAGGGAATGGGCAGCCATTTGTCATCAGTGGAGCCGTGTCGGATACCAGCCGGGAAAATCCCGGCGGGTGGAGTTTCGCGGATTGACATCGCCGGGAAGCCTCGTCGACTATTTCCCGGAACGAAACATGATCCGCTGTTCCATTCTCAACCTGAAACCGGATAATGTAAGACATTATGCCGGCGTCATCGGCAGGCACAAATCTCAATTCTACCATGGCTATCCTTCGGCTTTGCATCTTCTGGCTCAGACCATAGTCGCTGAAAATATCGCCTTCCCTCAACCCGAGGCGGTCCTGCTCGCGTCTGAAGAAATCTACCCGTGGCAGCTTCAATCTATCCAACAGGCGTTTCCGAAGGCAAAGCTGTTCGCGCACTACGGCTGCGCCGAGAGGACCGTCCTCGCCGGATGGTGCGAACATCGCAGGGAATATCACGTCCTGCCGCAATACTCACTGGTAGAGATTGACCCGGAAAGTTCCGAGATAATCGGGACCAATCTCTACAACCACATCAACGGTTTCGTGCGCTATCGCATGACCGACACCGTCATGAATTCCGACTTCGAACCGTGCCCTGATTGCGGCCGTCCTTATCTGCCCAGATTAATAGACCTGGGGGGAAGATCCGAAGACTACCTGTACAGTGTTGAAAAGGGATGGATCCCTCCCGCCATTGTCACCTACCCGTTGAAGAGTCTGAAGGCCATCAAGGAGGTTCAATTCGTTCAGGATCAGCGGGAGGCCGTGGTTATGAAGTACATTTGCCACCATCGTAAAGATGACGCCCGGTTGAAGACAGAGCTCGACAAAATCCGGGTCGGGTTGCATGGATTGTTCGGCAACAGCACCTCCTTCAAGTTTGAGCTTTCCGATGATTTCCCGCGAAGCAAGTCGGGCAAGTTCAAATGGATCGTGTGTAAATTGGATGGTGGACCGTCGATACGCGATGGGAAAAAGGAGCATCCCTAGTATGAGTGCAGCAGTATGAATAGTTTGAAGCTATTGTCCGTAGGGGACATTCTCCTGCAAACCAGAAATGACCGACATCCCTTTGAACGTGTGGCCCCACTCCTTGCGGACAAAGACGTTCTTCTCGGTAACCTCGAGGTCGCATTGACCGGCAGCGCACTTGCGGCGGAAAAATCGGTTCCGCTGGTCGGTCATCCTGAACATGTCAAGTATCTCAGAGAAGCCGGCTTTGACATCTTAAGTGTGGCCAACAATCACATTCTCGATGCTGGTGTGGAGGGATTTAACGATACACTGGCGACACTTGCCGACAACGGCATTCGCATCATAGGAGGCGCAAACAGGAAGTTTCCGCAATCGGATTGCACATTAGACAGCAACGGCATCAGACTGGGATTTCTGGCATACTACATTCACGGGCGGACCGTTGAGAGCAGTGGCATAGTCATCAACCGGCTCGAAGAAAGAGCGGCGGTCGCGGATATCAGGCGACTGAAACAGCAATGCCATCACGTTGTACTATCCTTGCACTGGGGAACTGAGAAGTCATTTTATCCGTCACCATCCCAGATAGATCTGGCGCACCGATTAGTCGACAGCGGGGCCAGCATAATTCTCGGACATCATCCCCACGTAATACAGGGAATCGAAGAGTACAAAGGAGCTTTGATCGCCTATTCATTGGGTAATTTTCAGTTTCTGCTGAACCCTGCCGATCTTCCTCCCCACAAAGACCGAAGGACAAATCGGTCGATCATTCTCCAAATATCTCTCTCCGAGAATACTGTCGACTCATACGAGACAATCCCGGTGATAATCGACGACGACTTTGTGCCGCGTGAGTGCAGTTCCGAGGAGGGGGAAGAAATGCTCTCATTCATTGCCGGCGTGTCGACACTTGTGGTGGATGGGCGCGTTAAGAGTCTGCCATGGTACGGGTATATCGCGGAGATTTATCTGTCGGAGAATTGGCGCTCCTTTATGATTCGGATAAAAAGATACGGCGTATGGCACCTGTGTAAATTTATCGTATGGCTGATAACGCCGTTCGTGCTGAAGTGTTATGCTGGATGGCTATGGCGAAAACTTTCGGGTCAACGATCCGCGCTGGAGCCATCATGAGATTTATCAAGTCAGCCGGTACCACCTTGGCTTTTAAGATCATCGCGATGTCATTTGGCCTGGGCATCTCCGTTCTGATTGGGCGGGCGATGGGTCCCGAAGGCCGCGGTGTCTACGGATTGGTAATGACCGTCATAATGATATCCTCGGTTTTCGGAGTTTTCGGCCTCGGCGCCGCGAACGCCTATTTTATTGCAAAAGACAGAAACCACGCGAGAGTTATTGGCTGGCAGTCACTGTTTGTTGGAATCGCCGGAGCCGCAGTTTCCACTGTTGCCGTGCTTTTTGTGCGCCATTTGGCCCCCGCAGTCCTTAAGGGACTCGAAGGACCGGTGCTTGTAATTACGCTTTTAATGGTCCCGCTTTTCTTGTGGGGAAATCTGTATGCGCGCGCATACCTCGGACTCGGCAGGGTCGTCGCCTTCAATACTTTCGAGACATTCGGCCGCGGCATATTCTTCGGAGCGGCCGCTGTCGTCATACTCTTTATGAACAGGGATATGACATTCTACCTGGCTTCCGTACTCGCCTGTCTGTCTCTTCTGACGCTGGGTTATATCATCAGGTATTTTCAAATTTCACCCTCCGGCAAAACGAAGGCGCGGGAATTCTTCACGCTCTCTATCTCCTACGGAGTGCGTCCGTGGATAGCTGCCGTTTTCACATGGATTACAATCCGCTCCGGAATTTTCTTCGTCAACTATTTCAAGGGGACCGCCGAGGCGGGTCTGTTCTCAGTCGCGCAGCAGATCTCGGAACTGCTGATAATAGTCCCGTCGGTCGTTGGCGCAATTCTCTTTCCGCGAGTAGCCTCGGGCGACAGCAAGGATCTCACGGCCAAAGTGCTTCGCACCATGAACGCCGTTTTCCTGCCGCTCTTTTTGCTGCTGGCTTTTCTGGCCGAACCTATTATCACGCTTTTGTTCGGGGCCGAATTTCTGCCGTCGGCCGTCGCGCTCAGGATAATCTTGCCGGGTGCGTACCTGCTCGGACTCGAAGTGATCATCGCCGGAGATATCGCCGGACGCGGTTATCCGTGGCCGGTCGCTCTGATCTGGATACCGGTCTTCGCGATAAATGCCATCGGTTATATGATACTGGTACCGCGTTACGGTATCGATGGCGCCGCTCTGGCCACCAGCATTTCTTATGCTCTGATTTTTGTCTACATGACTTTTCAACTGCGTAAGATGACATCTTTTACATTATCGCAACTTTTCATCCCCAGACTTGCCGATTTAAGGGCGCTTCTGTCAAGTTCCAGATTCGGCTCTGGCGGTCAGGCCCAGTCGAATGCGGCCGCCGATGATACCGTCGAACGTGGAGCCGGTCTCTGACCGCAAAAAACGTACAAAATCCGGTAACTAACCCTTATTAACCCTTTTTGGGATAATGTTTTGCCACGGTTCGTCAGCGGCCGGTAACGGCAATTTTTTCCGAAAATTCAGAAGATTTTTCCCCCTCCATTAATATAACCTCGCTTTCCGGGACAAAGTCACACTCTTATGTCGTTGACAGACAGACACTTCCGGTCTGGGCGGGACTCCGGCACGGCTTTTGTATATAGGCTCTGCGAAATGATGTAGCAAAGGATTGCTAAGGAAAACAAAAGCAGCAAAGGAGTGCTCAAATGGCCAGAGTTAAAATCCCCAAAAGCAGCAAAAAATCGCGGTTTTTCTCTTTGTCGCGAAGTGGCGATGCTCTCGTAGCAACTCTCACCAGCCCTCGCAAGGTGGTGGAGAGTCTCAAGAAAAACGCACGCAGCAGAGACAAGGTCTTCACAGTCAACAGCAATTGATCAGCCGATGAAACCCTGGGTGTACACGATAAAGATCAGGCAGAAGCTGCGAGGTCTTGGTCGAAAGTACCGCCGCCCGGTTCGCGTGCTCTCGTTATCAGATTTCTTCAAGCAGTGTTGGGAGGGTGCTTTGCCGGACAGCCGGTATTTTTCCGCGCGAAGGCGACCATTTTTCTTTTTCGATCCTTCGCAAAGCGGCAGTTATATCAAGGCTATCGAACGGTATTTCCCCGGTTCAATATCGACAACTCTCGAGCGTGCCGATAGAGCCGTGAGGCACCGTTTTGATCTGCTCGGTTCCGGTGAGACTTTCCTCGGCGACGAAATCGACTGGCACGTCGACTTCAAATCGGCCAAACGGTGGCCGTGTGTTCCTCACACAAAAATACGAATCGTTAATCTCGATGATGACGCTGATGTGAAAGTTCCGTGGGAACTATCACGTCTTCAGCATTTCACCGATCTCGGCCGGGCCTACTGGATGACATCCGATCAGATTTATCGCGATGAATTTTTGGCGCAACTGATGAGCTGGGAGAAAAGCAATCCCGTCGATCACGGCGTCAATTGGACCTGCTCGATGGAAATCGCTATAAGAGCGATAAACATCCTCTGGGGAATGTACTTCTTCTCGCGAGACGATGACCTGAACACCGATATGATCCGCCGGGTGATTCGTTTGCTCTACTACCACGGGCTGCACATCGAGAAAAATCTCGAAATTACCGGCCGCGGCTCCAACACCAACCACCTGGTCTCGAATTATCTGGGGTTGTTTTATCTGGGGCTGATGCTGCCGAGGTTGGATCGCGCTTCAGACTGGCTCGATCTGGCGCGCAAGGGTTTGGAGGAAGAGATTCAACTGGAGGTTTTCGAGGATGGAGCTGATTACGAATGCTCTACTTCGTATCACCGTCTGGTTCTGGACATGTTTCTCTCGGCCTACGTGCTCGGCAACAAGAATGGTGTCACGTTCTCCGATACCTACCAAAGCCGGCTGAACAAGATGATAGACTTTTCGACTGCGATTACGGCGCCCTCGGGAAAAACGCCGCTGGTCGGCGATAACGATGACGGTTTCGTGGTAAAGCTGTCCAACGATGATCCATCGTGTCATCACCATCTTATCGATGTCGGCTTGGCCACTTTTGAACGCAAGACTCCAGGGGACTTTCCGGTTACCGAAGAACGGCTGTGGTATCTCGGCCCGCAGTCGCTGGAACGAAAGACCACCGATATCGTGATGTCATCGAAATGCTTCAGCAAAAGCGGCTATGCGATTATTCGCAATGAGCATTTCCACCTGATGTTCAGTGCTGCCAAAGTTACCGATCGGTGTATCGCCGGTCACAAGCACAACGACAACCTGTCGTTTACTCTCGAGATAGACAACATTCCATATTTGATAGATCCCGGAACAAGTTGTTACACTTCCGACTTTGAGGCGCGCAATTCGTCTCGTTCAACTGGGGCGCACAATACCGTTGGGGTCGACGAGCAGGAGCAGAGCCGGTTTTACGAGCGACGGCTGTTCCACATGTTTAACGACGCTAAAGCGAAGGTCGATCTGTGGATAAACGGCAAAACGCTGGCTGTTGTCAGCGCCACTCACGAGGGTTACACTCGTCTTGACAATCCGGTTACGCACCGCCGGACTATCTGGGCGTTTCTGGATATCCGCTCGGTATCCATACTCGATGAATTTTATGGCAAGGAAGGCTGCGAACACACCTTTAGCGCCAATTATCTCACTCCGATTACCGATATCCGCGTTCTCGATAATTCTATCACCCGGCTGAGCCGAGGCGACGACCGAATGCTTAATATCGGGTTCATGAGTGAGATCGATGGGGAGCTGTCGGTTGAGTCGGCGCACTACTATCCGCGCTATGGAGTCAAGGCTCCCGCGCGGCTGATACGCTCGCAGTACAAGGCCTGTCTGCCTTTCAGGATCCTGACTCTTATCTCGGATCAGGATACTCCTGTAGGTTGGTGGGACAAATTGTCCGACAGCGACAGAAGATTAAAAATGCAAATAGAAAATACTGAATTCGAAGTCAATAGATGAAGGAAATAGTTGATATGGATAGAATGACGCTTAAGAAAATATCCGGCGAGGCGCCGTCACCGTTCTGGGATTCGTTTGTCCTGCCGCTTTTGCGGTACCGGCAAATGACCTACACTGTTGTCGGAGTAACGGTCGCGGTGGCTCTCTTGTATTGCCTGATTATTCCAAATCAATACACGTCAACGGCAACTATTCTTCCGACCTCCGCAAACGACCAGCTTTCCGAGCTCAAGGACCTTGCTGCCGGCTCACTCGGTGAGCTGGGTTTGGGTTCGATGATGCAGGCTCAGGAGAACTCCTCGGCGCTTTACCCGAGAGTCCTGACAAGCCGCTTGATATCGGAAAACGTTCTGCGCCGCAGTTACGAATTCACCGATGGCGACGAAGAGATTTCGATGACGCTGGAGGATTATGTCGACGCCGGAAATATCGATCGCAACATAACCGCTCTCTCCGGTCTGGTTGGCATCGATGTCGACCGTCGCACCGGTGTGATATCGCTGTCCGTGACCACCGAATACCCAAAGTTGTCGGCCGCGGTCGTTCATGCTTATCTCGATGAACTGGAAGACTACAACATAAATTACCGTCAGTCCAAAGCCCGTGACAACGAGCAGTTCGTGGCGACGCGTTTGGACGAGGTCAAAACTGAGCTTAAACAGGCCGAGGAAACGCTGAGCGCTTTCCAGTATAAGAATATGAATTATATGAATGCCTCTGATCCGCAGCTTCAGCAGGAATTGGCGCGTCTTCAGCGCGATGTTACTGTCAAGGAAGGTGTCTTTTTGGCGCTTACCAAGAAGCACGAACTGGCAAAAGTCGAGGCCGCTAAAGATGTACCTATTGTCCAGGTGCTCGATCGTGGCTCGGTACCGCTTGTAAAAAGCTCGCCGAGGCGGAGCCTGTATATGATGGGAGCGCTTTTCGGCTCGCTGTTCTTTTCGATTTTGCTGAGTTTGTGGCTGGATCTTTCCGCGAAACGACGCTTCCGCGCCAGCCTGGAACGCGTTATCACGGCGCCGGAACTCAAAATGAATCGACTCGAGTCAAAACTCGTAAGCCGGGCATCGCGACTGGCCGATGTGCTTGATCGATCAGGGGAGACTCTAAACAAGAATTAGCTATGAATGCTATTGCCTCCAGAACTTCGCCACTCAGGATTGGCCCTTTCGCAGGGAGTATTGCCGTGGCTTTGATAGGACTGCGCGTGATGACTTACGGAATAACCGTAAACCAATCACTGGCGATGATTCTGGCTCTCACTGTTCTGGGAATCTGGTCATTCAACAAAGTGCACGGTCTGATAGCCGGGCTTATCTTTTTTGTGGTCAAGCCAGTCATCGTGCGCGCCGCCTTTGCCGTCGATCTCTCGCTAAACAGCAGCGGCGGTCTGGATCTGCTGGGGATGACTCCGGCAGTGCTCCTGGCGGTGCTGATTGTCTGGCAAATCTATTCGGAAGCGTCATCCGGCAAGCGGCTCATGCAAGGTCGCACACGAACGCTGCTAACCGTACTTGTCGGATTGAGTCTTCTCTCTGTGTTGAATCCCGCCAGCTCAATAATGGTCGGGCTCGGTGGCTTCGAGCGCAATATCCTTCCAAACATGATGATTCTTTTCGCCGTGGCTTACTTGCTTGGTCGACTGGAAGACACTGACAAATTCGTGAAGTCGCTCCTTCTGTTGGGAGTCGTATCGTGCATCTATGCCATAGGGCAATACTGGCTCGGACTGTATTCGTGGGAAAAGGACTGGATGAGACACGTGGCGTTCAAGGACTCTATGAACGGATGGCTGACGATTGGGCTGAGAGGCGTCGAGTTCAGGATATTCTCCGTTTTCTACAACTACATGGATTTCACCTTCAGCAACGTTTTGGTTTTCAGTTTGGTGCTGGCGTGGGGTCGTCAGTGGAAGGGAGGATGGAATGTTTTGCGCCGATGCTACTTTGCGTGCTGGGCGATTGTTTTGGTTCTGACTCTGGAACGAACACCGATGTTGATGACGGCAGTGGGCGCGTTCGCCATCTACTATCTGTCCGGCAGCCCCGTGCGTCGCAAGGTACTAATCTGGACAGCAGGTATTAGTACAGCCCTGGTAATTGGTGGGCTGAATATCGCGGCGCCGCATCTTAAGAATACCGGTGCTGACAAATTTATCCGTCTGGCCGAACTGGCAAATCCATTCCAGGCCGGTTCGATTCAGGATCGTGTCGAGCGAAAGTGGGCGCCGACTCTGGAGATCATTGCGGCTAATCCGCTCGGAGTGGGCATCGGATTCGGCAGTCAGACGAAAGTCAACGATGTTGCCCGGCAGTCCGATTATTGGGTCGAGCCACACAACGAGATACTGCAAAAGACGCTGGAGACCGGCATAGCCGGCGGTCTGGTGTATCTGCTGTTGTTAATCTCCGTGTTTCAGGATTCACGCCGACTTTTGCGGTGCTCCGGAAATATCGGGCGACTCGGTATGGGAATGATAGCAGCCACTCTCGGTTACTGGCTTTGCGGGATGGTTAACATCCCGTTCTCGGGAGCTTCGGGGATATTGTACTGGACAACGGCAGGTGTTGTAATAGCGGCCGTGGAGAATAACCACGCGGCCGCGGAACATCTGACCAACGACCGCACGCCCTCAACGGCAGTGATAAAACAGCCCACTAACGGGGTGACTGCATGAACCGACTTGAGCCAATCACAGAAAAAGGCACCCGCCGGATTCTGATAGTTACACACTCGTATGCTCCAATATTAAATCCCCGCGCCTTCCGCTGGGCGGCTGTTGCCGAGCACTGGGCGGGTCAGGGTTATTGTGTCGATGTTGTCAGTGCCTGGATGCCCGGCATGGCCCGCGAAGAGAAGCTGCGCCGAGTGCAGATTTACAGAGTGGGCGGTGGTGTGATGCAAAAGCTTCGTAGCGCTTTGCGCACATCCGGTAGAACCGTTGTGTCTGAAATCTCCGGAAGCCCGACAATCGGCGTATCGCTGACTGGTCGCCTGAAAAAAGCAGCCAGAAAAGCAATTCGTCTGGTTCACGACCTTACCTGGAAAAAATTCTATTGGCCCGATTATGCCTGTGGCTGGTATCTCTCCGCCGCGAAAATGGCGCGACATTTGATTACGGCAAAAGAATATGATACTCTCATAACGGTGTCGGATCCCTTTACATCACACCTTGTCGGTCTGAAACTGAAGTCAGAGTTTGGCGACACAAAATGGCTGGTTGATATTGGCGATCCCTTCTGTTTCCGTTACGATACGCCGACCAACAACCATCACCTCTATCGAAGATTGAACTATTTTGCCGAAGGCAAGGTGTTCGACCGTGCTGATGCAGTGACCGTGACCACTGACTCGACCCGAGACAAGTATGCGGAGCTGTTTCCTTTTGCAGCTGACAAAATTGATGTGATCGGCCCGCTTATGGCGGAACCGGCCGAGGGTGCACTGCCTCAATCGCCGCTGAACCCAAACGGACGCAAAAAGCTCGTTTTCGTCGGAACGCTCTATCGGGCAATTCGTAATCCGAAGTTTCTTCTTCGAGTATTTGAAGCAATGATTATGAATACCGGCATGTCGAAGGTGGAACTCCACTTATTTGGAGGTTTGGGGGATTGCGAGGACATCCTGAAAGACTCGCGGAGCCGACTGGGTGACAAACTTGTGGTACACGGATTGGTGCCACGCGAAGACGTGTTGGCAGCCATGAAAAATGCGGATGTCCTGATCAACATTGGTAATGACAACCCCTATCAGCTTCCGAGCAAGGTTGTCGAATACGCCTGGATGGGTAAGCCGGTGGTCAACCTTAGCCGGATTGCCGATGACAGTTCCCGGCAGTTCTTTGCGGACTACCCGGCCTTTCTCAATATCCACGATGACAGTGTGACCGCAGCGGAATGCCACGCTGAGAGATTGGCCGAATTCATGGGCGACAACTCAAGGTATGTAAATGACGAATATACAATGAGGCTAAAAAGGAAATGCAGTATAACTCAGATTGCCTGGGAATATTCCCGCCACCTGAGCGACCATACTTTCACCCCGCGGGCCGCGACAAAACCAGTTTGGCACATTTACTATGGCACGCGTGGTACGGCCGGGGCTTATATTGACGCGCTTCTCAAAGCTTCACATGCCGCAGGCTTATCGGCGCGCGCCTTTGTCAGCAGTCGGTATTTGTATTCGACCGGCGGCTGTGTCAGGTGTTTCTTCCCGGTAACCGACCGCACTGAGCATCGCGATCGGTTATTAATAATCCTGAGGGCAATGGAACTTGTGGCTGGCTATTGGCTCACCGCTCTGGCCTGTCTTATATTCAGACCGATCGTAAACATTCATCTGATAGATGATCTCCGAGTCACGTACTATTTCGCACGACTTCTAAAGAAGGCTGGGCTGACTGTCTATGTTACCTGCCATGACGTTGTGCCTCAGTATCACGGTGTGACGAACAACCGCAGACGTATTCTTGATTTGGCCGACAGATTAGTGGTCCATAGCCGCAACGCCAGAACAACGTTGATCAACCGCATCGGCGAGCAATCATCACAACGAGTAGTCTCGCACCCGTTCCCGTCGTCCGGCTACGCCAGTATCATTGATCACAACAGGATGAAACATACACGGGCTGGATTGGAAAGAATTCTAAAGGATAGACAGGACATCATCCTCTTTCTCGGCGTTGTGCGTAATTCAAAGGGCATCGCAACGCTGGTGGAGGCGTGGGCACAATCGAAAGCCCGAAATACATCAAGTCTGGTGGTTGCGGGCAAGTGGACGGATCCATCACCGCAGCTCAGGCGGGCACTTGTGAGTGACCCGACCTGTCTGGTCATCGATCGCTATATCTCGGATGAGGAATTTGTCGTCCTTCTCGAGGCAGCCAGGTTTGCGGTGCTGCCCTATCTGGACTATTCGCACAGTGCAATCCTTATGTCGTGCGGTCACTGCGGTACTCCCGTGATTGTAAGTGACATCAATCTCTTTGCCGAAGTTCTTCCCAACTACGACCTCACCTTCGCGGCCGGTGACAGCAAGGATCTGACATCGGTACTGGACAGGGCGGCAACGATGAAGCCGCATCAGGTGGATGTTTACCGCAAGGTCTTGACCGAGGCGGTGAAACAGGAAAATGAAGATCTTGTGGCTGGTGTCTGGGAAGTATATAGAAGTCGACATGAAAGTGAGAATAGAATTAAAGATAATGTCGTTGGACAACAAGGGGAAGCGGTACGACGGCCCTGAGTTATGCAGGAGGTTTCATGAAGCAGTTACTACAATACAACAGGGAAAAAAGTCCACGGGTGGAAAATGTACCATCGCCGCAATTGAAGGGGCCCGGTATCATCGTCGATAACCGGTGCTCGCTGATATCGGTGGGCACGGAACGGCAGATGATTGAACTGTCGCAAATGTCACTGGTGGGCAAAGCAAAACAAAGACCGGATCTGGTCAAACAGGTCCTTTCCAAAGTAAAGACGGAAGGGCTTTCGCAAACATACAACAAGGTTATGGGCCGCCTCAAAACGCCGACGCCGCTGGGGTACAGCACCGCCGGTGTGATCAAAAAGATTCACGACTCCCTGAGCCAGTGGACAGTGGGCGACCGGGTCGCATGCGCCGGATTCGGGTACGCCGCTCACGCCGAGACAGTCTATGTGCCTTCGAATCTCGCGGTGAAGATACCCGACGAAGTCTCTTTCGAGGAGGCCAGTTTCGTTACTCTTGGCGCAATCGCGTTGCAAGGGGTGCGAGTCGCCGACTTGAGACTGGGCGAGACCGTAGCCGTCATCGGGCTCGGCCTGCTGGGTCAACTGACATGCATGCTGCTTGAAGCTTCGGGATGCCGCGTTATCGGCTTGGATATCGACAAATCCAAACTGGAGTCGGCGAAAGAGTGCGGGGCGGAATTTACATTCGCGGTAGATGGCAGTTCCGGCGCGAATGTTATCAGCGCCACGGCCGGCAAAGGTGTCGACGCGGTGATTATCACTGCCGCCACAAGCTCGGCCGGACCGGTTGCTCTGGCCGGTGATATATGTCGCGAAAAGGGAACCGTATCAGTTGTGGGTGCCGTCAAGATGGATATTCCGCGCAAAACTTATTACGACAAAGAGCTCTCGCTGAAACTTTCGCGCTCTTACGGTCCCGGAAGATATGACTATAACTACGAGGAAGCCGGCAACGATTATCCGTTCGGCTATGTGCGATGGACGGAAAACCGAAATATGCAGGCATTTCTCGAACTCATAGCGAAAAAGAAAATCGATGTTAAGCGACTGATATCGCACCGCTTCGATATCGATGAAGCCGAGAAAGGATACGAACTCATTTCCGGTAGCACCAACGAGGCGTTCATGGGCGTTGTCCTCAACTATCCGCGGAAGAGTGCGGAATCATCGCCCGCAAGAGCCACCGGCAGCCGGATAACGATGAAACCGTCGCGGGTCAACCGCACCAATATTGGTTTCATCGGGGCGGGCGGTTTCGCATCGGGAGTACTCTTACCCAACATCGCCTCGATAAAGGCATACCATCCCAAAATGATAACGTCGGGAAGCGGTGTCTCGGCCGCGGGCGCCGTTGACCGCTTTGGCTTTGATGAGGCAGTTTCCACTACCGATGAGATTTTCGCCAGTGGTGAAATAGGCACGGTTTTCATAGCCAATCGCCACAACCAGCACGCCGAACTCGTTATAGAGTCGCTCAACAGGGGAAAAGCTACTTTTGTGGAAAAGCCTCTCTGTTTGACCCGCGAGGAGCTTCAGAAGATACAAGAGGCTTACTTCACGGCTGATGTTCCCCTGATGGTGGGTTTCAACCGGCGTTTTTCACCGATAATCCGCAAAATCAAAGACAGACTGCGCGATGTGCGTCACCCGCTGTCAATGCACTATCGGATCAATGCCGGGTTCATTCCATCCAATACCTGGGTGCAGGATCCGCAAAGCGGCGGTGGAAGAATCGTTGGCGAAGTTTGTCATTTCGTTGATCTGCTGTCTTTCGTAGCGGATTCAAGGCCTGTCAAGGTGCACGCCGAGGCCCTGACAATGCCCGATGAGCGCTACCGCAGTGATGACAACCTGCAGATCACGTTGAGGTTTGAAAACGGTTCAGTAGGAACAATAAACTATGTGGCCTCGGGAAACACCCTGATGCCGAAGGAATACCTTGAAATTTTTGGAGGAGGGAAAGCAATCACCATGGATGACTTTAAAGTATTTTCCGTTGCGGACGATAACGGTATTACGATGTCCAAAAGGCGGGCGCAGGACAAGGGTCACCGGACAATGCTCGAAAGCTGGGGTACAACACTGCGTGACGGTACACCTTCACCGATTCCGTTTGAACAGCTGGTTGACTCGACCAACGCGACTTTCGCCATCCTTGACAGCTTAGCAACAGGAGAACCGCAATGGATAACCGCCTGAACATCCTGTATATTTCGCATTACTTTCCGCCCGAAGTAAACGCCCCGGCGCTTCGTGTGTCAGAAATGGCGGCCAGTTGGATCGATAGCGGCGCGGATGTGACCGTGTTGACGGGATTCCCGAATCACCCTAACGGTATAATTCCCGAGAGGTATAAAGGGCTCAAGAGCCTCTGCGAGAATTTCGGCAAGATCAAACTCGTGCGCACCTATCTTTATGCCGCTCCCAACAAGGGCTTTGCAAAGAGAATCCTGAATTATCTGTCGTTTATGTTTTCATCGGTAATCCTCGGGATCCGAAAGATCGGCAAACCCGATATCTTGATCGCAACATCGCCGCAATTCTTCGTGGCCGTCGCCGGATATGTCATCAGCCGTATCAAGCGATGCCGTTTCATTTTCGAAGTTCGCGATGTCTGGCCGGAGGAAATAGTCGCCGTCGGCGCTATAAAGAACCGACTCGTAATCAAAGCGCTTGAGGCTCTCGAGATGTCTCTATACCGCAAGGCCGACCTCGTCGTCGCGGTCGCACAGGGGACCATAGACATTCTGACCAAAAGAGGCATTCCGCGCTCCAAGCTGGCGCTTATCCCCAACGGTGTCAATATTGATCACTTTCAGGACAGCTCCAGCGGCGCCATTGTGAGAAAAGAACTCGGACTCGAAAACGACTTCGTCGTAACATACCTTGGAACGCACGGCATGGCTCACAAACTCGAAACCATTCTGGAATCCGCCGATAAGTTGAGACAACATAGGGACATCAAATTCCTTTTTGTGGGCGATGGAGCCGAGAAGAGCAAGCTCGTCAGCAGGGCAGCGCAAATGAATCTGTCCAACGTGATCTTCCACGATCAGGTTGATCGGGAAAGAATTCCCGGATTCTATCACGCCAGCGACCTGTTTCTGGTGCCTCTTCGAAAGGCCAAACTGTTCACCAAGAATGTCCCGAGCAAGGTCTATGAAATCATGGCGGCGCGAAAGCCGATCATAATCTCCACCGAGGGAGAATCGAGGCGACTGATTGAGAGTGCCGGCGCCGGCATGGGAGCTGCACCGGAGGATGCCGCTGATATCGCCGACAAAATCCTGCGGCTCTACATGGATGAAGGATTGCGCCGGAAGATGGGACAGGATGGATACTCGTTCGTGTTGGCCAATGCATCGAGAAAGCGGCTGGCGGACGAATATCTGCAGATACTCGAAAGTGTCGTCTCGCCGGCGACAATCGACCAGGAGGCTGTTGTCGTGTCCGAAACCGAAGAGGATGTTGCCTACAAGACCGACATCGGAGTTCCGGCTTAAGGACCTGAAAGGCAGTGAAATACAATACTTGCTGGCCGGGCCCGCATCGGACCGTTTCGGGCCCGAAATTTTAATTCAGTTGAAAGGTTGCGCCGACAACCACCAGTGCGTATAACTGCAGAGAGGCCACACGTTATGGAAAAGAGCATGTCCTTCAGATTCGCCATATTTGCCATCGTCGCGGTCGCGCTAATCGGCACACACCTCTGCGGATGCGACAGTGACAGTCCTCGCGCCGCAGTAAACTATAATGAGCTTGATCTACTGTTGTCGGCGCCGCTAAAGCTGCAGATAGACGAGTGTCGGCTCGGTATGGACGCTTATTTGTGGCGTGACTTCATGCCTATCAGTCCTCCCGATGGTCAACCGTTGGCGGCATCGATCAACATTTCCACGCTCGACTCGGGTATTCTTGCGCCGAGCATTATCCCGCTAAGGTTGTGGGTTGTGAAGTCCGATTCTGAGGTCTGGCAAACAGATATCCCTACCGAACAAATCCGTCGCTACGAGACCTTTCTGGAGTTTCCCGCAACGGATGGACCGAAATGGGAACCGGGAATCTCAGTCGAGGTCATCGTCGAACTACGGAAAGACGACCAGTCGTACTACCTGCGCGCATCTGATGTTCTGATTCACCGCACCGACTGAGGCCGGCAAATGCCCGTCTACTGAACCCTCTTCGAAAATCGAAGCATCGAGAAACCAAGGACAGCCACCCCGAATATCGTCATCGCGTATACTTGCGGAAGCAGTTCGAAAAATCCCGAACCCTTCATCATAATACTTCGCGTAATTTCCATGAAAAATCTCATGGGATTCAACCATGTGACATACTTCATCCAATCAGGCATATTTGATATCGGAGTGAAGAATCCCGATGTAAGGATGGCGAATACGGAAAAGAACCAGGCAAAGAACATGGCCTGCTGCTGAGTTGATGTTACTGTGGAGAAAAACAGCCCCATACCGAGCGTCGTGAGCAGGTACAGCGCCGAAAGAGCGAACAGCAGTACCGGTGAGCCGACAAAGGGAATATCGAACCAGACCACACCTACCGTCAGAGCGACAATCATCTCGAACAGACCGAGCACCGCAAAAGGGAAGAGCTTGCCGGCCAGAAGTGTCCCGCGTGAGATGGGCGTGACGAGAATCTGCTCCAGCGTACCGTTTTCACGCTCGCGTACTATGGCCATCGACGTAAGCATGACTGTCACCATGGTTAGCAGAGTCGCAACTATGCCCGGTACCATATAGTAGACTGATTCAGCTTCGGGATTATAAAGCACGGCCGGGCGTACATCGATCGGCGTCTCCACGCCGGTGACTCGCCGGGAATACTGCTGCACCACCTGCTGAAGGTAACCGGAACCGATCGATGTAGAGTTGGCATCGGAACCATCGGCGACAAGCGAGATTGTCGCTCTTTCGCCCCTTGAGAGTTTCTTTGAAAAATCTTCGGGGATTATAAGCGCCATATCGCGGCTGATATCCTCAAAACTTCTCTCCAGATCAAGCAGGGGAACATCCGCCGGTGAAGGATCAAAATATTCACTCGATCCGGTTGCGTCAATGAATTCGCGGGACATCTGGCTCTGATCAAAGTCGTATACACTTAACCGGATGTTCTTGACATCCAGGTTGACAACATAGCCGAACAGCAACAGTTGCACTATCGGCACAAGGAAAATTATGCGGAGCATGTTACGGTCGCGAAAGACCTGGATAAACTCCTTGGTAACCAGTCCCAGGAACGCCTTGAGCATCTTCAACCAATCCTCGTATTGAATTTCTTTGCCGCGATCATCATGAAAATCACCATCAGAGCGATCATGTAGGCGGCCTGCACCCCGAGCATCTGGAGCCCAGCTCCCTTGAGCATGATGCCGCGAATAATCACCAGGAAGTATCTAGCTGGCACTATGTGAGACAGTGCCTGAAGCGCCACCGGCATGTTGCGAATGGCAAAAATGAATCCGGACAGCATGACCGAAGGCAGCAGGGTTGTTACCAGAGCCAGCATCATGGCAACCTGCTGTGTCCTGACGAGCGACGAAATAAGGATACCGACCGCCAAAGCTGTCGATACATATATGATCCCAAACCAGAGAAGCAAGAGCATCGAACCCTCAAAGGGTACAGCGAACAATATTTTAGCGAAAAACAGCACCAGCACACCATCGAGAAGGGCCAGCCCTATGTACGGTGCGATTTTACCGAGCAGTATCTGTGCCGCGGATACGGGAGCGGTCAGAAGCTGCTCCATGGTACCAGTCTCCTTTTCCCGGGCGATCGTAATCGAGGTGAGCAATGCCGAGATCATCAGAAGAATGATAGCCACCAGTCCGGGGACAAAGAAATGCGATGACTTAAGGTCGGGGTTGTAGAGCACCCGGATCGAAACATCGATCCCCGGCAACTTCGTATCCGGCGGCAGTTGCCGCAGCACGAAAGCGTTCACTATCGCTTTCGTATAATACTGAACCGCCGCGGACAGATTGTTGTCGGAACCGTCAACGAGCAGTCCTATCGAATAGGCTCTACGTTCGCGAAGGGCATCGGCGAAGCCCGGGTCGATAATCAGCACGGCCGAGGCCTCTCCGGTACGAAGAATACTCTCAGGGTCGTGTTCATCCACAGCCTTATCACTCATGCTGAAATAGCTGGAGCGGAAAAAGTCCTCCATCAGTCGGCGGGACTGGGGAGTCTGGTCGTAATCTATGGTCGCGATGACGATGTTTTCGATATCGAGATTTATGGCATAACCGTACAGAAAGGTCATCATGATCGGCATGGCGAACACAATCACCAGGGACCTGGGATCACGCAGGATGTGGTAAAGTTCCTTGAGGGCAATAAACTTAATTTTCGACATGACTCATCCTGCCGCTTATCAGATTAATGAACAACTCCTCGAGGTTGGCCGCTCCATAACGGTCAATCATATTCACCGGATTACCGACCTCGATTATGCGTCCCTGATGCATGATGGAAATTCGGCCGCAGTATTCAGCTTCATCCATATAATGGGTGGTAACAAAAACTGTTACTCCCTCCTCGGCGAGTTCATAAAGTATCTGCCAGAATTTGCGCCGGAACACCGGATCGACGCCGCTCGTTGGCTCGTCCAGAAACAGAATCCTTGGTTCATGAAGCAGCGACACCCCGAGAGCGAGACGCTGGCGCCATCCAATCGGCAGCGAGCTGGCCTGGCGGTCGATGAAATCGCCGAGATTCAGCCGCTCGGAGAGGTATGCCACCCGCTGCTTTATGCGCTTCTTATCAATACCGTAAGCCGCTCCGTAAAAATTCAGATTCTGGTTTCCCGTCAGGTCGGGATAGAGCGAAAATTTCTGAGACATGTAGCCAATGCTGCGCTTTATATCTTCCGACTGCCGGTAGATATCAAAGCCTGCCACCCGGCCGTTGCCTGATGTTGGCATCAGCAGGCCGCAGAGCATCCTTATGGTCGTGGTCTTGCCCGCCCCGTTGGCACCGAGAAATCCGAATATCTCACCGCTCTCAACAGCCAGAGAGATATCATCAACGGCCTTGAAGGCGCCGAAATGGCGCGAGAGATGCTCCAGGACTACAGCATGATCTTTCATAACGACCTCTCCATAAACTGTATGAAGCAGTCCTCGAGGTCCGCCCGGATCGGCTTAAGTTCGGACATTTCAATACCTGCCGCTGTCAAGGCTTCACGATGCCGCTCTACATCGTCGTCCGGTCCGACCGACAAATGGATTCCCGCTCCAAATCTGCGGGCATCCAGCCCATCAATCGACTCAAGCTTTTCAAGCAGCGCGGCGGCCGGTTCCCGGTCCAGCCAGTATAACTTTCCTTCAAAAAGGTCGGGCAGTGACTCGGGGGTACCCTCCACCAGCTTCTTACCGTTGAAAATAAAGCAGGCGCGGTCGGCCTTGGCCACCTCATCCATGTAGGGAGTCGAGACAATTATAGTCGCGCCCTTCTGTTTCAGCTCCAGCAATATTTCCCAGAACTGACGGCGCGAGAGCGGGTCCACGCCTGTGGTGGGTTCATCCAGAATCAGAAGTTCCGGCTCGTGAATCAACGAACATGACAAAGCCAGTTTCTGCTTCATGCCGCCGGACAGCGCTCCCGCACGACGATTCGCGAACGGCTTCAGGTTCGAAAACCCGTACAGGTATTCTGCCTTTTTGTCAAAGGCCTCCCTGACTATACCATATATGCCGCCATAGAATTTCAGATTTTCCTTCACCGACAGGTCGGGATACAGCGAGAATATCTGGGGCATATATCCCAGGATCATCTTGATGTGTTCAAAATCTCTCGCCACGTTCATACCCTTAATGATGATTTCTCCCGCATCTCTTGTTATCAGGTTACACAGGGATCTCATTATCGTTGTTTTACCGGCTCCATCGGGACCCACCAGGGCGAATATCTCCCCCTGATTGACCTCGAAAGAGAAATCCTCAACGGCTTTTATATCACCGTACGATTTCGAAAGACTTGTAACGCTTGCGAAGCTCATCACTCACCAAGAGTTACATAAACCGGCATACCTATCTTGAGATTGCCGTCGGTGTTTTCCATCCGGACCTTTACCGCATAAACGAGATTCGCGCGCGACTGCTCGGTCTGAACGTTCTTGGGAGTAAATTCAGCCTCTTCGGATGTCCACACGACCTCGCCGCGGTATCGCTTACCGCCCGATTCCGTATCGACAGTCGCGCTGTCACCAATTTCAATTCGCGCGAAATTCCCGGCAGGAAGGTATACTTTCACCCAAAGGGAGCCAAGAAGTGACACTTTCGCTATCGCGCCACCGGGTTTGAGAAGCTCGCCCTGATCAACATATTTTTCCGTTACCACCCCGCCGATAGGCGATAGGGGATAGCAGTCGTGAAGCTCGCGGTTTATAGAGGCCATGTTGGCGTCGATTTGTGACAGCTGAGCCTCGAGAGTGGCCATCGCCGCCGCCGCGGTCTTTCTTGAGAGGATTGCCTGCGAGAGTTCAAATTCAAGCTGGTCCAGCTGCTTTCGCGTGGTTGTTCCGGACTGATAAAGTTTTGCGAACCGGTCCCGCTCACTCGATGCAAACGCCTCGGCCTCTTTTGCCTTGGCGAGCTGAAGACGCGCCGATTCAAGCTGCGCCAGCGCCACTTTTCGGCCCGCCTCGGCGCTTTGAAGCTGAAGCTCCAGGCGGCTCGGATCTATGACCAGTAAGGTGTCACCGGCATTGACAGTCGTGCCCTCGTCAAATGCCATCGAGAGCACGCGACCCGATGTTTCCGCCGAGACGATTGTCTCATCGGCTTCCAGAAGTCCGGAACCGCCCGGCGCTCCCGTTTCCGAACTACAACCCCCGACGGAAATCGCGAGCAACGTTACCAGAAATACGGTCAATCGCTTCATATTATATTCCTTCCTCCAATTTTTTCGACCCCGTAGCATAGTAATACTGACTCAGAACCATGTAGTAAGCGACCCTGGCCGAAGCCAGGGATGCTTCAGCCTCACTTAAAGATGTTTCGATTTCGATCAGCCGATTGGCTGCCAGCACACCTTGACGATGTTGATCCGTTACCAGACGGTAATTGTCCGACGCTATGCGGTGATTCTCTGCAGCGGTGCGGTACTCCTCCAGGGCCAGTTTCAGGTTTTCGAGTACGAGCCGCGCCTGCTGATCAAGCTGCTCGCGGGTCTGCTCGTACTGGTTGCGGGCGGCCTCAAGTTGATGTCTTGACATTGACACCTTCCGCTGTGACTTGCCACCTAGGTTAAACGACCAGTTCAGCCTTGCCCCAACGATGAAGTAATCGTTGAACTCATCATGAAAGTAATCCAGATTCGGTTTGCCCCACGAGTACCCCGCAAACGCGGAGAGCGTGGGGAAGTAATCGGCCCTGTTTAACGAATAGAGAGAACTGCTCATTTCGACCGATGATGACGCGGCCAACAACTCCGGTTTTTCTGTTGAGACGCCGGAAAAGCCCTGAGTGCTTTCGGGTGGGTCCGAGAGGACATCGATCAGATCGAGGTGCTCCGTCGGTTCCAGGCCCAGCAACACGAGAAGTCGAAGTTCGCTTTGCCGACGGTAGGTTTGAGCTTGCTTCAACTGAAGCCCGGCATTCGCCAGAGCAAGACTTGCATCAAGAATGTTCACCGAGTCCGCGGCGCCGGCGTCATAAAGCGACTGAGTATCATCGCGTATTACCTTCGCTCTCTTGAGACGGGCTTCAGCGGCGTCCACAAGAAGATCCCCCCTGTAGAGGGTCAAATATTCAATCCGGGCCGCGAGAATGAGTTCATCCTCGCTGGCTCTACTGAGAGCTTCGTAATAATCGCGCGTTGCCTGCGCCAGGCCGATACCTCCCGATATTCTACCACCGGTAAACAGCGGCATGGTCAATCTCAGGTCAGTCAGGTAGGTCTCTTTGAACCCGAAATCTCTGGTCAAGGTATACACGCCGGGTATGGCGATCTCGAGTTGCGCCACTTCATTCTTGTACGATGCCAGCGCATCAAGCGATAATGTCGGCATGCGCTCGGAGACCGCGGCTTTGAGATTCTGCTGATAAGCCTGCGCCTGCGCCCGCGATGCTTTCAATTTGTACGAGTGCGCCCGCGCCAGGCCCACGGCGTCATTAATAGTGATCTCTTTCGCCGAAGCCATTGATGCTATCACAGGTATCAACAGCAAAAGTAATGATATTTTGATTTTCATCGCGCCTTCACTCCATTCATAAATAGGTCGAGTATCGCCGCCTTTCTCTCTTCGATAAAAGTGGGCTCGTTGGTGAACTGCCAGACTTTGTCGAACAAGCTGGACATGAGAAAGAAACCAATACTCATCGCTATAAAGGATATCATCGCCTGACGGCCATCGACAGCGCGAAGCGCGCCGCTTCTGGCACCTGCCGACAATGCTTTTACAAACTCGTTCGGTAGCCCGGAATCCTTCATCAACTTCGCGATGCTCTTGACTATTTCGCTGGAAGGATCCGCGAGTTCACGCAGAAAGAGCTGAATTGTGGACGGCTCCTTGAAAAAGATGCTGACGTGGAAATCCAACAGGTTTTTCAGTGTTGACTCGAGACCTGACTCGCCGGTCAACTCGCTACGGAGGGTTGGGAGCTGCTGGGCGAGACGATCGGTGATGACCTCGCGGTAAAGCTTCTCCTTGGATGAAAAGTGATAGTAAATCATGGCCTTGTTGACTTTGGCCGCCGCGGCAATTCTGTCCACACGCGCTCCGGCGAGGCCGTTTTTGGCGAATTCGACCGCCGCTGCTTTCAGAATCCGTTCTTTGGTGTCTGTCCTTTTTTGGCCGGGAGAAGCAATACCATTATTTATATTAGTCATCGCATTGACCTTTTAGTTGAAACTAACCATTTAGTTAATTATACGGCATATTTCAGATTTTGTCCAATATTTTCTTTAAAATTCTCACAAAATTCTATAAGGAATTGTGTGACACCGTGTTGTGTGACTACTTCAATCGCTGCTCAGAAACGTCGGGATGATCTTATTGGCCCGGACCACCGTCTCGGGGGAGTTCTTAAGATGAGGACAAGGGCAGTAACAGCGAACAGCGCCATAGACCCGAATATCAATACCGACACAGTGCTTGTTTCTGGATGATCCGGGATGCCACCGAGCGCAGCGAGAAGGAATGCCCCCCCGACAACGATCAACCATCCGATAGCAACGCCTCGGGCAGATTGGATGTGCCGGCCTATCATCCATCCAATCCAAACTGTTACCGCCGCCACGCCGCCACTGATCATCAGTGGTGCCCATGAACCGGTCCGTGACATGCCCCAAATACCCATGACAAAAATATATATACCGAAAAGTATGACGAGTTTGTCAATTTTCATGAGTGCCCCTTTTTTACCTGCATAGTAAAAGTATTACGTATGACAGGCGCGTCTGCGGAACAGTTCAGGACATTTTTTGAAAAAAAAGTGACGGCTGGTCTGCGGTAGGATAAAAGAGGTTTCGGCCGGACTGTCAGATTTTTCGGACCAAATCAGGAAGGTCAGTTATGATACCGTCAACCCCGCTGTTTATCAACCGCTTAGCCAGTTCAGTGTCATCAACTGTCCACACCCACACCGGGTAGCTGGCGCGTGTCATTCGCCGGACGAACCCGAATTTCAAAAGATGAAAGTTCACCGCCACAAGATCAGCCCGGCACTCCTTGAGCCGTTTCAATGGATACAATTCACTGATTCTGACTCGAAATGATGCCGGCGAGTCAACGCCGAGGATCAAACCGGTTCGAACCTTCGGCCAATATGATTTTACTTCACTGATGGACCTGTCGTTGAATGAAGTGATAACGACGTCATCAGCGCTGACATGAGCCTGGATAAAGACGACGATCTGTTGTTCGTACCCTTCTTCCTTAAGCTCGATATCAAGTCCTATTCTGTTTTTATACAGATTCAAGGTCTGCTCGAGAGTGGGCAATTCGAATCCTGCTGAACGCGCAGCATCTCTGGCCTCGTCAAGCGTCTGTCTGCTCAGCGGGGCAGAGGATCCTTCGATGGACGGATCATGGTGCACCACGAACACGCCGTCCTTCGTGCGGCGAACGTCGAACTCGATCGCGTCGGCGCCCATCGAGATCGCTTTCTCGAACGCATCGAGAGTATTCTCCCGCGCCGCCTTCGATGCTCCTCGGTGAGCTATAACGAGCGGGCGGGAAGATTCCCCAATGTTCTTTTGCAATCTCACAACAAGATACAGACAGCAAGAACTTGTTTCAGTGATAAGTGTCCAGGTACTTGGCGAATGTCTTAAGAGTCTCAGGCGTTGATCGGTACAACAAATCAGGGTTGTCGCGCGAGGTAATCTCGTAAATGATAAAATAGTCCAGCAGGTTGCTGTCGAGCAATTCCAGTGTATAGTCCTCGCCCTTTGTCGCGACCAACTGGCAGATAGTCGCCTCTCGCTCCTGAAGCATCAGTTCGTCATACGGCGACTCGATATTGGCAAGCATTGTCTCGGCGTAATTCGGTTCGTATTTCCACAAGGCTTTCACGACAGCATAGAAGCACCAATCCCCGTTGCATCTCACCTCAATCCGATGCGCGTCACTCGTATCCTGATTTATCGCATAGACCGGTTCAAAGGTCCAATCCTCCCATCCGGCGCCGGTCGCCTGCCGGTAGTGGACCAGGTTTTCCAGCAACTGCTCGTGATTTCGGTTGAGAAGATGCGCGATCGTAATCTCCTCGACCGCTCGCGCGCTATCACCGCGGATCCAGGCTGCGTCTGCCAGAAACCAGTGGGCCCAGCAGTCATAGTAGTTGCTGTCAATGGACATCTCAAAACAGGAAACAGCGCTTCTATAATCGCCGAGCATGAAATAGCAATTGCCGATAAGAGTGAGAATGTGGCTCACCGATGGATCAAGGTCGTACACTTCTTTGTAGAGTTCCAGAGCCGCAGCGAAATCTCTCGCCTCAAAGGCTCCATCGGCTATGGTCAGAAGCTGGCTGCCCGAATCGCTCATGTTGTAGTTTCGCAGCTCCCACTCTCCGTGCGATGAGTCGATGTAATAGGGGGTTCGGAAGACTTCTCGCTCAGGATGCTGCATTGTCAACGTCGTGTCTTCGCCAAGCTCATAAACAAGATTGGATCTCTCTATCAGCCGCAAAAGTTCCGATGGGGAATGAATTCTACCATTTATTTCGATAGTCGTGGTATCCGGCTCCTGCTGAGCCATCACCGCCGTGGCAAACAGAAATGCGAAAATGACAGCCAGCGCGACAATCCTAAAGTCACATTTGGTACTATTCATGTACCCTCCCTTTCAACAGGTTTTCTCAACATTCATACTGGCCAGACGAATTGTTCTTCCCGAAAAAAGTACTGTAACCGCTGTGTTTCTACAAATTCTTCTTCACCCAGTTCTCAAGGCCATCGGTCAAGATCAACTCCTGCGCAGCCGCGCCCACCGGACCGATAGAATACGCCTTACCATCGAACTCAAGCTTTGATTTGCCGAAATCAACCCTTGCCTTTGCTTTCGTGGCAATCGTCAGCTTCTGTGTGCCATATTTGGCCTTCAGGTCATTCACAAGATCAGGAGCCTCGATAGCCAAAAAACCGTTGTTAAGAGCGTTGCGTTTGTAAGTCTCACTGAACGAGCCGGCGATGACCAGGCGAATGCCCCTGTATTTGAGAGCCGTAGCGGCCTGTTCGCGCGATGAACCCGTTCCGAAATTAAACCCGCCGACAAGAATATCACCCTCTTTCGCCATCTTGCCGAACTCCGGATCATAATTCTCCATCACCACGCCGGCCTGTTGCTGGGGCGTGAAGTCGTCGATATAGGTATATTTGCCCGGATAGATACCGTCGGTGTTCAGATTGTCGAGATGGCAAAAAAGCACGTCCCCCTCGACAACCTCCGGGAATCCATCTACGATAGTCACCTTGGCGGTTCCACTGGATGCTTTTTGGGATGTCTCAATCGACGCTCTAATTTCTGCTGTTTCCATTTCGAACGGCATAGCTATGTGCCCGGCTATGGCCGATGCCGCTACCACCGCCGGAGAAGCGAGATAAGCCTGCGCCGTTTTCGAACCCATCCGTCCCTTGAAATTGCGATTGGTAGCCGATATGCCAACCTCTCCATCTTGCAATAGTCCTCTGCCCAGACCAATACAAGGTCCGCATCCGGGGGGGAGCTCAATCGCGCCGCTGTCGAGAAGGGCTTTCCAGTCGCCGCGACGTTCGCTCTCGGCCTGAACCTCGCTCGATGCCGCCGCTATATAAAACTCGACACCATCGGCAACTTTCTTGCCACGCACCACCTCGGCTGCTTCGGCCAGATCCTGAACACGGCTGTTCACACACGACACCAGGTACGCTTTGTGTATCTTGACACCCTTCATTTTTGGGACCGGGGTCATCACCTTGACATGGTTCGGGCCCGATACATACGGCGTTACCGTACCTAAATCGAGTGAGAGATGCTTCGCATAAAAAGCGTCATTGTCGGCCCTAAGCCCCTCCTTCTTAAGAATGGACAGTCTCTCACGATTCATGCGCGGATGTTTCCCCTTGCCATCGGCATCCGATGGCACACCCGCCAGACCGCGCTCCTCGACAAAAGCGATCCGTTGTTCGAGCCAATTGAACGTAATTTCGTCGATGGGGAAGACTCCCGCGAGCGCACCCCACTCGGTGGTCATGTTGGCGATTGTCAGCCTTTCGTCGATTGAAAGGGCCGCGAGACCATCACCGACAAACTCCACCGCGTGATTGAGCACTTCGTCTTTATTGAAAAAGCCGCACAGTGCGATAATCACATCTTTGCCGGTCACGCCCGATTGAACTCTTCCTCTCAATTCTACCTTTGCCACCGGCGGAACCTGCCACCAGGTGCGACCGGTTGCCCAGATAGCAGCCGCGTCGGTTCTGACGATCGGGGTACCGAGACATCCGAGACCTCCGTACATGTTGGAGTGACTGTCCGATGCTACCACCATCGTGCCCGGCCAGGCATAACCCTCTTCACACATAATCTGGTGACCAATCCCGCGGCCCGCCGGGTAGAAATCGACACCCATCTGTTTGGCAAAAGCCTCAATCTTTTTGTACTTGGCCAGATTATCTTCGCTGGTGTCCTGTACGTTGTGATCCAGAGTATAAACCACTTGACGGGGGCTGGCGATTTTCGAGGCGCCTATCGATTTGAATTTGGGGATTACAGCGCCGGTATTATCGTGCGTCATCACGTGAGCCGGGCGAATGGAAAGGTAGTCACCGGCTCTTACGATATGGTCCTTTTCGAGTCCGACAGCGAATCGCTGGGCTATTTTCTCAACCAGATTTTGACCGGTGGACTTTCGTGTGTCACTCATTATTGTCTTTCCCTTTTACTGTTGCGTGTCATGCGGCCCAGACAGTGCCTTAAAACACGGCCCGGTCCTTATCACCCGCGGACTGCCTAAATTGCAGAAATTTAGATTCTATCATAACGCATGGCCGAATGCGTGTCCAGCCTAATCGGACAGTACCCTGACCATCTCGATGCACATTCCAGGTCCTCGCACACAAAAAGATAGAGCCATATTTTTGTTTATCGGAATTTTTATTATGCCCCCCAATCACTCTGGCGTGAATCAATTGCGCGCCCAATTGATTATCATACAAGTATATATGTGGCTCGAGGAAACGGCTAAAATGGAATTGAGTAACCACAATTATCAGTATTAAGTGAAAAGAATCACAACAAAATGGCTCTTTTGCCCTACAATTCCCTTGACATCGGCTCGGTATTTCAATATCTGTTAGTAAACGCTAACTAATAGGTGAGGCTATGAAGGTCGTTGTTCCCGATAGAAAAGCACAGATTATACAGCAGGCGACCCGGCTGTTTGCCGACGATGGTTTCGACAAAGTCACAATCAAGGAGTTGGCTGATGCTTGCGGCATAACCGAGCCTGCCCTCTACAGGCATTTTTCATCGAAAGACGCCATCTACGACGCTGTTCTGGATTCAATCGAGAGGCGCCTCAGTTCTCAGCATTTGTTCGCTCAGTTAAGCAATGAGAATGATCTGTCAACGCTACTTGAAACAACAGCCCGGCACATTCTGGATTATTTTACACAGAACCAGGATGTTTATCGACTGATGCTCTTCTCCGCGCTCCGTGAGCATTCTAAGGCCAAGAGGGTCTTTCAACTGATTCGTGGATCTTATGTTCGTTTTCTGCTGGCACATCTGGATCGTCTGTACGAGCAGGGAAAAGTAGTAAAGAAAAACAATGAGATAACGGCTCGGTGTTTTATCGGGATGGTGTTCGACTGTGCCATGAATATCACTCTCTGGAAGGGGTTCCAGGGAAAGGACTTCAAACCGAATGAGGTGATTGCCAATAACATTCCCATATATGTACGAGGGCTGCAGAATCACTGAGAAAAATCGGCTTCCGAGCAAAGCCTGACAACTCAGGCGTTTTCGATCCAATAAGATTGACTATCGGGACCTCACTTAATGCCGCTCCCGAGCGGTACTGCCATACCCTCTGAAACGCACCGCGGCAGACGCAAAAAACAATTGTCAACGGGGAAGCAAAAGGCTTATAATACAATACTTCCAATTAGCGACAACAATCAGAAAAGGCTTCAGGATATTATGGCGGACAACAAAAAACGTACTCTTTACCGGCATCCCCTCGCCGCAGTTGGCGGCGCAATCTTTTCAGCGGGTGTCTTTCTCTTTCTGATTCTACTGGTTATCGACATCACCAGCCCGGTCGACAACCCTTATCGATCACTGGTGACGTTCGTTATAGCTCCGTTTATCATTACTCTCGGATTTATCCTGTTTCTGCTGGCCATATGGCTGCAGGTCAGAACCGCGCGCAGACGGGGTGAATCGGTCCGGTTCAATCTCTCGGTTGATCCGACCGACCCCAATTACATGCGCAACCTGTGGCTTTTTCTCGGCTTATCCGCGGTCCTTATATTCCTGGTCGTATACAGCGGCAAGGAAGCCTATGACGCCACCGATTCGGTCGCCTTTTGCGGAGAAACCTGTCACACTGTCATGGAGCCTCAGAATGTAACCTATCATAACTCAGCCCACGCCCGGGTGCCATGCGTTGAGTGTCATATCGGCCCGGGGGCGTCGTTCTATGTTCGTTCCAAGATAGATGGTATCCGTCAGTTGTGGGCCACCGCGTTGAATACATATTCGCGACCGATCGAAACACCGGTGGAGAATCTTCGACCGGCGCAGGAGACCTGCGAAGAATGCCACTGGCCGAGACAGTTCTACGGTGAAAAGCTGGTCACTCATACTTATTATCGTACCGATGAGGCCAACAGTCCGTGGACAATCAAAATGCTGGTCAAAATCGGCGGTGGTAATCCCCGTACGGGCATCCTCGAAGGTATCCACTGGCACATGATCGGTTCCAACACCATCGAATATGCAGCTTCGGATCGCAAGCGTCAGGTTATCAACTGGCTGCGCCTGATTACGAATACCGGAGATACGGTCATATATAGCCGCCCCGATGAAGACTTGCCGGACTTTAATGATCCCGAAACGGAAGTGCGCAGGTTTGACTGTATGGACTGTCACAACCGACCGAGCCACTCGTTTCTGGCGCCGGCAACGAGCCTGAATCTGGCTCTGTCAACCGGTCAAATATCGTCTGATCTGAAATATATCCGGCAGGTGGGCCTCGATCTTCTCAATGCGGAATACGAAAATCGCGATCAGGCCAACGAAGCCATGTCGGTTGGCTTGATTGAATACTATCAGGAAAACTATCCCGACCTGGCGGAAAACAAGATCGATGAAATAGATCAGGCAACCGACATACTCCTGCGTATTTACAACCAGAATTTCTTCCCGGAGATGAAGACCGATTACCGCGTGAGGGAGAATAACCTCAGCCATTTCGTGAATGACGGCTGCTTTCGGTGCCACGACGGCACAATGGTCAGCGAAGACGGCAAGCCCCTCTCCCACGATTGCGGTACGTGTCACCTGATAGTCTCACAGGGACCATCGAAAAACGTCAGCGAGCTCGAGGCGAATCTTGGCGGCCTTACTTTTCAGCATCCGGAAGATATTGACCAGGCCTGGAAAGAGTTTAAGTGCACCGAATGCCATACCCCGGAATCCGGTTATTAGAGCGCAACCTGCTGCCCGACAGTGGTGCAAGCCGTGCTTGTGAAAAATAGTGCTTGAAGTTAGTGAATATTTACTTATATTTTCGGGAAAACAGGATTATTTCGGTCGTATGGGTTCACGCCAACCAGAGATCTTGGCATAACCGCCACGGTTTGACCGAATCGTACCGACCGGGTAAACAAAGATGGTGTGGGGCTTATGAAGGTTTTAAAATTTCTGCCGGTTCTGGCTCTCCTGGCCGTTACAGCGTTTGCGGCCGACGATGAGTGCTTGAGATGTCATGGGCAAACGGCCGCTGCAAAAGAAAGCGGTGCGCCTACGGTGATGATCGAAGCTCTGGCCGGATCTATTCACTCCGGCTTGGGGTGCAACGACTGCCACAATGTGAACCCAAATATCAAACATGTCGGCACCGCCGATATTCTCTGCGGTAAATGTCACCTCGAGGCGGCCGAGGGGTATGCCAGGTCACCTCACGTCAAAGGAAGAGAAGTCAGCCTCGAAGATATTCCGACATGTATCACCTGTCACGGCGGGCACGAGATTCTCGCCACAGATAACCCCGAATCGGTCACCAACCACCGCAACTCCGTAAAGATTTGCATCAAGTGTCACGAGGATGAATCTTTGCGTGCGAAATTCGATATCCTTCCGGAACCGCAGATGATCAAGGCTTATGAAAATTCCGTGCACGGCAGAGCTTTGATGGTTGAAGGCAACATGGATGCACCGGCCTGTGTGGACTGCCATGGCAGCCACAGCTTTATGCCATCCGATGACCCGGAAAGCCCCGTTTTCAAGACGCATATATCGGGTACCTGCGGTGCGTGTCACGCCGAAATCGCCGGCGAGTATAACAGTTCGGTGCACGGCGCTGCCTTGGCCGAAGGTATCCTCGAATCCCCAACCTGCACCGATTGTCACGGTGAACATGATATCAAGGCGCATCTTGATCCCGACTCCAGGGTCTATACGACTAACGTGCCCAAAACCTGTTCGGACTGCCACACCTCGGAGAAAGTCGTGGGGAAATTCGGTCTCAAACCGGATCGTATCGCCACCTTCAACGAGTCCTATCACGGCGTGGCGATAGAACTTGGCGCGACAAATTTCGCCAATTGCGCTTCGTGCCACGGCGTGCACAACATATACCCGCAGTCCGACCCACGCTCGTTGATAAACGCCGCCAACATTGAACAAACCTGCGGCCGATGCCACGATGACCTGCCCGCCGATTTCGCCAAAGGGACGGTCCACACCTCTGCGAGCGATAAATCATCGGGCGGCAAGTTTTATGTCCGAAAATTCTACATCTGGTTTATATCCATTCTTATCCTGGGATTTATAATATACCGCATACTTGAGTACAAGCGCCGGGTGAAGAGAGTGCAGTAATGTTGCGTATGAGGAGAATCAAAGTGAGACCGTGGTCGATGATTGTCGGCCTATTGGCGGCAGGATTACTGACGGGCCAGGCTGTGGCGCTGGAAAATTGCATGATATGCCACGGCAAGAAAGATCATCACAAGATAGAAGCCTCCGGCAAGAGAGTATCTCTGTATGTTGATGAAACGACCATTGAAAAATCTGTCCATGCCTCGCGCAAGTGCACCGACTGCCATGTCGACATAACTGAGATTCCGCATCAACCGGCCCAGAAAGTGAATTGCCGGCGTTGTCACTATTCCGGAAACCCGGTAGGCGCCCCGCAGGGGGAACTGTATGATCAGTACGAACATTCGGTGCACGGACTGGAGGTTGCCAGGGGTAACCCGAAAGCTCCCGTATGTCAGGACTGCCACGGCGGACATGATGTTATCTCGCATTTGATTCCGGAGTCCGGATTCTATCGAGAGAATATACCCAGGACCTGCGGAACATGCCATATCGACACATACGCCACCTATCGCGAGTCCGTGCACGGTATGGCCCTTGACAGCGGCAATGTCGATGCTCCGGTGTGCACCTCCTGCCACGGCGAGCACAATATCGAGCGACCCGAACTGCCGGAATCGAAAGTGTCTCCGATACATGTGACCGAAACCTGTTCGGAGTGTCATGGCCCCAAGGGAGTCGTGGCCAAATACGGAATCAAGACTGATCGTACCGCGACATTCGAGGAGTCGTTTCACGGCGTGGCTCAATTGATGGAGAATATGATGGTTGCCAACTGTGCCTCGTGCCACGGCTATCACGATATTCGCGCGGAGGATGACCCCAAGTCCTCAATCTATCCGGCCAATATACCGAAAACATGCGGCAAGCCGGATTGTCATCCCGAAGCCAATGCCAATTTCGCGTCGGGTAAAATTCATGTCGACCCCACCAGTGAAGAGTCGGGCCTGTTGTATTACATATCAAGAGGATTTCTGGTTCTGACTGTCTCGGTTCTGGCCGGACTATTCATTTACATAATCATGGATCTGGTCCGACGTGCCAGGGCCGCGCGCGGAAAGAGATAGAGACGCGATGGAAGACAACAAGAAGCTGGCACAACAGCAAAGAGATAATCTCATCTCAGAGCTTTCGGATAATATCCTCAAGACGGCAAAGACTATTGTCAGGCCGGAAGATGGTGACAGAAAAGTAGGCGAGATCGCCGCCGAAATTCGTCAGCGGCTCAGTTTTGAGGCCAACGTCCTTCTTAACGAGGCTGTCACCCGTCTGAGCCCCGCCCGCCTGTACAAGGAGATAACCGATGCCCCGCAGCGCACTTTCCAGCGCTTCGGCAAAAATTTCCGCTTTCAGCACGCGCTGATGTTTATCTCCGTGATAATCCTGATAATCACGGGCATGCCGCTCAAGTTCCCCACGCTGGGGATATCTAAGTTTATCGTCGTTGACGTATTCGGTGGATTGGAAAACTCCACCCTGATTCATCGTATCGGGGCCGTGGGGCTGATTTTCGTCGGTGTCTGGCACCTCGGCTATATAACAATTTCGAGATTTGGTCGACGTGATTTCCTTTTGATGATCCCTCGCCCGGGAGACATCAAGGACTTTTTCCATACTCTGATGTTCTTCGTCGGTCGCCGCTCCAGTGGTCCGAAGTTCGGACGGTTCTCGTTCATTGAGAAATTCGACTACTGGGCTGTCTACTGGGGTATGGTTATCATGATCGGCTCCGGTATCATCATGTGGTTCAAGGAGTGGTTCCCCAAATACCTGTATGACATCGGTCGCGAGGCACACTCCGACGAGGGTTTGCTCGCCACTTTGGCCATCGTTATATGGCATTTTTACAACGTGCATTTCAATCCCGATGTATTTCCAATGAGCTGGGTCTGGTGGCACGGCAATCTGACCGAGGACGAGATGAAGCATCACCACCCGCTGGAGTACGCCGAGATTATCGAGGCCGAGTCGAAGCGGATAATCGAGCAGCAGGAAAAACTCGAACAGGCCGGGAGTGACGAAAAATGATAGGCTTTTTCAAGGAACTGTGGTCCATTCTGGTCAGGCACGGCAAGGGACTTACCATTTTCATAAGCGCCTGCGTGGTCGTTATCGTTGCCGCCCTCCTGTTCTTTTCATACGAAACTACACAGTCTTCATTCTGCGATTCCTGTCATTATATGGACCCCTACGTGAGACACTGGCAAGCTTCATCGCATGCCGGTGTGGACTGCGTGGCGTGCCACGACTATGGCGCTCTGGATCTGGCGGTCTCAACCTTCAAATACTGGACCAACACCTATGACAGCCGACCGAAAGCCGTCGTTCCCGATGAGAACTGTCTTTCTTCGGATTGCCACGACCACGAGACGCTCGATGTCGCTCAGCAATTCAGAAAAGGGATCACTTTTCAGCACAATGTTCACCTTGGCAAGGAACTTCGCGGTGGAAAACTCCGATGCACCTCCTGCCACAACCAGATCGTTCAATACGATGACGAGGTTCAGGGGCACATGGCTGTCAACGATAAGAGTTGCTTTGTGTGCCATTTCAAAGATGCCGGTATGGGGGAAGCGATAACGGGCTGTAATTCGTGCCATGGAATGCCGGAAAAACAGGTAGAACATGCCGGTTTTGTGTTCGACCACGAACCATATCTGAAGCTTGGCGTGGAATGCAAACAGTGTCACGTCCAGATTGTCAAGGGAGATGGTTCCGTGGCGGAGTCGAAGTGCTACTCATGTCATGTGGAAAGGTCGCCTCAACAGATTTCACGAGCGCAGCTTCATGATATTCACGTCACCGAGCAGGGGATCGATTGTTATAAGTGTCATTCCGATATAGAGCACGGCAATTTCCGCATGGCTAGCGCCCTCGAGATTGAATGCGAAAGCTGTCATCTGAGACAGCACAATGCGCCCAAGCAGATGTACATGGGTATCGGCGGTAAAGACAGTGTCGATATGCCCAGTGAGATGTTTACAGCGCAGGTGTCCTGTACCGGCTGTCACACTCACGTTACTCCGGAAGGCGAGATACTGGCCCACCAGGAGAAAAAAGAAGCCTCCCGCAAATCGTGTGTCACCTGTCATGGTGAGGGGTATGACCTGATGTTCGATAACTGGTTGGAAGGCAGCAAGAAAGTGCTGGCGGAATACGCTGAGTTCCTCTCCTCCGCCCGCTCGGACTACAATAACGCCGGTGGCGGCAAAAGTGCCAGACAAAAAGCGCGAGTTGCTCTGGACAAATCGCAGGAAAACTATAACTTTGTACGTGAGGGGCACATACCGCATAATATCCGGTATGCCCTCTACCTGCTTAATAGCAGCACCGATGATTTTGAAACGGCGATGAAGCAGATAAATAAAGGCTACTCGGCTCCCAGCCGTGGAGCAAGCCTGAGGGCCGAGAACACGTGCCTTACTTTCTGTCACGGGAAGTCACTAAATCCCGAGTGGGTCATGTACGACCAGCGCGAACTGCCGCACCGGATGCATGTGGCGGAGTTCGGACTCGGTTGTGAAAGCTGTCATTCCGTGACCGAACATGGCAAGACAAAAATCGAGCAATCGGTTTGCGCCGATTGCCATTAATAAATAAATAGTGCCAGTATGGCACCGAAATAAGAGGAGTCAATAAATGAAGGTGTTAAGACTGATTGTTGCGGGCGCGCTGATTTTGTGCTCGTTTGGCATCAGTGCCCACGCCCAAGACGACAACGAGACCTGCCTCTCGTGCCATGCTGACAACGAACTGACAGGACTTGATCATAAAGGCATAGAAATATCCATGTACGTGACCGAAGCATCCATCGATTCTTCGGTTCACGCCGGTATGGGATGTGTCGACTGCCACACCGACCTGATAGACTTCGAAGACTATCCACACGCGGAAGAACTCCAGAAAGTGGACTGCTCTTCCAATTGTCACACCGAAGAGGGCGGCATCTACGCGGCCTCGGCTCACGGTGAAGCACTCGACAACCCCAACGCTCCGACCTGCGCCTCCTGCCACGGTAACCACAACATCATGTCGCACTTGAGCCCGAACGCTCCGACCTCGGCCAAGAACCTGCCTTACACCTGTTCCAATTGCCATCGCAGACAGGTTCTTACCGATGATCCCGATGTTAAGATCGTGGATTCCTTCGATCGCTATATGCGCGGAATTCATGCCGAAGGCATCCAGAAGGGAATCGGCTCGGCGGCTTCTTGCGATGACTGCCACGGTATTCATAATCTAAAGAAGGCCTCGGATCAGACTTCCATGGTTAACAAGATGAACATTCCAAGAACCTGTTCCAAGTGCCACAACGACATCTACATTCAGTACAATCGGGGTATCCACGGTAAGGCTCTCGCGGCAGGTATCCTCGACAGCCCCAACTGCGCCGACTGCCACGGAGAGCACGAGATTCTGCAGATCAACGATCCGAAATCACCGGTCAACGCGGCCAACCTGTCTGACTATGTTTGCGGCAAGTGCCACAACGATCCGGTTATCGTTGAGAAGTTCGGTCTGGGCAATGACCGCTTTACATCATACCAGGATTCATATCACGGTCTGGCCATTCGGGGCGGCTCAATCAAAGTCGCCAATTGCGCCTCCTGCCACAAAGCGCATGACATATTGCCGTCCACCAATCCCGCTTCTTCGATTCATCCCAATAATCTTACGGAAACCTGTCAAAGATGTCACGTCGGCGCCACCTACGCTTTCGCCAGCAGTTACACGCATAGAACCGCCTACGCGCAGTTCAACGAGCTCGATTCGATCGTGAAATGGATTTATATTGTCGCCATCGTTTTTATTATTGGCGCCATGATGACCCATAACCTGATTATTCTGGCCCGCTTCCTGATTGAGAAAAGTCGCTACAACAAGCAACAACCGCAGGTGCAACGATTCACAGGAAGTATGGTGTACCAGCATATGGTTGTCACGGTCTCATTTATCGCGCTGGTCATCACCGGCTTTGCCCTAAGATATCCCGACGCCTGGTGGGTATCTATTCTCAACTTCTTTGGTATTTTCGAAAGTGCCCGCTCCGTAATCCATCGTGTAGCTGCCATATTGCTGCTTTACATCTCCTTGCACCATGCCCTCTTTTTGTTTTTGACAAAGCGCGGACGCTTCCAGTTCAAGGCCCTGCTGCCGGAGAAGAAAGACATCACCGATATCTTCTTGAACCTTAAGTACCACATGGGACTTGCCGAGCAGAAACCTAAATTCGGATTTTACGATTACACCATGAAAGCGGAGTACTGGGCCCTCGTGTGGGGTACGTTCGTAATGGCCTTCACCGGTTTCGTGCTGTGGTTCCCGACTTTCTTCACATCCTTTTTGCCGCCATGGGTTGTAAAAATATCCGAGACCATTCACTTCTATGAAGCCTGGCTGGCGACTCTGGCTATAGCTGTCTTCCACTTCTTCTTCGTGGTCTTCCACCCGGAACAATACCCGATGTCGTTTACCTGGCTGACCGGAAAGATGACTGTCAGCGAAGTACAGCATCATCACCCGGCCTGGTACGAGCAGCTTAAGGCTGAGGAAAAGATCAGTGAAGGGACTGAGGCTGATACCAAAACCGAAAAGACCATCGGCTGAGAAACACTGACTTAAGAATCAAAAAGCGGCTCTCCCGGATTACCGGAAGAGCCGCTTCTGTTATTTGCGGCTAAGCGAATCAGTTATCACCAGGGCCCGGTATCAGCGAGTCCTCATACAACGTATCGGTCGTTTCGAAAGAGTCATCATCGTAAGTACTGTCCTTCAAGAAATTAATCCGGATGGGCTGCATTACGATCTGCTCGGTGTAGCCGTCACGAACGATCTCGTACGTAGCACCTCCGCGCCTTTCCATACCTTCGAGAGTATACTCGACCAGCGTCTTGAAATTTCGCACCATGCGACCATCAACCCGACGGATGACATCATCCGGCTTCAAACCACAGGCGTAACCCAGCCGGTAAACATCAACTTTCTCAACCACCAGGTTGCCGCTGCCGTTGTTTCTGGCCGTGAAGCCGAGCTGACCTTTCAGAGGGAGGTCCTCGATGTATGGCCTTGGCCCCTCATTGGCAACGGTTTTTACCGGTCGAGGGGGGCGAGTGGCCATCACCAGATCCGAGTTTTCCGGCTCACTCAAAACCCAGTCAGCCAGCGTCCGCTTGGGCGACAGCAGCCAGCTATCCAGGAAATATCGCTCAAAGACTTCTTTTCCGGGAAACCTCTCCCTCCAGAACGTTGATCGATAGGCGGCATAGGTAGAGTCTATCCCGATTATGTTCTGGCAAGTGTTGACAGCCAGAAGCATCGCCAGGTTATCCCGGCGATATGGTCCCGGATTCATCAGGCGGTGAGAGACAATCGGGTGGTAGATGCCGTCTTCCGGCTGATATGCTTGTGCCAGCATGCGCTTCGCCAGTTGAAACACGAGATTGAGGATCTGACGGCTGCCCTCAGGGGCCGCTTCGATAAGCCCACCGCTTTGAAGGCCGCCGATCGGGATAATCAGCGGATCCGAAGAACCGATGGTGGGAAAGTAGCGGACCAGGTAGATGTCAAATTCGCTTTCATGCCACTGTATCCCCGAGAATTCCCTCAGGATGTGCAAAACAGTGTCTCCCTGCTGCTGCCAGAAGGCCATCAGCGAACTGTCATTTTGCGAGACCCAGCGCATATCACCTGTCACCGAGTGGGTTCGGTAGAACCTCGGGTAGAGATTCTCCTGAAGGGATACGGCATGATCGTTGACGCGTACCTTGGGGATGAAGTTACTGTAATTGAAAATTGAATAATACGTATCCTGTCCTGCCGAAGAACCGGTCAACAGCAGGAGAATAATAGAAACCAGCGACAAATTTTTCATGGGATTAAAAGTAACACCCAATTTGTCCCTGTGGCAAGTAAAACTATGTTAGTGGTTGTGGCTGCGATGGCGCCACGGCCTCGGGAGCAACCGCCCCCGGCTCAACCAGCTCAAAGTAAAACAGTGTATAGAGATTCTCGTAGAAAACGCCGACCAGTCCACCGAGTACGATTGTAATCGGCAATCCCGCCAGAATTCCTATTAACAACGCCGCCAAAGGCGACATATCCGCCATCAGTCCAATCGCGGCGAACGGCATCCCGAATATCGCCCAGACCATCGCCAATCCGATCGCCAGAGCTATAGCGAATGCAATCGATATCAAGAACATAAGAGCCATTTTTCCAATGTGCCGCTTAAATAAAATGTATGCTTCCTCCAGAGCGCTGGTGATAGACGTGTTTCTGACCACCACGACTCTTTCGGCAACATTGAATACCGAAGCGAAGAAAAAGACGCCGAAGAGAAAGGCCGGGATCAAGGCCAGCAACGACAGGACTCCCAGCGCTACGTGAATGGCGAACGCCACGATACCGATGATAACCAGCACGAAAACCAGGGCCAGAAAGCTCAGCACCGCGATTATCAAAAGTATGAAAAGGCGCAAGAAGTAATCCAGCCCGGTCGAAAAGGCGTCACTAAAACGATAGAGTCCCCCTCGCTGAATCTTGTTCGTTGAGTCAATGATTGCCCCGCGCGCCAGAATGTTCAGCACCATGAATATGACTGCCATACCAAGTATGGCCAGAACGAACATTCCCAGAAGTTCCGTCGGGAAGTGAAAATTCTGCAGATCGCTCGGAAAATACGGATCCATATTCATCTTCTTGCCGGTATTAATATAGAAGTTGGAGTAGCCGCTGCCGGCGAAGACTCCGAAGATCCAAAGCGATTTGTATTTCCAGGCAATCTCGAATGAGCGGTTGATTATCTTGCCGTAATCCATCATACCTCCCTGCGTTTGAAAATAGTACCTTCTCAATGGAAGGATATTCGGTTTCAAACCACAAAAACAACCTCAATTTAGCACATTTTCCTTTTCCACAGAGGCTTGCCAGGATTATTTTGGCTTAGTGACACACACACAGGACCGATTAAGGAAGGCCGAATGACATTTTTGAGATACTACCTGATGCTTGTGCTCATCGCCGTTTCGATTATCATCGGCTGCGGCCAAGAAGATAAAGACGGCGCCAGGTCGGACACGCGGGATACCTTGGGCACAGCCGCCGCAACCGACAGTATCGTGTTCGAAATGCCGGGGGCCGATTCGGTTACCGTGTTCGAACTGCTGCGACAGTCACATGAAGTCCAGTTTGTTCAAACCGCAGCCGGCGTCTTCGTAAAGAGCATCGACTCAATTGAAAACAGTGCCACTCATTTCTGGATCTACTCTGTCGATGACACGGTGGCTATGGTGGCGGCCGATGATTATATCACCTCCGACAGTGATATCGTCAGATGGCATTACCGCAAAATGAGCCCTTGAGCCGGTGTTTTCAGCCCCAATTATAGCTGGATTTTTAACCGGCGCACCTTATATTTCCTGCTATGTCCAACGGCACAATGCAAAAGATCGAACGGGGTGAGTTTTTCCTCCTCGCCGGACCCTGCGTAATAGAATCCCGGGAAATTTGTTTTGAAATCGCCGATAAGGTCAAGTCTCTCTGCGAGAAAGCGGGCCTGCCTTATGTTTTCAAGGCATCCTACCAAAAGGCTAATCGCCTTTCGGCGACCTCATTCACGGGTCCGGGCATGGAGACTGGTCTCGAAATTCTCGGCGAGTTGAAAAGCCGGTTTGATCTTCCGATACTCACCGACATCCATGAAACCGATCAAATCCCGGAAGCAGCCCGGGTTGCTGACATCCTCCAAATTCCAGCCTTCCTAAGCCGCCAGACCGACCTGGTGAGGCAAGCCGGGCAGACCGGCAAATGGGTCAACATCAAAAAAGGGCAGTTTCTGGCCCCCGAAGACATGGCCAAAATAGCTGAAAAGGCCGAGTCGAAAAAAGTAATGCTCACCGAGCGCGGCACTACCTTCGGATACCGCAACCTCGTTGTCGATTTCCGCTCTCTGATGATAATGAAAGAGACCGGCTATCCGGTCGTTTTCGACGCTACCCACTCGCTGCAGCTTCCGGGTGGAGGCGGCGGTGTTTCCACCGGCCAGCCGGAATATATCATCCCGATGGCCAAGGCCGCCGCCGCGATTGGTATCGATGGTCTCTTCGTTGAGACTCACCCGAAACCGGCCGAGGCCCTGTCCGATGCCAGCGCCATGTTGCCGCTGGACAAAATGGAAGAGCTGCTGAATTCCGTCTTGAAAATCAGAAAGGCACGTTAACAGACCATGCCAAAACTCACCCTCGAGCAGCTCAAGGAAAAGCTGAGAAGGATAAAATTGCTGGCTCTTGATGTCGATGGTGTCCTGACCGACGACAGCCTGTTTTTCGGCCCCGATGGATTCGAGCTGAAGCGGTTTAATATATCCGATGGTCTCTATATAGTTCTGGCGATGCGCAGCGGACTCGAGATCGCTATCGTGTCAGGAAGATATTCACCGGCCACTGATACCCGCATGAAAGACCTCGGTGTGAAACACATTCTTCAGGGAATGAAGGATAAAGTCGAGATGATAACGCCGCTGGTTAAGGAGCTTGACCTTACGTTCGATGACATCGCTTTTGTCGGCAATGAGATCCTTGATATCAAACTGGCAAAGCTGGCTTCGGTCGGAATCGCCGTTGCCGACTCCAGTCCGGATATGCTTGATGCCGCCGATTTTGTCACCGAAAAAAATGGTGGCGAAGGAGCCGTGCGGGAGGTCATCGAATACTATTTTGAGGCGAATAATATCGATCCCAAGGAGTTTTTGATATGAACGAGTGGAGGGATGTCGCAAGGGAGGTCATTCGCACCGAAGCCGAAGCGGTAGCCTCGCTGGCCGAACGCCTCAACGGAAATTTCGACCGCGCTGTCGAGGCAATTCTCAAGTGCCAGGGGAGAGTCATTGTCGCCGGAATGGGTAAGTCCGGCCTTATCGGCAAGAAAATCGCCGCGACCTTTAACTCCACCGGTATCGCCTCTTTCTTTTTGCACCCGGCTGAAGCTATGCACGGCGACCTGGGTCTGATTCGCCAGGAAGACATCCTGATGCCTATATCCAAATCGGGTGTTCTCGAAGAAATGGAATTGCTCATAGCCGCCGCCCGAAGACTCGATATTACTGTCATCGCCCTGTGCGGCACGGTGGACTCGGAACTCTACCGGCGAGCCGATATTCCGCTGGATTGCTCGGTGGTTCGTGAGGCCTGCCCCAATAATCTCGTCCCTACCTCGTCATCGACGGCGGCAATGGTGATGGGCGACGCTCTCGCGGTCGCTCTGCTTCAAGCCCGAAACTTCGGAGCCTCCGACTTCGCCAGCCTGCATCCGGGCGGTTTTCTCGGTAAACGTCTTTTGAAAAAAGTCGGCGAGCTGCACCACACCGGTGAACAGTTGCCTCTGGTGCCATCCACCGCCTCGATGAAAGAGATGATTTTCGAAATGACCGGTAAACGCCTCGGTTGTGTCGTGATGCGCGATGACAACGGCAAGGTTGGCGGGATTTTCACCGATGGCGACCTGAGAAGGTTGGCGGAAAAAACCGATGACTTCTTCCGGCTTAAAGCCGCTGATGTTATGATCAAAAACCCGAAGTCGGTCTTTGTCGATGCCGTACTGGATACCGCCCTGGCTATCATGGAGAAACACTCGATAACACAGCTTCCGACTGTCAACCGCGATGGCACCCTGGCGGGCATAATCCATCTCCACGATATCCTCAAGTCCAAACTGGTTTGAACGCGGCTTTTAAAAGCCGGGAAATCCGTCTACTGTTATGAACTGGCGAAAGAAGTTAAAGCGCGATGCTGTCTATGCTCTTACGCTAACCCTGTTCTGGCTTTTCAATATCATCCCGCGTTCCACCGCCCTGTTTCTGGGAGCTATGACAGGCCTGGCAGCCTGGGCTGTTCTTGCTAAAGAACGCCACAAAACCCTGCGTCACCTCGGGCTGGTCTTCAATTCTGAGTTGGCACCAACCCGGCGGTATAACATCGGTCGTCAGTTCTTCATTAATAGCGGCAAGAATTTGGCCGATGTTATCCGGTTCAAAAAACACTATCACCGGCAGCTCAGACCGATTGTCGAAGTGGAGGGTCTTGAACATTTCGACAATGCCTATCGCCGCGGCAAAGGTTTGGTCGGTGTCACCGGGCATATTGGTAATTTTGAGCTTCTCGCTGTTCACATCGCCAATCTCGGCTACGATATCGCCGTCATCGGGCGTGAGATGTACGACCCCCGTCTCGATCAACTTCTCGTACAGAACCGTCAGGCTCTCGGTCTGACTAATATTGCTACCACCGAATCGCCCCGGACATTTCTCAAGTGGTTGGGCGATGGCAAGGCTGTCGGTGTCCTTATCGACAACGACTCCTTCAGGGTCCGCAGCATCCATGTTCCTGCCTTTGGTCGGCTGGCCAATACCCCCGTCGGCCAGACAATAATGGCCCTTCGGACCGGCGCCGCTATTTTGCCGATGGCGTGCCTCAGAACCAACGACGACCGCTACAAAATCGTCATAAAACCAGAAGTTTTCGCGGACCCTACTCTGACGGGAGATCAAGCAATTTACGATGTTACTGCTAAGTGTACCAAAGAGTTAGAGGAAATCATCCGGACTTTTCCGGACCAATGGGCCTTCAATCACAACCGCTGGCGCACCAGACCAAAAAATACCCCTTGACATTTAGGGGAAATGTTAGACATTAAGCGCCGATAATTCTATAAATACTTGGTAAACAATGATGAGATTGTCAAAAATACATATTCTTGTGGTGCTTCTGGCCGCTTTGATTCTGACCGGGTGTAGCAATGATAGCGGAAAGACATCTAACGTCGCCAGTGCCGAAGACAGCCTGACCAGGCCCGATTCTGAAGTTTCCGGCGCGAAGATTTACCTGTACGACCGTGGCCAGGTGACCAGCGCTATCGTGTCCGAAAAGATCATAAAGTTTGAGGAAATAGATTCCACCATGGCCTACCAACTCGATATCGACATTTTCGATTCCACCGGCCATGTGTCAACCCAGGTGGTCGGGGACTCCGGTATTATTCGGGAGAATAGAGGAGTCATCAATATTTACGGCAATGTTGTTGTTATCACCGATGATAGCACCAAACTCGAGACCGAATATCTCTGGTGGGATTCCAATACCGACCGAATCAAAACCGACGCGTTTGTGCGCATTACAAGGGGAGAGGATATCATAACCGGTTGGGGGCTCGATGCCGACAATCGACTCAAAGATTTCAAGATTCTTTCCCAGGTCTCCGGAACTATAGAAGACCCTGAAAAACTTCAGGAGTAGCTCCTCACGAGGGCGGCCCTAAAAGCCGCCAAAGCACCTCACCATCCTATAAAAGGGTGTTTCTTTTCGACATAGTTGAATTTCGCAATCCGGCTGTTTATATTCCGGCCGAGTAAACCAGAGAATCTGTCGGACGAGATGAACCGATTTTTCGACTTCACATCCAAACAACTCAAATTTTTGGCGCTTCTTGCTGCCACGGCTCTGGTCATGGGCGGATATCTGCTTATAAAAGCCTATGCCAATCAGCCCCCGCAGTCGCTTTCGTTCGAGGTTATTATTGGTGAAGACCAGCAGAAGTTTACCGGCATTTTTGTCCTGGATCCCAATGATGCCCCCGCCGATTCGCTGGAACTGCTTCCGGGCATTGGCAAGGTACTAGCCGACCGAATAATAGCCTACCGGCAGCACAACCGGTTCGAAAAAGAGATCGATATCACCGAGGTGAACGGAATCGGTCCCAAGCTCTATGAGCGTATTAAACCATACCTCCGGGTGAAAAAGTATTGAGTGAGTCGCAAATCAAAATAGGGGTCGATTTCCGCGGCGATCTGTTCTATGTCGCCCGTGTGGATTACAGCGGCGGACGCCCGGAAGTCAAGGCCCTCTTTCGCCTGGAAAAGCAACACCTCGGTCAACATCACCTGCTCGAAGGCGGACAGTTGATACTATCGGTGCCCGACTCCGAGATAATTCTCAAACGTCTGAATCTTAATGGAAGTGCCGGTGATATCGAGACGCGTGCCCGCTTCGAACTGGTTCACACTCTAATGGAAGACGAAGATCGGTTCTATTTCGATATTATTCCCACCGGTAAAGAATCGGCGTATCTGGGTTTGATCCTTCGCAAAGAGCGCCTGGAGAGTTTTCTCGATAAGCTCCTCGACCAGCGGCGGAGCTTCTTCGCACAGAGCGGATACCGGACGAGGGCGGCCGCGCTGGCCGATGGCTACATAAACTTTTGCCGCTTAACCGGCGGCGATTTGATCTGCCTTGCCGACTTCATGGGCCAGTCGGCTTCGATGGCTTTCGTTTACCGCAACAAGATTATCGATTTGACGCACATGTCGCTCAAACGCTTCGATTTGACCACAACCGCCGGAGTCGGCAAAATGTGCGTGGAACTGAAAACCCTCGTTAATTTCAAAGTCGCAGCCTTGTTCAACGAGGGTATCAGTACGCCACTTTCGGCAATGTTGCTCTCCGGTGACACTGTTACCGAACAGGACTCTCAAATCATGAAACGGTACTTCCCTGTCGAAATTATCACCCCCACCGTAAACAGCGGCTTTTTCAACGGTCAGGCTGACCTGACCGATGTACCTCTCGAGAAATATATTGTAGCCCTCGGGCTGGCCGCCAATTAAGGTTGCCATCGGGGATTTTGTTTTATATCTTTACCAACCGTAACAACATAACTTTTCGAAACTGGAGCGATGTGGCTGCCAAGAATAAAAAAAGCCTCGCCATTTATCCCGGGACATTCGACCCCGTAACCAACGGACACATGTCTCTGATAGAGAGGGCTACTCATTTGTTTGACGAGGTAATCGTGGCCGTTTCGATGAGCGCCGGCAAAAACACCTTTTTTGATTTCGAAGAACGCATTCAGATGATCACCGCCGCTGTCGAAAAAGAAGGCCACGGTAGTGTCAGAGTGATCGGATTCGAGGGTCTTCTCGCCGACCTGGCAAAACAGATGAATGCTTCGGCGATTATCCGCGGCCTGCGAGCCTTATCCGACTTTGAGTATGAGTTTCAGATGGCCCTCATGAACCGTAAACTGGCCCGCGAAATCGAAACTGTCTTTCTCATGCCGGCCCTGTCGTGGGTTTACCTGTCATCGACCATCGTCAAAGATGTAGCCAAAAACGGCGGTGACGTCAAAGACCTCGTGCCTCCGGTGGTGAAAAGAGCGCTTTTGAAAAAACTCGGCCTCAACAACAGAAAACGCTGACCGACCTCAGCTTCCGGACAATACTATATGACAGATCAAAACCAAAAAGACGATAATCAGCAAACGCCGCAGATGCCGCTGGCGGATCTGATTAAAATACGACGCGATAAAATCGCCGAACTCAAAGCTAAAAACATTTCCGCCTACCCCTACCGCTATGAACGCACCCATGCGATTGCGGATGCGCTGAAGGACTTCGATGAATATGCGGCAAATGGAACCACTATCCGCGTTGCCGGAAGAATGATGCTCAAGCGCAAGATGGGTAAATCTTTCTTTGCCCACATGCAGGACAGCTCCGATAGAATTCAGATATATCTGAAGCTCGACATAGTCGGCCAGGACCAGTTCGATCTGTTCAACAGTCTCGATCTCGGCGACATTATCGGTTGCGAGGGAACCCTGTTTGTCACCAAGACGGGGGAGAGAACTCTAAGAGTAACATCCTTTGAGCTTCTTACCAAAGCGCTTCACCCTCTCCCGGACAAACATTCCGGCCTCACCGACAAAGAAACGCGCTATCGACGCCGCTACGCCGACTTGATTGTCAATCCGGAAGTCCGCGATGTATTCGTGAAGCGTTCGCAAATTATTCAGGCCATTCGCGATTACCTGAACCTGCAGGGATTTCTTGAAGTCGAAACGCCAATTCTCCAGCCCATCTATGGCGGCGGTAACGCCCGTCCGTTCATGACCCACTACATGCGCCTTGATCGCGACATGTATCTTCGCATCGCCGACGAGCTCTATCTCAAACGCCTGATAATCGGCGGTTACGAAAAAGTCTGGGAATTCTGCAAAGATTTCCGCAACGAGGGCATGGACCGCCTCCACAACCCCGAATTCAGTATGATAGAATTATACTGGGCCTACGCCGACTACAAGGATATGGCGGCCATGTTCGAGCAGATGCTTCGCGATGTCGTCTTCAAGATTCACGGCAAGTACAAGATTCCGTATGGCGACAATGAAATCGACTTCGAACCTCCCTTCCGATGGGTGACCATGCTCGGCTCTATCAAAGAGGCTACGGGGGTGGATCTGTCTGAGATGTCATACGAGGACGCCAAGAAAGCCGCGAAGGGTCTGGGTGTTGATGGCGATGAACTGATTAACTGGGGTAAGGTGGTCGAGGCGGTGTGGGAAGCCAAAGTCGAACCGACTTTGATGCAGCCTACCTTTATCGCCGATTTCCCGGTAGAGATTTCACCGCTCGCCAAGAAGCACCGCGAGAATCCGCGCCTGACCGAACGGTTCGAATTGTTTATAGCCACCAACGAGATGGGCAACGCCTTCAGCGAACTCAACGATCCTGTTGACCAACTTCAGAGATTCATGCAGCAGGGCAAAGCGCTTGCGGCTGGTGATGAAGAGGCTCAGCCTCTTGATGATGATTTTATCACCGCGCTGGCGTACGGAATGCCGCCGACAGCCGGATTGGGATTCGGGATTGACCGCTTGATCATGCTGCTGACCAACCAGCATTCGATTCGCGATGTTTTGTTTTTCCCGGCCATGAAAGAATTGGGCGACGGTTCCGTGCCGGTCTCGCAGATACTCTCCAAAATAATAGCGGACGAAGAGAAGTAGGCTCGGCCTCTTTTCAATTCGTCCGCGAAATTTAGGTCGGCTCAAACCCGTCTGAGTACCTATCCTTGAGCTTTCTCCTGCTCTTTGCGGAGTTTCTTAAGGCGTTTTTCGAGTTGCTTGCAGAAATCTCTCGATATCTGTCTGTAAGCATTATCTCCGGACTCCAACCCACTACTCACTGTAGCCCGAAAATTACCGCCAAACACGGTAAGACCTGTGGAGTTGTCCACCAGCCGCATAGTCATCACGCAGTCGGCATTACCCAAACCAAATCCTACAAAAAACCTCACGACCCCACTGCCTTTTTTATATTCCAAAAAACTCCCGCGTATCTCATAGTCTGGTATCAGCGTGTCTTCTGACAGCAGGTTGATGATGTCATACTTTTCTATTTCCTCCGTTAGGCATTCTTTGAATTTGGCAACGTCCTCGATAGTGGGTTTATCGCCTTCCGCAGTATTGATAGGCAGTTCATCGGCAAATGCGCCTATCTTACATGTTCGGTCGGGACTTATCCAATCCTCAAGGTCATGTGTGATAGCATACCGATTGGTGCAGCCCGTCGACAGGATTGCCGTGATCATCGCTGCTATGATGCATGATTTCTTTAAGGCACTCATTTGATTCACCCTCAGAATTTGCGGAACATTATTTCAGCAGCAGGACCATTCCAAACTGAATATCAAAGTGATAGGCTAAATTCATTTCATCGTAGACGTAATACACGTCGCTTTGGTCCCCGTTTCCAAGCCACAAGATGTCAAGACAAGCGCCTAAGTTGAAACCCAGGTCTTGATCGATCAAAAAGTCCAACCCGGCCCCCATGGTAGTGATAAACTTGGTTTCAGTAGACTCAATTCGAGTGGTAAGGTTATATAAGGGATTGGATGCAAGGTAAGTTTGATCGGCCTCCAACTTGCTCGTGACGCCACCGAACCCCCCGTAAACATAGTAGAGTACGCTCGGCTCGTCACGATTGAATGCCCCGTAAAATTGGGCTGAGAGCGAATATTTCCAGGTCGAAATGTTGTAGTCGTCCAATAGGTAAAAATCCACGTAGTTATCAGTAACCAAATACGCCAGACCGTCTTCCGGTCTTATCCCTGCGTAGGAGATCGACGCCCGAAAGGCGGTATTGTGAGTAAAAGGTACGATTATATTACCGTCAAAACCGAAACCGGACTGAAATCCTTCATAGTAATCTCCCAGTGGGAAACAGTAATTGCCTCCCCAGCTAAATCCTATTTTGTAAAGTTTTCGGCGCGCTTCTCTGTGTACGTCAGAGTCCGCGGATTTCCATGTTTCCCCGCCACGCTGCCGGTAATGGTCGCCTACTACTGACTCGGTGACGTCCTCGCCGTTGGAATCTACGATTACCGTGACATCCGTGAAGCTAACCACCTTTTTCTTATTTTCAAATTTGAAACTGATAGTCTTGAGCCGACGATCCACGGTGTAGGACACATTTTCATAAACAGTGCTGTCTTTGAGCGTAATCGTGCCCTTTTCGGTTGTATAGGCGCTTACCGGTGGCGAGTATAAAGCAACTACTAGTATGCCGAACAAGACTGTCGGCCGGAGATATCCAAGGAACTGCTTCATCATCTCCCCTTTCACGATTAACTTTGAATTAACTCTGATTCGCTTGAATATAGAGAAAGAGGTCCAGCAAAGCAAACGGTTTCGCCAGGCTTCGGATCGGGCCGGGTAACCATGTGAAAAATCCCACAAACCCGCTTGCGGCCAAACGCCAATTTGCTATATTCTCACAATAAAATACTGCGAAATTAAGCCACAAAATTTCGGGAGAAAATATGGAATATCGCGTAGAAACCGACACTATGGGCGAAATAAAGGTCCCCGCGGACAAGTACTATGGCGCCCAAACAGCCCGCTCGCTGATGAATTTCCGCATCGGCGGCGAACGCATGCCCCGCGAACTCATCAGGGCCTTCGGTATCCTTAAAAAAGCCGCCGCTCAGGTCAATATGCAGCTCGGCACCCTGCCCAAGGAAAAGGGCGACCTGATTGTCAAGGCCGCCGATGAAGTCATCGAAGGCAAACTCGATGACCATTTCCCGCTCGTAATCTGGCAGACCGGCTCCGGAACCCAGACCAATATGAATGTCAACGAGGTAGTCGCCAACCGGGCGATTGAAATGGCCGGCGGACAACTCGGCTCCAAAAAGCCGGTTCACCCCAACGACGATGTCAACAAGGCGCAGTCGTCCAACGACACTTTCCCGACCGCGATGCACATCGCGGCGGTCGAAGAAATCCACCGCCGTTTGATTCCGATGGTCACCCAGCTTCGTGATACTCTGGACAAAAAGTCCAAGGATTTCAAAGATATCATCAAAATCGGTCGCACCCACTTGATGGATGCTGTCCCGCTCACGCTGGGGCAGGAGTTCTCCGGCTATGTTGAGGCCCTTTCGCTTGGACTGGTTAGAATCAACGAGTGTCTGCAGAGGCTGTACCCGCTGGCCCTCGGTGGCACCGCTGTCGGCACCGGCCTGAACACTCATCCGGAGTTCGCCGTCAAATCAGCCGCCCAGATAGCCAAATTGACCGGTAAGAAATTCGTAACGGCCCCGAACAAGTTCGAGGCTCTGGCGGCTCACGATGCTATTGTCGAGGCCTCCGGCGTCATGAAAACCCTGGCCTGCTCGCTGATGAAGATGGCCAACGATGTTCGCTGGCTGGCCAGCGGCCCCCGTTGCGGTATCGGCGAAATCGCTATCCCCGAAAACGAACCGGGATCGTCAATCATGCCCGGCAAAGTCAACCCGACTCAGCCCGAAGCGATGACGATGGTGTGCGCTCAGGTTATCGGCAACGATGTTGCCGTGAACATCGGTGGGGCATCGGGCAATTTCGAACTGAACGTATTCAAGCCGGTCATGATCTATAACCTGCTCCAGTCGATCCGCCTCATTGCCGATGCTTGCGAGATGTTCAACGAGAACTGCGCGGTGGGTATCGAGCCCAATAAAGCCAATATCAAGAGATTCCTCGATAACTCCCTGATGCTGGTCACGGCTCTAAACCCGCACGTCGGCTATGACAACGCGGCGAAGATTGCCAAGAAGGCTCACGCCGATGGTTCCACTCTTAAGGAAGCCGCGGTGGCTCTGGGTCTTTTGACTGAAAAAGAGTTCGATGAGAAAGTCAGGCCGGAAAAGATGATCGGCCCTAAATAAACGGTCGATTATCGGGCATAATTTAAGGGCGGAGTGTCCTTCTCCGCCCTTAGCATAAAACACATGGAGTCTATTCAGGCTTCCGTCACCCCCTGCGACGGAAGTCTTTCACCCTATAAACGTCACTTACCCGAATAAAGTTGGCAATTTCTGTCTTTTATTTTATTCCGTCCCAAAAAATCCCACCGATTGTCATCTTCCGCCGCTCGGTATCTGCTGATCACCCAACTAAAGCTATTAGTTGAATAACCGCCGCGATAAGGCTATATTCAACCCCATGCAAACAGCCTTGCACATATTATCACTGGTGTCGGAATTGAAACACGAGGTCGAAGGCGGTAGGATTGTATCAACCGAATTTTACCGCAAAGAACGCGCGGCCTATTTTATCATCAAAAACAAACAGCGTCTGGCCCTGAGCTTTGTTTATCATCCGGTGAAATGGGGTACTTATCTGATTCCGGCTTCAAGGATAAATCTCGAAACCCGCGAAAAACCATATCCGATTTTCGATATCGAGGGCGCCGTGGTCGCCGGTGTCGAACAGCGAGGTCTTGACCGTATATTCCACCTTACCCTGGAAAAGGACAAAAAGACGTATCGTCTGTTGTTCGAGGCCATTGGCCCCAACGGAAACGTGTGGCTTCTGGACAAACACGACATTAAGCTCGCGACTCTCCGCAAGAAAGAATTTCAGGCAGGGGATAAGTACGAGCCGTTTTCACCGCCCGAAAGACTCGACCCGGCAAAAGTTACGGCTGAACAACTCGAAAATCTGGCCGGCGAGCACCCCGGCGTGCCGCCATCAATCCTTGTCGAACGCTATGTTCAGGGTTTCAGCGATACTCTCGCCCGCGAAATAACCTCTCGTGCGGGACTCGACAATGCAGGCGCGGACCAGCTCGACCCGACATCACTGGAAACCCTCGCCAAAACAATACGGGACCTGAGCATCGCTTTCGAAAGGTTCGACACCGGTTATCTCTACACTGTGCGCGGCAAGCACGAGGCCTACCCGTTCAAGTTATCATCGAGCGATCAACAACCCCAGAAACTCAAATCCCTCTCGCTGGCGGTCATGTCCGCATGTGAGATGCGTCAGACCGTAACCGAGCAGGAAGACGAAGAAAAGATTGTAGGTGGCGCCGTTAAGCGCGCTATCAAGCGTCTCGAAAAGAAACTTGTCAATATTGAAAAGGATATCTCCGAAGCATCCAACTACGAGCAGTACAAGAAACTCGGCGAACTGCTCAAGATAAATTTCGATTCTGTGAAAAAAGGTATGACCGCTATCGAGGTAAATGATATTTACACGGACTCCGGCGAGACGATTACCATTGACCTCGACCCGGCTCTGTCTCCGAACGAAAACGCCGAAGCTTATTTCAAGCGCTACCGGAAGGGCCGCGAAGGCCTCGAACTTCTCGAACGCCGGCTCAAAATAACAGGGGAGGAGCTTGTAGAGCTAAGGGATATCGAGGCAGAGCTCGATCGCGATTTCGATTCAGCTCGAAGCCGCTATGAACAGGAAATCGCTTCGCTGCTGCCGAAAGAGGCGTCAAAGACCGAGATCGCTCCAAGGTTGCCGTATCGTGAATTTACGCTCTCGACCGGATTGAGGATATTTGTCGGACGCGATGGAGCCGATAACGATCGCACCACTTTCGAGTTCGCCCGACCATACGAACTGTGGTTTCACACCCAGCAGTGCGCGGGGTCACATGTTGTGATGAAATTCCCGAATAAAAGTTTTGAGCCGTCGAAAAAGGAGATCGAAGAAACCGCCGCGATTGCGGCTTATTTCAGCAAGGCTCGCAAAGACTCACTGGTGCCGGTGCTTTACACACCGCGAAAATATGTCCGCAAGCCACGCAAGGCCAAGCCGGGGTTGGTAACTGTGGAACGGGAGAAGTCCGTGATGGTCGAGCCGGCCAAACCATCGGACGAGTAATATCAGAAAAGCAAACCCAGCTTGAAACCAATATTATACTGAGTGCTGTTAACTTCATGATAGATGTTGGACACACTCAGGCCGGTGTCATCGAAATCCGGCGTCGCGCCATCATCACCATACCATGTCTGCGTTTGATAGCCGGTAGCGTGGAGGGTCATGTAATCGGCAAAGATATCGAGATATGGCACCAGCGGCGCCCGAAGACTTGAGAACTTGAAACGGGCTCGCAGCGATCCCTCAAAACCGGCGCCGTCGCCGTCGGCAGTACTCTCCTTGTTGCGCAAGATGTGATCATCATAATCATCGAACCACACCGGCGTGAAAGCGGTCTTGAGCTTCAGGGTCATTCCCGACGGAAACTCAGTCGAGGTCAACAGGCCAATCTGTGGCTGTTTGTAGGTCACTTCATAGTAGCCTACCGGCCCGCTGCCGGATTGCGTATACGTCTCGCTGCTGTACACGAAATTCACCGTGTCGAGAATACGGTACCAACCCTCGTAGCCGTAGATATCCTGTTTGATATTCTGATACCTGAATCCACCGAGAGCCGATACCCGTAATTTACCCAGGGTCAGGAGCCTGCGGGTGACCTCGATATTGAACCGAAGCGAACTCATGGTCGCATCGGACTCGGTATAACTAAACTTGGTCTCTTCCCACAAGCTCGTCGCGGAATCCCAGTCGGAGTCGGTTACAGCGCCACCCGGATCGTTAACCGTCGTGTAAACTCCCGTCTCAACCGACCAGAGTGTTTTGTCCAGCACAGGCTCCATAAGAATACTGCCACCGATGAAAATAACATCCATAGGAAACTCCAGAAGACTTTTGACTTCGTAGATTATCGGGTTGCCGAAATCATCCACAGCGATTTCACCGAACTCATCAAGAATGTAACTTCTGAATTTCAAAATATACTCCGTCTCACCGAAGCTGTGCCCGATAGTCGGAGCCAGCGAAACCTGAATTTTTTTCTCAGCGTGCGCCAATTGAAAGACACAGAGGACAAAAACGGCCAACAGGATAATCCGCTTTTTCATTATATTCTCCGGAGTTTGATATTTCGTAACTGTTCAAATGATTGCAATCTGGTTGTTATGGGAATATAGACAAAAATAGTAAAATTGTCACCGCTGAATTTTCTCGCCGGTCATGGCTTCGATCTCGTCGAGCAAAGCTGACTCCAGTTCGGCCTCGTCCATCCGCTTGACAATCTTACCCTTCTTGATAAGAATCCCTTTGCCGTCGCCACCGGCAATGCCGACATCGGCGGCCGCAGCCTCACCGGGTCCGTTAACAGCGCAGCCCATGACGGCTACCCTCAGGAAGGTTTTGATGTGCCCCGTCTTTTTTTCAATCGATTCGGCCAGCGGTATCATGTCAATCTGGCACCGCCCGCAGGTGGGGCAGGCAATAACCTGGACTCCTTCCTGTTTGAGATTGCAGGCGGTCAGAATCTGCTTGGCCACTCTCACCTCGTGAACCGGGTCCGCCGATAGCGACACCCGGATTGTATCGCCGATACCGGTCATGAGTATGGCCCCGATCCCCACCGATGACTTAATCGACCCGGTCTCAAGCGTGCCTGCTTCGGTGATCCCTACGTGAAGAGGATAGTCGCACTTTTCGCCAAGCATATGATAGGCCCAGAAAGCGGTCTGGGTGTTGGTTGACTTCACCGACAGAACAATATCTTCAAACCCCATTTCCTCCAGCACGGCAGCCTCTCTGAGGGCCGCCTCCGCGAAGGCGTTTGGATCGTCGTGACCGTATTTTTCCAGAAGGTCTTTCGGAAGCGAACCGGAGTTTACTCCTATTCGAATCGGCACGCCGGCGTCTTTGGCGGCCGTAGCTACCTCACGCACTTTCCAGTCAGCGCCAATATTGCCGGGATTGATGCGAATCTTGTCAAACCCCGCCTCGATTGCCTTCAGCGCCAGCTTGTACTGAAAATGTATATCCGCGACGAGGGGTTTGCTGACCCGACCGCGAATCTCTTTGAGTTCATTGGCGGCGTCATGATTCAAAACCGAGATTCGGACAATCTCGCAACCGGCCTCGAAAAGCTGATTTATCTGCTTTACCGTCGCCTCAACATCGCGCGTATCAGCGTTTGTCATCGATTGTATGACAATCGGGAAGCCGCCGCCGATGATAACATCGCCGATCTTGACCGCCCGGCTCTTGCGCCGCTTTATTGGATAACTTAGCTCCATAACTTTAACTTGACCGCTACGGTCATGGATTATAGCTTATTGAATTCTACGCTCTTAAGCAATCGAAAGTTGGAAGAATCTTGATCTGGTTGAAAAGGCTGTTGCCGTTCGCCATAATTGTGGCCGCCGTTTTCGGCTACCGTTACTACTCGGAGCAGAAGGCTGTGCGTGACGCGGAGGTTCAGCATCGATACGCCCTCGCCACAGCACAGGTATGGGTGGCATCGGCCAAGTATCGCTACGACCCCGAAAGATTCTTTCAGGTTCGTGATTCCATTCTGGCCAGTCATTCGCTGACCACCGCATCCATGGACAGCTTTGCCGAGGTCAACAAAGATCAAGCCGAGAAATTGTATCCATTCTCGACTCTCGTGAATGACTATCTGGATTCTTTGCTGGATATTGAAGACTCGTTGTTGCAGGCCGTCACGGACTCCATCCGCAACGCGGCAACGGATTCTACCCGGTAGCCTCGAACGCTCCCGGAAAATGCTCGATTTGCCCATCCACGAACGTGACAACATCGAACCTGAGATCCATCCCCTCAATGCCGTGTTCGCTTAGATACTGACGCGCTACCTGAGTCAAATTTTCTCTTTTTTTCTGATTAACCTTTTCGGCCGGGTGACCGAATCTGACCGACCTGGCGGCCTTCACTTCGACGAATGCGATGAGATGGTCCTTTTTTACGATCAGGTCAATCTCCTTGCGCCCGGATCGCCAATTGCGCTGGAGGATTTCGTAGCCATTGTCCAAAAAAAATCGGGCCGCCAGATTTTCGTACCGGCGCCCGATTGATGTAGTCTTCTTTTTCGCGGTCGTCTGCTTTTTAAAAGAGGGCATACTGGTTTACGAGTTCCGCCACCGGCTTGAATGACCTCCGGTGAATCTCCGTCGGGCCGTACATCCTCAGTTCCTCCAGGTGCTCCGGGGTCGGGTAACCCTTGTGCTTGGAGAACGAGAATGATGGATACAGCGCCTGGTAGCGGTCCATGATGCGGTCGCGGGTGATCTTTGCCACTATCGAAGCTGCCGCGATCGACTGACACTGACCGTCGCCGCCGACCACCGCAAACTGCGGCTGGGCAATGTTCGGTACCGGGTAATTGCCATCGACCAGTACAATGTCCGGAGCCTGCTTGAGATCCATCACCGCTTTTCGCATCGCCATCAACGACGCTTTGAGAATGTTGATTTTATCGATACACTCGTGGTCAATCACGCCCACCGCGCATACCAGACCGAGCTCGGCGATTTCTTCGAAAATCCTCTCGCGCTGCATGGAACTCAATTTCTTGGAATCGTTGAGACCTTCTATCTGGATATCGGGCGGCATGATGACCGCGGCCGCGACAACCGGCCCGGCCAGCGGCCCGCGACCGACTTCATCCACGCCGCAGATATACCGATAGCCCTTTTCGGCTAACATATTCTCGAGATGCGTCATGTCATGTTTCGGATTGAGTTTCATAATATCCTACGCATTCATATATGAGCTTTATCTCTATATTAAGCAACAAAATACTTACATTATAACTATCGACTCATTTTCAGGATTTTATTAGATTTATTTGGCCGATATTACTACTTTAGAAGCCGGTTATGGAACGAAAAAAACGAGCATTTCACGAGTTCAGCATAGTGGCAGGCGAGCTCAAAGGAAGGGTGATCAAGGCCCCCGACCTCGGTGTTACCCGCCCACCCCTGACACGACTTCGAAAAGCCATTTTCGATTTCCTGAATCCATATTTACCGAAAGCCGAGTATCTCGATTTATTCAGCGGCACCGGTTCATATCTGTTTGAGGCTGTCTCGCGGGGGGCACGGGCAGCGATCGGAGTCGAGATGGAACCAATTCTTGCGGAAGCCATAAACAAACAGGCCGAGAAATATTGTGTCTCCGACAGATTGAGGTGCCTGTGCACCGACGTGTTTGAGGCCATTCCAAACCTCGCGCGGCAGGGTAGACGGTTCGATATAATCATGATTGCCCCTCCCCAGTACAAAGGCATTATCGATAAGACCCTGCAGGCGTTAAGGGATCATCCCGTGACAAAAGATGACGCCCTCATTCTGTGTCAGCACGATACCTCGGAAACGAAAAAGACTGACTTTGGTGATTTCGAGATTCTCCAGCAGCGAAAATACGGCAACACGACCTTCACGATTTTGGAGTAAGTCTTCTTGCGATTCGGTACGCGTCCCGCTCTATACGGTGTCGGCTCACTTCCTTTTGTGATTTCTCCACAAATTTATGGCTCCGACAATGTATGCTGTGATGACCGCAATTGGCACGGTGAAGGCAGCCGAATAGAAAGGGCTGAGCCAGACGTCGCTGGTGGCTACATCAGTAATCGTGTGGCTTTGTGACTCAATTATCAGCGCTGCCACCAGGAACACTAGAGAGTAAGGAAGGCTCCAGAGGAGAAGCAGTCTGACCAGTGTGTTCCTGAATCCGAGAAGCATCTGAAAACAGACGCGTACTAACAGTATGAGCATGATTAAGCCGCCGTACATTAGAAAGCCGGCGACCATCTCACCTAAGGGCTCTCCGCTGACGCCTGTCAACACGGTCAGTAGGCCTCCGCAGACTCCCAGAATGATTGTTGTTCGGGCCGTTTTCAGGAACTCAAGCAAGAAGAACCTCCAGGGTACTGCCTCTCTCTCATTACTTGTATCGGACACTTTCCGGGACTAGTTTACGAATACACAGCCCCACAAAAAAAACGCCCGACCTGCGGGCGTTTTCTTATTTACATACCAAAGAGCTTCAGTGTTATTCTTCGGTCTTCTCCCCGGCGGTATCAGAACCGGTATCGGTTTCCTGGTTATTCTGAATCGAATCCGAATCAAGAATCTGTTCCTTGATTCTGGCCGACTTGCCGGTAAGCTCTCTAAGGTAATAGAGCTTTTTGCGCCTGACCTGGCCGCCCCGAATACGCTCTATCCTGGCAATATTGGGGGAGTGCAGCGGGAAAACACGCTCCACACCGATACCCGAGGATACCTTGCGGACCGTAAATGTCGCCGCCGTGCCGCCTCCGCGACGCGAGGTAACTGTCCCCTGAAAAACCTGAACACGTTCCTTATCGCCTTCCTTAATCTTGACGTGGACCCGTACCGTATCGCCGGAGCTGAATGGGGGAATCTCCCGCATATAGCTCTTCTCAATTTGGGCTAATCGTTTCATTGGTCGTATTCCTTTCCGAATTTATTCCAACTCTATTTTATTATCTAAACTTTTTATATACTCAATCTCTTCATCGGCTAAATCTGCTGACTTCAGAAGCTCCGGACGCTGTGCGACACACTTCTTGATCGCCTCGCGACGACGAAACCTTTCAATCTCTTTGTGGTCACCCGAAAGCAGCGCCTCCGGCACTTTCAATCCCCGGTACTCGGCCGGCCTGGTATAAGTGGGCGCGCCGAGAAGCTGATTCATAAATGAATCGTTGAGAGCCGATTCGAAATTGCCGAGCACTTTCGGAATCAACCTGGCCACCGCGTCGATTATGACCATCGCCGCCGCCTCGCCGCCGGTGAGAATGTAGTCACCAATCGAGACCTCCTCGATATCGTACAGGCTCGTGGCCCTCTCATCGACTCCCAGGTAGTGTCCGCAGATGATCGTCAGGCGATCACTGAGGGAATACTCAATGGCCAACTTCTGGTCAAACTTCTTTCCCGCCGCGGAGGTCAGAATTATTCTCCTTTTGTCCGATGACTCCGGGTTAACCGGCCGGTGCCGATACCCCAGCCCCTCCAGACAGCGGTCAAGCGGTTCGAGCTTCATTACCATCCCACCGCCGCCGCCGAACGGGGTGTCATCGACCGTACGATGCTTGTCCGTGGCAAAGTCACGCAGATTCACGATTTCGATGTCAAAGAGCTTTTTCTCTATGGCCTTCCCGATCAACGATTGCTTCAGCGCCTGGCTGAAATAATCCGGGAAAAGCGTTATAATCTCAAATTTCATTCAACATCAGAGTTATAGCTTACTGTTCCAAAAGTCCGGCCGCGATAATCCTGACCGTTTTACCGGCCAGGTCGATATCCCTGATGAATTCCTTAACGGCCGCTATCGAGACTTTCTTTCCCCCGGCGGTCTCTATCACATAGACATCGTTCGCCGGATATGTCTCGACATTTACAATCTCGCCGATCACCGTGTCGGAGTCATTATCAACGACACGACAGCCAATCAGGTCATAAATGTAAAACGACCCTTCGGGCAGTTCTACCACCTGATCTTTCGGCACTCCAATCTCCCGATTTGTCAGCCGCGCCGCATCCTCGGGATTATCAAAACCCTCCAGTTTAACCACCGGTCGACCCGAAACCAGCCGGGCCGAATCAATCGCAAGTTTTTCCCAGTGGTCTTTGTACCTCAGATAAAGCTCTGTCATTTGCAGGAAACGGTCGGGGAAATCTGTTTCAGCTACGATCCAGATCTCGCCGTGAACACCTCTGGTCTTGCCGAGCCTGCCTACCGTGACGAACTCTTCTGACACTATCTACTCTAATATCTCCAGGACTGCTCTTTTCCCCTGACGGGCGGAAACAGCAGCCAGCAGAGTGCGAATCGACTTCGCCGTCTGGCCTTGTTTACCGATGACCTTGCCAAGGTCACCCTGTCCGACACGCAACTCATAAACCGTGGTCCGGCTACCAAGTACTTCTTTAACTTCGACCTGATCTGGATTGTCCACTAACGCTTTGACGATGAATTCGATAAAGTCCTTCATAACTTCATCCTTTCCAATAGAATTTCAAGTTCAGACGCCGTAACAAGTCTCTAAGCGTGTTACAATTTCAAATAAACTCCCCAGCCGGCAGCCGGTAATTGTTACTCTTGCGCCGGAGTTTCTTCGCTCTTCTCGGTCTCAGCAGCAGCCGCGGTTTCTTCCTTTGCCTCGGCCTTGGCCACCGCCGCCTTCTTCATTTGACGCGTTTTTTTCGGACGCTCCTTCAACTGGGTCTTCAATCCAACGCCGGACACATCCTCGCCGCGCTTCGCTTTCAGATACTTCTCGGTAAAACCGATCTGGGTCAGAAGTGACTTAACCGTATCGGTCGGCTGAGCGCCCTGGTCCAGCCACGTGCCGAGCTTATCCTCGAATACCTTCACTTCCGCCGGCTTCGTAATCGGATTATAAGTCCCAACAATCTCCAGAAACCGACCGTCGCGGGCGCGACGCGAATCAATCGCAACAATTCGATAGAAGGGCCGTCTCTTTGCTCCCATGCGCAGAAGTCTAAGATGTACTGCCAAAAAAAACCTCCATAATTAAAGTTTGAACGGGTTGACCCCCGAAGGGAACCCTCTTGTTTTCATCTTGCCTATATTACCAAACATCTTTTGCATCGCCGAAAACTGCTTCAGAAGTTGATTGACCGCCTGGACGGAATTGCCCGACCCGGCCGCTATCCGCTTCTTACGCGATCCATCTATAATGTGCGGGTTGCGACGTTCCTGCAGCGTCATCGACTTGATGATCGCTACCATCCGCTCCATATCCCGCTCGTCAACCTTGATATTCTTGAAAGCCTTGCCAACCCCCGGTATCATCCCCACCAGCGAGTCAAGCGGACCCATCTTCTTGAGCTGACTCATCTGTTCGAGAAAGTCCTCGAAATCGAACTTGGCCTTGAGGAGCTTCTCCTGCATTTTGGCCGCTTTTTCCAGGTCCAGCGTCTCTTCAGCCTTTTCCACCAGCGAGACGATATCGCCCATCCCGAGAATACGCGATGCCATCCGTTCGGGATAAAACGGCTCGAGCTCGGAAAGCTTCTCACCGGTCGACGCCAGCTTGATCGGACATCCGGTTACCTCGCGAATCGAAAGCGCCGCGCCGCCCCGCGCGTCACCGTCGAGCTTGGACAACACCACGCCGGTGACCGCCAGACGCTCATGAAACTCTTTTGACACATTGACAGCGTCCTGACCCGTCATGGCATCGGCAACCAAAAGTATCTCGTGCGGCTGAACCTCTCTTTTTATATCCTCGAGCTCCGCCATCAACTCATCATCAATATGAAGGCGTCCGGCCGTGTCAAGAATGACCAGGTCGATAAAATTCTTTTGAGCGTACTTGACCGCCTCGCGACAAATCTCCGGCGGCTTTTTTCCCTCGAGATGGAAATGCTCCACCTGTATCGAGTCCGCCAGTACCTGAAGCTGCTTCACCGCGGCCGGACGATAAATATCCGCGGCGACCACCAGCGGCCTTTTGTTCTTGCGCTTGTTTTGAAGCGCCAGTTTGCCGACAAGAGTCGTCTTACCCGAACCCTGCAGCCCGCACACCATGTAAACCGTCGGTGACTTGTCAACCGGCGCCATCGGCTCGGCCTTCGTTCCCAGCAGCGACACCAACTCATCATGAACGATCTTCACGACCTGCTGGCCGGGATCAATCGACTTGAGAACCTCGACACCAACCGCCTTTTCCTCAACGCTCTTAACGAACGACTTCGCGACCTTGTAGTTGACATCAGCCTCAAGTAATGCCTGACGCACTTCTCGCATGGAATCCTTGATATTCTTCTCAGTGAGAATTCCTCGGCCGCGAAGTTTCTTAAAAGCGGATTCTAATCTGTCGGACAGTTGTGCAAACATTTCTAACGCGTTTTCTCAATCGGTCCCTTGCGGGCCATAAACTTAAGCTTACAGGCAGGCAAAAAAGACATACTCCTGCAATCACTAAAACGGCCCCAAGGGCCGAAATAGCCCAACAATATAGTAAAATGGAGAAAATAGGCAAGAAATTTGTCGATTTCAAGCTGTTGGCTGGCGCTTGCGTGGCAGTCGTAAGCCGGTGCTGGGCAATAAGTTACAATTCCCTTAAGTTAATCGGTGACACCTCCGGATCGAGTCCATACTTTTCGAAGATCAGTCTGGCGTACAACAGCGGGAAAATCCCACGGTAATCAGCCCGTCGCGCTGATGACGAGGTCTATCTCCGTGCCAACATCAAGCTCCGTGCCCTCCGGCTCCGATTGCTCCAGTACGGTCTCAGGAAGATAATTTTCATCAATGCGCGGCGCGACAATCCCAACCTTCAAGAGCTTTTCTTCCAGATGTTTTTTTGCTTCGCCCAACGTCATACCGATCACTTTCGGCATATACGTGAAACTCGAGGCTCTCCCACGATTAACCATCAGGTTCACCTGAGAACCAAGCGGAATTTCCGTCTTTGCCGCGGGATAAGAGAATACCACCACTCTTTCAGGAAGGGTGTCCGAAAAGGCCCATGCTATCTCGCCCAGATTGAGGCCGGCGGTCTCAAGGTCAAGAATCGCCTGACGAACCGACAATCCCGCCAGGTTGGGAATCGGAACCAGCCTCTGCCCGAGCGACACGACGAACTTAATGACGCGGCCCGATTTTACCTGCGTCTCGGCGACAGGGAATTGATTCAAAATAATTCCCTTTTCCTCTCCCGGCGAATACTCCTCCGAGCTGACCTCGAATTCGAGCCCTAGGTCACTGAGCGTAACCTGTGCTTCGGCAGTTGTCTGTCCGGTGAAATCCGGAAGAGGAAATTCACTGCCGTGTCTGGTTATGACAGGCATGACGATGCCGTCAACCACGAAATAGATCACCAGCAGAATCAACAGTGGCAGGACTACCCGGATGCCAATCTTCCTCTTGGTCGAACCGGGGGGAAGGTATTTGTCGAGAAAAGCGAACCTGCTCTTTTGCTGCTGACTCAGCCGTGAAGCCTGAATAGGGGACATACTCGTTAAATCACTCCGGCAGATGTTATTGTCTTTTTACAACGACACTGTCAGAAAATTTCCCGTCAAAATCAAGTATAAAACTGCTGGGGAGAGTCTGCGCTACGATTAAGCTTTGCGTCGCAGCCGCGCGGCAAAGGCACCATCCAGAGTAGGGAACGATGGATACGTTTTTAGATAACCGCGCTTATCCGCAACATCGTCAGGGAAGAACATGCTGCCGGATTCTAGCTCGAAATCCTCGGCCTGCTCGAGAAAAGCTTCCACGATATCGTCGTTCTCCGCGCGCATGATCGAGCACGTGGAATACACCAGAACACCGCCCGGCTTGACGAGTCTGGCGGCCTTGCTGAGCATCGCCAACTGAATCCGGGACAACTTCTTGATGTCTTCAGGCGTTTTAGACCACCTGAGATCAGAGTGCTTGCCCGCCGTACCCCATCCAGAACAGGGCGGATCGAGCAATACTCTGTCATAACTATTCTCCGGCGGGACATTGAACATATCCGAAGCAATCGTTTTGATAATCTTGATACCGAGGCGCTTCGCGTTCTCACTGAGGACCGATAATCGCTGACGTGATTTGTCGAGCGAAGTTATCTCACCCTGGTTTTCCATGCGCTGGGCCATGTACGTGCTCTTGCCGCCCGGAGCCGCGGTTAAGTCCGCCACGGTTTCACCCTTCTGCGGGTCCAAAAGACGTACCGCCAACCCGGCGGATTCATCCTGGACAAACACCTTGCCGGTCTTGATGAGCTCGTTGTCGAGAGGAAGTCCGGACTCTTCGATATGAATGAATTCCGGCAGATACTTTCCGTATGAAAACTCAATTCCATTTTTCTGAAGTATGTTCGCGACCTCGTCGGGTTTCGTCTGGAGCGAATTGACCCGGTATGTTACGTGCGGGGGATTGTTATTGAGCATCAGAAGCTGCTCGGTCTGTTCGTAGCCGAATTCGCTCAAACAGTACTCCACGAAATAATCGGGATAGCTGTAGAAATCACCCAGATACTTCACCGGATCCTGACCCTTGTGAGCAAACTTTACCTTCTGAGGTTCCCGAAGGCTCGCTCTCATGACCGCATTGACCAGATTCGCCCTCGAACGGCCGGTCATATAGTGAGCCAGATTTACCGACTCCGAGACCGCCGCGGCCGCCGGAATTCGGTCGGTGAACAGAAGCTGATAAAAACCGAGCCGAAGAATATTCGATAACTTCGGCGGGAGTTCCGTTGCCGGTCTCGAAAGATAAAACTTTATATCATGATCAAGCCGCCTGCGCATCTTGGTCGTACCGTTGACCAGCTGCAACAAAAACCGCTTGTCAATCGGCCTGAAATTTTTGCCGTTCATCACGCTCGATACGGCGCTGTCGGTCTGTTGGCCCTGCTCGATGCCAATCAACGCCTCAAGGGCGGCGGCTCGTACTACATCGAACTTCTTGTTCGAATTATTTCCTGCTGTCGGACTCATCGTCTGTTAAACATCCATTGCGGAAATCTGTTCCCCATTTTGCTCTACTCTGAACAGGTCGAACCTGTGCAGTTTTTGAGCAAAATACTCTGCTTTCTGACGGTCGCCATCTGTCAGCAGAAGCAGTATTTCCGATGGCCGGGCATAGCCCCCCTCCCCGATGCCCAAGGTCATGGTCAGCAACCCTTTTTGATAGGTAAGGCTGTAAATGGCCGGGCGTATGTCAACTACTGTCGTCTGGTTCTTTCCTGCCCTTTCGACCGGCAATTCTTTGGCGTTCATTGTCCTATCTATATTACGCAGTATTACGTCTTCCTTTAGCAGGTCGTTTGAATTAAGTTGGTAAACGGCCCGGTTAAGCGCCGCCGATAACGACTGTGTCTTACCCAGCGCTGCCTTTGCCTCGACAAAGAACAGCCCATCCGGAATGACCGACTTGAGCTTTTCTATCATATAAGGCATCAGATTGGTCTCCAACGTGATATCCAGAAGTTCGGCTTCCGAGGTAAACCCCAGAGGCAGGGGAGGACCAAAAGACAGCTTCATCGTCGGGTTGTGTCCCTGGCTGTACGCCACAGGCAAACAGGCACGCCGGATAGAGCGCTCGATCAAGCGCATATTGTCCAGATGACTCATATACTTCAACCGATCAGTTTTACCCCAGCGGATACGCAGACGATTCTTGGTGGGGGCCGATGTGCTCTGAGTGATCACCCTCTTTTTACTCCTGCCGAACTGAGGACCCGAATCCGATAAACGCATCGGTTGCTCATCAAGAATCTGCCGGCTCTCGTAAGTCACTTGTTCCAGCGATGTCTTCTGACGTTCCTTAAGAAGATGCTCGACAGATACACTCTTCTGGATATGTGACCACGGAAGATCACGGTCGAATGGTATCGGCCTGGAATGCTCCTTTATATCAATACCGCACTTTTCAAAAGATGTCAGCCACCTCTCAAACTTGAAATCCTCACTCCAACCATCGAAGCGACATCCCTTTTCGTATGCTTTTTCAATCACCTCGTTCATTTCACGGCCCCCGCGACCGAGGACTCCTTGAAGCACCGATGTTTCCACCATCGGATACTTGAAATTGACCTGACTGACACGATTGACACGTTTGATCAGATTGATTCGCCGCAACATCTCATCGGCCGAAATAAGCTCATCCCACTGGAAAGGCGTGTGGGCCTTCGGTACGAACGGCGACAGAGTCACATTGACGGTTTTTCGCCCCGGATACTCAAAGGCAATGTCGTAAATCTTCTTTATGAGCTTCACTATACCAATCAGGTCATCTTCGGTTTCCGTCGGCAGGCCGATCATGAAATAGAGTTTGAGTGTCGTCCAACCCAGCTTGAAGGCCAGCGCGGCTGTCTCCACAATAGCTGCGTCGGGAATCTCTTTGCGAATAAATAAGCGCAACCGCTCCGTGCCCGCTTCCGGCGAAATCGTCAGCCCGGCCTTACGAACCTGCTTTACCGCCTCCAGTAGCTGCGGGCTGAGGGTACCCGGCCTCAGCGACGGCAACGATATTGACACCTTCTGCTGCTCCAGCTTCCTGGCGAGGCTGGTTCCTAACTCGTCAATCCCGGGATAGTCCGACGACGACAGCGAGACCAGACTGATTTCCTCGTAGCCGGTATTTTTCAACTGCGTCTCCGTCTGCTCGATAATGTCTTTTTGAGGGCGAGGACGCACCGGACGGTAAATCGGGCCCGCCTGACAAAATCGACAACCTTGAGGACACCCGCGCATTATCTCAACCGCCAGATGACTGTGAACAACATCAACGAGCGGCACTAAGGGCTGCTTGGGATAATACTCGGGCTTGAGCTCGGTCACCAACCGGGCAACAATCTTATCGGGGGCGAAATCATGAAGCGGTTTTCTACTGGCATCATAGAAGGATGGTACGTACACCGATGATACTTCGCGGCAGATAGCCTCCAGCTTCTCACGCCGGGACGCACCGGGCATGCCGTGAAGCACCGCCAGCATCTCGACAAGCCCCTCTTCGGCATCGCCGATAAAAAACAGATCAATGAATTCCGCGAGAGGCTCCGGATTATATACAGCCGGTCCCCCGGCCATGATGATGGGACCTTCGTCAGTTCGGTTTCTGTTGCGAAGAGGGATGCCGGCCAGGTCGAGCATGGCCAGCACATTCGTGTACACAAGCTCATAGGTAAGAGTGAAACCGACAACATCGAACTGGTTCGCCGGACGGTAAGACTCAAGCGAGAACAGAGGTATCTGCTCGCGACGCATCACCTGCTCGGCGTCATTGTCGACGGCAAACACCCGTTCGCACAAAAAGCGGTCATCGGAATTTATGACGTGATAGAGTGTCTGCAGACCGAGATACGACTGTCCCAGCTCATACTTATCAGGGAAGGCATGAAGATATTTCACCCTGCCCTCGGGATCCTTGACGATCTGTCCCGGTTCGCCGCCGCTGTATCGCCCCGGCCTGATGACAAACGGGAAAAATTTTTGCTCCAGTAAAGCCTTCATATCTCTCGTGTAGTCTCACTCTCCAAAAATGAGTACGCAGTTTAATAGATTTACTTTGTCCACGCAAGGGGTAAGTTCCCGTGCACCCCCCATCAGGATGGACTGGCCTCATCATCGAGCCGAGCCTACAACCAGAGCTTGCGGTCCAGGGTCCGATAATGGATTGCCTCGGCCACATGACCCATCTCGATCGACTCCGAACCGGCTAGGTCGGCAATCGTTCGGGCCAGTTTCAAAATACGGTCATACGCGCGGGCAGACAACCCCTGTTTCGTGATGGCGAGGGAAAGAAGAGCCTGTGATTTATCATCGATCTGACAGTACTTACGTATGTCCCGGGACTCCATATGAGCGTTGCAGAAGATGTTGCTTTCACCCCGGAACCGATTCTGCTGAATCTTTCTGGCAGTATTGGCGCGTTGGGCGATAATCCGCGATTTCTCACCGCTGGCTTCCGAAGAAAGCTCCTTGAATTTCACCGATGGAACCGTGATGTGAATATCGATCCTATCCATCAAGGGCCCCGATATGCGCGACATGTAACGCTGTATCTCGGCCGCCGAACAATTACACTCATGATTCGGGTCACCGTAATAGCCGCACGGGCAGGGATTCATGGCGGCGATGAGCATGAACCCGGCCGGGTAAGTAAGTGTCGTCGTGGCTCTGGATATGGTCACTTCGTTGTCTTCCATTGGCTGACGCAGCATCTCGAGGATATCCTTTTTGAACTCGGGTAACTCGTCCAAAAACAGTACCCCGTGATGGGCAAGTGACACCTCTCCCGGCTTGGGAATGGCGCCTCCTCCGATGAGACCGGCATAGGATATCGAATGGTGAGGCGAACGAAACGGTCGTGTCGCGATAAGAGCTGAGTCCACCGGAAGACGCCCCGCGACCGAATGTATCTTGGTCGTCTCCAATGCCTCTTCGATAGACATATCCGGTAAAATCGATGGCATCCGGCGCGCCAGCATGGTCTTGCCCGAGCCGGGAGGACCAATCATTATTATGTTGTGCCCTCCGGCCGCGGCCACCTCCAAGGCCCGCTTGGCCGACTGCTGACCCTTTACATCGGAAAAATCTATACTGTAGCGCTGCGCGTCACTGAAAACAGAGTCGATATCAACCTCGAACTTTCTCACCGTGCTCTCATCTTCAAGAAAATGTACCGCCTCCTTGAGCGACGACACCGGGTAGACCGGCAATGTTCCGGCAATAGCAGCCTCCTTGGCGTTCTCGCGTGGCACGATGATCCCCTTCACACCATTTGCCTCACGAAAATGCATTACCATCGGCAACACTCCCGGTACCGGTCTCAGCGTACCATCAAGCGACAATTCCCCCAGCATAACGAAGTCATCGCATCTGTCACGAAGAATCTGGCCGGTTGCGGCCAGAATTCCGACGGCGATAGGAAGATCGAACGCCGAACCCTCCTTTCTGATATCAGCCGGCGCGAGATTGATAGTCACTCTCTTGGAGGGAAAGACAAAATCGGAGTTTTTGATTGCCGATGTTACTCTTTCTTTGGATTCTTTTACTGCCCCCTCGGGCAGGCCTACCGTTATGAAGGCCGGAAGCTGCTGCTGGATATCCGACTCAACCTCGACCGCGTAAGCATCGACCCCAAGCGTCGCCGACGAAATGACCCTGGACAACATATCTGTACCCTTTCACCCTTTCGCGTTCCGTTTCCATCAATTAGGAGGAGGCCACTCACATCGGAGTGACCTCCCCCGTCCCCTCATTTGAAAGTTAACGTCCGGGGCGGATACCAAGCCCTTGTATCGCCCGCCCCGCACAATATCGCATGGGGCGGTGTCAGAGGCTGTCAGTTTTAGTTCAATTCAAGGTCGGGAAAAGAAAAAAGAAAAAGCGGCGAAAAAACTTCCGCCGCTCTCAAATTCGCGCTGGGTATAGATCAAACGATCAGGTCATTCAGTGGCCGGCCAGAGAATAATCTCCTTTTGAACATCACCGATAATCTGAGTCATGATAATACTGTCGCCGGGCTGCCGCAGTGAAAATGCCCCCTGAGGGATCTTCAAGCTGTCAAACACACAACCGGCACAACCATCTTCCTTCATTATCAACTCAACTCCATCGGCCAGCGTGTAGTCACCACTGGGCTGGCAAATACAGTAGTTTTCGTCATTCTCATCATACAACCAGTATTGGCTATTAGAGAATCTCCACCTGATAGACCACGGGTCCAGGGTACGCTCAGTGGTGGCCCCTAAGTCCAATGTGTAAATATACTTGCCTTCGTAGTCACCGATGAGGGAAGCAGGTGGCTCCACTATGACATCGTCAGAACATCCAATCGAAATGCTGATTACGATAATTAGAGTTATAAACCCGCAAAGAATGGATGTCGCCAAGGTCCTATTCATACTATCTCCCTGTGTTTTTCAAAAATGCTAAGCGGCAATATAAACAACTGTCTTCGGTCTGACAACCGAAAAAAATCCTTTCCGCATAATTTAAGACGTTCCACCGGGGCGTTCATTTAATGCAAATTACCCACTCCAACCAAAATCTACCCACCCATGAGAGTCAGATCAGAACTCTGTCAGGAAAAACAAGAAGCGCGCCGTCGTCATCCGTTCCAGCGCGCAATCGCCTGATTTATAACAATTTAACGCAACAAGTCAGGAGTGGCCGTGCTGTTGTCAGAAGATAGAGAGTCCTACTTTTCAGTTACAATCTTATATCCTGCCCCCGTCCAGGCCCGAATGCCGCCGTCAACGTTGAAAACGTTTAGATATCCCATCTCAATCAATCGGCGCGCGGCAATCCCGCTGCGGCGTCCGGTGCGGCAAAAACAGTAGATGGGAGTGCTCCTGTCTGTCGGAAGCAAGTCAGTGTGAACATCAAGACTGTCATAAGGTACACGCAAATCAGCAAAACTCAGATGACCGTCTTTCCATTCCCCGGTAGTGCGAACATCGAGCAGGAATATATTCGAGGTCGAATCCGCCGCCAGCCTGGCCAGTTCCTCGACCGTAACTGTCGGCACCGAACCATTGACACAGACTACGGTCAAGGTTGTCGCCAGACCAAGCAAAACCAGCAGTGCTATTCGGCTGATGGATCCTGAAACGTCTTGAAGCTGTAAATCTTCCACTTACCGTTTACCACATGCAGACCGAACTTGGTCAGGTAACCCCGCGAATTCTCTTTGTCCACAAAGGTCACCTCAACCGTTGCCGATTCACCCATCACCTCGGTGTCCCCAATAATACGCTGATAGGAGAACCAGCGTGTTTTGGTCAGACCTTCACCCGTGAGGTCGTTGAGCAAATCAATCGGATTGATGAACACTCTCGGCGAGTCAGTCTGAAGAGCATAATCTTCATTCAAGGACCTCATCAACTCGGGCAAATCCAGAAGATGTGCCAGGGCTGCCTGGTCATTCTTTTCCATCGCTCCGAACATCGAGATTACCGCGGATCTCGGATCAGTGGGTCCCGATGACGAACACCCGGCGATGACCACCAGAATACTCGCCAGGAAAATAAAGGTACTAAAGAGTTTCATTAGTTTCATATTATCACAACCCACCCGTTAATGTGATTCTATGACTTTCACCCAGGTCAGCCGAGGGCGAAAACGCATAAGATATTTGAAGTCGTTTTATATCGAAACCTACGCCGACCGAAAAACCCGCCCAGCTGTCATCAGACTCGGCAGCCCTGAAATTGGAGCCGAATGAATTCCAACCCAGGCGGACATAGAACGGTTTGAGCGCGAAATATTCGCCGCCCACGGCGAAGATTATATCGTTGTCGACCGGAATAATGACATCCGACGACAGCGTGATCGGAATACCCCGCGGCTTGTAAGAACCGCCGCCCCGAAACGTAAGCGGAAGCTTATCCTTCTTTTCGCCCAGAGCGGAAAGTTGAGCACCCAGATTCTGAATCATGGCTCCGGCCGACCACCGATTACGATCGGCAGTATATTTGCCGCCCAGATCGACAGCCAGGCCGGTCGCGGAATAATCCTGAATCTTTTCGTAAATGAATTTGGCCGTGGCTCCGAAGGACATATTGTATCCGTGCTTGAAGGCGAAACTCCCCGCTATCATGAAGTCACCACCGCTGAACTCACCGGTGGTGTTGCCGAATTGATCGGTCTGGACAAAATCGCCATAATTAAGATAGCTCGCATAAAGGCCGAGAAATCTGTTCGCGCCAATGTTCTGAATATAGCCGGCAAACCCGCTCTGTATGTCAACGAAGTAATTGTGGTAGCCAAGAATGAACCGCTTTTCTTCGAGCGATGTAATACCGGCGGGGTTATAATAGAGCGATGACTCGTCATCGGACAAACCCGTAAAAGCGCCTCCCATCGCAACGGCGCGGGCACTGATGTTTATCTTGAGAAAAGAAAAGGCACTGGTCCCGGCATTCGAGTTGATATCCGCCCCGAACACTACCGTTGCCGGCCCCGCCCACAAAAGCAGGCCCGCCAGGAGCGCCGCCGCAATCGCTTTGTTCTTCATATACTGTCCTTCATAATGATCGATAATAGCCTGACATCCGTCCGGAGTCAACTAACTAACGAACCAAAATTCCTACCAGCTTTTCGTGGTCTTATTCAGAATGTCATCGACAAGAAGCTTAATAGCCTTCTGCTGGGCGATATCCTCAGTCTCAGTATCAACCAGATAGATCCCCTGGCGACTTATCCTCTCCGTCCATAACTCGGTATCATCGGCACGGTTGCGCAACGTCACCTGGAAAGCCATCGTCACTTCGTAACTGGTCACCCGGTCGTTCTCATCATAATTATACGGCTTTCTGTCGTAGCCAACCAGCGTTCCTTCCAGCAATGCCTCGGCCAGGTCCGACGATACCACCTGCATCGTACCATCCGATATAAGAGCATCTGTCACCAGATCGGTAACCTGATCCTCAAGTCCGTACTCCGCAGTCTGATTCCCGAATCGTTCTACGGCGATCGACTTTATCTCCGACTTTCCTCTGGGATTGAAGGTATAGACACCACAGCCGCCAAATAAGAGTCCCAGCAAAACCACTGAAATTACGACTAAACGACTCATAAATGATTAAACGACTTTGCTTAAAAGACGTTCCAGGCAACTTAACCGTTTACGACCAGCTTACCCTTCTTGATTACCTTGGCCGCCAGATTCACACCATAATGATACGGCAATTCTCTGTAATCGGCCATGTTCCACAACACGATGTCGGCCTGAAGACCTTCCTTGAGCTGCCCGATTTTCTCATGGCGGTCGATGGCATAAGCCGCGTTTACCGTTACAGCCGAAAGTGCCTCGGCCGCGGTGAGCTTCATCTGAAGCGCCGCCAACGAAATTATAATCGGCATCGACTCGCTGTAGCTCGAACCGGGATTGCAGTCGGTTGAAAGAGCCACGACAACACCGGCCTCGATCATCTTGCGGGCCGGAGCGTATTGTTTACTCGCCAGCGAAAAAGTTGTCCCCGGCAAAAGCACCGCGGCTGTTTGCGATGCCGCCATCGCCTTTATACCCGCATCCGAGACGTACACCAGATGGTCGGCTGAGCGAGCTTTCATCTCGGCCGCCAGCTCGGCTCCACCGGTGGATTCCAACTCATCCGCGTGAAACTTCAACTTCAGTCCGGCCTTCGCGGCCGCTGACTGGATTCGCCGCGACTCCTCGATATCGAAAACACCCTCCTCACAGAAGATGTCCGAAAACTCGGCCAGATTGTCTTTGGTGACCGCCGGCAACATCTCGTTTATGATGATATCGATATACCTCGCCCTGTTATCACGGTATTCGTCGGGCACCTCGTGCGCCCCCAGAAATGTGGGGACCATCTCGATCGCATGAAGTTGGTTGAGTTCGCGAATAATCTCAAGTTGCTTGATTTCCGATTCCGTCGATAACCCGTAACCCGATTTGGCCTCGATTGTAGTCACACCATACTTCAAAAAACGATCCAGCCTTGACTTTGTCTTTTCCTTTAGCACCGCGGCCGGAGTGTTGCGAAGGTCCCGAACGGATGCGCGTATTCCGCCACCCGACTGAGCTATCTCCATGTAGCTTTTGCCCTGGATGCGCATTTCAAACTCTTTTTCTCGTGTCATCGAGAAAACCGGGTGGGTGTGAGGGTCGATAAACCCCGGCGTGGCAACCATCCCCTGGGCGTCGATTACCGTGCATCCCTCGGCCAGCGGTGCGTGTCCCTGAACCTTCTCCGATTCACCCACCGCCAGAATTTCCTCGCCGGCGATCGCAATACCGCCGTTGTTTACCAGCCCGAGGTCATTCATGTTTTTACCGATGCGAGGTACCGGACCGGTCATGGTGACCAATTGACCAATATTTTTTATCAGCAACGTAGCTTTTTTCTCAGGTGGCATAAGGCGATTACATCCCTGGCTTCAAGATTGTCGATCCGAAACCGGATTTATCCCGGAAACGGACCAACCTCTGATGCTACCTCTTCATCATCGGTATTGTGATTTTGTTCTTGCCGGCGAACTCGATCGCCTGCTTGTAGCCGGCGTCAACGTGGCGCATCACGCCGGTTCCCGGATCATTCGTCAGAACACGGTTAAGGCGCAAGGCCATCTCCTTTGTACCATCAGCCACGACCACCATGCCGGCATGAATCGAATTACCGATACCGACTCCGCCGCCATGATGAATCGAGACCCAGCTGGCGCCGGAGATCGCGTTGAGCAATCCATTCAGCAGAGGCCAGTCCGCAATGGCATCGGAACCATCAAGCATATCCTCGGTCTCCCGATAGGGCGACGCAACACTGCCGCAATCCAGATGATCACGGCCGATCACGATTGGCGCCGATATCTTGCCCGACTTGATATGGTCGTTGATTATCCCTCCGAACTTCTCCCGTTCACCATAGCCCAGCCAGCAGATACGCGATGGTAGACCCTGGAAGGGTATTCTCTCTCTGGCCATCTTGATCCAGCGGACCAGCATCCGGTTGTGCTTGAAATGTTCGAGAATCAAATCATCGGTAACAGCTATGTCCTTGGGATCACCCGACAACGCGGCCCATCGGAACGGTCCTTTACCTTCGCAGAAAAGCGGCCTGACATAGGCCGGAACAAAACCGGGATAGTCAAAAGCATTCTTCAATCCACCGGTCTTGGCCTGACCGCGAAGATTATTGCCGTAGTCGAAGACGATCGAGCCGGCCTTCTGGAATTTAATCATGGCGGCACAATGCTTCACCATGGAATCATATGAACGCTTCATGTATTCTTTCGGGTTCTTTTTGCGCAGCCGGTTGGCCTCAACCATTGTCAGACCTTCGGGGATATACCCGTTGAGTTCATCGTGAGCCGATGTTTGATCGGTCACCATATCGGGCAGGATTCCCCTGCGGAATATCTCCGGAAAAACATCGGCGCAGTTGCCGACCAGGCCAATAGATATCGGTTCGTTGGATTTGGTGTGGTCCTTTATCAGCTTGAGAGCCTTGTCAAGTTCCTTGACTTTGATATCGCAGAATCCCTGTTTCACCCGGCGATTAATCCGCGATTCGTCAACCTCCACCACGAGAATCGATGCTCCCGCCATTGTCCCCGCCAGAGGCTGGGCGCCGCCCATGCCGCCCATGCCGCCCGTAAGAATCCACTTACCCGACAAATCCCCTTTGAAATGCTGCTCGGCGGCGGCGGCGAAAGTTTCGTAGGTCCCCTGAATGATGCCCTGCGTTCCGATGTATATCCAGCTGCCGGCAGTCATCTGTCCGTACATTATCAATCCCAGTTGATCAAGCTGGCGGAATTTCTCCCAGGTTGCCCATCTGGGTACCAGGTTGGAGTTGGCAATCAATACTCGCGGCGAATGCTCGTGAGTCTGGAAAATACCCACCGGTTTACCCGACTGCACCAGCAACGTCTCGTCATTGCCCAGTTTCTTAAGCGATTGAACAATAGCAGCGTATGCATCCCAGTTACGAGCCGCCTTGCCCGAACCCCCATAAATTATCAACTCATCCGGTTTCTCGGCTACCTCAGGATCAAGGTTGTTATTGAGCATTCTAAGCGCGGCTTCCTGATGCCAGCCCCTGCAGGATATCTTCAAACCATGTGCGGCTTTGACTTTTTTGGCCTTCATTATTATCTCCTTAGATAGTAAGGCGAATATAAAACCAGTACCAGCCCAAGTCAACGCCTCTCTTTGAGCTTGATATCTCCGGCCCCGGTCTGCATCTTGTCACCTTCGGGGCAACGAAGATAACCCTTGAAGTCGTCTTAACTATGATTAAGAAAATTGAAGGTACCAGGATCAACCTGAGGGTCCACCGCGGTTCGGATGCCGTCTCGATTTTCCGCTATGCTTCCGATGAAGCCGTCAGCCGCTACACCTTCATTCCCCACCCTTACACCATAAGACACGCCCACGACTTTATTAAGCTGGCCCGCTCGACGCGCCGCAAGAAACTCGCCTTCCACTTCGGCATCGAAGACAAACAAAACGGTGAAATCATCGGCGGCATCGGGCTTGAGGCCATTGATCATTTTCATCATAAAGGTGAGATCGGTTATTGGCTGGCGACGCCCTATTGGCGCCAGGGGATAATGACCGAAGCTGTCAACCTCATTCTGGGCTTCTGTTTTTGCGAAGTCAACCTGCACCGGGTTTACGCCCATGTATTTCCGGAGAATGCGCCCTCATCGATGCTTCTGGAGAAAGTCGGTTTCACCAGAGAAGGACTGCTTCGTCAGGCGGCCTTCAAAAACGGCACTTTCGTCGACAACTATATCTATTCCATTCTGGAGCACGAGTGGCGTCAACGCCGCCGGTGAAGACCTCTCGCGGTATTACAGGGGCAGGACTTCCTGGGCCGGCTCGATTATCTCAAAAGTACTTCTGACCCGTTCGAAAAAATCGACCGCTTCATCAGAGCAGAAATCCGGATTGGTCCACGGCAACCGGCAAAACTTGCCGTGAGCGAATATAAGCGCCATCTCACCCCAGACCCCGTCGCACAGATAAATCCGGTGATTGTATTCTTTGTGTGATGCCATCACGAGCGCCGATGGGGTCAGTATGCCCGGATCGATATTAATCGTCCTGAAATGATATCCGTCCACCGTATCGGAGAACCTCGGCTCTATCTTATAACAGGCCGCCTTCAAATCCGGAAGGGAGTCGCGCGGTACCAGACCATCGAACGAATAAAACCGTCTCAGCAGATCTTCACCCATCTCCTCGCGGTACTCCTCAGCATCGCAGCACGCTATCTCCAGCGTCTCGTACTGAACTCTCCCGAATTTCTTTTCGAGCATCTTGACGCCTTCCGCCAGAGCATCCATCGATGAGTACATAATGGACACGATGAGCCGTCCCGGGGGTGGTTTCTGTATCCTTGCCATGGCGTATTAATTGTGACTTAAACGAGGGGAATCAACAAAAACAGTCCGCGAAGCGTAATTTAGACTCATGCTGATTTACGGAGGCGCTTGTGCCGCGGGGGGCTAGTTTCATTCACGGACGCCGCAAGAACTTATCCACATCTGGGCTTGTCGCAAGATACTTTTGGATCTCGCCTACTTGCTCCGATGATAGTTGATTGCCGAAACCGGCCACTATCCCTTTTGACACAGTATCAGCGAATCTTTGTCTCATATTATCCTGGGTGTCAGCGTACTCCGAAAGAATTTCTTTGATTTTCATCTCATCAGGTTCCGAGAAATCGTCTCCCTGCTGTTCCTTCATCTCGCGGACTCTGTCCTCGAAATAACGGCGTCCGTCGCTGGTTGTCCAGAAACAGGTACTATCCATTACTTCATCGATTATTTTAGAAAACTCCTTCTCGGATATATATTCTGGAGTCCAGTCCTGTGTTCCTACCCGAGAGTAGGCATTACCTATCAACCAACCCAGCTTCGCCCTAAATATCTCCGTCAATTGACCAAACCGGGCTCCCAGACACTTGTCATAGTGATCTGCAGCTCTAATTGCCACAGAGAGGTTTAAGTATGCCACATGAGGTTCATAAAGCCCTAAATCAGGGTCTTCGGCTAGGTAGAAGTAATCATTCAAATTGTTGTTTAAGAGTTTCCTCAGAAAATCACCGAACCCCTCACGCTTCTTGCGATCGCATATATTGTACTTTTTTTCTGACTCATGTTTCTTTCGCTTCGAAACTTCAGCCATGAATAAGTATTTTGCCTCACGAACAACCGATAACGAGACATATCTCGCTTTGGGAGTCTTGTTATCGCGCCTTTCAAGGTCGCAAGATTGAGTTAGAATCATTAAGTAACGGTTATCTGAATTCTCTGCATAGTAGGGATGATATTTGCTGAAAAGTTCTTTTAGGTCTTGAGAAAAGAAAAGCAGGTCACCCTGCCGGAGGTTACCCGCCGGTTTTTGGTACGTGAAATGCAAAGGCATCCCGTAACTATCAGCCTTCGGCCTTTTGCAGGCGTTTATTCAAAGCTGACATGGCAGCCAATCTTTTTTCTTCTGTCATATTCAATTTGAATCGAACCGTGTCTGTGTAGCTTGCCCTTGCGTCACTAATACGAATCCGCTTAGAATTTAGTGGCTGTTCAGTCTTATCGCTAGTCGACTGTTCATCACTCTCCGTGTAGGTCGGCCGTTTTGCTGAATCTACGAAGTCGTCCATTTGCACGGCAGAAGACGTTGTACCATGATCAAAATGCTGTGTCATTGCTCCTCCAATTCTAGCTCAAAAACTTCTCGGATAAAGGTCCTAGACTTATTCTTAAGTTGGATTACCTTACCCTCAATTCGTGCTTTTGCCTCCTGCGAGTCCTTTATATCAGAATGAAAGTTGAAATCAATAGCCACGTGGTCGTTTAGCTCGCATTTGAGATTGAGAATTCTATCTTCACACTCAAAACTCCAGCCAAATACACGCCCCGTAATTTTTAAACCAGAACCCGCTAGCTGGTTGCTTTCAAGTGTGGACAGCAGCCCTAACAACCTTTCCGGTTCGCGATCGCTTTCGTATCCAAAATTAATGCCGATTTTCGAAACGGGTGTATGAGGCAAGACACTAAGAAGCTTACAAGCTACACCTTCCATTTGTTCAAGATTGGAGTCCGAGTCGCTGGTAGCGCCCAGTATCAGTCTGTCGGAATGGGGGATGATGCGTACGCCGTCACCAGTAATCCTGAAGGGGGCTGAAGGCTGCACTGGAAATTCTACGTTAATCTCTGGCTTGTCAAAAACGTGTTCGCTGAGCCAACGGGGGTTGAAAATCGCCACGTTCCATTTCCCCAAAATGACTATTGTAAAATTGTCGAGATTGGCTTCAACCATGCGAACCTCCTCCCGCTTTCGCGGCCTCTCCGTCGTGTTTTTTTCCTATTTATATATATCGGCCAAGTACTAATTGTCAACTCTGAACTTATACACGAAATGTCCAAAAAAGGTACCGATTTTGTATACGAGCAAGTATAAGTCTACCCACAAAATTCTTGTTTATTTTTGGCGACCGGTTAATCATTATTAGAACGCCAATTGTCTAAGTAACATGGGGGAGAGGCTGGCCTATGGCCGGCCGATGCCCCTAATCGCTTATAGTAAGGATACTTATGGATAAGTTCATCATTAAGGGTGGTAAACCGCTAAACGGAAGTGTAAAAGTCGAAGGATCCAAGAATGCTGCGCTGCCCATCATTGTCGCTGCCCTGCTGATTGACAAGGGCGAAACCGTCATCAAGAATGTCCCGCCTCTCAGAGATATCTTCACCGTTATAAAAGTAATAGAATACCTCGGCGCGAAGGTCACCTACGATGACAAGAAACACGTAATGACGGTCGATGCCTCCGCGCTGAACCGAAACACCGCCCCGTATGAACTGATGCGTCAGATGCGGGCCTCGTTTCTCGTGCTGGGCCCCATTCTTTCCCGTTTGGGTGAGGCAAAAGTATCGTTGCCCGGTGGTTGTGTGCTCGGCGCAAGACCGGTCGATTTTCACATCAAGGCCTTTCAGGATATGGGAGCAAAACTTACCGAACGAAGCGGCTATATCACCGCCAAGGCGAAGCCCCTCCTCGGCGGCTCCATATACTTTGACCGTCCGTCGCATACCGGCACCGAAAACATCCTCTTCGGCGCCGCGATGGCGAAAAATAAGACCATTATCACCAATGCCGCCTGCGATCCTGAGATTGTCGATGTCGCCAGATTTCTGAATAAAGCCGGGGCCAAAATTCACGGCGCCGGCACGCCCGATATAGTTGTGGAGCCGGTCAAAAGGCTTAAGAATATCGAATACTCCGTCTCCGGAGACAGACTCGTCGCCGGAACTTTTCTGTGCGCTGCTGCTATTACCGGCGGAAAAATAGAAGTCACCGGCTGCGATCCATCCCACCTTACCCTCGTAACTCACAAGCTGATGGAAATGGGATGTCACGCTGATGTCACGAAAAACAGCCTTACCATTAAAGGACCAAAACGGCCCAGACCGATCTCCGTTACCACTTTCCCGTACCCCGGCTTTCCGACCGATCTCCAGGCCTCTATTATGGCCGTCTGTTGCCTCTCTTCGGGAACATCTCACATACGCGAGACTGTTTTTAAAGATAGGTTTTCTCACACCATGGAACTGCGTCGGCTCGGAGCCGATGTGAACGTTTCCAGTGACGAGGCAACCATAAACGGCGTAAAAGAATTGACTGGTGCCGAAGTTATGTGTTCCGACATCAGAGCCGGGGCCGGAATTGTTCTCGCCGGCCTGGCCGCCAAAGGAAAATCAGAGGTCCTTCGGGTCTATCATATAGATCGCGGGTATAACCGTATGGAAGAAAAGTTATCGTCGCTGGGAGCCGATATAGAAAGAAGAAACGAGTGATCCGTACCGGCTGACATGACAGGCCGATCGATGGAATCGAGAATCAGGCGGCCGGGCCGCCGGAGCCTTCAAAGGATGTGATCTCTATATGAAAAAAATAGTCGTCTTCACAATAATTCTGGCTGTGCTAATGGCTGCTCTGACTCAGGCTCAGGAGACTTATTTCGGAAAAAACAAGGTTCGCTACAAAGACTTCGACTGGAGTTACATCCAGACCCGCCACTTCGATATCCATTTCTACGAAGATGCCTACCCGACCGCCAAGTTCGCGGCCACCGTCCTGGAATCCTCATACGTGGAGATATCCAACGAGCTCGATTATGTCATCCAGAAACGAGTACCGGTTTTTGTCTATAATTCTCACAATGATTTCCAGCAGACCAACATCATCTCGTCGCTCATACCCGAAGGCGTGGGCGGCTTCACCGAAGCTTTCAAAAACCGAATCGTGATCCCGTTTTCGGGCTCCTACGAAGAATATCGCCATGTTCTCCACCACGAACTGACCCACGCCGTTATCTACGACTTGCTGTACGGCAATATGTTCAGCTCGCTTTTGTCACGCCAGAGACTGTTTAACCTGCCCCTATGGTTCGCCGAGGGCTACGCCGAGTATTCCTCCAGACACGGTTGGGATTACTTTTCCGATATGTTTGTTCGCGATGCCACGATCAACAACTATATAAGACCGCCCTGGGCGCTGGGAGGTTTTTTGGCCTACAAGCAGGGTCAGGCTATGGTCAAATACATAGCCGACACTTACGGGGAAGAGCAACTGGGCAAAATCCTGCGTAAAGGCAAGGTACACCTCACCATGAACCGGGCCCTGAAAGAAACCATCGGCAAGACCGAAGACGAGCTTTTCGAAGATTTCTCCAAGGAAATGAAACGTCGCTACTGGCCCGATATCGCCGAACGCAAAGAGCCCGAAGATATCGGCAAACAACTGACTCACGCCGGTGACGATGGCTCTTATTTTAACGAGAAGCCGATGTTTTCACCCGATGGCGACAAAATCGCTATTTATACCGACAAATCCGACTATACCGAAATTGTATTTATCTCCGCCCAGACAGGCGAGATCATCAAACGTGTGGTCAAGGGTGAACGCTCGGCCGACCTGGAATCACTTCATTCGTTCGTGTCGGGAATGTCGTTTTCACCCGATGGTGACGGGATGGTCTTTGTGGCTAAATCCGATGGCAAACCGACGCTGATGCTCTACGACCTTCGAAAAGATAAAATCTATAAGAGAAAGCAGTTTGACTTTTACAATATAGTCTCGCCGATGTGGTCGCCCGACGGCGGCAAAATCGCTTTCGCCGCCCTCAAGGGGCACAAGCGCGATATCTACGTCTATCATATCGATTCCGATGTCATCGAACAGGTCACCGACGACCGCTACGATGATCAAAGCCCGAGCTGGATGCCCAATTCGGCCGGCCTCGTTTTCTCCTCGGATCGTCCCCATCCATCCAGTCAGATGGCTCAGGCCGAAGACAACGCCTATGTCTCTGCCGGAGCGTATCTCCCGGGAGACTTTGAGTATGGATTCTACAATATTTTCCGCGTTGATCTCGGCAACTATAATGTTTCTCCGGTCGATGTCGGTTCCGGACAGAATACCTATCCGATGGTGTCTCCGGATGGCAGCAAAGTCGCCTTCATATCCAATCGAAACGGAGTAGATAATATCTATATCGCCTATCTCGACTCGTCAAAATATTTCCCCATTACCGATATTCTCACCGGCGTCAGGTCGATCTCGTGGTCTCCTGACGGCGAGAAAATCGCTTTCTCCGCCTTCAATAAAGGCGCCTTCGATATTTTCCTGATGCGCGATCTCACGCCCTCGGGAGAGAACGGCATTCTTGCCGCAACTGATTTCGTGACAGGCAAATATGACCTGCTGAAGTCCCACGACAGAGAAACGCAGACGGTCAAGGCAGATGACAAGTCGACGGACTCGACGCAGTCCGCGCCCTTTGCGGGACCGTACGAAAAAGACTATGAAACTTACGAGGTTGAGCCGACCAGCATAGCCGTGGTAGGCGACACCACCCGCAGTGAATCAGACAGCCTGTCTGCGGCATCCGATTCCACCGCAGTTCCAACCGACAGCTCCGAGGTTGCCGCGGGCGAATCGTATCAGGACTCCGTTGTCACCGCTACTGGAATCCATGATGATGAATTTGTTTTTGTCAGTGATGAGAAAGAGGACGTATTCGATGATTTGCTGGTCGATGTGACGGATGATTCGAGTTCCACCACTTTTGGATCGACCATGCAGGAACCGGCCGTGTTCGACTCGATTCCTGACCCGCTGCCCGACGGCAACTACAAGATTCAGAAGTACAAAGTCAAATTTACCCCCGATTACGTGGCCGGCGGCTTGTCCTATGACACCTTCTTCGGCCTGAGAGGACAATCATTCTTCGTCTTCTCGGATTACCTGGGTAATCACCAGATATTTTTGGCCACCGACCTGGTCAATACCATTGACCAGTCAAACGTTCAGGCTTACTATTTCTATAACAAACACCGCACTAATTATGGCTTCGGGCTGTTCCATACGAAGAACTACTATCTCGACAATTTCGATTTTCTGTTCTCCGATCGTTTCTACGGTGCCCAGATCTATATCAACCGGCCGTTTTCAACCTTCAGCCGGGTTGATGCTCTCGTGTCGCAGTACTTCATTGATCGTCAGTATTACGATTTCGATGACCCTCGCGAGGACCGGAGCTCCAAAGTCACTACCGCTGAACTGTCATACGTAACCGATAACATCCTCTGGGGAATGACCGGGCCGGTCAACGGCAGGCGCGCCAAGCTGACCATCTCCGGCGGCACCAACCTATTCGACAGCCGTGATATCAATTTCACGGCGGCCGAGTTGGATTACCGCAAATACTGGCACTTCAAAAAGACATTCTCAATAGCCCTGCGATTTTCGGGAGGCGCCTCGTTCGGCTCGACGCCTAAACAATATTTCCTCGGAGGAACCACCAACTGGATCGGCAACCGCACTCTCGATGCCGAGGTATTCGAGGTTGAGAACCTGTATTTCGCCGATGTTATCACACCGCTTCGCGGCGTTCCCTATTACGAACTGTCGGGTGATCGCTACGGCCTGGTCAACGCCGAGTTCAGATTCCCCATGATTGATTATTTCGCCATGCGCTTCCCGCTGCCCATTGTCATCAGCCGGGTGGGTGGCGCCATCTTCACCGATATAGGCTCGGCCTGGTTCGGCGATAACTTCAAGGGCGGCACCTCCAGCGGGGGACAGGACCGACTGCAAGACATTAAGATGGGCTTTGGATTCGGTATGAGGATGAATCTCGGATTCTTTCTGCTCAGGTATGACCTGGCCTGGTCAACCGATCTCAACCGGATCTCGGACAAGCCGAGCTATTACTTCTCATTCGGAGCGGATTTCTAAGCGGTCCGTCGATTCATCAGCGCCGTCGTTGATGCCGAACATAAAAAAACGCGGTCACAAAGTGACCGCGTTTTTCTTAAGTTGTAAGACTTACTATTTCTACTTCTTGTGGACCGAGCAATATTTGCTCTTTCCATCCGTGAAGCGCTTGCAAGCCTTGCCGTCTTTTGTCTTGGCTGCGCAACGAACCTTCTTCGTCGCTTTCTTCTTTGCAACCTTCTTCTTCGGAGCTGCTTTCTTCTTCGCGGCTTTCTTCTTGGTAACTTTCTTCTTCGTTACCTTCTTTTTAGCTTTGCGCATTGAACGTCCTCCATATAAAGGATTCTAAATCAAAAAACAACCTGAATGGAATTCATGTCAAGAAAAAAGTTAATAAAATAGTCAATCTGATAAAAAAAAATTGCATCAACAAATGTGCGGCGATGAGAGTATTTGAAGTCAAATTTGTAAGAGTGAGTCCAAATTGCAGTCTGCGGCGAATCTGATGTGCGCGGTCGATGCGTTTACATACGCATCGACCAACGCATGCTATTTCTTTTTCCCGGAGGGTTTCTTGCCGTTGTTGTTCGCCTGGATTCGTCCGTAATTTTGAAGCGCGAGCGCCATTTCGTGAAGCTTGGCGTCCACCCGGCCAAGCACCGTATGCGCTTGAAACTTTCCGGTGGCACGACGTTTGCCCGCAGGCACTCCGGTGAGAATCTCGATCCCCTCTTCAATCGTCTTCACCGGATAGATATGGAACTTGCCCGCCTTGATGGCCTCATTGACGTCCGGACGAAGCATTAAATCAGATACGTTCTGATGAGGGATGATCACGCCCTGCCTGCCGGTGAGGCGCCGCGATTTGCATACGTCGAAGAACCCCTCAACTTTCTCATTTACACCGCCAATCGGCTGAATCTCGCCCTTCTGATTGACTGATCCCGTGACCGCGATGTCTTGCCTGATGGGAATTCCGGAGATCGATGAAAGTATGGCGTATATCTCGGTTGACGATGCCGAGTCACCATCAACACCGCTGTATGATTGCTCGAACGATATCGATGCCGCCATGGCCAGGGGCTTGTCCTGCGCGAACATCTCCCTCAAGTATCCACTCAATACCAGCACGCCCTTGTTGTGAATCGGGCCCGACAAATCCGCCTCGCGCTCAATGTTGATCACACCCTCCTTGCCGAGCGCCGTATTGACCGTGATTCTGGTGGGCCTGCCAAACGAATACTCACCGAGATTGTACACGGAGAGGCCGTTAATCTGACCCACCGCTGAGCCGGTGGTCGATACCATCAATGTATTGTCGTCATACAGCTCCTGAATCTTCTCCTCGACCAGGTTTATGCGCGAGCGCTTGTTGCGGATAGCACAATGCACGTCTTCTCGCGTAACCTGTTTCCCCTGGCGCTCCTGGGCGCAGAAAGCACTTTCTTTGATTATATCCGAAACCGGCGTGAACCGCGTTGTGAGCCGATCGCGACGACCCGACAGACGCATGCCGTACTCACAGACAGCCTGCATGCCGGTGACATCGAACGGCATAAGCTGCTCGTCGTCAACAACCTTGCGGACAAACTCGAAGTACTCCCGAAGGCTCTTCTTCGTCAGCGGCATAACATTGTCGAACTCCGCCTTGACCTTGAAAATCTTCTTGAAATCCTCATCGAGACGCCACAACAGACGATAAATCTCCGGCTCACCAATTAACACCACCTTGACATCCAGCGGAATAGGCTCAGGTTTGATACCGGCGCCGGCCATCATGTAGAACGGATCATAACCGGTGATCTCGATCTCACGGTTGCGAAGTGCCCTTTTCAAAAATGTCCACATGCCCGGCTCGGTAAGCACATCCATCGCATTCATGATGAAAAATCCACCCGATGCCTGCAGCAGCGAGCCCGAAAAAATACGCGTGAAATCCGTTCGCCAGTATCCGAAGCGGTCTACCACACGCTCGAGCGATCCAAATATATTTTTATACGATGGCGATTTTTCGATTACTATCGGCGCTTTTTCGGCCTCGGAATTGTCCAGAATCAAGTTAACCGAAAACTCTTCGAACGGCTCGCGCTTGCGAAACGGCGGAGGCTCCTCTTCACCCCGTCTGGGCTGTGCTTCACGAAAACGATCTATATCGCCCAGTAGAGCTTCCTCAACCTCATCCAGGTACTGCTGTACCTTATCCTCGGGATATCTCTTCTTCAAAAGAGCGATCTTGTCCGAAATAAGCGGTGATAGTATATCCAGATCGAGCTTGCCCAGAGCATCTTCAAGCTTATTGGTGAGCTTCTTTGACTCGACCGTAACAGTGTCGAACTCGCGACGAAGACTGTCCCACCGCCGGCGAAGCTCATCGAGCCGCGAAAGCGAAAACTTGCCCTCCTTCGCCAAACGCTCAAGCTTCTCCAGAGAATTCGGCTCACCATCAATCAACGGCTGTATCTCATTGCGTACGCCCATGCCGATTTGGAGCTGAACCATCACGAATCCACCTTCGGTCAGCTTATCCTCAAAAGCATTGATGATGTCCTTCTGACGACCCTCGAACTCGCGGATGATCCTGCTCTGACGATCCTTGTAATCCTCGGACATGAATATCTTGGGAACGACCTTGCGGACCGAGCCAATAAGATAATTTACATCCTTCTTGAACCGAGTGCCGTCGCCCGCCTTGAAAGTCAATACTTTCGGCTGGTCTTCGTTTTTGAAGTTGTTCACATAGCAGATGTCGTTCAGTTGCGGCCTTTCCTGGTCGAGCTGCTCCAAAAGAAGCTTGATAGTCGTCGATCGTCCCGTTCCCGATAAACCGGTCACGAAAATATTGTAACCGGCGCTTCTGACGCTGAGCCCCAGCTTGATAGCTTCAATAGCCTTCACCTGCCCGATGATGCCCGCGCAGCGGGGAACATCCTTTGAGGTCTTTATTCTGGCTGGACTGAAATCTATCGTGTAATCAAGGTCTTTGAATTTGAGTTCTCGCGGTGATTTTATCTTCCGGGGCATTCGTGCGGGCATCTATTCCTCCGTTTGTGAAACGTTGACCGGTAATATAAAGACTACGTTAATCGAAAAAAGTTAAAAACAGGTATTCACCTCAACAACAGTCACAGCCGGCCGACTGGTTCTCCGGTTGACAATACTCACCCCTAAATATTCGAAAGCCGGCCTAATATTGCCCGGAACGCCTGTCAACCGGCACTAAATCGGCCGACATCAGCCTGCATGACCTGCGTAGAATCTCTTCTTAATAAGCTGTTAATAGACAATAAAATCTGAAAGTAGCGGCCACAATGGCAGCGGCAGTGCCGTATTGGCATTATTGTCGATACAAAAATCTTAAAAAAAACGCGAAATTGTGACTTTTAGTAACCCGTTCATGGCCTTATTATTACAGAAAAGGGCCTTGTAAGTCGTTGATAATCAACATAATCTTATTTCTTGACAGGCATCCGGGTCATATAATATCTTTAGCCGTTGCTTTTTAGCATTGCGCATTGAATGGCGGTATCGTCTAGTGGTTAGGACGGGTGGTTCTCAGCCATCAAACCGGGGTTCGATCCCCCGTACCGCTGGAAAGCTCCGGGTGTTTTCGAATAATATTGAAAACACCCGGTGTTCTTTTTGGTGTATTCACAGAAATTCGTCGCGTTACATCTGCGCATCTTGTCAATCCTGTCAACACCACCACTGTCGACACGTCTATTACACGTGGTTATACTGATTGACATTTGATGGTTACAGACTATATTCGTCTGTGCCCACTGATTTTAAGCATATGTTTCGACACTGCCTTTATTTAGTCTCAGCAATCATCATTTTTGGCTATGACCTGGCCATGGCGCAGGCGCCGGACACTGTCATCCGGTGGGATCGACTCAATGCCCTCATTCTGGTCGTCGTTTTCAGCGCCGCGGTACTTCTTTACACCCGATGGGCCAAAGCCGGCAAGCCGCTCTATTTACGCAAGATTGCGGGGCTCGCCGCCGTAGAGGAAGCGGTCGGAAGAGCTACCGAAATGGGCAGACCGGTACTGTATATTCCTGGAATCGCGGAGCTCGACGAGATCGAAACGATAGCGGGTGTGTCTATTCTCGGCAGAGTCGCCAAAATTACTGCCCAGTACGATACTCCCCTGATGGTCCCCGTTCGCTATCCTTTGGTCCTGGCCGCTGGACAGGAAGTCGTGGAGCAGGCCTATGCCGAGATGGGCAGAAAAGACTCTTACGATAAAGACACCGTTCGCTACGTGGCCGGTGAGCAATTCGCGTTCACGGCGACGGTCAACGGCTATATGATGCGAGAGCGGCCTGCCACAAACATCTATATGGGCGCTTTCTTTGCCGAGTCACTCTTGTTGGCTGAAACCGGAAACGCCGCAGGCTCAATTCAGATAGCCGGTACCGCCCGGGCCGAGCAGCTTCCGTTCTTCATTGCCGCCTGCGACTACACCCTGATGGGCGAAGAGTTGTATGCGGCGTCTGCCTATCTGTCCCGCGAACCGGTGATGACTGGCGGGCTGAAAGGGCAGGATTTCATTAAGGTGATCATCGTCGTCATGGTAATCATTGGTGTTCTGTTGGCCACTTTTGGGTTCGGCGACTGGTTTATCAGCCTGTTTGAGGAAGTCTAATACTGCATGCGTACTGCTATACCGACAATCATGGCTTTCATCTCCGGATTCGTACTGGTCGTGGCATTCTTTTTCCGTGGCGACACTCCCATTGGAAGCCTCCGCCAGGAATTCACCGTCTGGCTGACAATTGTGGGCGGATTTACGCTCATACTCGGCGTTGCGTCGATAATCAGGGTCAATTGGTCCTCGGTAGCCAGGAAAAAGGCCGGGTGGGGTTACAAACTGCTAACCCTCATTGCGGTTTTCGCTATGGCGATACCTTCAGTCTTGCCCACTTCATGGGCCACTTACGTTGTGGACGGAGGTACATTTTCACTCTTCGGTCACACGGATGGTTCAATATATGACTGGCTGTTCAATTACATGCAGGCGCCGATGATGGCGACTATGTTCGCCACCCTCGCTTTCTACATCGCGTCAGCGGCATACCGGGCGTTCCGCGCCCGCTCCGCACAAGCCACGCTGCTTTTGCTAACCGCCACGTTGATCATGCTGGTGAGAGTTCCGATGGGAGAAGCTTTCCTGGGAATGCTCCCCGGCGACGTCCCCGGGTGGCTGAACACCTATATCATGAGTGGTGTCAATATGGCCGTCCAAAGAGGTATTATCATCGGGGCCGCTCTTGGAGCCGCTTCCATGGCGCTGCGAATCATGCTTGGCATCGAACGGACATACATGGGGAACCGGTAAGAGATGAACTTCTGGGAGAAAATGGAAAACATTGACCGCCGCTGGGTCTATCTGGCTGTCGCAGTGGCGGTAGTGATGCCGTTTCTTTTTCCCACCCCTCTGCCGATTGGTGTCACTCCCGAGGCTCAATCATTGTATGATGCTGTCGAGGCTTTACCGAATGGCTGCAATGTGATGGTTGTCTATGACTACTACCCATCAACCATTGCCGAATGCGAGCCGATAGCAATCGCCGCACTTCACCACCTCTTTAGAAAAGACTGCAAAGTGATAACACTTAGCAACATACCTTATGGTGGGCCATCGATGGCTGAGAGGGTAACGAGGATGATGGCCGAGCAGTACGGTAAAGAGTATGGAGTCGATTTCGTAAATCTCGGCTACAAATACGGCTACGTTGCTGTTTTGTCCGGGATGGGTCAATCAATTGAAGGAATTTTCCCAACCGATAACTCGGGTACCCCTTTGTCAGAATTGCCGCTCATGGATTCAGTTAAAAATTACGACGACATTTCGTTCATTTTTGAAGTTGCGGATAACGCCACTGCTGACTACTGGGTGTCAATTGTAAACGCTCAGTACGGTGTTCCAATCGGTTGCGGAGGCACGGCCGTGATGGCGCCGAAGTTCTATGCTTATGTATCTTCGGGCCAGTTCGTCGGATTGCTGGGAGGTATGCGCGGAGCGGCCGAATACGAACTGTTGATCAATGAAAAGGGCGATGCTGTTACCGGGATGCAGGCCCAGTCGCTGGTTCATCTGCTTATCATCGCCTTGGTGGTTTTAGGAAACATTGGCTATTTCCTGGGACGGGGTAGACGCGGGAAGGGATTGAGGTAGGGCCAATGGAAACCTTTCAACTCTGGCTGATGGCTCTTCTGACTCTGGCCCTGTTCTCTTTCATGTACCGGGACAACCCGATATACAGAATCGCGGAGCACATCTTCGCAGGGCTTACCGTCGGGTATCAGGTCGGTCTGATCTGGCACTCGATTATCCTGCAACAATTGTGGACGCCGATCCTCGATGGCGATTGGTGGAAGATCGTCCCGGGTGTGCTGGGATTGTTGATGCTCACTCGACTGAGCGGTAAGGTCTCCTGGATATCACGAACCTCGCTGGCCTTCGTGATGGGCACCACCGCCGGTATTTTCCTCATTTCCGAACTTCACGGACGAGTTTTGCCACAAATGCAGGATACTATGCTGTCTCTCAGTGGTGAAGACGGCTTCGCGACGACACTGTTGTCGATAATCATCGTGGTTGGTGTTCTCTCGACGCTGATATATTTCTATTTCTCAAAAGAACACTCCGGCGTTCTGGGTGTCACCGCCCAGGTAGGTATCTGGTTTATTATGGTCGCTTTCGGCGCCCATTTCGGCTATACCGTCATGGGCCGTGTGTCGCTTCTTATCGGCAGGGTCCAGTTCCTCATCGAAAACTGGATAGGTTCTTTCGACCAACTCCTCTAAATGTCGCCCCCGAATATTGCGCCACTCGAACGTATATCTGCATATTGCATAGCCGGTTAACCTCTTAGAACATCTCCGAAGATATTTCCTTGTCAAAACCGGACTGTTTGCATACTATTAAGACAAACGCAGAACGGAACAGCATTTTATGAAAGTAATTATTCCAGCGGCCGGCGTCGGTACCCGGCTCAAGCCGCACACCCTCACCTTGCCCAAGCCGCTTTTACACATAGGCGGCAAAACAATCCTCGATTACCTGCTCGAGCCTGTCACCGAACTCGACCCCGAGGAAGTCCGGTTCGTGATCGGCTACAAAGGCGACATGATCAAAGAGCATGTCGAGAAGAATTACTCCTTTAATTCTACCTTCGTGGTTCAGGATGAACTGCTTGGCCTCGGCTATGCTCTGCACATCGCCCTCAGAGATGTCGCGAATACGCCACTCATGGTCCTGCTCGGCGACACCATCATCGAAAGTGATCTTAAAAAATTCATCCGGGCGGGCAAATACGCTCTCGGTCTTCGCCAGGTGCCGGACCCGCAACGATTCGGAATCGCCGAGCTGGATGACGGCTATGTCTCCCATCTGATCGAAAAACCGAAAGAACCAAAAAGCAATTTAGCATTGATAGGTTTGTACTATTTCGAAGAATCCGACAGTCTGAAACTCGAACTCCAGAAACTGGTCGAGTCCGGCAAGACGACCAGGGGGGAGATTCAACTGACCGATGCTCTCGCCAGGATGATAGCAAACGGCACCAAATTCACGCCATTCGAAGTAGAAGGGTGGTTCGACTGCGGCAAGAAGGAAACGATGCTGTCTACCAACCGTCACTTTCTGAAAAAAGTGCCGGTACCGGAGAGAATACAAGATTCCGTAATCATCCCGCCGGTGTATGTGGGTGACGATGTTTCAATCGAAAAGTCCGTGATCGGTCCCAATGTTTCTCTGGCCAGGGGCGCCGTTATAAAACATTCTATCATCTCCGACTCGATCATTGGTCGCGATGCCCGCGTGGAAGATATGGTTATACAGGAGTCTATCGTGGGCCGCGAGGTTGTTCTCAAGGGAAGGAAAAAGATCCTCAATATTGGCGATTCAACCGAAATATCCGGTTGTTAATATCCGCAAAATTCCGTATATCTCTGACTTCGGTCAATGGTAAAGATTAAGGAGTCAAAAATGGCTGGTGGAGATTTTCTCTTTACTTCGGAATCCGTCACCGAAGGACATCCCGATAAACTCTGCGACAGGATTTCCGATGGTGTCCTCGATGAAATTCTCAGGCAGGACAAAAACGGGCGCGTGGCCTGTGAGACATTCGTAACGGCTGGACTGGTCATTGTCGGCGGCGAGATTACTACAACCGGTTACGTTGATATTCACAAACTGGTCAGGCGAATCGTCAGGGATATCGGTTACACCAAAAGCAAGTACGGTTTCTCCTATGATACCTGTGCCATTCTCAACGCCATCGGTTCCCAGTCGCCGGATATCGCCCAGGGTGTTGACACCGGCGGCGCCGGTGACCAGGGTCTTATGTCCGGATACGCCTGCCGTGAGACGAAGGAACTTATGCCTCTGCCGATTATGCTGGCTCACAAACTCACAAGACAACTGGCCGCCGTGCGAAAGAAAAAAATTCTGCCGTATCTTGGCCCCGACGGAAAATCGCAGGTCACAGTCGAATATCGCGGCGGGAAACCACACCGTGTCGAATGCGTTGTCATCTCCACCCAGCACACCGAGGATATCCTCAACGCCTCCGGCAAGAAAATCACCAAACAGGCCGTCGAGGAAATTATCGATAAAGTTGTCAACCCAATCGTGCCCGCCGAGCTATTGGACAAGAAAACCAAATATTATATCAACCCCACCGGAAAATTCGTCATTGGCGGCCCGCAGTCGGATACCGGCATGACCGGACGCAAAATAATTGTCGATACTTACGGTGGTATGGCTACCCACGGAGGCGGCGCTTTCTCCGGCAAAGACCCGACCAAGGTAGACCGCTCGGCAAGCTACATGGCGCGCTATATCGCCAAAAACGTCGTGGCCTCCGGGCTCGCCGACAAGTGCAATATCCAGCTCGCCTACGCCATCGGTGTCGCCCAGCCGGTTTCGATGATGATCTACACCAGCGCCAGCAACAAGGTCCCCGAAAAGCGAATTGCCGAACTTGTCAGAAAACATTTCGATATGACACCGCGCGGCATTATTAAACAGCTCGACCTGCTCCGTCCCATTTATGGCGCCACTTCGGCTTATGGCCATTTCGGTCGCCACGAAAAAGAATTCACCTGGGAGAAAACCGACAAGGCCAAAATCCTTGCAAAGGAAGCGTGACGATGGCTCTCAAATACGATATCGCCGACATCAGGCTCGCCGGCGGAGGAAAAAAGAAAATCGAATGGGCCGAACGTTCCATGCCGGTCCTGCGCCTGATAAGGGAGAGGTTCGCCAAAGAGAAACCCCTCAAAGGAATCAACATGGCCTGCTGTCTTCACGTTACCACCGAGACGGCCAATCTCATGCGCACACTGAAAGCCGGTGGAGCAAATGTCGCTCTGTGTGCCTCCAACCCTCTCTCCACCCAGAACGACACCGCCGCCGCCCTTGTCAAGGAATACGGCATCAGCGTTTTCGCCATCAACGGCGAAAACAACAAGACCTATTATAAACACATCCACCAGGCGCTCGACATCAAACCCCACATCACTATGGACGATGGCGCCGATCTGGTCTCGACCCTTCACACCAACCGCAAAGAACTGGCCCAGCACGTCATGGCGGGCACCGAAGAAACCACCACCGGGGTGATCCGTCTGCGCGCCATGGAAAAAGACAACGCCCTGCTGTTTGCCGTAGTCGCCGTCAACGACTCCAAGACCAAGCACTTTTTCGATAACCGCTATGGTACGGGACAGTCGACGCTTGACGGTGTCCTCAGATGCACCAATATGCTCATTGCCGGCTCCACGGTCGTGATCGCGGGTTACGGATGGTGCGGGCGGGGACTCGCTATCAGGGCAAAGGGTATGGGCGCTAATGTAATCGTGACCGAGGTCGATGCCGTCAAGGGGCTCGAAGCGGCTATGGACGGTTTGATGGTGATGCCGATGAGCAAAGCCGCCCCGATCGGTGATCTGTTCATCACTGTCACCGGCGATATAAACGTCATCCGCCTTGAACACGTGAAAAAGATGAAGGATGGCGCCATAGTGGCCAACTCCGGCCACTTCAACGCCGAGATAGATCTGCCCGAAATCACGAAAGCCGCCACCGCGCGAAGAATCGTCCGTCCGTTAGTCGAAGAATTCTCTTTTGGTAAAAAACGGATTTACATCCTGGGCGAAGGACGCCTTATAAATCTGGCGGGCGCGGAAGGTCACCCGGCTATGGTGATGGATATGTCTTTCGCCAATCAGGCCCTGGCGTCGGAGTATGTTGTCAAAAATCACGAGAAACTCGAACGCCGTGTATACAGCCTGCCGGAAAAGCTCGACATGCAGATAGCATCGCTGAAACTCAAATCGATGGGCATATCGATTGACAGGCTTACGCCGGAGCAGAAGAAGTACCTCTCCTCATGGGAGATGGGTACATAGCCCGCTGAAAAAAAGCGGATATCTACTGCCCGTGCCGCGATAGCCAACGAAAGATATTCAATAGAAACGGCAGATTCTGCCCCGCATAGGGAGAATTCATTCCGAATTTCATTCTTTCTTCACCGGCAATCTGCGCCGTAAATTCCGCCGCCTCGCCGAAAACCGCCACCCGACCCTTGCCGAATTCCAAAACACCGCCCTGAAACCAGCCCTCAATCGGCGCTATGGTCGTGGTGCTGTCAAACTCCCATGCCTCCACCGGCATAAGCGACACATACCCTGAATCGAATATCAGAAGCGGCTCAAAGGCTTTATTATCGACCTGAAACGCCTGTCCAGTGAATGTCACCACCGAATCGATTCTATGCGGGTCGTCCGCGAATCCGGTGATAGTGTGTTCGCGCAGCGTGCCGTCAGATCGGCGGAAAAAGTCCGGACTTCGCTTCAAGGTATCAAGAGCGAAGCCATTGTTGAGCATTACGCCAAAGGCCCCGGCCAGGTCTTGCGCCGCACCTGGAAACGGCATGTGGTCGGCGATCAGGAAAAGAGCCCCGCCGCCTTCAACCCACTGTCTTACCGCTTCGATCTCTTCGGCGTCGAAAGCCGATGGTGTCGGCAGCGACCAATCCTCAACATTGCGCTCGTTCAGCGCGTTGGATATAACAAGAATGTCGCCGGTCTTCAGTGAGTCGAGCGTGAACCTCGCTGCATACCGTCTAACCGTGTATCCGTCGCGCCTGAGCAACTCGGCAAAAGGAAGAAACCTTCCCTCCGCGGTGTGAAAATTGTGATGAGCCTCGTCGATCATCACCACCGGCCCCGAACCGGCTTCATACGTGGGGTTTTCAATCACTCCGATAAAAGCGGTATCCGCTTCCTGCTGGGCAAAACACAGCGAGGAGCATATCAATATCACCGCGATTACAAATAAGATGCGAGTCATTTAAGACCTCCCATTCAACGGGCCTTGATAGCCTTTAATGAAAATGTCAACGGATATGGGGATGAACCCTCCGGCGGATAATAGTAACCGTCTTTCTCGATCCAGTTTTTCTCGCGGGCATCGATACTGCCTTCATATTCATTGAGAAACTCAATCGTTAGGCCCGCCTTTATAAAAGCATTGACTATATCCGCAAGTTTGTGCTGCCATTCCACCAACTCGTTTTTGATTATATATTCCCTGTCACAATAATCCGGCTGACCGGCGACACGATACGGTCCCTTTTTGAAATATGCCGTGTCGTCGTCCAGCCAGACTGCCCCCACCGGGTGAAAATCCACGATATAAAATACGCCGCCGGGCTTCAAGTGACCGGCCACCACCTCGGCCCATCGTTCCACGTCATGTATCCAGCAATGCGTCCCGTAGGATTGAAACACGATGTCGAACGTCTCATCAAGCTTTCCCTCGAGGTCCAAAACATCCGACCTCACGAACTTAGCGGCAAGGTTCGCCTTCTTGGCCAGGATGTTGGCATACTCTATCGATGTATCCGAGATATCAACGCCGGTCACAGCAGCCCCCATTCGAGCCCATGAGAGCGTATCAAGCCCGAACTGGCAAAACAGGTGCAGCAGCGTTTTTCCCGTCACGTCACCAAGCTCGCGAAGCTCGATAGGGTGGAGGGTGATGGCGCCATCCAGAAATTCTCTCACTCTGTAATCGGGATGTTTGTAGTGAACCTCTGCCATCTCATTCCAGGCTGTCCGGTTCTTTTCATGATCCTCGTGTGGCATCACTTGCGCGCCTTTATCATCGCTGCCAGGCCTATTAAAAAGAACAAACCGTTCACTCCCCATACCGCCAGCTCCGCTGGAATCTTCTCGTTGTACCCGGCTGATTGAAGTATCCGGAACAGGACGAAATACACCAACGCTATCATGGCTCCGGCCGCGAACGACACAGCGATACCCCCTCGGCGGGGATTCGATGCGAACGGTATGCTTATCAGAAGTACGATAAACGATGACAGGGGATAGGAATACTTGAACCTCAAATCTATCGCCTCTCTAACGTATGGTCCGCCGGTGCGCTTCATCAGATCGATATATGAACGAAGCTCCTCGATTCCCATATCCTCCGGCTTGCCGATCTTTTTCGATAGATCCGCCGGCGTGTCCTCGATATCCGGAAGCTTCATCACCGCGAACTGACTGAATGACTCATGAGCCGAATCATCAAATGAGCGAATGATTCCTCTTCGCGCCTCCCACGCGAAATCACGATATATGATTTCTTCGGCCGTGATAATCTGACTCAAACGATTCTCATTCGTCTTGTACACCTTCAAGTCCGAGCCTTCGCTTCGCTCAGTGTTAAACGTTCCGATAGTATAGAAATAACCCGGCTCAATCTGGCGATATATGTTCTTGACCTGCTTGTAGCGGTGTGCGGAGCGTTTTTCGATGGTGAATTCCTTGATCTCGAGACGCTTTTTGTTGGCCGGCGGAAAAATATACTCACTGTAATAGAAGTGACCCGCCACCAGAAGAAGCGTCACCCACAACAGCGGCGCCGAAATCCGATACAACGACAACCCCGATGCCTTCATGGCCAGTATCTCGTTCTTGCGGGCTAGAATCGAAACCGAAAACAGCGCGGCCAGAAGTATGAACATGGGGAAAAACGCCTTGAGAACCCATCCCCCGAAATAAACATAGTATTCCAGTATCTCGACCAGCGGAATCTGGTGATCGATAAAATCGCGAAGCTCCTCGATCATGTTAATCACCACGATCGTGAATCCGATCGCCACAATCACGACAAACAATGATATGAAGAAATGCCTGAGAAGATACAGATCTAATTTCTTAATCATAGCCGGATAGAGGTCCTACCTTGTCCTTCTAAAATAACTGAACAGCGGCCGTTCCGTAACAACAATGTAAAGAAGATAGATACCCACCCCGGCCATAAGAAAATTCGCGCTCCACATCGCCCAGAACGGCGATATAATCCCGCGATCGGCCAGGTCCTCGCCGCCGATCAGAAAGGCCCAGTAGATGATAAACAGCACAATCGATACCGCAATCGCCATCCCCATTCCCTTGCGCCTCGATATCGTACCCAGCGGGGCGCCAATAAGAATGAAAGCCAGTATGGCCGATGGAATCGAGTACTTCTTCTGTATCTCGATATTATACTTATCCATCGTACGCTGCTGCGCCATGATCTGTTGCGCGGCCCGCTCTATATTGCGGGAAAAATTGATCCCGTTCGTTCGCGCCAGGTACAACGCCGTCGAATCCGAAACACTATCGGCGCGAACATATTCAAATGTGTCCGCGAACAAATAATTCATCCGCTCTTCGAAACTCAGGTATATCTTCTCGCGAAACGGCCCGATCTGCGTACGCGCATTGTCAACCCGCACCTGCATGTCCTGTATGCCCATCTCACGATCCGTGCGATATTCCGGATCGGAACGTTTCAGCTCCGAACCGGTCCCCGATACATTGATAACCTGATTCTCGAAATCAACCTTGCGATATTCGTCCGGATCCTTGGTGTCAAGCGAGTGAATCTCGCCATTGTAAAGCGTGAACTGCATATTCTTGTTGTTGTCGGTCATCTTCAGATAACCGTATTCGGCGACGATAATCCTCGGCCTGGTATCGTCCTTGGTTTCCGTAATCCGAACACCCTCAACGCGCGATGTCTTGTGGTCAATCCTGTCAATTAAAACCAGATATCCCGGAATGTCGGATATAAACACGCCCGACCGGAACACCAGCGTCGGCCGCATGGCCGATATGTCACCCCACAATACCCGCGCCTTCTTGTTGAGATCCGGCAGAATCTTGTCATGGAACTGAATCATGGAGAATGTTCCGATACAACCCACCACCAGAAGGGGGAATATCACCCGGAACATATTAATCCCCGAAGTCTTTATGGCGGTGATTTCGAAATCCGATGTCAACCTGCCAAAAGCCATCATCGTCGCCACCAGCACCGACATCGGAACCGACAATGCCAGCATCCAGGCGAGATTCAGCCCCAGAAGTTCCAGGGCCACCCACACCGATAAGTCCTTATCGATAACGTGGTCGGTTATCTTGGGCACATAGTCAATTATCAGAAGAAATGTAATAGTGAAGAAAGCAAACAGAAACGGTGCGATATGCTCTTTTAGTATGTACCGGCTAAGTATCTTCATAAGTGTCAGCCAATTTATGACTTATACAGCATGGGGTCAGCCTAATATGCAACTGTTTATACCTCCAGACCAGCAAAAATGTCAACAGATTGATTTGCCTTAACCGGCAACTCGTTATTATACTCTATCATTATGGAAAACAAGCAGATTAAGGACCTCGTCGTCGAGGATAAAGTAACCTCGTATTTCGCCGTCCGCAAAAAAACCGTTCGCGAATACACTAAAGGTCAGTTCATTTCTCTGGAGCTGGGCGATGCAACCGGTCGAATTGGAGCCGTTATCTGGGAGCCGGATCAGTTCAGCCTGGCCGATCTGGCCGAAGGCATGGTGGTGAAAATCCGGGGTGTGGTGGGCGAATACAATAATAAAAAACAGATAACGATAAACCGTATCCGCCTCGCCGAAGACAACGAGTACCCCCTCGAGCAAATCCTGCCGCATTCCAGTCAGCCAATCGAACAGCGCAAAGCACGAATTATGGCCCTGATCGACAAAATCGAAAACAGCTATATCAAGTCCTTAACAGAATCATTCTTCGGCGAAGAGAAGTTCTTAAACGACTACCTCACCGCCGCCGCCGGAAAGCTCTGGCACCACGCCTATATCGGCGGACTTTCCGAGCACTCCGCCAATGTTGCCGAACTTGCCCTTCGCGCGGCCGCCGGATACGATTTTCTCGAAAAAGACTACCTGATCTTCGGCGGGCTTTTTCACGATGCCGGCAAAATCAGCCAGTACTCGACCGGGACCGTGATCGACTACACCGATGAAGGCCGATTAGTAGGCCATATCTGTGTCGTCGATGACTGGATCTGCACCCGGGCGCGAAAAATCGAGAACTTCCCGGATAAACTGCTCATGAAACTCCGCCACATCATCCTCTCCCACCAGGGAGAACTGGAATATGCCACGCCGGTGGTGCCGCAGATGCCGGAGGCGTTCGTGGTCTATTACTGCGACGAAATAGACAGCAAGATGGGCGCGATCGAGAGAATCCGTGAGAGACAGGATGGTAAAGGATGGTCGGAATTCGTCAGTCTGCTCAACCGCTATCTCTATTTCGGCGAAGAACAACCTGACAAAGAATAACAGCATGAGTGATTCGATTCTCGACATTGTCAATCTCACCCGCACTGTCGTCCAGGATGGCCAGTCTCTCACGGTTGTCAACGATATTTCATATAGCTTCCAGAAAAACAGAATCTACACCATAATTGGACCATCCGGCGCGGGCAAATCATCGCTTTTGAGACTCATAAACCGTCTCGATGAACCCACCAGCGGCAAAGTGCTCTTTCACGGCAGAGAGCAATGCGATTACCACCCCTGCGAACTGCGGCAAAAAGTCGGTTACCTGTTTCAAACCCCGCACCTTTTCGAAGGCACCGTACGCGACAATCTCCTCTACGCCAGCGACAAACTCACCGACGACCACATCAAATTTCTCGCCGACCAGGCCCAGATACGGCCCGAGCAAATTGACCGTCCCACCACAAAGCTCTCGGTCGGGGAGAAGCAGCGCGTGGCGATCGCAAGACTTCTGGCTACCTGCCCGGAGATGATCCTGCTCGATGAACCTACGTCGGCCCTAGACCCGAGCTACACCGAGGCTATCGAGCAGCTCATTGTCGATATCGTCTCCAAAGGCAACCTTACCGCCATTGTTGTTACACACCATCCCGAGCAGGCCCTGCGCATAGGGCAGGAAGCGCTGTTGATGGTGGGCGGCAAACTGGTCGAATCGGGCGACATAAATCAGGTCATCAGTGACCCGCAGTCCGAGCAGGGGAAACTCTACAAAAGAAAGCAACTCAAATGACCACTCCCGGATTCACCGAAGTATTCATATCGTTCGGTCTGGTGCTTGTGGCGATTCTCATCAGCCGCTACTGGCGCATCCCCGTGGCGAAAGATATGGCCCTCGGCTCCGTACGCGCCTTCGCACAACTCGTGGCAGTGGGCTACGCCCTCAAATTCATTTTCGATCTCGAGTCTCCCTGGCTCATTCTTCTCGCCCTGCTCATCATGATTACGGTTGGCGCTCACGCCGCCGCGGGAAGAGTGAAAAAGCTCAAAGGGGCTTTTGTCATCACGGTTGCATCGATGGCGGTTGGGTCGCTGGTTACCATCGGTATTATGCTGGCAGCGAGGATAATCTCTTTCGAAGCGCGCTATATCATTCCCCTCGGGGGAATGATCATAGGCAACTCCATGAACGCCTCGGCGCTCACTGTAGATCGCATTTCCTCCGACCTTCGTAACAACCGTCTCGCCATCGAAACCGCTCTCGCCCTCGGCAAACCGTGGAGAACAGCGTCGGCTACCTACATAAGAGCATCCGCCACCGCGGGCATGATGTCGATGCTCAACTTTATGAAAACAGTCGGCATTGTGGCCCTGCCCGGCGCCATGACCGGTATGATTCTGGCCGGGGCCGAACCGATCGATGCTATCCTGCTCCAGATAATCGTTGCCTATATGCTTTTGGCTGCTGTTACCATGACATCAGTGGCTGCCGTCGAATTAACAATTCGCCGCTTTTTCACCCGCTGCCACCAGCTGCAGCACGATGTTTAGCCATTAAACAAACACGCCGGGAGGATTTGACAATGGACTTTGATATCCAACAAAAAATCAACGCTCAACTGAATCCGGGAGAGCGAATACTCTGGACTGGCCACCCCAGAGGCGGATTGGTCTTTCGCGGCTCGGATATACCTTTTACTCTGTTCGGTATCATCTGGTTATCCTTTGTCCTGACTGCGGCATTTAATGCCTTGACATTTGAGGAGATTCCTATCCCCGTCCTGGTGGTCCTGGTTCCCTTTCTCGCAATCGGTCTGTACATTGTACTCTTTCGTTTTCTTCATGACGCCTGGCGTCGTTCGCGGACCTACTATAGCCTAACCGACAGGCGCGTCATAATTGTCACCGGATGGTTCAAGCTTGAGGTGATGAGTCTTTCGTTGCGAACCCTTCCGGGTATGTCGTTATCGGAAAAGTCCGATGGCAGCGGGACAATTCAACTGGGGACCTCGCGTTCCGGTTTCGGATGGCCTTCATCGATGTACTGGCCCGGCACGTCATCGCGGATTGTCCCCTCGCTTGAGCTTGTTCAAGATGTCCGCAGCGTCTATAACCAGATTCTCCAGACCCATGAACGCGGCTTTCAGGGCAACTAACTAAGCTCTTGGCACACACTTGAATAGGGATCACTTGACGGTTATGGCAGGCACGCTCTTGACAAACCGGACCTATCCGGTTTATATTATGGATAACAAAGTACACAAATTTTTCCACACTTCCGCGCACTCACCGTCTGTACTTTAATAGAAACACGGTCTGCCCTCCGCGTTTGCCCGGCCAAGACTACTTCGGGCATGCCTTCAAATTAGAGATATGCATAGGAGAGAACACTATGAAAACCAGATCCTCAAATTTGAGCATAGGCAGCGCTCTTAAAATCCTCACGTCAATATGCTTAATCTGCGTTGTCATTACCATTAGCTGCGGCCGCGACAGCACCGGACCACAGGCTGACCTGGCAGCCACTAAGGCTGCCCTAAGCGCGGCCCCGACGGACCCGACGCTGGAAATTATCTCACACACCGACTGCCTCACTTACGGCGATGGGGACGAGGATCCCTACATACCGTCAACCCAGACTGCCGTGATGTGGGAGTATGATGGCAACGGTAACCTTGATCTTCGCCGCCTCAACGCCGGACTCAATTGTTGTCCGGACCTGGCCTTTTCTGTCGATCTGACCGACCGCGTCATCACCGTGATGGAACAGGATAACGGGATTTGCGATTGCTTCTGCCTGCTGAATGTCGATCTCCGCGTCAGCGACATCAAGCCGGGCAAATATTTGCTGCGGTTTGAAGAGTTCGTTAGCATTGGCGAAGATGAGCCGCTCGAATGCGAAGTGACCCTCAAGGGTGTCGGCTCATCGGGTATGTTCACGGCCGAACGCACTCTGGTGCCATGGGGCGACATTCAGTACCCACCCTCTGGCGCCTTTATCGGCTTTCATCCGTGCGGGATAAACAACACCGTAGTCGATGTTCCCGATGAACTGAATACCAGCTACTGTTTCACATGGGAATACGACCAGAATCAGACCCTTAAACTCGGGCAACACAACTCGATGATCAACTGCTGCATGGACACTCTCTACGTGACATTCGACTTTTCCGGCAACGTGATAACAATAGACGAGGTTGACACGCTGTCATACATTTGCCCCTGCTTTTGCGCTTTCGGGGCGGACCTGGAGATTCACAATCTCCCGGCAGGGGAGTACACTTTCAGGGTAAACGAGCCCTTTTACGATATGACCTTTGAGTTTACGGTCGATCTGCTGTCGCAGCCATTGGGCTACTACGCCCCGTTCGCGAGTTCTCGGTAGCCGCGTACGCCTTTCGGTAGAGCAGTTTAAATAGGGCAGGAAGCTTTTCTGCCCGCCTCGGGCGGATCAGATTCCTGCCTTCTTGTTTGCATAACAGTAGGCGTTTGATAAATCAAACGCCTACTGTTATGCAAATAGATGCTTCAGGCGAACAGACCGGTGGACCAGCCTCTGACCTCCTTGCTAATTTGCCCCATAGGCGACAATAAGTTAAGGGCAGGCGTGTTGCCCTTTGTTATCCGTTTGCTTTTTTCCTCGATTTGGTTTACATTATGGCCTGTTTCGGCTTACGCCTAACCGGGCCGGCCGGAACGCTAACCGCGAAAACTACCGGTAGATCGAAATCCCATGTGGTTTCGACATACTCGCGGTACATCAGCAGAAAGTCGGAGAGGTGTCCGAGTTGGCTGAAGGAGCACGCCTGGAAAGTGTGTACAGGTAAAACTGTCCAGGGTTCGAATCCCTGCCTCTCCGCCATAAAAGGTATATTCCGAGCACATCCTTAACAGTCTTCGTACGGAAGAACCCGGCAGTGGTTTTGCCGCGAAAAGACCGCTACGGTGTTGAAAGTGTTACAATCGAAGATTGGCAGAACCGCTCACGTTTATAGTCTTTTATGGAAAAAGGTTCTGCCCTTGGCTTTTTTTATACATCCGGACCAGCGAGACAGAACCGTTGTTTTGTATTGAATTTCCACACCCGGTGTCGAGTATATATCTGCAGACAACCTTACGAAGGCGGTGATAGCGTGTTTACGTTTCAGCAAAGAGAAGATGTTAATCCCAGATGCCCCCACTGCAAGAGAGAAATCAATGCCGTGCTGTATCGCGAAATGAAGCGCGATCTGGGGAAACGATGTATCTATTTTTGCCCTGACTGCAAGTGCGTCCTGGGTGTCTCCCATCGCAAAGGACTTACCTTCGGATTGTAACTTCTTGACTCGATGGCTGCAAAAGGTGAGGTGGGACAGTTTCCGGTAACCATCCCACCAGCGATGAATTGATAAGCTGCCACTCTTTTATAGCACACTCTTCCACCAGCGTACTACTTGAGAAGCAGCATCTTCTTGCTGGCGGCTTTGTCTCCTATAGTGAGGCGATATGAATTTGAAGCTCCGAATGTCTTCTGCGGCGTCGGATGCGGCGAAATCCACGGCGCCGACAATCCGGAGAATCACAATCGACACTCATTCTTCTTGCAGGGTCAGCTCAAAGAGGTATTCTCAAAAACCGGCTGTAATGAACGAAGGATCAATCTCTGGGTGGACCGGTGTAGCGCCAGGGCGATGAACCACAACAAGCTGCGTCGCAAAAGTGGTGAAGCCAAATGCCCGAAGGTCCACTTTCTCAAATAACAGCCCTTTTGTATACGTAATTCAAAGACGAAATAGTTGCCTCATATGTCCAATATCGCCCGGCGCTAACCCGATTTTCTTTCAAAACGTTGAATTCTGCGTCATTCAATTCGTAAGTATGGTCATTCAAGATGAAAGAAGTCTGCTTTAGATTCATGTCCGGCCGCTCTCAGTAAGCAAAAAAAATTGACCTGAACCGCAATACATATTATCCTATTATCTGAAGCACATCTTAAGGAGGGATTCATGGGTTATCGATTTCTTTTCATATTTCTGGTTATTCTAATGTTCGCGCTCATTAGCGGGTGCAACGATGACAATCCTGTTGATGGCGGTTCGGCGGCGTATTATCCGTTTATTGCGATTACCGATGAGACCGGCCAGGTGATCGGAGGAACCACCGATGATTGGTGCTGGGACTACAGCGCCACCAATCCCCCGAATGAATTCATGCTGTACCCGGCCTATCCGAATCCGTTCAACGGCACGACAATTATCCGCTTTGCGCTGCCGGAGATGACATATGTAAGAATTACCCTGCAGAATGATCGATGGCGACTGGCATTCACCATAATGGACAATTACATTCCGGCGGGACTTCACACGCTCGAATGGAGCTCCGGTGACCTTCCCTGCGGATACTATGAGTGCTACATGACAGCGGGCAATTTCCAGTGCCAGGGTACCTTGATGGTGCTGCGGTAAATCAGGACTTGCCTTTCCTGTTATCCCTACGATCCTTTGCCTCCGCAGGATAGACGATGAATAGCAACGTTTTCTCACAATCCCCCTATCGGTGCAAATTCGACTGGGGAGCAATCGGCGCGAAAAGAGCCGCCGAGCGCGGCGACGTCATCGTACTGGTCGATGTCCTGAGCTTTTCCACCACCGTTGTGCACGCGGTCAGCAAAGGAGCTGTGGTCTTTGCATGTCCGGAGTCTGCAGATGCCCGAGCAATAGCCGACAGGGAGGGGGCAGAGATCGCGGTAAGACGGTCCGAGGCCTCGCCTAAAGGGCAGTATTCTTTATCTCCATCGACCTTTGATAACGCGAAGCCTGGCGTGAAAATTGTGTTGCCGTCGCTGAACGGTGGTACATGTGTTAATATCTGTCAGAACGCCCCTGTGGTCGTCGTTGGCGCGCTTATAAATGCGTCCGCGGTCGGTGCTGCCCTTCGCAACGCCACTGACTCCAGCGAGTCGGCTGTCACGATTATCGCTTGCGGCGAGCGAGAGAAATTTCCCCACAACGATCTTCGCATGGCGATTGAGGACTTCCTTGGAGCGGGTGCCATACTTGCGCAGTTGCCGTTTGACAAATCTCCCGAAGCTATTGTGTGCGAAGAAGCCTTCAAGGCAAATATCACTCGTATCGACAGTCTTCTGTGGGAATGTATGTCGGGGAGAGAATTGCGCGGCGAAGGATTTGCCGATGATGTCCGTTTTGCCTCACGAATTGACACACACGACCGAGTACCAAATCTCAGCAACGGTTGTTTTCGCTGATCAAACGATAGACATCAAAACTTCGCCTTTATGAGATTCCGGTCCAGGGTCGTCGGAATTCCCTGTGGATAACGAGCATATTGAGACATCCGCAACCAGTCCGACATCGATGGCTCATACCTGTCCGGCGCATTATAACCGACAATAGGCTCGTGCGAAACGGCGCCGGTCGTAATCGAGCCAAATAAAATCCAGGCCGGCGCGGATATCAAAAGGATGACTCCGTGTGACATCGTCGAAAGCGTCCCAAGCACCGTCCACGCCGTCAGCGACCCGTGCTGGGATCGGTAGGTGAAAACCTGTGCCCGCCGAATATCCGTCCGGGCCAGCGACCTGAGATGGTTGTCTTCCATCCAGAACAGAGAGTCGCTGTGAACAGCTATCAACTCTCCGTAACCAAAGATTTTGGTTCTGTCGAACTTGTGTACCACCTGCAGCCAGCCGCCATAGGCCGAGCTCTGAGCCTGCTCCACCGTTGCCAGCCACCCACTGTTACACTTCGGCGACACACAACCCTCCGCCATCACAACAACCAGCAATGCAGCCGCGACAACGATTTTCATGGTCCTACTTGACATACCGGCTATTCCAAAAACAGTTCTCCATCTCACTCTCAACTTCTTTGTACTCCGGGGCCAGCGTCCTAAGCGCCTGCTCGGGTGACATCAGCATAAGCATCGCCCTCTCGGCGTTTTCTTCGGCCAGCCATTCATCACGCATCCACTCCAGATAGTACCCCCGGCTCTCGAGAAACAGCTCGTAAGAAGCATAATCTTCCGGCAAGACAAACTCCAGCCGACAGGTATCACCGGGGTATGTGATCAGGAATTGACTTGAATCGATAAGCAACTCTTTGGGATTCTCCACGCGGGCGGTGTTCATTACTACCGAGCGGGGTTCAAGACGTACCGGTTCGACAAAGTCTCCTACCGATGCCAGTGCCAGGTAATCGAGACGCCAGTGCCCCCGCGTCAAACGCAAACGAATCTTGCCATTGAAATCAATACTGTCGGGAATCGGCATCAAACGAATGTCAGTCGCCAACGGCCCGGTCTCGTGTGTGGTGCTGACGGTCACCCATGTTCCATTGGCGTTTTCGACCATCAACTCAATTCCCCCAAGCTGCTCACCGAGTCCTACCGATTGACTCGTCGCCGAAATATCGCCACGCTCCAGCATGCTGATGAATTCCGCCACATTGGTCCCGAGATACGAGAGTGTCTGGTAAAACAGATAGGTGCTCAGCAGGCTTTGCCGCGAGGCGATCAGAAGCCCCCTTGAACCATCAGGAACCTCATCGAAGGTCAATTCGATGGTCTCTTTTGATGCAAGGTCGGTAGAGTCGGTCTGTGAAAAACGCTCGCGGCCGTCAAAACTTTTCACCGAACTAAGGCAGTCTTCATCTCCGACAACACACGAACTCGGCGAAGTGATATTATACACTTCGCGTAGCCTACGATCCAGATCAACGGCCACCCGCCCACCTTCAGGTCGTTTCGCGACCAGAAGACTCACCCGCCGTACCACATGAGTCTCAAGGGCCTCATTGGTCATGGTAATAGTCAAGTTCTGACTCGATGGTCTCGTGCGGTAGAGCGCGTCGATGTCGGTTGCCTCCAGCGATGGCGCCACACTGGCGGAAAAACCTTCCGCCTGAAGCAACTCCTTCTCGCCATTCGTGGCGTAAAATGTCGGGCACGATCCAAAACAGGCCTTCGGATTTGTCAGACACACGACCGTAACCGCAAGGCTCGCTCCGGTCAGAAGGGCAACCGCCCCTACCGACGGAGACTGAACCACCCGGTTCGTTTCGAAGAGAGCTACCGAATCAATCGGTACTGCCATAAGTCCGCTCTCGAGCTTCTGGCGGTTTATGCCAAGATGAGTGCCGTCACCATATAGCATCCGTTCTTTCTCATCGACCCGCCAGTCTCCGAGTACATACACCTCACCATTGAGCAAATGGGCCTTGAGAAACGGTGAACCGTGATTCAGAGTACGGAAATTCTCCGGGGTGACTGTTTCACGACTAAGTTTTTTGGCGCAGCCGACACAAACAAGAAGAACCGACAAGGTAAACAGCGTTTTAAGAACACCGCATCGCATCGGATGTCCCCGCCAGATAAACATCTTGCTCCACTCTCCGTATTGTTCTTAAAAATGACGTGAGGTTAGCTGCCCCGTTGTTCAGCGAAGGTAGACTGCGCACTCGATCCTGCGAAACCCCGCCTACTTATTAATAGATGAATTCTTTTTGGCTGTCAATCGGTTTCTGAGGCCCCGACGAACCTTACTAAGGTATTATGTACGTATCGTTTATCCGGAACGCTTCCCCGTTACCGAATCGACGGTTATACGCCAGAGCCGAGCCCCCGCCAGGTCGCCCGAACTGAACTGCCAGACTTTGCCCGAGTAGTGAGCCATAATCTGGTCTAATCCATAAGCCTTATCAGCATCGGTCGTCAGCTCTTCTAACGCTTCCAACCCGACCACACTCTCGAATCTGAAAGTCCATTTGCACGCCCTAACGTCATCGGTGACCAACTTAACATTGCGTTCCATCCCAAAACAGACGCGAGGATTGGCTGCGATGATATCGAGTTTCTTACCCTGTTTGGCTGTGTGGATATAAAGATATTGGCCGTCGTAACCAAAGGAGATGGGAATGAGGTAGGGTTCGTTTTTGACTGCGAAGGCGAGATGACAGACATCGCAACCGCTTATGATCTCATTGATCTGGCCGCGATCGGTGATTTTCCTTCTCCGCGCGCTTCATGGCCGCGCGTTCAACCGCCCCCGCACACCTGACGGAACACCCTCATGAAATTGCCGCCGAGAATCTTGCGAATATCCTCATCGGAGTAACCGCGTGCCACCAGTTCCTTCGTGATATTCGGCACCATCGAGCAATCATCCAGTCCGTCCGGAACGGCGAACACGCCGTCATAGTCCGACCCCAGTCCCACAAAATCCGGCCCGACCAGCTTGACGATATAATCGATATGGTCCACAACCGTTGCCACATTCACCGGGACAATCTTCATCTCATCCTTCAGCCACTCGAGAAACTTTTCGACCTCGGCGGTTCTGGCGCTGTCGTTATCCCAGTAGTACTGTTTGACTGAGTCGATCTCCTCGCGGCGGGTCTCCCAGATCGAATCCGCCTTAATTTCCCACTCTTTCGACAGATAACCGTTATAGAAATTGACCCCTATCACACCACCCTTGGCCGCTATCGCCTTAATCTGATCATCGGTGAGATTACGGTCATGTTCACACAACGCATACACGCACGAGTGCGAAGCAATGATGGGAGAAGTGGAGATCTTGAGAACCTCGTCGACCGCGGAAACAGAAGCATGGGAAACATCAATGATCATTCCCATCTCATTCATCTTGTGGACCACCTCGCGTCCGAAATCAGTCAGGCCGTTAAACGCCGGGGCGGTATCCGCCGAGGATACACACCAATCACTCGATGCCGTATGGGTCAGGGTCATGTACCTCACGCCTCGCTCATAGAAATGTTCGAGATTGGCAAGCTCTCCCGCAATTGCCACGCCGTTCTCGATACCCACAAAGGCCGCAATCTTCCCCTCATTAATAGCTTTTTCGGCTCCCGCGGCGGTGGTACACACGGCGATCCGGTCACGATTGGCCACAATCTGGGAATAAAGGATATCCAGAAGCGAATCGACCTGGGCCCGGCACTCCGCCCGGGGTGTTTCGGTGTCTACCCAGCAGGCAAACACCTGAAGGTCGATTCCCCCGTCTTTCAGCCGGGGAATGTCCATATGCCCTAACCTGTTACGTTGCGAAAGGTCCAGCCCCTTTTTCATACGCAATACCGTGTCACTGTGCATATCGGCAACGAGAGCGTCGCGGTGAAGTGATAGATAATTGCGGGGTCTATCTGAACAGTTCAAGAGCCCTCCAATCAATAGAATCACAACAAGATGTCTGGTCATAGATGAAATATAGAATGTTAAAATCCGCAAATCAACAGCAGAGAACAGCCGTTTTTGCCGCCCATGGCGCAAAAGGGTTTGACATTTTTCACGTCACGATATTTAATTATGTTTAAATACGGCAAGTATCCATCTGTGTCAAGAATCACCACCGGCTTCACGTCACTTGCCACAGCAACAGGTGGACCGACTCATGAGCGACAATCAAAATCCCAAAGCGCCCGAAAAGCACAAAATCAATTTCGCTTTTCGCGAAAAGCTCAATGCCATTGCTGAAGGTTCCCGTCACAATTATTGCTACCAGTGCGGAGCCTGTGTTGCCGACTGTCCGGCCGGCAACTATTCCGAAACATTTAACCCCCGGCTTATCATGCTCAAAGCTATCCTCGGTTTCGAAAAAGAACTGATCGGACCCGACTCCGAAATCTGGAACTGCACCAACTGCTACACCTGCTCCGAACGCTGTCCCCAGGATGTACGACCGGTCGATGTCATCATCGCCCTCAAAAACATGTGCTTCATGGAAGGCAAGGCGCCCGAGCTTATCGGTACCGTATCCGGCTCGGTCTTCGAGTCCGGCATTACGACCAAGGTCACTTCTCTGGCTGAAAGACGACGTGAAGAACTCGGGCTGGCGGCTATAAAGAAATATCCGGTTGAAGAACTCAACAAATTAATGGGGGAGAGGTAGTATGAAATACATCCCGTTTTTCGGATGCATGATGACCATCAAGTACCCCTGGTTTGAGGCCGCCGTCCGCCGCACCCTCACCAAAGTGGGCCTTGATATGGTAGATGCTGAAGGGTTTACCTGTTGTCCCGACCCGATCTATTTTCAGGCCCGGGACAAAATGGAATGGTACACAGTTGCGGCCCGTAATCTGTGTCTCGCCGAAGACCTGAACCACGACATTATAACTACCTGCTCCGGTTGCACCGCAACGCTCTCCGAGGTCAACCTGGCTCTCAAAGAAGACGAAGAACTCAAAGCCGCCGTAAACAAGCGCCTGAAAAATATCGGCCGACAGTTTAAAGGCACTATTAATGTGCGCCATGCCGTGACTGTCCTCCGCGATGATTTCGGTCTCAGCAAAGTGGCCGACACCGTGAAAAGGCCGCTGGATGGTATGCGCGTAGCCGTCCACTACGGTTGCCATCTGCTCAAACCGTCGAGAATAATGCGCGTCGACGACCCCGATCGCCCGACCATACTGGCCGATCTGCTCAAAGCCATCGGCGCCGATCCCGTCCATCACGAAAAAACTCTCCTGTGCTGCGGGCGAGCGTGCATGACCGATTCCATTCCGAATCGGATGGTGGCCGATATCCTCGATGCCATCTCCGCGCAAAAGGCCGACTGCATGGGACTGATCTGCCCGAGTTGCTTTGATGAATTCGACCTCGGACAAATCGTTCTCGGCAGAAAGCTTGGTAGAAAGTTCGATGTTCCGATTGTTTACTATTTCCAGCTTTTAGGAATCGCTCAGGGATTGACGCAGGAAGAAGTCGGTCTCAACCTGCACAAGGTCAAAGTTGACAAGATATTCGAGTCGGTCCCGGCCTGATTAGGTCGGCCATATTGGATTACTTCACTCTACCGGCAAGCTTATCCACCACTTTGGCGGCTATCTCCGTACGCTTGAGAAAATCATCGTACAGCAATCTGCTGCCTTTGGCCGTCTCCTCGTAACCCATACTAACCGTGACCGGGATCAGATACTCGGGCGCAATAACATTGTGCGCCGCGACTTTGAGGCGGTAAACATCACGAAGGTTCTTGATGAACGTCAGATGGTCATCGAGAAACATGAAATCATCAGCCAGTTCGGGCTCCATCTCCGAAAGACGGCGCAAAAATCGGCGCGAAAGGCATTCACGAATCCGATGTTTTGTGGCATACATCAAAAGAAGCATCTCCATGTCGCGCAACCCTCCGTGACACTCCTTGATGTTGCTGCGCTGCTCGTCGTCCTCACGCGAGTGCCGGCAGTCCATCTCTCCCTTCATCGCCTCGATGTATTTCGACGACCGCTCGAATATGAACGGTGTAATAATGTTTTCAAGAAATTTCTGCTCCAGCTTGGTCGTGCCGACCAGCATTCGCGAACAAAGCGCCTGAGACTGATCGACAAAAGTATCTTCGCTGTCGGCACTGAGAAGCTCTTCGATCTGAGGAAGACTTATACAGTAGGTTCCGAAATGATCGGCAAACCGGTGATGCGGCAAAACGCCACGCTTCAAAACCTGCATGTTCATCTTGCCGACAATCTTGTTGCAGAATTCAATTTCATCGGGATCACTCGAATCCAGAATGACAATCATGTCGTAATCGTCGTCGAATCCCTGCTCCCGCGCATGTCCGCCGGCAGCATAGAAAGCAAAACGGTCATGGGTGTGCATTGAGTATCCAAGACTCAAGTGTACATCCTGCTGGCACAATTCGTGAAGCAACTGCGTGTAGTTGTCGCAAAATTCCACGAACTCCGCATCGGTTTGCTCACTGCCCACGCCCGACATCGCCAGAAGGCTCACCCGCACGAACTCGAGATCATAATAGTCACCCAGCTGCTCGATCCGCTCTTCGAGAAATGCCAGTGACGAGATATCACTGTAGGTACCATCGGTGATCTCTTTCAGCTTCTCGTTGTTGTACAAATGCTTGATGAAGACCGGGTACTTGTTGAGAATCTTATGGAAGTGCTGCTTAAAGAAATGGCTGCTTTCCAGATGAATATCCGCCAGCGCCTGAAGCTGTCTCTGGATCGGGAGATACTCCGGCAATGCCGGTCGACGATGAGCCATTTCCGCAAACCGGGTGAGTGAATCCCAGTCTATCAGCGCCAGAAAACTATTCAGCAGGTCCGGGCAATTCAAAAGCATGTGAGCCATGGCCGCCGTGTTATTGGGAAGCCTCTCCAGCTCTTCGATAAACAAATGTCCTATCATCTCGAATACCTGCTTGGCCCTCTCGTCGCGGGCGTTTCTGCCAAGGATTATCATGAAACGAAGCACCGATGACGGATCATACTGCATCCCCGCCAGGTAACCGAGGGCGACTTTCCTGCGAACCCTGCCGCGCAAATGGCTGAAACTGTCGATAAACTCGTTGTAGAAAGGACCATTCTCGTCACTCAATTCCTGCTGGAAGTCATCCCAGTACGTGACTCCTTTCACAAAATTCGACGCCCGGATGAAATCCATCGCCAGATTGCCCCGGTACCCCGGTCGGGTGTGAATCTCTCCGGAGAAAATCGGACCGAATATCGTCACTTCGCGAAGGTGCCGGCGCAAATCTTCAGTGAGAATTTCTACCGCCTCCATACTTTTGTCCAGGTAATCGTAATAGTTGACAAGCATGAAATCCTTGGCGCTCACGACTCCCTTCTTCTCAAATCCGATTATTTTGGCGATCCCCGCCACCATATCGCCGATACCCGGCTCATTGAGATTTATATCCTCGTCCTGAGCGACAGTCATCTGATAAAGATGCCTGAACAACTCAAAGAAACTGAGCGTTTCCTCGAGATCATCGTACTGCTCGCGCCTTTTCGCATCTTTAATGCGAAGCTCATCGACAATCGCCCAGGCGTTGGTTTTCTCGACCCCGTGCACCAGCTTGAGCGCGGAAAGTAGACTCTTTATCGGTCTCAAACCGTCATCTTTCGGATTGATACTCTCTGACGGTTTGGGACGGGTGGCCAGCGATCTTATCTCCCCCAGTATCCCCCGCAGATAACCCTCATGAAACCGATTCTGCCTGTTGCCGGAATCATAATAAAACCGCCTGGTCACTCGCTCTCTGAATTGCTCGAACAGAGTGTTGTCCCCCAGGATCGTGGCGGCTCCAAGCATCTCCGTGACGATAACGAAATCGTAAAGCCCGCGATCAAGTATATCTTCATATTCCTCTATGGTGGCGGTAAGGCTGTTTTCGCCGACGTGTTCCGAAAGATGAAAATGCAGCCGCGTCGATTTCTTGAACATCTCCGTCGACAGCCGGCTGATGGCCCGGTTGAGGACGCCGGCGTCCGCAGGCCCCCGATGAATTATACCCAGATCGATATCATCCTGGTCAGCCCTTGTCCCGACCCCCAGTATCACATAGGGCGGATAGCTTTGATCCTTGAGGAAAATATTCAGCAGACGCTCCATGTATGACTTGGTCAGGTAACGGAACATTCGACCCGCCTCCAGCATCAGACGCCGGGCAGTCTGCCAACCGTGCGGGTGAGTCGCCAATTCAAGCTTTATAATGTCCACCATGCGAAGGTTCATGTGGAGGAATTGAAGACCAAAGTAGCAGCCAAGGAAATCGAGTTGCTCCTTTTCATCCGCCGCCACCTGCAACACCGTGTCCATCTCGCCGGGAACTTCCAGCGAATACGACCACAGGTGAACGCTGTCGCGAAGTCCCTTCTGTTCAAGGGCCGACGTAAGACTATCTATATTTGAGGAAATTACGTGGAGATACTTGCGGTGATAATTACCCAGCGCGGCAGTCTTTTCCGTTAATCGAACCAGCGGATCCTTCATATTCTGCTTTCCCTGTCAAATCGAGCGTGCTGTAGGTATGCGGGCATGAGCGGCTCTAATTCTTCGCCTCCGGTTTGGCAGCCGTCAACCCGGCCTCATACGCGCAGATATACTCTTTCTCGGACATCTTGGGAACACGTGCTAAGATGGCCTGGCGGATGGACTTCCGCTCTATCACCCCGTTGACGGCTGCGAAAAAGCCAAGCGCGACAATATTGACCATGTTTGGTTTGCCACACTCCTTTTCGGCAATCTCCACAAACGGTACCGAAAAAACCTTCCGTTTGCCAATCTCACCACCGATCTTGACCTGGCGATCGGCGATTACAACCCCCCGGGGGCCCAGTTCACCAATGCTCTTCTGGTAAGCTTCCTGCGTCAAGACCATCAAAAGGTCAATCGATTCGATTTTCGGGTAATCTATCGCTTCGTCGGAAATGATAATCTCCGCCCGGCTGGCATTGCCGCGCGCCTCCGGACCGTAAGAACAACTCTCGGCGGCATTCTTGTTGTCATATATGGCCGCCGCCTCCGCGATAATCCGCGCTGCCTGAAGTAAACCCGTGCCTCCCGCCCCGCTGAATCTTATGTTATACCTGAAAGCCATATACTTTGCCCGTTGTGAAAGACCTGCCGGAAATCGGCCTGGTCGCCTGACTTTTTAATATATAAGCCCGCCGGGTGATCGGCAATAAGTAATCTCGGATACCTTAAAAGACGCAGATGCCGAATATTTTTCGATTTTCAGTTGCGCAACGCCGCCCCATTATATTACATTTCGACATAGCGAAATACCATCTGGTTATTCAACCGAACGTTTATCAACGGCGACTTTGCCTCTACGCAGCTGAGACTGAGACGGCCATGACCGTATAAAACTAATGCCGCCGCAACACGCGCAGGCATCTCTCAAGGCTGGCATTTATATCGTAGAAAAGACTCTCTCAATGTTTGAGAGACATATAAAGACATATCTCATAACCGTATGATAAGGCCGCAAAAGAGCATTTTCAGATGTGGCCAACGCGGAGGCCTTATATGAAGTTCTGGAGAACCCCCTTAGATATTGACAAATTGCAAATTCCACACGGCGAACTCCACATTATAAAAGAACGCTGCAAAGGCTGCGGCTTCTGTGTCGAATACTGCCCCAAAGGCGTGCTGGAACTTTCCGATGAGTTCAATTCCAAGGGCTACCACCCTCCCGTCGCTGTCAAGCCCCAGGAGTGTGTCAATTGTGATCTCTGCGAAATGCTGTGCCCCGATTTCGCTATCTATTGCGTCCGGGTAGATACCGGGGAGAAGGAGGTGCTTAATTGAAAGCTGACCCCAAAAACGTTCTTACAGGCTCGCATTATCTCGATGGTAACCACGCCTGTGCCGAAGGGGCTATCGCTGCCGGCTGCAAATTCTTCGGCGGCTACCCAATCACGCCATCCACCGAAATCGCTGAGAGAGTTTCACGGCGATTCCCGCTTGTCGGCGGTGTCTTCATACAGATGGAAGATGAACTGGCCAGCATGAACGCCATCCTCGGCGCTTCGTGGGGAGGCGCTAAATCAATGACATGCACTTCCGGACCCGGATTCTCGCTCATGATGGAAAATTTCGGTCTCGGACTTATGCTGGAAACACCGTGCGTGCTTGTCGATGTCCAGCGCGGAGGGCCATCGACCGGACTGCCCACCCTTCCGGGTCAAGCCGACATGATGCAGGCCAAATGGGGCTCCCACGGCGACTACGAAGTCATCGCCCTGGCGCCGGACTCGCCACAAGAATCTTTCGAACTGGCCATCCACGCCTTTAATCTGTCGGAAACCTACCGTATGCCGGTGCTCATTATGACCGACGAATGTGTCGGACACATGACCGAGAAAGTGGTTATTCCAAGAGCCGAACAAATCGAACTGGTCGAACGCAAATACACCACCAAGCCACCCGGCGAAGCATGGCCGTTCGAGCAAACCGAAGATCTCGTTTCACCCATGCTCCCGGTGGGAAAAGGATACAAGTTCCATGTCACCGGCCTGACCCACGACGAACGCGGCTATCCCGTTATCAACGCCGAGGCGCAGCAGAAAAACGTACGACGCCTCATCGATAAAGTTAAACAGCATGTCGACGACATCATCTGGCTCGAGGAAAAAGATGTCGATGGCGCCGATGTCGTCGTCATGTCCTACGGCATCTCCTCGCGCGTGGTTCAGCCGGCTATCATGAAAGCCCGTAAACAGGGTATGAAAGTCGGCGAGATCAAAATGGTAACCGTGTGGCCGTTCCCGGAAAAAAGGGTCAGAGAGCTCGCCACCAAAGTCAAATCGCTGATCATGGTGGAAATGAACTACGGCCAGGTGTTTCTGGAAATGGACCGCTGCGCTGCCGGCAAATGCCAGACTTATCTCGTCGGTCACGCCGGCGGTACCGTACACAACCCCGAAGATATTTATGCAACTATAAAGGAAGCCGCTAAATGAATGCGAAAGTAGAGGAATTAGTCAAAGAAGAACATCCGATGGAGAAACTCCTGAGGATGGACCGCATTCCGCACATCTGGTGCCCCACATGCGGTTTGGGCACGACCGTCACCGCGCTGTCGGCCGCCCTCCAGCAACTCAAGCTGGACCTTAATAATGTCGCGGTGGTCTCCGGAATCGGATGTACCGGACGCGTAGCCGGCTACATGAAGCTCGATTCCTTCCACACCACCCACGGACGGGCCATTCCGTTCGCCGTCGGACTGCACATCGCCCGGCCGGATATGAAAGTCATCGTTTTCTCCGGCGATGGCGACTTGATTTCGATCGGCGGCAATCACTTCATTCACACCGCCCGACGAAACGTCGACATAACCGTCATTTGCGTCAATAACTTCATCTACGCTATGACAGGCGGACAGGTCGCACCGACCACACCCATAACGGCCAAAGCAGCCACCTCCCCTTATGGAAACTGCGAACACCCCTTCAGTCTTCCCCTGCTGGCAGCATCATCAGGAGCCGTGTACGTGGCCCGGTGGACAGCTCTCCACATTCGACGGCTCACAACTGCAATCGCCGAGGCTATCAGCAAACCGGGGTTCTCGTTTGTCGAGGTCATCGCACCCTGTTCAACCCTGTACGCCAGGATCAACAAACTGGGTACTGGCCTCGATCTGATGAAATTTTATCACGACAACAGTGTTATCAGACACGGGGCCGACCTCAAAGAACTCGACATTGACTTCCAGTCGAAAATAACCGTTGGCAAATTCGTCGATATAGAAAAACCAACCTATCTCGAGTGCCTCAACGCAGGCAACAAGAAGACTTTTGGCGACAAATACACACCGTACGGAGGCGTCCATGGCAACAACTGATATCAGAATCACCGGCTTCGGCGGCCAGGGCGTAATTCTGTGCGGTTACATCATAGGAAAGGCCGCGTCCATCTACAACGGCCAGCACGCCACGCTCACCCAGAGTTTCGGCCCGGAGGCCAGAGGTTCAGCATGCTCCGCGCAGGTCGTCGTGTCCGACAGCCGCGTGCTCTATCCCTATGTGACAGCACCTAAGATTCTCCTGGCTATGTCGCACGACGGGTACATGACCCACAAAGACAAGGTAGCGGAGGATTGCATTTACCTTTACGAAAAGGACCTGGTCAAACTGCAAAAACACGGACCGAAAACCACAGAATTCGGCATTCCGGCCACGCGCATCGCCGAGGACCTCGGCCGCAAAATCGTCCTCAACATCGTCATGTTGGGATTCTTCGCGGCTGTAACCGACGTTGTTCCTCACGAGGCGGTGCGCAAAGCCGTGGAAACATCCGTGCCGTCGGGCACCGAAGAACTCAATCTCAAAGCCTTTGACAGCGGCTATGAGTACGGCATGAAGCTTATTGGCAAAGCCGAAATGAAAGTATAACAAAACGGTTCGTTTCAAAGCGGTCGCATCTGGAGGAAGACACAAATGGCTCGACAGCCAGGAAAAGCAGACGGGGTCTTGGTTATCGGCGGCGGTATCACCGGTATCCAGGCTGCGCTCGATCTCGCGGCATCGCAGGTAAAAGTCTATCTGGTTGAAAAAACCCCTTCCCTCGGCGGAAGGATGGCGCAACTGGACAAGACTTTCCCTACGATGGACTGCGCTATATGAATTCTGGGCCCCCGGATGATGGATGCCGGTCGGCATCCCAACATAACATTGTTCACCAACTCTGAACTCGTTCGCTTCGAGGGCAGGGCCGGCAACTTTACGGCCACGATCAGAAAAAATCCGCGCTATGTCGACGAATCCCTCTGCACCGGCTGTGGACTGTGCGTTATCGACTGCCCCGTCATAGTCCCGAACGAATTCGAAATCGGTATGGGCGCCCGAAAAGCCATCTACTCGCCATTCCCTCAGGCTGTGCCCAACACCTATATCATAGATCGCGAACAATGTCTCAACGACGATTTCCTCGTCTGCAACAACTGCGCGAAAACCTGCGACCGAAACGCCATCAACTACGATGACAGACCGCGTGAAATACAACTGAAGGTCGGTTCCGCCATTCTGGCCACCGGCTTCGACGTCTACAACGCCTCGGCCATCGCAAGCTATGGCTACGGACTCTACGAAAATGTCCTGACCAACATCGAACTGGAAAGGGTCCTCAACGCTTCCGGCCCGACCCGCGGCCACATTGTCAGACCATCCGACCACAAAGTGCCGAAAAAAATCGCCTTCATACAATGCGTCGGCTCCAGAGGCGAAGGCAAAGAGGCCGGATGCGAATATTGTTCCCGCTATTGCTGTATGAACGCCGTCAAAGACTGCCTTCTGGTCAAGCAGCACGAAAGTGATATCGAAGAGCTCACCATGTTCTATATCGATCTGAGAGCCTCCGGCAAGGGATTCGAAGAATTCTACCAGCGATCCTTCGATTCCCCCGAACTGAAATATGTCCGTGGTCGACCTTCTAAAATCCTCGAAGACCCGGATACAAAAAATCTGCACCTGTTCGTCGAGAATGTCGAAACAGGCGAGGTCAGCAAGTTGGAATTTGACATGGTCGTTCTCTCGACTGGCGCTGTCGCCTCGGCCTCGAATACCGCTCTGGCCGACATTCTTGGCATTGAACTCGATGAGAACGGTTTCTTTGAGATCGACTCACACTATGGCTCGCCGCTTCACACCGCCAAGCAGGGCGTTTATGTCTGCGGCTGCGCCGCTGGTATAAACGATATCTCCGACTCGGTAGCCCAGGCCTCGGGCGCGGCGGCCGAAGCGGAGAAGTTCGTCGAAAGAATTCCCGAAGACAAAGAACCCGAACAGATACAGGAAATTGATACTTCCGGTCCTCCCCGCGTGGGCGTCTTCCTCTGCCACTGTGGTATAAACATCGCCGGCGTCCTTAAAATTGACTCCCTCAAGGAATTCGCCACGAAAGTACCCGGTGTCGAATGTGTCGAAAACAACCTGTTCTTGTGCTCCGATGAAGGCCAGCGCCTGATGCAAGAGAAAATTAGAGAGCACAAGCTCAACCGGGTCGTGGCGGCGGCCTGCACCCCGCGCACCCATGAACCGGTCTTCCGCGAAAGCTGCCGGCAGGCGGGCCTCAATCCCTACCTGTTCGAAATGGTCAATGTCCGCGATCAGTGCTCCTGGGTCCACACCAGAGTTCCCGAAGTAGCCACCCGCAAGGCTCGCGAGATGATAAAAATGGGGGTGGCCAAGGCGAGACACCTGCAGCCGCTGTATCGGAAATCGATTCCCGTCAATCAGAGTGTCCTTGTCATCGGCGGCGGTGTGGCCGGAATGGCGGCCGCGCTGGAACTCGAGGCTCAGGGAATGAAAGTCTACCTGATTGAAAAAGAAGGTCGTCTCGGTGGCCGCCTCAACAATCTGACAAGAGTCTATCCCGCCAATCTCTCGGCCTTTGAACTGGCTCGCGCGATGGTGGAAAAAGTCAAAAACAGCCGCATCGAAGCTATGGCAGGTACCGAGGTCACAAAAATTACCGGCTATGTCGGCAATTTCGACATTACCTCCACCAACGGCAATTTCAAGGTCGGTACCATAATCGTCGCCACCGGCGCTGATATCTACCAGCCCAAGGACGAATTTGGCTATGATAACTACGATAACGTCATAACCAACCAGGAACTTGAGAACATCCTTCACGATACTAAAGGCAAAATAGAAATAAACGGCAAGGCGCCCCAAAATGTGGTCTTCATCCAGTGCGTCGGCTCGCGCGACAAAGAGAAAAATCCCGGATGCTCCCGCTATTGCTGCCCGACTACAATTAAGCAAGCGGTAAGGCTGAGAGAGGCCGGCGTCAATGTCGCCGTGCTCCATCGCGACATGCGCACTGTCGGCGCCCTCGCCGAAGAACACTACCGTCACGCGCGGCAGATGGGCGTCAAATTCCTGCGGTTCACGCCGGAAAGACTTCCGAAAGTCGTCGGCAAAGGGAAAAACGCTTCCAGCGTCGAAATTCTGGAACTGGCTCTTGACCGAACCCTCGACATCGATGCCGATTTCGTCGTCCTCGCCTCGGGCATGGTCCCCAATGAATACAGCACGTCAAAAATGCAGGATATCCTCAAAGTTCCACGCGGCGCCGATGGCTTCTTCATGGAACGCCACGCCAAACTCGGCCCGGTGGAGACCACCACCGAGGGTGTCTTCCTGGCCGGATGCGTCGGCGGCCCCAAAGATATTGCCGATTCCATCGCCCAGGGTTCGGCGGCAGCGGCAAAGGTGGCGGCTATCATCTCACACGAGACGGTCGCCCTCGAACCCACCACCTGCGTTGTCGAGCCTTCGCTCTGCCGGGCTTGTGGAAGTTGCGTGGAAATCTGCGAATACCACGCTCCGGAATTCGTGACGACCGATCTGGGCGGCAAGGTCGCGCAGATCAATCAGGCCCTCTGCAAAGGATGCGGCACCTGCGCCAGTTGGTGTCCCACCGGCGCCGTGGTGGCCCTGCACTTCACCGATGACCAGATAAACTCCATGATAGATGCATTGCTATTAGATAAGGTTTAAAATATGGCTGTGAGAACCCAACCGGCAAAAAAGAAAACGGAAAAGCAATTCATTCCCAATATCGTCGTCTTTGCCTGCAACTGGTGCAGTTACGCCGGCGCCGACAATGCCGGCACGAACCGCATACAGCACTCCCCGCACTTTCGCGTGATTCGAACCATGTGTTCAGGCAGAGTAACGCCGGGATTCGTGCTCAAAGCGCTGAAACTCGGCGCCGATGGCGTTCTGGTGTCCGGGTGCCACTTCGGCGATTGCCACTATATCTTCGGCAACTACAAAGCGGTCGACCAGTTCGAAAAAACCAAGGGCCTGGTCAACACCCTGGGCCTGGAACCAGGACGTATCCGGCTCGAGTGGGTATCAGCTGCCGAAGGCCAGCGCTGGGCCAATCTCATCGACGAATTCGTTCAACAGATAACCGAGTTGGGCCCCAGCCCGCTTAACAATAAACCAACCTACGAGTGACGAACAGGTATGGAAACAGCCCTTGAACAACTGAAACGCTCCCGCGCTTTTCTCTGTCTCGAGTGCGGCAAATGCACCGCGGTTTGCCCGATATCACGTGCCAACAGTCAGTATTCACCGCGAAGACTGCTGGCCGAAGGCCTTTTCTATGGCGCGTCGGACCTCGCTTCCAATCGCATGCTCTGGTCCTGTTTGACCTGCCAGCTGTGCTCCCGGCGATGCCCGGTCGATGTGAAGTACTCTGAATTCATGCGCGACATCAGAGCCATAGCGCAAAGCAATGGCTTTCTCGGTAACCCGTCGCACGGCGGCGCCATGCATCACATCATGGAAATGGCGGCGTCTCCAAAATTGAAGCAGAACCGCACCGGGTGGATTACCGATGACCTCAAAGTGAAAAAGACCGGCGAGGTTTTATATTTCGTGGGATGCTTACCCTACTATGAACAACTCTTCGGCAAAGACTTCGAGTTCTCGCCAATCTCCATTGCCCACGATACCGTGAAAGTCCTCAACAAGCTCGGCATAGAACCGGTCGTAATGGACAACGAACGATGTTGCGGCCACGATCTCTACTGGCTGGGGCAACTCGACAAATTCGATGAACTCGGCCGGCTCAACCTGAAAGAATTCGAAAAAGCCGGTATCAAAAAAATCATCACCGCCTGTCCCGAGTGCGCCGTGACGATAAAGCGATTGTATCCCGAAAGACTCGGACAGGACGGTCCCGAGGTAGCGCATATCAGCGAGATTATTGCCGCCAACAAGGGCAAATTGAGATTCAAATCCTCGCCGCAGAAAGTCGCTTTCCAGGATCCATGCCGGCTCGGCAGATTCATGGAGGTCTATGAGCAGCCCAGGGAGAGTCTGTCGGCAATTCCCGGTGTTGAAGTGCGCGAAATGGCGCACAACCGGCGCGGCGCTATTTGTTGCGGAACAACCAACTGGATGAACTGCGACGCTACGTCGAAACAGATTCAACGGAGTCGCCTGTCCGAAGCGAACGCCGCGGGCGCGGAAACGATCGTTACCGCCTGCCCCAAGTGCCAGATTCACTTCCGTTGCGCCCAATGCGGACAGGAAGGTGACAAAATCAATATCAAAGTCGCGGATATGGTGAATGTAATCGCCTCGGCCCTCGAAGGCTGAGGCCTCGATGATAGAAGAGATGGGAGATAGGATATGGCAGTTGAACTAACAAAACCCGACAACTTACGCATCGGAGTTTTCGTCTGTGAGTGCGGGTTGAATATCGCCGGTACTATCGACTGTCACGCGGTCAGCGAGTATTCGAAAACTCTGGATGACGTCGTCTGCGTCGTACAGAACAAATATACCTGCGCCGACCCGGGACAGAACGAAATCAAAAAGGCGATAGTCGAGCACAAACTGAATCGCGTAGTGGTAGCCTCCTGTACCCCGAAGATACACGAGCCTACTTTTCGCCAGTGCGTTGCCGATGCCGGTCTGAATCCGTATTTGTTCGAGATGGTCAACCTGCGCGAACACTGCAGCTGGGTCCATCAGAATGAAAGGGAAAAGGCCACCGAAAAGGCAAAAGACCTTGTCCGCGGCGGTGTGGCGCGCGCGAGATTCCTCGAACCCCAGACCGAAGCCGAAGTGCCCGTGACCAAAGCGGCGCTCGTCATCGGCGGCGGGGTCGCCGGAATCCAAGCCGCCCTCGATCTGGCCGATGGGGGACACAAAGTCTACCTGGTCGAAAAAGAACCCACGATCGGCGGCATTATGGCCGCACTCGATAAAACATACCCGACGATGGACTGTAGTATATGAATACTCGGTCCAAAAATGATGGATGTCGGTCGACATCCCAGGGTTGAGCTCTTCACCAACAGTGAAGTCGAGTCGGTCACTGGATTCGTAGGTAACTTCAACGTCACCGTGCGTAAAAAAGCACGCTATGTCGATGCCAACGAATGCACCGCCTGCGCCGAGTGCGCAAAAGTTTGTCCGGTCGCCGTACCGGACGAATACCAGCAAGGCTTTTCTTCCCGCAAAGCCATCTATCTGCCGTTTCCCCAGGCCGTACCATCGGCCTATGTCCTCGACATGGACAATTGCCTTGGCAACAATCCTATCGCCTGCGGTAAGTGCGCCCAGGTCTGCGAGAGGAAATGCATCGATTACGACGACCACGATGAACTGGTCAAAATAGAAGCCGGCGTGATTATAGCCGCCACCGGCATGGATGTTTACGATCCCACCGAATACGATGAGTACGGCTATACCCGCTACGAAAACGTCATCACCAGCATGGAATTCGAACGCCTCATCTGCGCCGGAGGACCCACCGAGGGTCACTTTATTCGCCCCAGTGACCGTAAAATCCCCAAGCGAATCGGCTTCATCCAGTGCGTCGGCTCACGTTCCAAAGACGGTCGCGGCAATCCCTATTGCTCCAACATCTGCTGCATGAACACCGTTAAGGACACTCTGCTTCTGTGTGATCACTATCCCGGTGTCGAAGCAAAAGTGTTCTATATGGATATGCGCGCCTTCGGAAAAGGCTTCGAAGACCTCTATATGCGAAGCAAGGAAGAAGGTGTCAAATATATCCGAGGCATTCCCGGCGATGTCGTCGAAGACCCCAAATCGCGCAATCTGGTTCTCACAGTGGAAAACACCACCACCGGCAAGCTGGAAAAACACGAACTCGAAATGCTGGTTCTCTCGCAGGGGGTCATCCCGCGTAAGGATCAGGAACAAATCAAGAAACTCCTCACTCTGTCGAGCACCTCCGATGGCTTCATCATGGAATCGCATCCCAAGCTGAAGCCTGTCGATGCTCCCACGAAGGGGATATTCATCGCCGGGTGCGTGGAATCACCAAAAGACGTGAAAGACAGCGTCACCCAGGCCAGCGCCGCCGCCGCAAGGGCGAGTATTCTGCTCAACGCGGGGAAGACCCGCATCGAGGCCATCACCTCCCAGGTTGACACCGACCTCTGTAATTTCTGCGGCATCTGTGCGAAAGTCTGTCCCTACAACGCTATCAGTGCGCCGGACCGCAAACTGGCAAAGCCGCCGACCATCATCCAAGCCGCTTGTGCCGGATGCGGAGCATGTGCAGCTGAATGCCCGCAGGATGCTATTCTGATGCGCCATTTCCGCGACGAGCAAATTATGGCCCAGGTCGATGCTCTCGTAACCGAAGACCCGGCGAAAGGTTTGCTTACGTTCGCCTGCAACTGGTGCAGCTACGCGGGCGGTGATAACGCCGGGACTGCGAGACTCCAGTACCCGACCAACTGCCGATTGATCAGAACTATGTGCTCAGGTCGCGTCGACGAGAAATTCATCATACGCGCCTTCCGAATGGGCGCCCCTATGGTGCTCGTATCGGGATGCCACTTCGCCGATTGCCATTACATAAGCGCCGTCCACTGGACCCAGAAACGCATGGACCGTCTGTGGAACAAACTCGAAAAACTGGGCATCCGCCCGGAAAGACTGCAGCTTGAGTGGATTTCAGCGGCCGAAGGCCAAAAATTCGCCAGGGTGATGCGCGATCTCGAAAAAATGGTCGCGGCCGTCACACCGGACGAAATAGAGTTCACCAAAAAAGTGCTGGCGGAAGAGGAAGCCAAAGCTAAAAAGAAGAAAAAACCTAAAGAAGAGGTGGAGGTTACCGCCTGATGGCGCCAAAACAGGTCAAATTCAAGTGCCTGCACTGCGGCCATGAGTACACCGGTGTCTACGACCACGATAACGTGACCGAGCGAAGCTGCCCGCAATGCCGGTCCAACAGTGTGCGACGTCTACCGGATTCAAAAGCCGAACAAAAATAGGCCCTCCGGGCTCAAACTTGCGCCCTCTCGCAAAGCCCTTGCGAGCTATATCTTTGGCTTGTCCGCCGGACCGGGATTAGGTATATTGACTTACAATCTAATCCCACGCGAGAATATCATCTTTGTCGCAATAGAGAGAGGTATACTATGCTCGTAAAAGCACTATTGGAATCAAAGCCAAAAGAGGTTATCACCGCCACGCCAACAACCACGCTTGAAGAGGCTATGGACCTGCTCATCAAAAACAAAATCGGCTGCCTGCCGATCGTTGATGATGCCGGAAAACTCATCGGTATTGTCAGTGATAAGGATATCTTCGAAAAGATACACGAGACAAAAGGCCAATACCATGAGCTCAGGCTGGAACACCTGATGCAAACGGAGTTGATTGTCGGGCTGCTCGATGATGACCTCAGTTATATTGCCGGCATCATGGACAAAAACTGGATTCGCCACGTACCGATAGTCGATGGCGACCATGTGATCGGCATGGTCTCGCAGAGAGACATCCATAGAACCTTCGTGAGAAACAAAGAAGTTGAGAATCGCTATCTCATGGACATGCTCGAGAAGCGGGACAAGTCCGGCGATATCTAAACCGTGGGTTTTGCCCCAGCGACCAGTTCCTGACTCACGACACAAAAAAACCTGACAGCTCATAAAGAGCCGTCAGGCCGGTAAAACTGTTGGGATTTACTTAACGCTACCCCAACTATTATCTGTCGAGGCGGCGACTAAGTAGCAGTCACCTCACATTTGTTTATTTTCAAAGCCAGACCACCTCCTTTCCTGTGTAACTCCAATAACAACAGTCAAAAACAGCAAATCAACAAAAAACTACCCAAAAATCATCCCAATTGCCGGAGCAACCCTCCCGCCGGCAAACGATGACACTCCGTCAGCGGGTGAACCTCGTCTACTCGACGAGACTGTGTTCCACTTGCCTGATCTTTTGCTCGGCTTCCAGCCAGTCCTCAACGTCACGTCCCGGGGTATGCCCGCGTCGTTCATAGATCGAATACGCCAGTCTCTCGATAACGGAGCGATGATGCTCCGGCTGGGGTGTGCCGCTCAGGTCAATCTTCGCTACCGTACCGTCCTTCGCCTCAACCACCAGCTGGTGGTAACTTTCATCAGCGCCTTTCTCAACAACAATCTTGGCCGGCTGCTTAATGCTTACCGTCGGTTGATTAAGCCTCTCCGGATCCGCCTGAGCCATAAAGAGTTCGATACCTTCGATCACCCTGCCCTTCCGAGCAATGGCCACACCCATAAACGGGACATCCCTGTCCACCGGCGTGTTCTTACTACCTGGCCTTTTCACACTTACGGTCGCCTTTCGGTACTGGTTGGTAGCATTGAACTGCTTCAAAAATGTGACCCACTTGGTCCTTTTGACCTCTATAGTCATTCTATCCTCCTAAAAGCTATGATATCGATTGATGCCAACGCGAGTTGTCTTTAAATCCCTCTCCGTACCTAATTTATCGGCTTATATTAGGTCTATCTGAACACCGTGTTACGCCTCAGTTAGATATACGGCGCTCAATACCACGATTTTGAATAAAAATTGACCCCACCGACCCCACATTCCGCGTGCCCGGACCGTAATTTCTGACGGAACATATTTTCCTGAACTCCGGTTAAATGGATTAGATTAGGATATGTTTATTGAGGCGCGTGAGCGCGCGTGTGCCGGCTGATCGCCGCTCAAGTCAGCCCGGCTTCAGCTCGATAATAAAGTTTAAATTGTATCTTTTATTGGAGTGATCCAATGAGAAAACTCGTAATCGCACTTGCCGTAACACTGCTTGTGCCAACAGCCTTTGCTGCCAATGACGGCGATAAGGAAATCACGGCCAAAGCCCAATTTCTTGTTGAACTCGCTGACCATATCGAGTGGCAGGAGGATACCAATCAGGCCGCGAAAGACAACGTTACCATCTACGTCGTCGGCGAATCACCGGTTACTGAAGCTCTGCTTGAACAGGCCGCTGCCGCTTCTTCCGAATCCAGAGAGATTAAGGTTGAGGTCGTTTCGGTCAACGATGATTTCACCGGCTGTCAGATTCTGTACCTTGCCTCCGATGACCTCGGCGTTCTGGCCAAAGTCCTCAAGAAGGTCAATGGCACCAAAATTATCACCGTCGCCGATGCCAAAGATTTCGCCCGGTATGGCGCGATGATCAATTTCGTCGTCGAGGATGGTTCTAAAGTCGGCTATGTGATCAACAAACTCGTGGCCGAGACAATCGGCGTAAAACTCGATTCGAAACTTATGGATAAGGCCGTCCTGATCTGACGGCCTTTTCGGACAATTCTTTCTCTTTACCGCAGCCGCCTATACTTCAGGTTCTGGTATGCCAAGGGCAGCCCAGCCCTCCTTTGCCTGACCATAGATATTGGGTACGACCAGCCCCGCCTGCCTCATCAGCACCGTCATCTGACCCCGATGGTGAACCTCATGTAGTGTCACGATCAATAGCGTGAATCCCCGACGCCACTTCTCACCATACATTTCGTCCTCCTCGGCCAGTGTGCTGTCGGTCCAATTCTTTTTTACGTCCTGTAAAAGCGTCTGCGAAAACTTCCTGTACCCGTCGGCAATCTCTCGCGCTTTCCTGGGCATGGGAGCTCTCGGGTCGACCCCGCCAAAGTCAATTCCGGTGTGCCCCGTTATCTCCGGAATGGCGCACGCGATGTGCCAGGCCATCCTGCCCAGCGTCCGGTGGTCGTCAGCAACGGCCTGCCCCAACGACTCATCCGTCAAAGCGTCCATCACCGCCTGAGTGGTACTGCTCTCGTACTGCCACCTCTTCTCAAACTCTTCGATTGTCGTGAACATCTGTAAACCCCTTTAAAACGCCCATTTCCTCGGGCGATTATCAAGTATACCCTCTATCTCGCGCAGCGTATCATCGGACAATTTCACCTGCGATGCCGTCGCATTGTTTTCCACCTGCTCCGGGCTGGTAGCTCCCGTTATGGCACAACTTATTTCGTCTCGCCTCAGAACCCAGGCCAGGGCAAGCTGGGCAAGGGACACGCCCACGGATTTGGCCACCTCGGTCAGCTTTCTTGCCTTCGCAACATTCTCCTGCGTCAGGTCACCCTTGAGCCAGTCAGTTGTTCCACCCCGGCTGTCCTGCGGAATACCGTCATTGTACTTGCCGGTCAGAAACCCTTGCGCCAGCGGCGACCAGACCGTAAGTCCCATCCCATTACGGGCACAGGTGGGCATTACGTCCAATTCAATATGCCGGTCCAGCATATTGTAGCGCGGCTGCTCAACAACGGGAGCATAAGCCCGCCAGTCACGGGCAATTCCGACAGCCCGTTCAATGTGTTCGGCCTGCCACACCGATGTTCCCCAGTAGAGAATTTTGCCCTGACGAACCAGATCGCTCATAGCCATGACCACTTCATCAATTTCGGTTTCCGGGTCATACCGGTGACAGAAATAAATATCGAGATAATCTATCCCCAGTCGCGACAACGATTTATCCACCGATTCCATGATGTGCTTGCGGCTCAACCCCCGGTCATTGATGTTGTCCGACATGGGCCAGAATACCTTGCTCGAAATGACCAGGTCGCTGCGCTTCATTCCTTTGATCGCCTTGCCCACGGCCTCTTCGGCCTTGCCCTTAGTGTAGATATCAGCCAGATCGATAAAATTAATACCCAGGTCAACAGCTGTCTTGATAATGTTTTCGGTTTGCCTGGCAGCCACCGGACCGCCATAGGTCAGCCACGCGCCGATGGCGATTTCAGAGATTTTCAAGCCGGATTTACCTACTTTGCGATAATTCATCGGGAATTTCCTTTTTCACACATGATCGATTTCTGTCATTTTAAGAAAAACAGCCGGCCAACGCAACAGGTTCGGTCAATCCAGTCCGTATTTAACGCAAGAACGGTTCATGCGTCAGGGCCCTGACATGTGAGGCAAACACTTGAATACACCCGCCAATTGCTTATATTCAAACTTCGAAAGAGATAACCCTGACCGGACCAATATTTGAAAAGCGAACAAACCAACAGCCATCCACCGTCGCGCGAAGATGTCCACAAGATGTTCGACAGAATCGCTCCCCGCTATGACCTGCTAAATCGTCTGCTGTCCTTCGGCCGCGATGTCTCCTGGCGTAAAAAAGTAGCACACTACCTGCCGCACAAAGATCAGTTGGCGCTCCTTGATGTAGCCACGGGCACCGGAGACCTCCTCGTCTCGCTTTATAGCCGGAGCGGCAGGGTGGCCACCGGCGTGGGCATGGACCTGGCCGTCAAAATGCTCAGTATCGCGCAGAAGAAAATAGCCGCCAAAAACCTCGGCAAAATCCTTTCGGTAACGATTGGCGATGCCCGGACAATTCCCTTTGGTGATGGAACTTTCGATGCTGTCACGATAGCGTTCGGGATTCGCAATGTTGATCCGGTTGAAAAGGCTCTGGCGGAGATGTATCGTGTTCTTAGCCCGGGGGGAAAGGCGCTTATACTTGAGTTCTCACTGCCGGAAAACATTCTCATGCGAAAACTCTATCTGCTGTATTTCAGATATATACTGCCCATCATAGGCGCGTTCATCTCCGGCGATAGCTATGCCTATCGCTATCTGAACCGCACCGTGGAAACATTCCCCTACGGCGATGATTTCTGCTCGCTTATGAAACAGGCGGGTTTCGAGAATGTCATCGGTCATCGGCTCACTTTCGGAGTCGCGACCATCTACGAAGGTGCTCATGTTTAGCTTGAAAAAAATCTGGCGACGAAGCAAAGCCGCTGTTGCTGAGAAGCAGTTGAGCACGTCCGAAGTCGCTCATGAACAGGTTACCCATAAACTGCGGGGCGAAGTCAAAAGGATCCTTCAATCCGCGGCCATCGGCGGCGAAGCCGGCGTCAGCCTGATCAAGAGTCTGGCTGTGCCGGTCGAAGACTGTTCTCCGCTCGAGTGGCTGCGCTCGCAGAAGACCGACCTGAAAGTATACTGGTCGGATAGATCGGGACTCTTCCAATCGGCCGGGATCGATGCCGCCGATATCATCGATCAGACCTCCTTTGCCCACCGCGACGATGCCTTAAGGAAAATTAAGGACAACCTCAGCGTTTCCAACGAAGGTGTGCGTTATTATGGCGGCATGAGGTTCGATAATACCGCCCCGGTCGATAATGACTGGAAACCGTTCGGCAAGTATTTTTTCTTTGTCCCGCGTTTCGAAATGTACCGCACCTCCGGTCAGACCTGGCTGGTCTGCAACCTCTTCCTTCAAAAAGACAAAAGCGACCCGGAGAGTGTCCTGCGCGAATTCAACAATCTGTCTTTTATTCGGCCGTCAAACGTGCCCGATCTCCCGCCGGTGACTTCGAGGACGGATCTTCCGGATGAGGCCCGATGGAACGATATTGTCCAGGCCGCCCTTAACAGCCTCGACCGCCACCAGTATCAAAAGATTGTGCTTGCCCGAAAAGCCATGCTGGAATTTGAAGGCGACCTCGAACCGCTGCAGCTTATGCAAAAACTTCAGCAGGAAATATCGAACTCCTATCACTTCTATTTTCAACTAAACCCGTACACAGCCTTTCTGGGCGCTACTCCCGAACGACTCTACCACCGCAGCGGCAAACGGATCAAGTGCGATGCTGTCGCCGGAACAAGGCCGCGGGGCGCGAACGATTCAGAAGACCGAAAGCTGGGCGAGGAGCTTCTAAATAGCGCCAAGGACAGAAGGGAACACCGCTTCGTAATCGATAGCATCACGGATGCCCTGGGTGATATGTGCGACCAATCCGTTCATGCGCCCACCGACTCGCCGACTCTGCTCAAACTGCCGCGACTTCAACATCTGCACACGCGGCTAGAAGGCACACTGTCCGGTGAACCTGACGACAGTCGAATAATCGATGTTTTGCATCCGACTGCGGCGGTTGGTGGGTATCCCCGCGAGGGAATGCTCGATGAAATCCAAAGGTTGGAGCGGTTCGACAGGGGATGGTATGCCGCGCCGATCGGATGGATAAACAAAAACACCGCCGAATTCGCCGTCGCCATTCGCTCCGCCCTCTCACTGAAAAATCACTTGTGCCTGTACGCCGGCGCGGGAATATTGGATGGATCCATCGCCTCCAACGAATGGCGGGAAACCGAAGACAAAATGAGCAACTTCCTCAGACTGGTGGGGCAATGATAAACCGCGAGGCTTCGGGTATAAACGAACTCTGGGCCAACTTGATTGTCGAAGAGCTCCACAGACACTCGATAGACCGGTTCGTATTGTCGCCCGGCTCACGATGTACCCCTCTCACGGCGGCGATAGCGCGTCGCGGCGATGCCTGCGCCGTTACTCACTTCGACGAGCGCGGCGCCGCCTTTTTTGCCCTGGGCCTCGCACGCGCTACCGGCAAACCTGCTGCCCTGATCTGCACCTCCGGAACCGCTGCGGCCAATTACTATCCGGCTGTGGTCGAAGCCGCGATGGATATGGTGCCGATGGTTATCCTAACCGCTGACCGCCCACCGGAGCTTCGCGGCACCGGCGCCAATCAGACCATCGACCAGATCGACCTCTACGGCAAATATGTTCGTTTTCACCACGATCTCCCGTGCCCGGACCTGAAAGAATCTCCCGCCCGCCTGCTGGAAATCATAGACACTGCCATCGAAAAAACATTGCACTCTCCTCGAGGCCCCGTACACCTCAACTGCCCGTACCGTGAACCGCTCGCGCCAACAGGCAAACCGAAAGATTTCACTGACCATCTGTCCGGTCTCGAAAGCTGGATAAACAGCGGCTCACCTTTTACCGCTCCCCAGCCTTCGATAGCTGCTTCGTCCGAGTATGACCTTCAGCAAATCCTGTCTCTCATCGAAGACAGCGAGACTGGTTTGATTCTTGCTGGAAAACTGGTCTCCGATGCTGAGCGCCGAAGCACCCTTGAACTCTCAGACAAACTCGGCTGGCCGATTTTTGCCGACCCGCGCTCAGGCCTCAGACTCGGCTCTAACCACGACAACCTGATCGCATACTTCGATCAGCTACTACTCGATAATGCATTCATCTCTATGAATACGGAGGTAATTCTGCACTTCGGCGGCGTGATGACTTCCAAGAGGCTTAACCAATACCTGAGTGACCGTGGGCCACGCAATTATATCCACATCGCCGATCATCCCTTCCGCCATGACCCCAACCATGTTGTCACCCACCGCATACAGGCCGATATCAACGCCGCATGCTCAGGTCTGGCCTCGACGCTCAAACCGAAAACAGCCGGTGACCTTGCCAGACAACTGCGCAAAGCAAATGCTCTTGTCCACACGACTATCGACAAAATCGTTACCAATGATTCCAATCTCACTGAGTTCGCGGTTGCAAGACTCATATCTCAAAATATTGCACCCGATTCAGCCCTATTTCTGGGCAGCAGTATGCCGATCCGTGATATGGAGATGTATGGCGACCCGCACGGACACCCGGTGTATGTGATCGCCAATAGAGGCGCGAGCGGAATCGATGGCGGCATAGCTACTATAGCTGGCTGTGTGACCGGCATGGAGAGACCCGGCACCATCATCATCGGCGATCTTGCCTTCCTTCACGACCTCAACTCACTCGCTCTCGTTAAGCAATCAAAACAGCCACTAACGATAGTCGTGCTCAACAACAATGGCGGCGGTATCTTCTCATTTTTGCCCGTTCGCGAGTGCGGCGACATCTTCGAGAAATACTTCGCCACCCCGCACGGATTCAGTTTCAAAGCCGCCGCAAACATGTTCGATCTCGACCACCATCAGCCATTGACGCCGAAAGAATTCAACGAAACCTACGTTGCCGCTCAAAGAGGCGCCGGCAGCATCATCGAAATAAAGACCGACCGTGAACAAAATTATCAGGCGCACACGAAGCTTCAGAACGAAATAAGAAATGCGCTCGGAGGGCAATAGCCCATGTCAGGTCAGTCGATTCAATGGAACTTCCAATCCTCCGGCGACTCATCCAAACACGCGCTGCTGTTTCTTCACGGTTTCATGGGTTCATCGCTGGACTGGCAGGACATCGCGGACTGCTTCGCCGAGAAATACGGGATAATCGCGTTGGACCTTCCCGGTCACGGTCAGACAGTCGCGACCACCGATGATGACTACACCATGCCTCGATGCGCTTCAGGGATAGTCGATCTTTTGCACGATTTGAATATCACCCGGACGCATCTTATTGGTTATTCTATGGGAGGACGGCTGGCGCTCTATCTCGCGACTCACTATCCTAAACTTGTTGATAAAGTGATCGTTGAATCGGCCTCGCCCGGCCTGAAGACACAGCAGGAACGCTCCGCGCGCGTTGAGCACGACCTTCAGATCGCCAGAGATATTACGACTTTGCCAATGGCGGAGTTCCTGGCCCGGTGGTACGATCAGCCTCTGTTCGCCACCGTCGATAAAAACGGCCCCCCGTTTCAAAGCCTGATGCGGCGCTGCCTGCTCAACGACTCCGCCCTTCTGGCAAAATCGCTACGCCATATGGGAACGGGAGCGCAACCGTCTCTCTGGTCGGATCTGCCAAAAATCAGATCTCAGTTGCTCTTGATAGTCGGCGGGCAAGATGCTAAATTCAAAAGTATAGCGGAAGAAATCGCTGAAATTCGCCCGGCCACAAAGATTGTCGTAATACCCGATGCCGGGCACAACGTGCACATGGAGAACCCATTAGAGTATATCAAACAGGTGAGCCTGTTTTTGAAATCATAAAGGAAGGAACTTTATGTCGAAGATACAATGGAAAGACTGCGGCAAATATACCGACATCCGCTACCACAAGAGTGATGGTATTGCCAAGATAACGATCAATCGCCCCGAGCGACGCAATGCCTTCCGTCCCCTTACTGTCAACGAAATGATTCGTGCTCTCGCCGATGCGCGCGCCGATCAGACCATCGGCGTGATCATCCTCACGGGCGAAGGGGACAAGGCGTTCTGTTCCGGAGGCGATCAGAAAATCCGCGGCGAGGCCGGCTATAAGGACGAGGCTGGTGGTGAACACCTCAACGTCCTCGATTTCCAGCGCCAGATTCGCACCTGCCCCAAACCCGTCATAGCCATGGTAGCCGGTTACGCCATAGGCGGGGGACACGTGCTGCACCTGATGTGCGACCTCACGATTGCCGCCGATAACGCCATCTTCGGTCAGACCGGCCCTAAAGTCGGATCTTTCGACGGCGGCTATGGATCAAGTTATATGGCGCGAATTGTCGGTCAGAAAAAAGCCCGCGAAATTTGGTTCCTCTGTCGCCAGTACAACGCCGAGCAGGCGCTGGAAATGGGTCTGGTGAACACCGTCGTGCCGCTTAACAGACTCGAGGAAGAAACAGTGCAGTGGTGCCGCGAAATCCTCGCCAACTCTCCCATAGCTATCCGGTGTCTGAAAGCGGCTATGAACGCCGATTGCGATGGTCAGGCGGGATTGCAGGAACTGGCGGGTAACGCTACCATGCTGTTTTATATGACCGAGGAAGGACAGGAAGGTCGTAACGCCTTCGTCGAAAAACGCAAACCGGACTATTCAAAATTTCCGAAACGACCCTGACGGATTTTTAATAGCGCACGATACCATGCCAGAATCGAAAACCAAAGTCTGGATACTCGCCGCTCGGCCCAAGACCCTCTGGGCGGCCATCTCGCCCGTTATTATTGGCACCGCTATGGCATACGAGGCCGGTCAGGTCCACTGGTTATCCGCCGCTGCCGCCTTTTTTGGCGCGGTTCTTATACAGATAGGTACCAATTTCGCTAACGACTACTTTGACCACAAAAAGGGAACTGACCGCGAAGACCGTCTGGGACCAACTCGCGTCACGCAGGCAGGCATGGTCACCCCATCACAGATGAAGGCCGCGACCATTACCGTATTCTCTCTCGCTTTGCTGACAGGCGTATATCTCGTTTGGCGGGGAGGCATCCCGATTGTAGTTATCGGACTGCTGTCGATTCTGTTCGGCGTTCTCTATACCGCGGGTAAATATCCCCTCGGCTACATCGGCCTCGGTGACATCTTCGTGCTGATATTCTTCGGACCCGTTGCTGTCGGCGGTACCTACTACGTTCAAACGCTGACCATCAACTGGCCCGTAATAATCGCCGGTCTTGCCCCGGGGCTTTTCTCGGTCGCTATCCTTACCGTCAACAACCTGCGCGATCTTGACAGCGACACTACCTCCGGCAAAAAGACACTCGCCGTGCGTTTCGGACGACGTTTCACGCAGCTTGAATACCTCCTCACAATCGTTATCGCCTGCCTGCTGCCCGCGGTAGTATATCTGGCAGTTGGTGTGAAAATTTACAGCATCATGACCCTGCTCGTCCTGCTTGCCGCAATACCATCTTTCAAAACCGTCTTCAGCGCGCAGGGTAGAATTCTCAACGATGTTCTCGCTTCCACCGGTAAACTGCTGCTTCTATACAGCGCGATCTTTTCAATAGGATGGAACCTGTGAAAGTCACGGAATTTCAAATCCACAGCTTTGAACTTCCGCTGAGAAAACCGCTCAAACTCAAAGAGTCGCACTATCAATCTCGCAAGGGACTTCTCATCTCGCTCACCGACGAAAGAAACAATCGCTCGTACGGCGAAGTATCTCCTCTGGCCGGTTTCAGTAGAGAGACTCTGCCTGAAGCCCTCAAAAGCACTTTGGCTCTCCGTCGCAGTACGCTCAACAACGAAGTCCCCGCTAATCTTCATCGACTCGATGGTGGCTTTGAGCAATGGCTGACTCCGTTTAGCTCCATTCCATCAGTGCGCTTCGGCGTTGAAACCGCCGTGCTCAGACTCATTGCCTTGCGTGAAAAAACGTCCCTGGCTCATCTGCTCAACCACGAGCCACTCGAGTCCGTAACCGTAAATGCCCTGCTGGCCGGAAGTACTCAAGATGTTCTTGAAAAAGCGAGGCTTCTGATAGACGACGGTTTCACGACTTTCAAACTCAAAGTGGGTGATATGTCCGTCAAACAGGCGCTCGAATTGACTGAAGCGGTTCGCGCGAAAATCGGAAACGCTGCCTTCTTGCGTCTGGACGCGAACCGTTCATGGGGGATTGCCGAAGCCTTGGAGTTCATGAAAAGGGCGGGGGGACTCGCCGTCGAGTTCATCGAAGAACCCGTACACAACTTGAATCAACTTCGCAAACTGCTTCAGGAAAAAGGTTGCACCATGCCGGTTGCCCTCGATGAAAGCCTTCTGGAAATACGTCCCCGCGATCTTGACCCGTCCTACGGAATCAAAGCCATCGTCATCAAGCCGGGTCTGCTCGGGTTTGAGAGGGCTATGCTCTTCACCCGGAGCGCTGTTAACGCGGCAATGGATGTAATCATCAGCGCCTCCTTCGAATCATCTGTCGGTCTCAGCGCAATGGTTTCTCTTTCCGCCTCTGTTGCGAAACCGAATGTCGCTATGGGATTTGACACCTTAGAATGGTTTGACAGAGACCTGAGCGCAAAACCAATACGAATAACGAAGGGTAAAATAGATTTATCAACGTCCGATCAAGCAGCGCGGGAAATACAAGCCGATTTACTCGAGGAGGTCAAGAATGACCCGGTATGATATATCCGGGAATGGTACCCCAGCGCGTGTGGATAACACCCCGGCTCTGATTAGCGCTGGCATCACTTTCACCTATCGGCAATATCACCAATCAGTGGCGCAGGCCGCCGCGTGGTTTCGAGGTCAGGGGGTAAAGAAAGGCGATCGGGTTGGCATCATCGGCGATAACTCCATCGAATATATTCTGTCAACCATGGCGCTCATCTGCATCGGCGCGGTTGCCTGTCCAATCAGCACCCGCTTTCACGAAACAACCGTATCCGGCATTCTCGATAGAATCGGCTGCCGTACGGTCGTCGTGTTTCCGCCCTGTACCACAGGCTCATCTTCGGCCAAAGAGCTGGTACTTCCGGACCTCGGTGCGGAACCGACAGTGCGGGCAGGTATATCCGAGGCGGATCCACGGCAGGAAGCTACCATCGTATTCACATCTGGCACCGGCGCGCTTCCAAAGGCCGTTCTGCACACTTACGGAAGTCACTACTACAGCGCCCTCGGCTCAAATAAAAACATAGTCGTTGGCACTGCGGATCGGTGGCTGCTGTCTCTACCGCTCTATCACGTAGGCGGCCTCGGCATCCTCTTCCGATGTCTGATATCCGGTGCCGCTGTTGTCGTGCCCGAGCCCCGCGAACCACTCGAGCAGTCAATGGAAAGACACCAGGTCACGCACCTGTCTGTTGTACCGACCCAGCTAAAGCGTCTCATATCCAATTCGTCGTCCATCAATCTTGCCCGCAATCTCAAGGCGGTCCTCGTTGGTGGCAGCTCCGTTGATGAAAACCTCGTCAGAATTTCTCACCACGAGAACATCAAGATATTTACCAGCTATGGCCTGACAGAAATGGCCTCGCAGGTCACTACCTCCGCCAGCGGCGACCCACTGCCAAGATTACTCACTTCGGGTAAACTTCTTCCGCACCGGGAACTAATGATCTCCGATAAAGGGGAGATACTCGTGAGAGGGGAGACCCGCTTCGAAGGCTATGTCACCCTCGGAGGACTGGAACGACCGTTCAATCGCGACGGATGGTTTGCCACCGGCGATTTAGGTCATATCGATAACGATGGATACCTCAAAGTCACCGGCCGAAAAGACAATATGTTCGTGTCGGGAGGCGAGAACATACATCCCGAACAGATCGAAAAGGCCATCATGGGATTGCCGGGCATCGAAGAAGCTATCGTGGTTGGTGTCGATGATGATCAGTTCGGAAAACGCCCCGTAGCGTTCGTCAAGACCGCCAAACAGCGCCCCCTTGACAGCGAAAAGATAGTCGCGTCACTCTCGGCCACATTGCCCCGATTTAAAATTCCCATCCACTTTTTCGAGTGGCCGCAGGACGATGGCGAAATATCGATCAAACCCTCCAGGCACAAACTGGCGCAGATAGCGGCTCGTCGAATATCCGGCGATCAGGTTTGATCGGCGAGCTTGATTCTCAACTCTTCCGGCAAAGACACGGTTTTTTGCGACCCCTTGTGCAGAGCCACATGTACCGTCCGAAGCGTAGCGCATACCTGCCCGTCTTTTCTGACAAAATTGTATGCGAGCGTGAATGACTTGTCCCCGAGCTTTTCGACCCTTATATCAACCGAATACTCGTCGTCCAGGCACAGACTCTGCCTGTAATCTGCTTCGGAATGCGCAATCAAAAGCAAAATTTCCGATTCATCGATTATATACTTCAGGCCATACCCCAACGCGCCCATTAACGCTTCATATGCCTCGTGTGCCAGCCTGAAGTAGTTGCCGTAAAACAATATCCCCGCCGCATCCGTATCGGGAAGACGTACGATGAAATCACACTTGTACATTTTTTTGCCGCCGTATGTTAAATTTGCACTTAAAAATCGGGAATCTTTGTATTATCTTACCCGTCTTATAAGAAAGCCTATAAGCTGATTATGTTAAACCCAAAGTTAAAGCAGGAGCTACAATGAAGCAAAGGCATTTTTTCACCTCTGCTATGGCAATTCTAAGCCTCGTCGTCCTTTCTCTGGCGATGGCCCCGGCAACTGTGGCTGACACCAATGCCATTCCACAACGCTCGGACATCGATGACAAATACAAATGGAATGTCGAACACATCTATCCCGACCTCGAAACATGGGAGAGCGACTACAATGTCGTGAAAGAAAACCTGGCCCGCTTTGACCAGTACCGCGGTCATCTCGGCGATTCCCCGGCCAAACTGCTTGAGTGCCTCAAACTCTCCGACAGTCTCGGCCTGATAGTTGACAACCTGTATGTTTACGCCAATCTGAAACTCGACGAAGACAATCGCGAAGGTAAATACCAGGAACTCGCCGGACGGATTTCCGCCCTGGCCGCCGAAGTCCGCGAAGCCAAAGCCTTTATTCAACCCGAAATCCTAACGCTGGGCAAAGACAGAATCCTTTCAATGCTCAACAGCGCCCCGGAACTCGATACCTACAGATTCTACATCGAGGATATGGTTCGCCAGAACGAGCACGTCCTTTCGGCGGAACAGGAGGCCCTGCTGGCCATGGTGGGTCCCGTGGCCGCCGCCCCGGGTAAAATATTCTCGCGCCTCGAAGATGCCGACATGACTTTCGGTCAGATGTATGACGAGGACAGCAATCTGGTTGAACTTACCCGCGGCAGAATCTATCGCTTCCTCGAATCCGATAACCGCCGCGTGCGCAAAGACGCCCGCATCGAACAGAATAAAGCTTACGTTAAGGTCCAAAACACTCTGGCCGCGACACTCGAATCATCCGTCCGAAAAGACTACTTCTACACTAAAGCCCGTAATTACAACACCTGTCTTGAATCGTCTCTGGATGCCAACAATATTCCCACATCCGTATTTCACGCCCTGATCGATGCTGTCAACGCGAACCTCGCGCCGCTTCACAAATGGACTGAAATCCGTAAAAGAGTCCTCGGTATCGACACTCTTTACTCCTGGGACCAGTATGTACCGCTCGTAACCGGATTCGATAAAGAATACTCATACGAAGAAGCCCAGAAAATGGTGGTCGAGGCCCTCGAACCAATGGGCGAGAAATACCTGGCCGACTTCACCAAAGGCTTCGAACCCGGTTCAGGCTGGATTGATGTTTACGAAACTCAAGGTAAAGGCTCTGGCGCCTACTCCTGGGGAACCTACAGCTCGCATCCGTATGTCCTGCTCAACCATTCCGGTTCGCTCGAGGACGTCTTCACGCTGGCTCACGAAATGGGCCACGCCATGCAAACCTACTACGTAAACCGGAATGAACCTTACATCTACGAAGGTTATTCGCTCTTCGTGGCCGAGGTTGCTTCCACATGTAACGAAGCTCTTATGATGAAATACATGCTGGAACACGCCGCTGACAAAAAAGAAAAGATGTATCTGCTCAATCATTATATCCAGCAGATTATCGGCACGTTCTTTACCCAGACCATGTTCTCCGAATTCGAACTGGCCATACACGAGAGAATTGAGAGCGGTGAAGCTGTCTCGGCCGAATGGTTCCGCCAAACCTATCGCGATATCTATCAGAAATATTACGGCCCCGCTCTTGTTATCGACGAGTACAATGATATCGGCGGCATGCGCATCAGCCACTTCTACCGCCAGTACTATGTGTATCAGTATGCTACCTCGTACGCTGCGGCTCAGATGATCTCGCAGAAAATACTCGAAGGCGACAAGGCCGCTATCGATAAATATATGACCTTCCTTGCCACTGGCGCCTCCAATTACCCGGTTGAGATTCTTCGCGCCGCCGGAGTCGATATGACTACCCCCGAACCGGTCAATGCTACCATCAAGCTCTTCAGCGAACTGGTGGACGAGTTCGAACGCCTCCTCAATGAAGGTTGATCGGGAATACTGATCTTCGAGAAGAAATCAAGCCGACGGCTTAAACCGTCGGCTTTTTTAATTCGGGGCCAATACTAACGATACCTATCATGTCTTCATTCGGTCGATAAATGAAACTCGATTTCAGTTGGTGCAGAAAAGAAGACGAATTTTTTGATTTTCGCCGCATACTCGCCAAAACTTAGGAACTCGGATTCTCGAAAATGGTTTAGAGAATTACAATTTGTAAGCTAAAACGAGAAGGAAGGAGAAACTTGTTATGATGATCTCAAAAAATATGGCCAAGGCCTTAAACGGACAGGTAAAAGAAGAATTCTTCGCCAGCTGGACCTACACCGCTATGGGATACGCTTTCGAATCCATGAATCTGAAGATATTCGCCAAGTGGTTTTTCAAGCAGGCCGGGGAAGAAAAAGAACATGCTGAGAAAATCGCTCAGTACCTCATTGACCAGGGAGCAGAGGTCAAGCTGACCGCTCTTGAAGCTCCCAAGACCGACTACAAATCCGCCGAAGAAATCGTGACGGCCGCTGTTCAGCACGAAATCAAAGTCACCAAAATGATCCACAAATTGGTTGACATGGCCCGCAAAGAGAACGACCACGCCACCGACAACTTCCTGCAGTGGTTTGTCGACGAGCAAGTGGAAGAAGTTGCCTCGACTCAGGAACTGCTGGATATGGTAAAGATGGCTTCCGGCCCGGGACAACTGTTTATGCTGGAAAACCGCCTCTACCACGAGGTTGAGAGTAAGTAATACATTGGTGTATTCAAAATAACGCAAAGCAAAACGGCCGCTGACCAGGCGGCCGTTTTTCTATAACCGTTACCCCAACCGGCTCTTAATACTTGACTTCTTGGTCCTTTTTGGTATATTAAGTTATAATTTTAGCAGCACGTTTTTCCTTGGGAAGTACACACCTGTTGAATTGAACATCGTTATGACCGCAACCTCACCTGAGCAAGGCAGCAACTATGAAACGACTTCTTTTGACCGTTCTGTCGCTCATGATCTCGCTTACGACCCCTTACGCCGGACAGACCGAACATTATTTCAGGTTCCAGATTAAGGACCGATGCGAGCTGGAGCAACTGACCCGTCTTATTTCCATTGACAATGTCAAAGGCGATACTGTATTCGCTTATGCCAGCGACCGCGAAATGGATAACTTCAAAAAACTCGATTACACCATTACGGCCCTGCCGCACCCCGGCACGCTGATAGTCCCCGAAATGTCCACCAATCCGGAAGACCTCGCGGGATGGAATACCTACCCGTCTTATGACACATACGTCGCCGTGATGAGACAATTCGAGATCAATTACCCCGAACTCTGCGTGATCGAAAGAGCCGGATACACGGTGATGGGACGAGAGCTGCTCTACGCAAGAATATCCGACAATGTTCACGAAAATGAAAATGAGCCCGAAGTCCAGTACTCAAGTTCCATACACGGTGACGAGACCACCGGCTATGTCCTGATGCTTCGACTTATTGACTCTCTGCTAACCAGCTACGGCACCGATCCGGCCATAACCCAATTGATTAATAATATGGAAATCTGGATTAACCCATTGGCTAATCCCGATGGCACCTACATGGGCGGCAATGCCTCGGTGAGCGGTGCTATTCGCTATAACGCCAATTATGTCGACTTGAACCGAAACCTCCCCGACCCGAGCCTCGGGCCTCATCCCGATTACCTCGTCTGGCAACCGGAGACAATCGACCTGATGAATTTCGTTGCGCCCCACAATTTCGTTCTCTCCGCGAACTTCCACGGCGGCGCCGAGGTAGTCAATTATCCCTGGGATACCTGGGAAAAACTTCACCCGGATGACACCTGGTTTCGGGATATTTCCCGCCTTTATGCCGATACTGCCCAGGAATACAGCGCTCCGGGATATATGAACGATTGCGAAGACGGTATCACCAACGGCTATGACTGGTATTGCATCTCCGGCGGACGCCAGGATTACATGACATACTTTCGCGGTTGCCGCGAAGTCACAATCGAACTATCGTTTACCAAGCTTCCCCAGGCAAGTACACTTCCCACTTACTGGGAATACAACAGAGTCTCGCTCTTCAATCACCTCCGCAATGCTCTGTACGGCATCCATGGTGTTGTGATTGATGCCTATACCGGTTTGCCGCTAAGCGCGACCATAACGGTGCTCACCCACGATGCCGATGGCTCTCAGGTGTTCACCGAGCCCGAAATAGGCGACTTCCATCGCCTCATCGCTCCGGGGAACTACGACCTCGAGATCACCGCCGAGAATTATGTTACTGACACGATCTTCGGCGTTACCGTGGTCGATCAACAGGCTACGACTGTCAATATCGAAATGGAACCGCTCTATGTCTGTGGAGATGTTAACGACGATGGCTCCCTTGATCCTCTGGATATCAACTATCTCGTGGCCTTCATATACAAAGGCGGGCCGGTCCCGCCAATTTGGCCGGCGGCTGATGTCGATGGTTCGGGAGAGATCGATCCTCTCGACCTGACCTATCTGATAGACTTCATATATAAAGGCGGGCCGCTGCCGATCTGCTGAAGTGACCGTATCTTCTTTGAGCAAATGCATACAGCATTTGCTCAAAGCCCCCCGTAACCGTATAATTACGGTATGCTGACCAGAGTTGACCTCAGAAACTGCAGCTGCTGTCCCCGGCAGTGCCATGCCGACCGCGCCGGCTCAAAACTCGGCTTCTGCGAAAGCGGCACCGACTTTTCCATATCCTCCATCTGTTGTCACCACGGCGAGGAGCCGGTTCTGTCGGGAAAACACGGCATCTGCAACATATTTTTCAGTCACTGCAATATGCAGTGCCTCTTCTGCCAGAACTACCAGATAAGCGACAACCGAACCGGCATCGCCGCCGGCAATATGACCCTCGACGATATCACGGCACAGGTCGAGTCAATCCTCTCCGGCGGCGCTATCGGCGTTGGTTTTGTGTCGCCGTCTCACTTTATCCCTCAAATGCGCCAGATAATGAATTCTCTGAACAAAAAGGAGCACAACCCTGTTTACGTTTATAACACAAACGGATATGACAAACCGGAAATGATTGCTTCGATGGAAAGCGAAATCGACGTGTACCTGCCGGACATGAAATACATGGACAACAGTCTCGCCGGGAAATATTCCGCTACACCGGATTACACCGACTTCGCCTGCGCTTCTCTCAAAGAGATGTTCAGGCAGAAGGGCGCCGATTTGGCGCTGAATAAGGACGGCATGGTAACAGCAGGGTTGATAATCAGACATCTCGTGCTCCCCGGACACGTTGACAACAGCAAGAGAGTCCTTCGGTTTATCGCCGAAGAGTTGTCGCCCGATGCTCACGTCTCGCTCATGTCGCAATATTATCCGACTCCACGAGTCGCGAGGCATCCCAATCTCGGGCGTACCCTCTACCAGCACGAGTACGAGGAAGTTCTCGATGAGTTCGAAAACCTGGGTTTCTGGCGCGGGTTCGTCCAGGAGCTCAGTTCGCCGCATCATTACCGGCCCGATTTTTTAAAAGACCATCCGTTTGAAAACTGAAGCAGGGAATTTTTTACAGACCATATCCGGGCCAGGCTCGAATCCGCGTGGAGCCGGACAGAGATATCAAAAAGGATGGAATTATGAAAGATGTGCAAAAAGTATTGAAAAAACTCGAATACGGCGTTTATGTCGTCACGATGGGTAAAGGGACCGAAGGTAACGCTTTTACGGCCAGCTGGGTCACGCAGGTCAGTTCCGATCCGCCGATGGTGGCTGTCGCCGTGCACAACGCGCATCAGTCAAACCCGCTCATAAAGAAAAACAAAGCCTTTGCTATCAACCTGATCGGCGAGGGTCAGGAAGCGGTCGCCAAGACCTATTACGGCCCGGCCGAGTCCGGCTATGAAAAACTGGCCGGGACCAGCGTTACCGACTCGCCCGGCACGAAAACACCGCTTATTCCCGGAGCTATCGGTTATCTTGACTGTTTACTTGTTGACAGCGTCGCTGCCGGTAACCATACTGTCTTTATCGGAAAGGTTAAGGCGGCGTCGCTCGACGACGATGTCACCCGACTGATGAGTACGACTAACAGCAAGTTACACTACACAGGATAACGCGTGAAATTCTACAGGTTTTTACTGCTCGCGATTCTAATATATCCGTTGCCTGGCGCCGTGGGCACAGCGTCGGGCTGTGACGAAACAATCGTGATCGATTCTATCGAGTACCCTGTCGGCGAGAGATGGTGCGGCAAGAAAGTCGACTCCGCAGATCTCGCCGACAAAGACCGTCTGCGTCGTATCCCCGAAAAGTACTGTTTTGAGCAGTCACGTATCTATGTCGATTCCGCCGCGCGAGACGCTTTCGTCAGTATGGCGCAGGCGGCGGAAAAGGACAGTGTCGATCTGACGGTAGACTCCGGTTACCGCTCCGCCGGCTACCAGGCGCGAATTATCTTAAATCGCATGGCGGCGGGGGATAAGTTTCAGGACATTATCCGCTATGTCGCTCCGCCCGGATATTCCGAGCACGAAACCGGACGCGTTGTCGATTTAGTACCCAGCGATCCAAGTTTCGCCCGGACCAAAGCGTTCCAGTGGCTGATGGAAAACGCGAAAGATTTCGGCTTTCACCGGACTTTCGTTAACGACACGACCGGTATGATGCCCTGGGAACCGTGGCACTGGATCTACATAGCCGAGTAGCTCGGTACTAATTTCTGACCCGCCACAGATTGAACGATGCTTTATCGATAACCTCGCCCTTCGGCGTGGTGATCGTCAGTTTGAAGTCGATGCTGTCGGCACTCACCAGATTTATCCGCACCTGATAGAGGTCTTTTTTTCTGTACCTGTCCGCGCGAATACTGCTGCCGTCGACCTCCCCGTAATACAAGGCGTGCTTGCCGAAATTATCCCACACCTCCCACGATACCGAATCGGTCCGGGTGTTGTGCACCAGGTGACCGGAGTCGGAATAGGTGAAGAAATATTTTTCGCCGACCATGGCCGTGCGAAGGAAGTCGCCGAGCGAGTCATACTCAAAGCGCGCCCGGCCCTCCACCGACATCGTCATGCCCGTAACCGGCACGATAAACTCTCCCGTGCCCTCCCAGTCCCCTTCAAGACTGCGAACATCGAATTTCTCTTCGGCCGCCGGGTCGGAACCTCCGACAACGAGCAGCGCGGGCAGGAGGATAGCAAAAAGAACACACGAGTTGATTTTCATAGGTTTTCCCTTACGGTTTATACAAAATATGCCCCCGCACGGCAATTTCAATTAGAACTTCGAGGAGATTTTCGCGCGGATAATCGGCCTCAACATAAAACTCTCCAAAACGCCCGTTTTTGCCTTATAACCCATTGCCATCCAATGCAATATAACCCCGCTTGAGGCGTATTTTTTGTTGCTTTCAAAGTATTTTTCTCTTAGCTTAATCCCCTGATGATACCCGTAATTTTTTAGTAAGGGATTAGAATACAATGGCTTTGGAACGCCAAAAAATAGAGTCGATCTTTCTTGAAGAGGAAATGAAATCCTCCTATCTCGATTACTCCATGTCGGTCATCACCAATCGAGCCTTGCCGGATATTCGCGACGGTCTTAAACCGTCGAATCGGCGCATACTCGTGGCCATGAACGACCTCAACCTCGCCCCCGGCAAGGCGCATCGTAAGTGCGCCAAGATCTCCGGCGATACCTCGGGTAACTATCACCCCCATGGTGAGCAGGTGGTCTATCCGACCCTCGTGCGCATGGCGCAGGATTTCAACATGCGTTATCCGTTGGTTGATGGTCAGGGGAACTTTGGGTCTATCGATGGTGACGGCGCGGCGGCCATGCGTTACACTGAAGCGCGTCTCACCGCGATCGCGATGGAGATGCTGGCTGACCTGGAAAAAGAGACGGTCGGTTTCATGTCGAACTACGATGGTACCCGTCAGGAACCGGTGGTTCTTCCGGGCAAGTTCCCCAACCTGCTTTGCAACGGCACGACCGGTATCGCTGTCGGTATGGCGACGAATATTCCGCCGCACAACCTTAACGAAATCGCCGAGGCGATCGTGAGAGTTGTCGATGACCCCGAATGCACCAACGAGGATCTTATCGAGATAGTCCCCGGTCCCGATTTTCCCACCGGCGGCATTATCAATGGACGGGCGGGTATCCGCCAGGCCTACACCACCGGCAAGGGACATATTCTTGTGAGGGCCAAAGCTGTCGTCGAAAAGATGAGCAACAACAAGGAAGCTATCGTTGTCACCGAGATACCGTTCCAGGTCAACAAGTCGAATCTTTTGGAGAAGATAGCCGACCTGGTGCGCGACAAGCGCATTGAAGGCATCTCCGATCTTCGCGACGAATCCGACCGCGATGGTATGCGCATTGTTATCGAGCTCAAGCGCGACCAGCAGGCCGATATCGTCCTCAACCAGCTTTACAAGCACACAACGATGCAGGGTACTTTTTCGGTCAACCTGCTCGGGTTGGATCACGGTGTACCGAAATCGGTCACGCTCAAAGAGCTTATTCAGCAGTTTATCGACCACCGTCACGATGTCGTTCTTCGCCGGACGCAATTCGATCTGAAGAAGGCCGAAGAGAGAGCGCACATCCTCGAAGGGTACCGCATCGCGCTGGACAATATCGATGCTGTTATCGAATTGATCAAAAAGTCCAAGGACACGCCCACGGCCCATGCCGGCTTGATGAAAACTTTCAAGCTTTCCGACCGTCAGGCGACGGCCATTCTCGAGATGCGTCTGCAGCGCCTCACCGGTCTGGAACGAAAGAAGATTGAAGAAGAATACCGCGAGCTTATCAAAAAGATAAGCGAACTGAAGGCCATTCTCGAATCGAAGGCCCTGCGTATGCAGATCATCAAAGATGAAACGATGGAGCTGGCCAAGAGGTTTGGCGATGACCGCCGGACCGAGATTCAGGACGAGGTCGATGAAATGACGGTCGAGGATTTGATCGCCGAAGAAGAAATGGTTATCACCATTTCGCATCTCGGGTATGTGAAACGTCTGTCGGTCTCGGCCTATCGCAAGCAGCAGCGCGGCGGCAAGGGGGTTATCGGGATCGAGACCAAGGAGGATGATTTCGCCGAACATCTGTTTATCGCCTCCACGCACGATTATATCCTGTTTTTCTCCACCAAGGGACGGTGCTACTGGGTGAAGGTGCACGAGATTCCCACCGGCGGGCGTATGGCCAAGGGCAAGCCGATTGTGAATATGGTCGGCATCGAGAAGGGCGAGAACATCACCGCGTTTTGCAAAGTGCGCACTTTCAGTTCGGATCTTTATATCGCCATGGCCACCCGCAACGGTATGATCAAAAAGACCGCGCTCGACGCGTTCTCCAACCCGCGCAAGGCGGGTGTGAACGCCATGAATCTTCCCGATGATGACGAGCTTATCGAGGCATCGCTCACCGATGGTTCGCATGAGATCGTGCTGGCCACCCGCAAGGGGATGGCGATCCGGTTCCCGGAGGAGAAGGTTCGTCCGATGGGACGCACCGCCTATGGCGTGAAAGGCATCAATCTCGCCAAGGGGGACTACGTTATCGGCATGGTTGTGGTCAAGCGCGACAGCAGTCTTCTGGTCGTCACCGAGAACGGTTACGGCAAGCGGACGTCGATCGATGATTACCGGGTCACCAATCGGGGAGGCAAGGGAGTGATCAACGTGAAAACTTCCGAGCGCAACGGCGAGGTGGTGACTATCAAGGAGGTTCTCGATCAGGACGAGTTGATATTGATCACCAAGAAGGGCATTGCTAATCGTCAGCCCGTGAAGGACATCAAGGTCATTGGCCGCAACACCCAGGGTGTCCGGTTGATTTCGCTCAAGGGTGGCGATCTGGTTATCGATGTTGCCCGGGTGGTGAAGGAAGACGAATAGTTTCATAGATATCTTGAGGGGCAGGAACCTTCCGAGATTCCTGCCTTTTTTTTGCCATTCAAAAGCCCGCCGTATTTGTGGCTTTCGCGTTTGATGAATCAAACGCCTACAATCCCTGCCGGCCCATTTGGGTTGTGCCCGGTGAATCTTCAGATTCACCGGGTCACCCATCACAAATCCTCTTGTTTCGTGCGCGGCAGATGCCCTCATCTGCTCGTGAACCCTCAACAACCGCATATCTGTCATTCTTTTATTCCGATTTGGCTTCGTTTCGTTATTTTTGATGTTAGCGCGAAACACCAACAATTTCGATTCAGTCATTCCGAGCGGAAGCCGGAATCCAGTGGACAAGAACCGAAAGCGGTTCCGCCTCGAAAATCATCCGTATTTTTATATACATCAGCCGGTTACCCCAAATTGGCTTTGTTTCGTTATTTTTCAGGGATCCTAAAATGTGGTGCGGTTGACTCAACCTGTTTATAGGTTGGTGGTTACGGCTTATTGGGGGTGCAATTTCGGTGCACTTTGTCATTTCGCCCGCAGGGAGAAATCCTGCTATTACCGTGCCTATGCTCATGCACAGCCACCAACCTTACACATTTACTCGGAAGTTGTTGTGAAAGTGTTGGGGGGATAGTCAGCGACTGGCTTGCTTCCGATTTCCCGTTGATATGAGCAGCGCATTAGCCTATACTTGAATCATACAGGAATAACCTTTCGGGGAGACCTTGCTCTCGCCTTTGATCGGGTAACCAAGAAGAGATGACTACACCAAAAGCTGGTTCAACCTGCAACCTCTTTTCGCGTGCGTGGTATGACGCTCCTATTAGCGAGTTCCTAAGCGCGACTGAAGATGAAATAATCGGTAAGATGGTCACGCGCGGGGTTTTTGATCTTCGCCAAGAGCAAAGAGATGCTTGGTTGCTTCAAATTAGAATTCTTAAGAGTAGTCTTGTCGATTTAACCGGTTCAATACTGTTGGAATTCAGTATTCCACGACTGGGGAAACGGATAGATGCGGTCCTGCTAGTCGGGCCGGTGGTCTTTGCTGTTGAATTCAAAGTGGGAGCAACCAAGTTCGACCGTTCGGCCGTCGAGCAAGTTTGGGACTACGCTTTAGATCTTAAGAATTTCCATGAGGCCAGTCACGAGGTATCAATTGTACCGGTGTTGGTTGCAACTGAGTCCGACTCAAATACACATCGCTCTTTCGAGGTCGAGCACGATGGTGTCTATAAGCCACTGTTTACCAACGAACTTGAGTTGCGAGAAGTCATCGATATGGTCCTGCAGACTGTTTCCGGAGAAGATATTGAAAGATCTAAATGGGCCAATGCTCCATATCGCCCGACCCCCACAATAATCGAAGCCGCAAGGGCGCTTTATGCGAACCACTCTGTAGAGGCAATAGCTCGCTATGATGCTGGGGCGAAAAACTTGGCCACTACTTCACAGCGTATTGAGGCGTTGGTCGACGAAGCTAAATCGTCGCGGAGGAAGATTATCTGTTTTGTTACGGGTGTGCCTGGTGCAGGTAAGACACTTGTGGGTTTGAATGTTGCCACGCAGCGACGCGACACCCACAAGTCTACACACGCAGTGTTTCTTTCCGGCAACGGTCCTCTGGTAGCGGTTCTGCGTGAAGCGCTGACCAGAGACGAGCTTGAGCGGCTTAAGAAAATCAATATCAAGAAACGAAAAGGTGAGGTTTCCGGTGGTGTGAAGGCCTTCATTCAAAACGTTCATCACTTTCGAGATGAAGCCCTGATAGATCCACGCCCACCTGATGATCACATTGCGATTTTTGATGAAGCACAGCGCGCGTGGGATATGCACAAGACGACTACTTTTATGCGTCAGAAAAAGAATCGCGCAGGGTTCAATCAATCGGAACCCGAATTTCTTATTTCCTATCTTGATAGACACGAAGATTGGGCAGCTATTATATGTCTGGTCGGCGGAGGACAAGAAATATATACCGGTGAGGCAGGTATACGAATCTGGCTGGAGGCAATAAGAGCACGCTTTCCTCACTGGCACATGTACATTTCCTCTCGACTGACAGATAGCGAGTATGCGGCCGGAGGTATAGTCGATGAAATCGCAGCGGCCGAAAATGGTCACTTTGACGACGAGTTGCACCTAGGCGTCTCCATGCGTTCCTTCCGAGCGGAGAGTGTTTCCGCCTTTGTAAAGGCATTGCTCGATATTGAGATTGACGGCGCGAGACGAATGCTCTATCAATTCGTTGATCGATACCCTATTGCAGTTACAAGAGATCTTGATGCTGCCAAACGATGGATTAAGACTCGTGCCCGGGGAAGTGAGCGATACGGAATGGTAGCGTCGTCTACAGCTCAGCGTCTCAAACCACACGCTATTGATATTCGCGTTGACGTCAATCCAATCCATTGGTTTTTGAGTGGAAAGGAAGACACTCGGTCGAGCTATTACCTTGAGGATGCCGCGACTGAGTTTCAGGTACAAGGGTTAGAGGTTGATTGGGCTTTGGTGACATGGGATGGCGACTTGCGATACTCTAGATCAGGGTGGCATTTCCACGACTTTCGCGGTTCCAAGTGGGTCAATGTAAGAAACGCCGACAGACAAAGATACCTTCGCAATGCCTATCGTGTCCTTCTGACTCGTGCGCGTCAAGGAATGGTGATATTCGTTCCTCATGGGGACGCAGAGGATCCGACGCGCAGCCCGGAGTATTATGATCACACTTTTGAATATTTAACTAGCTTGGGTATTCCCCGCTTGGTGTGATACTGCCTCATGGCCTTTCACTTTGATATTGACTGAGCATGTTGGATGGAGTATTTGTTCATAAGCTATGAAGTTCTGGGTAGGGGTTACAGATAACAACTGGTTTGGCTTTCTGGCTGACCTGAAACCGGATGAAGTCAACTTCTGGAGGCCGAGCGGCAAGACCTTCGGCGTCATAGATACCGGTGCCCCATTTCTCTTTAAACTGCACAGCCCGTTGGATTTTATAGTAGGCGGAGGGTTCTTCGTACGTTCGTACACTCTCCCTCTCACGCTTGCCTGGGATGCATTCCACAGCAAAAACGGCGCCCCAGACATTCAGTCATTGCGCAGTCTCATTCAGGGTCACAGGCCAAATATCGGTTTCAATCCGGAGATAGGATGTATCATACTCAACGAACCGTTCTTTTTCCCTCGCGACCTTTGGATCAAAATTCCTGCCAGTTGGAAATCGAATATTGTGAGTGGCAAGAAGTATAACACGACCGAAACCGATGGCCGCGAGCTCTGGAAGCAGGTCGAGGAAAAGATAATTCAGTTGCGCATTGAGCAGCCCGGCATTGGACAGACCAGCCTCGCGCTTCCGGAAACGCCGGCGTATGGTCAGGAATATCTCACAAGGGCACGTCTCGGGCAGGGCGCATTTCGGATATTGGTGACTGATGCGTACCATCGCAGATGCTCCATAACGGGCGAAAGAACGCTACCCGTTCTGCAGGCCTCACACATCAAACCGCTCTCACAAGAGGGGCCGAATCGCACTGACAATGGTCTTCTGCTGCGATCAGACCTTCATATCCTTTTTGACAAGGGATATATGACTGTTACGCCGGATTATCGCGTGGAAGTCAGTCGTCGCATCAGAGAAGAATTCAATAACGGGAAGCTGTATTATCCTCTTCATGGTAACTTTATACAGAATCTTCCCGATGATCCCGGTGACCATCCCGACAAGGAATTCCTTCGGTGGCATAATGAAGAGGTTTATGTGGGGTAGATTGGTGTCGAAACCTTCGTCTGGCGACGAACCCTGTCGGGCAGGGGATTTCGACCTACAAGATTAATCCCATCGCAAGCGGAAGATTAATTCCGCCGCAAGCGGGTGGGGTGCCGAAGAAGGAAGATTACTCTGACAAGCCGGGGTTGGATTGGATGTCGAGTTTGGCCTGGTCGTAATCGTCGGGGCGGCCAATGTCCATCCAGTAACCATCAAAAGGATATGTCGCGATCCGCTGCTTCTGGTCAAGCAACTTCAACATCAAATGATCAAACCCGAACGGCTCACCATCGGGGACAAACTTCAAAACCTCGCGCGAAAAAACATACACCCCCATCGACACCGTGAAATCATAAACCGGCTTCTCCTCAAAAGCGGTCACCATCCGGTCAGGCCCCGCCTTGATAACACCATAGTCGATTTTGTTCAACCGCCGATGCGTGGCAACAGTCAACACCGCGCCGTTCTTGAGATGATAATCGTAGAGCGTCTTGAAATCCAGATCCGTGAGAATATCGCCGTTAGCCACGATAAAATTATCATCGAGCCTCTTGATCAGTTTCAGCGGCGCGACAGTCGAAAGCGGCTGGTCTTCGAGCGAGTAGGTTATGTTCAGCCCCAACCGTTTGCCATCATCGAGCACCGCCGCGATCAGATGCGCCAGATGGTTGACCGATATGACAACATCGGTAACACCGTGCTTTTTCATCCGTCCCAGAAGAATCTCTATAATCGGTTTGCCGCCCAGCGGGACGAGCGGTTTGGGAATCTCGGTTGTGTAGGGTTGAAGGCGGGTGCCTTTTCCTCCGGCGAGTATGACAGCTTGCATCGCGGTACTGGCGCTCCTCAAAGGTTTCGGTAAGCGGGGCTATCGGGATTATCAATCAAACCGGATTTGATGGCGAACACAAGCTCTTTGATACCATCGGGGACGGTTTTTGTCGTCTCGAAGGCGAGGTCGGTTTTGATCCGCTCGAAATTCACGCGGTAATCGCGCGGGTCCTCATCTCGGTGAACATAGCTGACGAGGTCTTTGGCGTCGGGAAGCTCTTTGAGGATCATTTTAGCCAGCGTCTTTTTCTGATAGTTCTCCGATGTACTACCCACGTTGAACGCTTTCTTGGATACTTTGTCGGAGGCAGCATCGAGAGCGGCGATGACAGCGCGCGCGAGATCGATAGTGTGGCAATAGGGACGCCAGAATTTTTCGCCATAGATTTCGAGCTTCTTGCCGAGGGCGAGGTCGCGGGTGAATTCGTTGACAGTGAGGTCGAAGCGCGGACGGGGCGACAAACCATAGGCCGTGGCGAACCTGAGAATGACCGGCGTGAAGCCTTTCTGGATGAGCTTCATCAGGTACTGTTCGAAACCGACCTTGAGTTCGGCGTAGAGTGAGACCGGGCGAAGCGGACTGGATTCATCGACAAACCCATCGGGGTCATCCATCTTGCCATAATTGCTGCATGTCGAGGCGAAGACAAACCTCTCGACACCTTCTTTGATAGCGAGGCGGGCGAGAAGTTCGGATCCGTCTTTGTTGGTCCTTTCGGCTTCTTCGGGGAATTTCGCGCAGGCCGGGTCGCCGACAACGGCGGCCAGGTGCACGACAGCATCGATATGTTCCAGGGCGGGCTTGAGGTCATCTTGCCGGCAGATGTCGCCGGTGATGAACTCGAATTTGGGGTGGGGCAAATAGGGAATCAGGGAGGCGCCGCCGAACTTGAGTTTATCGATCACGCGTACTTTGTAGCCGCGGTTGAGGAGCAGTCCGGTCAGGACCGAGCCGATATAACCGGCTCCGCCGGTGACGAGTATGGATTTATTGGAATCGGTCATTTGCTACTTTCTTTACTGGCCCACCCAGAGAGTGTGGCACCTCTGTCTGAACCCGCAGTCCCGCCGAGGGCGGGATGGGGCACCTCTCTCTGAACCCATAGCAGGCTGTGGGGCACCCGCACCCGAGCGAGAATTACAGCCCAAAGGGTGGGGCACCACTTGTATGTTGTGTCAGGTCTTGATTTCGCGGAGTGGAATTGTGACCTGACACTTCGACTGTCCAAGCCCGCAGTCCCGCCGAGGGCGGGATGGGGCACCCAATCATAGAAGTTCGGACTGTCAGAGGGTAAACATTGAGACATTTTTCGGATTTATCAAGAAATTATTTGTTGATTGCCAGCAAAATGTGTGCTAAATAGCTGAAAAATATTGAATCAAATCGCCCACTGGCGTATATTATATATATGACAACGTTGGAATCGAAGAACCTGCGTAAATACTATCGCAAACGGGCCGTGGTTGACGAGGTTTCCATTGTTGTTAATCCGGGCGAAGTTGTTGGCCTGCTTGGACCTAACGGGGCCGGCAAGACTACCACTTTTTACATGATTATCGGTTTTATCCGCCCCGATGGCGGCGATGTATTTCTTGGTGACCGCAATTTGAGCCATCTGCCAATGTATCGCCGGGCCACTCTGGGAATTGGTTACCTGGCGCAGGAAGCCTCGGTTTTTCGCAAGATGACGGTGGAAGAGAACATCATGTCGATTCTCCAGTTCCGCAGAATGAAGCGCAAGGAGCGCCGCGAGAGGCTTGAGGAGCTGCTTAATGAACTCGATATCTCCCACCTGCGCAAGAGCAAGGCGTATACCCTTTCGGGCGGGGAGCGTCGACGGGTGGAGATAACGAGGGCGTTGGTGAACGACCCGAAATTCATTCTCCTCGATGAACCGTTTGCGGGGATAGACCCGATCGCGGTGGAGGATATTCAGAAGATTATCGGTCGGTTGGTTGAGCGTGGTTTGGGGGTGCTGATAACCGACCACAATGTGCGCGAGACATTGTCGATCTGCGACCGGGCTTATATCATGTGCGACGGCAAGATACTCAAGGCGGGAACCTCGGAGTTTCTGGCCAATGACGCGGAGGCAAGAAAGATTTATCTGGGGGAAAAATTCAAGCTCAATTAGGTAGCGGCAACTGTTTAATATATGAACGAACTTACTGGTATATATAAACCTACGGCGGCTGTTACCGATACTTGAAAGTAAAGAACGGCAACTTTATTGACCACACGGAAACAGGGACCTTTCGGGAACTAACATGAAATTAGGACTCCAGCTCAGATTAAAGCAAACGCTTGCTCCTCAGCTTATTCAGTCGCTGAAGATGCTTCAGATGCCCATTCTGAAATTGGAGCAGACCATTCGTCACGAGCTGGCGATCAATCCTTTGCTCGAGGAGATCGAAGAGCTCGATCTTGAACAGGAGAAGCCGGAAGAGCAGGAATCCGAGTTCGAGGTTGCCGAAGCCGAGAAAGACAAAGAGAAGGAAGACAAGTTCGAGTGGGAGGAGTTTCTTTTCGATGATGAGGAGGGCTACAAGGTCCGTGAGCAGCGCGAGGAGAGAGACACGCCATTCGAGTCCGCCGGCAACACGGAGCCGAGCCTCTACGCGCACCTTGCCGAACAATTATCACTTCTGAAATTATCCGAAGAAGAGAACCTGATCGGCGAGTATATCATCGGGAATATCTCACCCGAGGGTTATCTCACTATCAGCGTCCCCGAGATGGCGGCCGAGTTGGATCTTGATGCTTCGAAGATCGAAGCGGTGCTGAAGATTATTCAGCGGTTCGATCCGACCGGTGTGGGTGCGCGCGATCTGCGCGAGTCACTCATGCGCCAGCTTGAAGAAAAAGGTCTTGAGGGGAGTCTGGCGTATCGGATTGTCGATGAGCATATTCATGAACTGGATCGCAAATCGATACTTCAGGTCGCCAAGCTGATGAATGTATCGGTGGAGAAGGCGCAGCAGGCGATGAATGTCATCAAGCAGCTTTCTCCGACGCCGACGCACGGGCGGTTCGACAGCGGCGCTATGCCGGTGATACCGGATCTGGTTGTCGAGCGGTATGGTGATGAGTACGTGGTGTTCCACAACGACAGCTACATGCCGAGGCTTCGTATCAACGCCGGCTACAAAGAGCTGATTCGTCGGGGAAACAACTCCAGCAAAGACACCAAGCAGTATATCAAGCAGAAGCTCGAGCAGGCTCGCTGGCTGCTGAACGCCATCAATCAGCGCCGCACCACCATGATCAATGTCATGGAGGCGATTATCGAAGAGCAGAGCGAGTTTTTCGAGCAGGGTCCGGCGTTTCTCAAACCGATGATCATGGAACAGATCGCGCAGAAAGTTAATATGAACGTGGCGACTATCAGCCGCGTTTCGAACGGCAAGTATGTTCAGACGCCGTTTGGTGTCTACGAGATAAAATACTTCTTCAATTCCGGTATATCGATGGCTGATGGTGAGGATATGTCCAAGCGGTCGGTCAAGCAGCGGATCGAGGAGATTATCAAGGCGGAGCCGCCGGATAAGCCGCTGTCGGATCAGGAGATTTACCGGATGCTCAACGGTGAGGGGATTAAGCTCGCGCGCAGGACCGTTACGAAATACCGCGAGGAGCTGAAAATCCAGCCCGCACGATTAAGAAAGCGCGTAGCTGAAACCTGAAGTGTATAAAGGTTAGAGGTAAACGCAGATCGTAAAACCATGGGATGGTGCTTCTGAGGGGACTACGAAATATGGCAGTTAGTTTTGAGGGGGCGCTTACATAAATGTCTTCACACACGTACTATGTTTTACGGGAGGGATACGCAGACCAAATCAAAGCGGGCACAAAGCCGCATCGGATTTCACCAGTTGATATGAGATTTAAGTGCTTCTTTGGAGCTACATTGGCAGTTAACCACAATACAAACATTGCATGGAAAGGAGAACGGCCATGCTAAAGAAAATATCTGCTCGTCATTTTGATCTGACAGATGAAATGAAAGCAACAGCGGAAAGCGAGATGGAGGGGCTGACCCGGTATTTCGAAAATATCATCTCCGCTGAACTGGTTCTCGACACCGAAAGACACCGGCGTCTCGCCGAATTGAAAGTGAAGGTTTATAAGGACGTGCTTACCGGCACGGCCGACACCGATGATATGTACAATTCGATTGCTCAGGCCGTTGACAAAGTAAAGGCCCAGCTCAAAAAGTACAAGGGCAAGCTCAAACACAAAGACCCCGAGCAGATTACGGAAACGATGGAGGTTCTGACCAAACCGACCACCGATGTTGATGGAGTTGACATTTAGACAATAAAGATACACAAGTTCTCAAAAGGCCCGTTTCGCAAGAGACGGGCCTTCTTTTTTTTGTAAAAGCAATGCAAACCGTTGCCTAATCTCAATAAGCTCCCATCACACCTGTTTTGCCGTCAAAACCCTGACATCGTGACCTTTCCTGTTGTAATTCAACAACTTAATGCGGCGACCTGCGAATTCGCCGGAATTGGCACGCTGCATTCTGTATAGGGTCATGTAAAGTACCTATTGGAAAGACTTAATCGAGGTAAACAAAATGGAACGCAATATTGAAATGATGCTTAGCAGCAACTCGGCTCTCTACCTGAGCACCCTTCTGGCGGCGGCGCTGTTCTTTCTGATGGTGGCTATTCGGGAAGTCAAGAAAGAGCATTACGAAGGCTTCATGTATTTCCCGCTGGCTCTGTTTTTCGGCGCCGTTCACGGTTTCGTCCTGTGGTATCTTCCGATTGACAGCCCGATGGCTACGGTGATGGCCAGATTCACGGTCTGGAACTGGGCCATATATATTCTTGCTCCGGCGCTGATCATGCTCTTTATCGTGCTCGGGATTTTCAATTTCCTGAGAATTGACACCCGGAGCGCTATGGTGAAGATATTCTTCGGTCTCACCCTGTTGTGCTACATGTTTATGCTGGGGATGGACTGGGCGCCCGATGTAAAGGGTATCATCACGCTGCTTTACTGCTGGGCGTGGTTTGAAGTTGAAATCGGGATGGCTACTTGAGAGAAGAAGGCCGGCGCTCGCTCAGTTGAGCATGAGCAAAGTAATGCCGCCAACAGTGATAACTGCACCCAGCCAGGCACGTAGAGAGACTTTCTCTTTGTAAAAGAAAATAACGAACGGAATTATCCAGATAGGGGTAGTCGAATTCAGAGTTGCGGCTATCCCTGCTTCTATATACTGCACCGCCACCAGCGACATCCACACCCCCATAAACGGCCCGAACATCGCCCCGCCAAAACTGAACGCCATCGCCTTCGCGTTTTTGACAGCCTTGATTGTATCGGGGATCCTGCCGCGAAGACCGGAGATCAACCAAATAACCGCCATCGCCGCCAGCATCCGGATAAACGCCGCCGGCATTGCCGGGACCGACTCTCCGGCGCTCAGCATGCCATACTTGGCGATGACCAGTCCCGTCCCCTGACCCATCCCGGCGATTATACCGAGAATCACCCCTCTGGCGAGATTACCGGAATCCGGGTGCCCCTGCTGTACATAGTTGCTGCTACGGTTCTTTCTTTCGAGCACCACCCAACTGATACCGAATATTGTCAGGGCGATACCCAGAAGGTCGTAGGGCCCGAGTTTTTCGCCCAACCAGAGCCAACCCAGTATAGTCGCGAAGATTGGCGCGCTGGAGTAGATGAGCATCATCAGGCGCGGGCCAATCATGACCATCGCCTTGAACCCGGCGCCATCGCCGATGACCAGTCCCACCACACCGGAGAGCCCCAGCCAGAAATATTGTTGTGAGGTCAGATTGGCGGGGAGGATTCTTCCGGTGGTGATGAGCAGGGCGACGCAGTAGATGGTGACCGCCATGATGAGGCGTATTTTGTTTACGTTGAACGAGCCGATAATCCGCCCGGCCTGGGTGAAGAAGATCGATGTAAAGGCCCAGCAGATGGCGGTGGTGATGGCCGCTATTTCGCCGAGGAATTCCATTGAGGCGGAATATAGGGGGCGCGGCTCACAGCGTCAACGGGAGTTTGCGGGGGGGGATGTAGAGAGTCGAGTTTACGCCTTGCTACGCTCGTCCGGAACGCCGATTTACCGGGGCTACCCAACCATGGGATTGCCGCGCTCCCTTAGGTCGCTCGCAATGACGCAAAAGGATGCTTTATCAACAAACCCCAAGCTGTGGGGCACCCAGGCTAGTGTATGGGGTTGCCAGCCTTGGTCCGGAACAAATGATACATGGAGTTGTTCAGTCCATATATATGCGCGACATTCTCCCCGAAGTCATTGGTCTTTGCTGGTTGACCGGAAATCACTGGCCTTCCGGGAGCCGCCGGGTCGCGATAGCCGCAACGAGGTCAACTAACAAGGAGATAATGATTTGAAGTTACGCAAAGAAGAGATGCCAATGGCCTTGGAATTGCCGGTCGCAAAATTCCGTGTTTCTGAAGCTGAAGACATGGCTATGGCCTATGTTGAGTTGGCGGCTGGTGCGGATGCCACGCCACTGCTTAAGGGTCTACCCGGTGATAAGTGCCAGTGCCCGCATTGGGGCTATATGCTCAAAGGGGCAATTCATGTTCACTATGCTGATGGAACCACGGAAGTCTGCAAAGCGGGTGAGATGTTCTACTGGCCCGCCGGGCACACCGTTCGGGTTGACGAAGATACCGCCTTCGTTGAATTTAGTCCAAGACTGGAGCTGAAGCATGTCTACGATCACATCGGTAAGAAACTAACAGCGGCGTCTTGACGAGCTGACATTTTGAGGAAAGCCCCCGCATCTGTGGGGGCTTTTTCACATCTGTGCTCGGAAACCCACGCAAAGGGTGGGGCATTCGGCCGTCAGAAGAGATGCGGTCAGGTTACAATTCCGCTGGCCGAATCAAGACCTGACCGAACAGAATAGTCGAGACCTACAGGAAAAAGGCGGGTTCGAAGACGGGTTCGCCCTACACAGGTCTTGTGCGTCAAGGGGCAGATGAGGATATCTGCCGCGCGCGAAATTAGGGGGAAGCGGGCTAGTGGTCAATGGGAGTTTGGGGGGGGACAGGGCGCGTACAGGATGTCGGGGTCACGTGCTGTCAGGTGTCCTCGCCTGACAGCTACCTTTAATATGTGATTGACAGGCGTGGTGCGATTTTAAATATTAAATCAGAAATTGAAGGTCTAAACTCATCGAAACGAGTAAGGAGTGTGACTCATGCCGAAAGACGACAGTAAACAGCAGGATTCTAACCAGAGCCAGCAGCCAACGCCGCTGCCGCAACAACCGGTCCCCAAGCCCAGTAGAAAGCCAATCATTAGCCAAGAGTGGGCTGAGAAGGGACTAACACCAGACTCGACTGGCAATCGCCCAAGCACCGGCAATCAGAAAGGCAGCGATTCCGGCAAAAAATAGGCCGTGGCACCAGCGCAATTGCTGGGCCTTCTTCTCAGAAACGATCCGTAGCACTGCGATCGACACGCCCAAACCTGCGGCGCAGTAGCCTAGGCACTTATCCCGGTCGTCGTAGTGACCTGCCACTTTGGTCGCGTCTTGTACTGACGCGCCGAACGTGTGCGGGTGTGGCAGCAGCGCACGGAAGGCAGCGAGAATAGCGGCCAAGATGCACATCACGCCGAACGCAACGATCACTAGTTCCGGTTTTCTCACCGATATTTCAGATGCTGCAAGAGACGCCAACCCGACGCCCAAGATTCCCGACCCCGGACCTAAGTAGCGCACCATGCTTTCCGCTTTGGCATCGAGGGTATCAAGGCTCCTATCGGCCATTTCGAACGTGCGGATCGCGTACTCATATACCCATTCATATGAGCGATTGTCAAGTGGTTCAAAGGAGCGCATGAACTCGTCGGCCCGAGCGTAGCGAGGGTCCGCCTCAATCGTCTTTTGGTCTAACGGTTTTAGTAAGCTCATCTGACATGTCCTCTCGTCTGCTCACAAGTAACCTACTGCGATACTGCGCGTCAATCACAAGTGCACAAAACCGGTAACCCACCCGCCGATGGCAGGCGGTGGGGTCCTCTCAATTTGGTACTGACCTGAAACTCGCCCAGGGGGTGTGCCACCCCCGGTCTACTGAGCTCAGGATGATCGGAGTTGATTCAACTTTTCCAGAACTTCCTTTCGAGAGTAGATACTCGGTACACCCGGGCGTCTTCTACGTAAATGTTCCCCAAAGTAACGGGATGCGGTATTCTTGCGCCCGAGGTCCCGATAGCATAGCGCCAATCGATATCGGCAATCATTCACCAGCGATTCCGTCCACCGGGCGCTTTCCCAACAATTCCCATAGCTGCGTCTACGAGAGCCTCGTTGGATCAGGGTTCTGTAAATTTGAATAGCCCGCGCTCTCCTGCCAAGCATTTCAAGAGTTCCCGCGTGGTTCCAGAGAACCAGTGGGCAATTGGGCGTCGTCTTGAGCGCAGCCTTAGAGATCTCGAGCGCCTTAGCATATTTTCGTTGCTCGTAATATGTCAGGGCAAGATTTGTCAACAGCCAGTGGCTATCTGGTTGTTTTCTCAGTAGATCACGGATGATGCCTCTCGCCTCGGGCCACTTCTCGTGCTCTAAGTAGCTGTCCAATAGAGCCGCTCTATCGTCTTTCATTTCCCTCATACCTTTCAAGCCGGTAATCCCTCCGCTTGCGGTCTAATTGCTGCGCCGGGGCAGCTATCATCATACATCTCGGAAATCGTCGCACGTACACCTCCCGCTCTATAGGCGTTACCTCAATGAAGAAGATGAGGAGTAATTTGTCAAGTTTAGGTTGTCGGGTTCGTTTAGTTTGGGTATAGAGGCGGCTGTCTGCTTGTGGGTAAGGATCCAACAGCAATCAGTTGGGTAGCCGTCTCTTTGTGGTGCGAGATTACAGAAGATGGCAGGACCTTTCCGCCTTCGGCGAAAACCCTGCCGGGCCCGCCACAGGCGGATTGGGAAACAGGGGTCACTGCCCTACAAGAAAAAGGCGGGTTCGATTAGGAACCCGCCTGGAGAAGCTATCTGTGCATCTATCAGTTCTCTCAAATAAAGCCGTACAAACGCAACCATCGTCAACCCCATTTAACCACGCTCGTGCGGAAGAATACCCGTAATCTTCCGGTTTACTCACCAATCCAGCTTTGACGGGATTGTTATGGATATAGTTCAGTTTTGTTGAAAACTGAGACTCGCTGTATATAGCTACGTCGTCAAATCGGGCCATCCAGGACTCGCCGGCAAGTTTGAGCACTTCTCTCGACGAGATTGACTTTATGTCTTTCATGACCTGCGTAGCATCGGCCCTCCGCCCTCAACTCTGATAAGCAGATGAAAGTGGCTGGGCATGATCACATATCCGTATAGTCGCGCATCATAGTTGGCGATCAAAGACACGATTGTGTTCAGCAACGCTTGCTGCCTCACTCGTTCTCTGAAGACGGATTTCCAGCCGTCAACCGTGGTGGTCACAAAGAAGACTTTTTGATTTAGCAGAGAGTTTCTTCCCCGCCTGGGCATAGTCTATCCTCATCGGGTGGTGTCAGGTGGGGACACCTGACACCACCGAACCAGTCGTTTCGTGCTGTCGGGTGTCCTCACCTGACAGCTATCGTGGCTCTACTTAACCATCACCATCTTCTTGCTCTCCCCGGTATGCGAGGTTGTCAATGGGCGTCATAGCCGAATGCAGCCGTTTCGTAACTTATCAGGTCTCCAGCCAATGGCGGGTAGGTTTCGACATTTTCCTACATTTGATACTTGTAATAGTACCCAAATGACTCCGACCACAAAGAATCCCTGGCGATAACGCATCTGCCATTCGGATGGACCATGAGTCTGAAATACCGCAAGGCACCGGTAGTCTCGCCCCATGCAATGTACTCAGCCTCATAGACCGAATCCTTCTCGCTCCAAACCACGCTGTCCAGTACAACACCTGCCAACATAGCCCGTATCTGCGCCTCAAGCTCATCCCATTTTGGACAACGATCACAATCGTAGCCAGAATCACCCGATTCCGCCTCAACCATCCTCCTACGATTCTCAGCAATGAAGGATTCTATGCTCGCGATGAACATATAGTCGAACGGGTCCCACAGCTGCGTCAGATCGAGATAGAATTCTCCGTAAGGACGAATCTGATCCGCACCTAGGGAAAGTGGCTCAGAGGCTATAATATCGTTGTACTGGTTCGTGTCAAAACCGAACAGGCGATAGACATTGGCAGCTTTGTCAATGCCGATTCGCAGAGGTATTTCGGAGCGTGGAGTCGGATGGATAAATGTGACAAAAGTATCTATATCCACGAAGACGACGTCCTCAAAAAAAGGCTGATCCACCGTCGCGGAAGCAAAAGTCCTTCGGTTTTCAAACTTCGGGTCAATCGACGAAAGGAATCCCATAACCACCGAGTCAGTGGTCTCGTTGCAGAGTAAGGCCATTGTTACAAAGACAAGTACAAATCTCATTTGAATCCTCCTCGTGTTAGCCGATAGAGCACATCCTCCGTCAGGGACTCTTTGCTCACAATCATTTTAGTTAGCAAATCCTCATGATTACTTGCTTTACTCGCACATTCTTTCTTCGTACCGCTTCCCGCACTCCTTCATCCACATACTTTTCATTAATCGCGCAAGACCCTCGCCAATGCCCGTTTTCTCCCGCGCTTTTCTGTAGTTTAATGCGTGTACCTCGGGGTGCGTTACCATCCAGTATGCGTGCCAAATCTCGTGCATTATTGTCCCCCCTACCCGAGAGATCTCGTCTTTGGCTCCCTTCATTCTAGCCCTCCTGAAAATCTCGTAGATGTCAACCGTCGCATATGAGTCCGTCTGATTGAATTGTTCGTCAAACATTGGCTGATACTGCCCATACCGGTCCCCCCCAAGCTCTCCTCCCGATAAGTAGACGTCGTAAGGCGCAGCATCCACCACTGATACGTACCTAGCAAACTCCTCACCGCATTCGCCTGCCCTTACCATCTGTAACCAATTACTGGTGAACTCGTACCCTGGACTACCCTCTGGTATACGTATGCTATCCCCCTCTATATCCAGATACATCAGAGGAGAGTTCGCGACATACGTGTATGGCGTCAACCCGAAATACATATGACCCAGTCTATCCGCACTCACATACCGCCCCAACTTCGGCTCGTAATACCGGTGCCAATTATAATACAAATCACTCTCACGATCATGATACTGACCCGGGAACCGCAACTCGTTGCTCTGCACCACCTGCTCATCGTAAAGCGACCCAAACGGATAATAATCACTGCTCCACACGATGTCTTTCGCGCCGTCAGTCACCGCCATCGGCGTACCCAGATGATCCAGATGATAATACAGAAACTTGTACACGATCGTACTCCCCGACCCCGGCTGACCCTCAAGCACAACATCGCCCGAACCGCCCCCCGATGACTCCGTCTCCGACCTGTCGACCGGCGTCCCCGGCTGCCCCGGTTTCTCGTCATCAACCACTATATTATACAC